>NZ_JBIWLQ010000010.1:89513-337947 GCF_044766265.1 Streptomyces sp. NPDC102283
TCCCGGGGGGGGCCCCCGGCCCCCGGGCCCCGGCCGGGGCCCCCCCCGGGGGGGCCGGCCCGGGGGGGGGGCCCCCCCCCGGGGGGGCGGGGCGCCCCCCGCGCCCGGGCCCCCCCCCCGGCCCCGTTGACGCCGTTGCTCGCCGTCGCTCAGAACAGCCGCAGTTTGTCGTCCTCGATGCCCCGCATCGCGTCGTAGTCCAGGACCAGGCAGCCGATACCGCGGTCCGTCGCCAGCACCCGGGCCTGCGGCTTGATCTCCTGCGCGGCGAAGACGCCCCGGACCGGCGCGAGGTGCGGGTCGCGGTTCAGCAGCTCCAGATAGCGCGTCAGCTGCTCCACGCCGTCGATGTCACCGCGCCGCTTCAGCTCCACGGCCACCGTCTGCCCGTTCGCGTCCCGGCACAGGATGTCCACCGGGCCGATGGCGGTGGGGTATTCGCGGCGGATCAGGGTGTGACCCTCGCCGAGGATCTCGATCCGGTCCGCGAGCAGCTCCTGGAGGTGCGCTTCCACGCCGTCCTTGATGAGCCCCGGGTCGACGCCCAGCTCGTACGACGAGTCGTGGAGGACTTCCTCCATCGTGATGATCAGTTTTTCGCCCGCCTTGTTCACCACGGTCCAGACGCCTTCCTCACCATCGGCGCCCTCCTTCAGGGTGCACGGCGGGGACATCCAGTTGAGCGGTTTGTACGCCCGGTCGTCGGCGTGGATGGAGACGCTTCCGTCCGCCTTCACCAGGATCAGTCGGGGGGCGGAGGGCAGGTGGGCTGTGAGCCGGCCCGCGTAGTCCACGGAGCAACGGGCGATGACGAGACGCATGGTCGGCAACGCTACTCGACGACGGGGGCTCGGCGCGATTTCCCCACCCGTCGCCCCCTGTCACTCGGTGCACACCGGATCGCGACCGAGCGGGCTTGCCCCTCTTTGCGCCCCTTCGTTATTGGCCGGTTGTGTTCCCAATCTCCTGGTGCGGCCCCGACTGCGCGCTTACCGTGGAAGCAGGAGGTCGCCGTCCGTGCACGCTGCGTCGTCGCCGCCCCCCTTCCCTGCCCGTAAGGCCCCGGCCATCGCCCGGGGTCGCGAGAGGAGAACCCATGTCGCTCGACGTCTCACCGGCGCTGTTGGAACAGGCCGAGCGAGGCGAGGTCGACGAAGCCGACTTCGTCGACTGCGTCCGGACCTCCCTGCCCTTCGCATGGGAGATGATCAGCTCGTTGGTGGCTCAGCTGAAGGTCGACGGCGGACAGTTCGCCGACAACCAGACGCCGCCGCCGGACGAGCAGGCACGTGGTCAGCTGCTGCGCGCGCTCGCGAGTGATGCGATCCGCGGCGCGCTCCAGCGGCACTTCGGAGTGCGCATCGCATTCCAGAACTGCCACCGCGTCGCGGTGTTCCCGCTGGACGCCTCGGTCGACGACCGACTGGCCAAGTTCACTTCGGTGAGGGGCCAGTTGCTCAACCAGTCGCCCGTACTTCGGGACTGCTGAACGCTTCTGCTGCCGTCCCGGGCCGCGGGAGGTGCAACTGGCTCCGGGGCGGCAGCTCCCGCACCACCGCACCACTAGTCCCACCGATCCCGGCTGCCAGATGCCTCCGAGGAAACACCGGCATGCGCAGGTCAGGTGAGCAGTGGCAGGACGTCGGCGCCCAGCCGCCGGACGTTCTCCTCGGTCGCCGCGAGATCGCCCGACCCCTCCACGAGGAGGGCGAAGCGCGTGATCCCGGTGCGCTCGGCGGTGGCCGCCAGCCGGTCGGCCGCCAGCCGCGGCGGGCCCACCGGGTGCAACCCGCACAGCAGTTCCGTGTACGCGACCGGGTCCCGCATCACCCGGTGCCTGTCGTCGACGGTGACATGGGCGTCGAGCCCCTGGCGCAGCCAGCCGGGCATCGACTTCACCAGCATCTCCGTGGCCTCCCCGGCGCCGTCCTCGATCTGGGCCACCCCGGCGGACACATGTGCGGCCCCCTCCACCACCTCGGGCGGATGGCAGGCCTCCCGGGCGGCCGTCCGCCACAGGGCGACCATCTCCGCCTTCTCCTCGTCCCCGCAGTGCATGCCCAGCAGCATCGGAAGCGCCTGACGGGCCGCGAGCCGCACGCTCTTCGGCGAGGTGCACGCCACGACGACCTCGGGCCCCGCCGCGTCCGCCGGGCCTTCCAGCAGCTCGTCCGCGCGCGGCACCACCGCCACCTCACGGAAGCCGAACCGCTCGCCGCGCCCCGCGACGCGGGGCTCCCGCAGCCAGTCGAGCACCAGCCCGAGCGCCTCGGGGAAGCCGTTCTCGTACGCGTCGAGACCGCCGCCGAACACCTCCAGGTCCACCCACGGGCCGCCCCGCCCCACTCCGAGCGAGAAGCGTCCGCCGCTGGTCAGATGCAGCAGCGCGGCCTGCTCGGCGAGCGCGACCGGGTGGTGGTTGGGCAGCACGCTGACCGCCGTGCCGACCCGGATTCTGCGGGTCCGGCCCAGCAGCAGCGCCGCCAGCGTGGTCGCGGACGGGCAGACCCCGTACGGCACGAAGTGGTGCTCGGCCAGCCAGACCGAGTCGAGACCGCTCTCCTCCGCGGCCTCGGTGGACCGGACGGCCCGGTGCAGGGCCTCACCAGGCCCCTGTCCCGGGAACTGGGCTGCCAGAACGAACGTTCCGATGCGCATCGCCTATTGCCTCCTTGCGGCCGACGCGTTTCTCCCCCACCGGCAACAACGTCTGACACGTGCCAAAGGCACGCTCCAGGAGGAAGTTGTTGCGATTTTCCGCTAACTCACCCCACTGCCGAACAGGGGTGCCGGACAGCCCGGCCGCCGCCCCCGACACCAGGCTCTAGGCTTGGGCGGTACCGTGTCCGATCCGCCCCGTGAGGTGTTCTGTGTCCCCGCGCCGAAACCGCCCCCGCGGCGGCGAGAGTCCCGACGAACGCCCCGGCTCGGCGCCCGGCAGATACGGCGGGGGAGGGGCCACCGAGAGCTGGCAGGGCGAGGAGTGGTCGGTGCGCCCGGTGAGCGGCGCGAGCTCCCAGGGCAAGCGGTACCGCTGCCCCGGCTGCGACCAGGAGATCCCCTCCGGGGTCCCGCACCTCGTGACCTGGCCCGAGTTCGGCGGCATCGACGACCGCAGGCACTGGCACAAGGCGTGCTGGAACGCGAAGGACCGCCGCACCACCAGGGTGCAGCGGTCCCGTAACGCCCCGCGCCACTGAGGCCGACCGGCACCCTCGGACGTCGCTCGGCCCCTCACACGTCGCTCGGCCCCTCAGACGTCGCGCCGGTTCAGTATCACGACGGCCCCGCCCAGCGCCGCGGCGGCCAGGCACAGCATCAGCAGCAGCGGCTCCCAGCCCGACGGGCCGGTACTGGTCATCGTCGTGCCGTACAGTCCGCCGATCTGGTTGGGGATCGAGTAGTCGATCAGGAAGCGCTGAAGACCCCGCAGGCTGTTGGCGAACATGAACAGCGCGAGCACCAGGGGCGCCAGCACAACGCCGACCATGATGGTGATCGCGCCCGCCGAGTGCCGCACGATCGCGCCGACCCCGAGCGACAACAGACCGAGGGCCGCGAGATAGAGCCCGACGCCGGCCGTGGCGAGCGCCCAGTCGCCGCCCGAAGCGGAGGGGCCGTCCAGGATCAGGGTCTGGAGCCCCGCCACGACCGCGGCGGTCACCGTCGTGACCGCGAAGGCGAGGGAGGAGAGGACGATCGCCTTCGCCGCGAGCACCCGGACCCGGCTCGGGCAGGCCGTCAGCGTCGTACGGATCATCCCGGTGCTGTACTCGGATCCGATGGTCAGCACACCGAGCGTGATCACACAGATCGATCCCAGCAGCACCCCGAAGAAGCCGAGGGCCAGGACCGGCTCGTTCGGCATGCCGCCGCTGCTGTCCGCCGCGAGCAGCAGCGCGATGCCCGGCCCGACCGTCAGCATCAGCGCGATCATCACGCCGAGCGTCCAGATCGTGGCGCGCACCGAGCGGATCTTGGTCCACTCCGAGGCGACCGCGTCGCCGAGGGTGGCGGGCCGGATCGGGATCGGCGACACGTAGGAGCCCAGCAGGCCGGCGTCCGGCGCCTGCTGGTGGGCCTGCGGGGTGGCCGGCGTCGTCATCGGAGATCCTTGCTCGTCTGTTCTCCGGCCGCGGCGGCGGAAGAGGGCTCTGCTGCGGGTGAGGGCGCCACGGGTGCGGGGCTCCGGCCCGGAACGGGCGGCGGCGGGGCGTACCAGCCGTCCTGCGGCACCTCCACCGGCTCGGGGTACACGAAGCTTTCGGCGCTCCCGTACGGGTCCTGGGGGAGCGGCTCCACCAGCCCCGCCTTGGCGTCGTCCGTCGAGCGGTAGTCCACCAGGCCCTGCGTGAGGCGCATGTACGCCTCCTCCAGGGAGGCCTGGTGCGGCGACAGCTCCCAGAGCCGTACGTCGCACCCGTGGGCCAGGTCACTGATCCTCGGCAGCGGCAGCCCGGTGACCCGCAGCGCCCCGCCCGGCTCCGTCATGACCCGGCCGCCCGCCTCGATGAGCGAGGCCGTCAGCTTCTCCCGGTCCTCGGGGCCGTCCGTGGGCACCCGGACCCGGGCGAAGTCGGCGGAGTTGGCGGAGATGAAGTCCGTGACGCTCATGTCGGAGAGCAGCCGGCCGCGCCCGATCACGATCAGATGATCGGCGGTCAGCGCCATCTCGCTCATCAGGTGGGACGAGACGAAGACCGTGCGCCCCTCGGCGGCCAGCATCTTCATCAGATTGCGGACCCAGTGGATGCCCTCCGGGTCGAGACCGTTGACCGGCTCGTCGAACAGCAGCACCTGCGGATCGCCGAGCAGCGCGGCCGCGATCCCGAGCCGCTGCCCCATCCCGAGCGAGAAGCCCTTGGAACGCTGCTTGGCGACGTCCTGGAGGCCGACGACGCCCAGCACCTCATCGACCCGGGCCGCCGGGATGCCGGCCAGCTGGGCCAGGGACAGCAGGTGGTTGCGGGCGGTGCGTCCGCCGTGCACGCCCTTGGCGTCCAGAAGCGCGCCCACCTGGCGCGGGGCGTTCGGCAGGTCGCGGTAGGGGTGGCCGCCGATCGTGACGTGACCTGCGGTGGGGCGGTCCAGGCCGAGGATCATGCGCATGGTCGTGGACTTGCCCGACCCGTTGGGACCGAGGAACCCGGTGACGGCCCCCGGCCGCACCTGGAAGGAAAGGTCGTCCACGGCCGTCTTCGCGCCGTAGCGCTTGGTCAGGCCGACTGCCTCGATCATTCTCCAGCCCCATCGACTCACTCTGTCGTTCGGGGCTCGGGCCACCCGGCCGCGCACCCCCGTAAGAGTTAGGAGGATAACCAGGCGCTGACGGTTCCGGCCAAGTTGCGCACTGCGTGCGAGCGGGCCGTCACACAGATCAGGACATGGGCGGGGGCCCGCCCTTCAGGCGTCCCGCTTCTTCAGGACCAGGAAGCCGCCGAGCACCGCCGCCAGCACCCAGAGCACCATGATCCCGAGCCCGGCCCAGGGGCCGTACGGGGCCGGGTCGGTGTTCATCGCGTCCGGGACGACCTGCATGATCCGCATCCCCGCCTTGTCGGGGAAGTACCGGATGACGTCCTTGGCGTACGGCACCACGCTCAGGATGGTCGAGATCAGGAGGAAGAGGGTCACCAGGATGCAGATCGCCAGCACGGAACTCCGCAGCATGGCCGCTACGCCCATGGAGAAGATCGCGATCAGCCCCATGTAGAGGCCCGCGCCGACCACCGCGCGCAGGACGTTCTCCTCGCCGAGATCGGTGCCGTGATCGCCCAGCAGGGCCTGGGCGAAGAAGAACGAGACGAAGCTGGTGAGCAGGCCGACCAGGAGCGCCACCACCCCGGCCACGGTGATCTTGCTGAGGAGGAGCGTCCCCCGCTGCGGCACGGCCGCCAGTGAGGTGCGGATCATGCCGGAGCTGTACTCGGTACTGACGACGAGCACCCCGAACACGATCATGGCGAGCTGGCCGAAGGTCATTCCGGTGAAGCTGACGAGGGTCGGGTCGAAGGTGAGGCGTTCGGCCTCGGAGAGGTCGTCGAACGTGGCATTCACCAGGGCGCCGGAGCCCGCGGCGAGGCCGACCGTGACGGCGAACGCGGCGATGAGGGTCCAGGTGGTCGAGGAGACCGACCGGATCTTGGTCCATTCCGAGGTGAGAACCGCGGGTACTGATGCCATGGTCGTCACGCCCCCTTGCCGTCGGCGCCGTCGGGCTTGTTCCAGCTCTCGCCCCAGTTGGCCCCCACCGCTGGTGGTTCGGCCGCCGGGTCCCGTTCCGAATGGGCGTGGTACTCCACCGAGCCGGCGGTCATCTGCATGAACGCCTCCTCCAGGGAGGCCCGCTGGGAACTCAGCTCGTGCAGCACCAGCTGGTGCCGGGCTGCCAGCTCACCCAACTCCTCGGTGGTGGCGCCGTCGATCTCCAGGACGCCGCCCGCCGTCTCGACCACGGTGAAACCCTCCTGGTGCAGCACGTCGCGCAGCCGCTCCTGCTGCGGGGAGCGCAGCCGCGCGTAACTGCGGGAGTTCTCCTGGATGAAGTCCGCCATCGAGGTGTCGGCGAGCAGCCTGCCCTGGCCGATCACGATCAAATGGTCGGCGGTCAGCGCCATTTCGCTCATCAGATGGGACGAGACGAAGATCGTCCGGCCCTCCGAAGCGAGCGCCTTCATCAGATTGCGGATCCAGTGGATGCCCTCGGGGTCCAGTCCGTTGACCGGCTCGTCGAACATCAGGATCTCGGGGTCGCCGAGCAGCGCGGACGCGATGCCGAGCCGCTGGCCCATGCCGAGGGAGAACCCCTTGGACTTCTTCTTCGCCACCGCGCTCAGGCCGACCATGTCGAGCACCTCGTCGACCCGGCTGCTCGGGATGCGGTTGCTCTGCGCCAGGCAGAGCAGGTTGTTGTACGCGCTGCGGCCGCCGTGCATCGCCTTGGCGTCGAGGAGTGCCCCGATGTACTTCAGCGGTTCCTGGAGTTCGCGGTAGTGCTTGCCGTCGATGCGCACCGTACCGCTGGTCGGGTTGTCGAGATCGAGCATCATCCGCATCGTGGTGGACTTGCCCGCCCCGTTCGGGCCGAGGAAACCGGTCACGATGCCCGGTCTCACCTGACACGACAAATGATCGACGGCGACCTTGCTGCCGAACCGCTTGGTGAGTCCCTCGAGCTCGATCATGCGTTCACGCTAGAACGGCCGAGCGCCCGGCGCCACCACAAAGGCGGAACCGGGCGCACACGGGGGTATTACACGTGCCGGGGGTCAGCGGGTCTGCTGGGCCGGGACGCCGCGGGTGGCGGACTCGTCCTCCACCGGGGAGCCGGCGGCGGCCACGGCGGCGCCGGTCAGCGTCGCCAGCATCTCGCGGACGTTGGTCAGCTGCGCGTTGATCGAGTCGCGGCGGTTGGTGAGCGCCGCCAGCTCGCGCTCCGACTCGCTGCGGATCCGGTCGGCCTTGGCGTTGGCGTCGGCGACGATGTCCTCGGCCTGACGCTGGGCGGTCTCCACCGTCTGGCGGGCCCGGCGCTCGGCGTCCGTGCGGAGCTTCTCGGCCTCCAGGCGGAGCTGCTCGGCGCGGTGCTCGATCTCGGCGAGACGCTTCTCGGCCTTGGCCTGGCGGGACGCGAGGTCGCGCTCCGACTGCTCGCGGCGCTTGGCGAGGTTGGTCTCGAAGTCGGCCGCGGCCTGGGCGGCCTTGGCGCGGGTCTCCTCGAAGAGGGCGTCGGCCTCCTCACGCTTCTGCTGGGCGTCCTTCTGGGCGTCGGTGCGGAGCGTGTTCGCCTCGCCCTGGGCCTTCTCGACGATCCGGACGCCTTCGTCCTCGGCCTTCGCCTTGCGCTCGGCGGCGAACGACTCGGCGTCGTTGCGCACCTGCTGGGCCGCCGACTCGGCGAGCTCCCGGTGCTGCTCGGCCGCGCGACGGGCCTCCTCGCGCAGGTCCTTGGCCTCCTCCTCGGCGAGGCGGAGAATCTTCTCGACACGGGCGCCGAGACCGGCGTACGACGGCTCGGCGTCGTTTACCTGGGCCTGGGCGTTCTGCGTTTCGAGGTGCAGCTCCTCGATGCGCTTTTCCAGAGAGGTGATTCGGGCCAGAGCACTGTCACGGTCGGCGACGAGCTTGGTGATGCGGTCGTCCACCTGACCGCGGTCGTAGCCACGGCGCACGAGCTCGAAGCCGAAGGGGGAGGAAGGGTCACTCATGGGGTTCCTGTCGAATGAGACCGGTGAGGTGATAGGGGGAATCCTAGGGGCCATGGCGGCGTGTCAGCGTGCAGATGCCGGTTTGATCTGGAGAATGACACCCCTTTTGAGTGGCTGACCCCCGGAGTGCTTGCCACTCGGAAGGCTGAATGTCCATGACGAAACACGGCGCATCGCGGATCGGTTACCGCTCGGACGACTTGCCCCCCGATCGAGTGCCCGCCGCCGCCGGGGCCTTGGCGCCTCCCGCGGAACCGCCCGCCGACTTCCCGCCCCCGGTCGGAGCCTCGAAGGACTCCAACGCTTCGAGCACATCCTGGACACGGGAGATCTCCGCGTTGATGTCCTCGCGCCTGCGCACCAGGACGTCCAGCTCGCGCTTGCCCTCGTCCACCGTCTGCTGGGCCTCGGCCTCGGCGTCGGCACGCAGCTTCTCCGCCTCGCGGATCAGCCCGGCCTTCTTGGCCTCGGCCTCCTTCAGCAGCGACTCGGCCCGTTTCACCGCGGCGATACGGACCTTGCTCGCCTCCGAATTGGCCTGGGCCATCAGCTCCTTGGCCTTCGCCTCGGCCTCGTCGCGCTGCTCGGTCGCCGCCTTCATCAGATTGTCGACACGCTCGCCGGCGGTCCTCATCTGCTCGGACGTCTCCCGGCGGGCCCGCTCGTGCAGCTCCTCGATCTCGCTCTCCAGCCGGGCCCGCAGCTCCTCGGCCCGCTCCCGGATCGCCGTCGCGTCGCGCCGGGCGCCGACCAGCAGCTCGTCGGCATCCGCACGGGCGCGCTCGACCAGGGTGTTTCCCTCGACGGTCGCCTCCGAGGTGATGCGCACGGCCTCCTTGCGGGCCGCGCCGACCATCGTGTCGGACTGCCCCTCGGCCTCGGTGGCCGTACGAAGGGCCTCTTCCCGCGCCTTGTTGATGAGCTGGTCCGCCTGCTCGGCCGCGTCCGCCCGGCGCTTGGCCGCAGCCTCACGCGCCTCGTCCAGCAGCCGGTCCGCCTCCTGGCGGGCCTCCGAGCGCATCTCCTCGGACGCCGACTCCGCCTCCGCGCGCAGCCGTGTCGCCTCCTCGTGGGTGCGGGCCGCGTGCTCCTGCGCGGAGCCGAGCCGCTCGGCCGCCTCCGCGCGCAGCCGCTCGGCCTCGCCGGTCGCCTCGGCCAGCATCCGGTCCGCCTGCTCGGTGGACTCGGCCCGGCGGCGGTTGGCCTCCGTGGTGGCCTCGACGACGAGCTGCTCGGAGGCCTGGGCCGCCTCGTTGCGGACGCGTTCGCTCTCGTTGGCCGACTCGGCCACCAGCCGGTCCGACTGGGCCGCCGCCTCCGAACGGATCCGGTTGGCGTCCTGCCGGGCCTCGGCGCGTGCCTTCGACGCGTCCTGCTCCGCCGACGCCAGCGCGTCGGACGCCTCGGTGCGCATCCGCTGGCTGTACTCGGAGGTGTCCGCGCGCAGCCGCTCCGACTCGCCGATCGCGTCGGAGACCGTCCGCTCGGCCAGCGCCTTCGCGGCGTCGGTCTCCTCCTCGGCCTCCCGCCGGAGACGGGCCGCCTCCTCGTTCGCCTCCCGGCGCAGCCGAACCGCGTCCTCGGCGGCCCGCTCCCGCTCCGCGTGCGCGTCGGAGCGGACCCGGTCCGCCTCCTCCTGCGCCTCGCCCCGGGTGCGCTCCGCGACGTGCTCCGCCGTCGAGCGCAGCCGGGCGATCTCCTCCTCGGCCTGCTCCTGCAGCCCCGCGACGGAGTCCCGTACCTGCTGGGCCTTCTGCTCGGCCGCCGAGACCAGCTCGGTCGCCCGGGCGTCCGCCTCCTCGACGAGCCGGTGCGCCTCGGCCTGGGCCTCCGCGACCCGCTTGCGGGCGGAGGCGAGCAGCTCCTCGCTCTGCTCGCGGGCCCGCTCGCGCTCCTGCTCCGCCTCGGTCCGGGCCGCGCCGAGGATCTCCTCGGCCTCCCGGCGCCGGCGCGTGGCCTCCTCCTGGGCGGCGGTCAGCGCCTCGGCGGCCTCGGCGGCGACCCGCTCGGCGGCGGCCGCGGCCTCCGCGCGCACCCGGCCCGCGCTCTCCTGCGCCTCGGACTTGAGCCGCTCCGCCTCGGCGGCGGCCTCACCGCGCAGCCGTACGGCGACACTCTCGCCCTCGGCACGGGACTGGGCGGCGTCGGCGGCGGCCTCGTCGCGCAGCCGCTCGGCCTCCGCCCCGGCCTGCTCGGTCAGCGCCCGTACGCGCTCGGCGGCCTCGGCGCGCTGCCGCTCCGCCTCCTCGTTCGTCTCGCGGCGGATCCGCTCGGCCTCCGTGCGGGCCTCGCCCAGCGCCTCCTCGGCGCCGGCGAGCCTGGTCTCGGCCTCGGTGTGCAGCCGGGCCAGCTCCTCGGCGGCCTCGGTCTGCCGGGCGGCGACGCCGCGCTCGGTCTCCTCGCGCAGCTCGGTCGCGGCCCGCTCGGCCGCCTCCGTGACGGCCGCCGCCTGCTCCTCGGCCTCGGCCCGCAGCCGGTCGGCCTCGGTCCGGGTGCGCTCCAGCGTCTCCTCGGCCTGCTTGCGCAGGGTCGCGGCCCGCTCGGCGGCCTCGGTGCGGATGCGCTCGCTCTCGCCGTTGGCCTTGGTGCGCAGCTCGTCCGCGTCGGAGCGGGCCTCGGTCAGCAGCTCCTCGGCGGTACGGGCGCCCTCCTCCAGCTGCTGGACCGCCTCGCGGCGGGCCTCGCCCCGGATGCGCTCGCCCTCGGCGACCGCCTCGGAGCGCAGCGTCTCGGCCTCGCCGCGCAGTCGGCGGGCCTCCTCCTGGAGTTCGACCGTCTTGGCCCGGTACTCCTTGGTGTCGTCCTTGGCCGCGCCCTTGAGCTCGTCGGCCTGCTCGGCGGCCTCACCGCGCAGCCGGTCCGCCTCGGCCTCCGCCTCGCGGCGGATCCGCTCGGCCTCCTCGCTCGCCGCCTTCGTCGTCGACTTCGCGTCCTCGGAGGCCTTGGTGAGCACCTCCTCGGCGCTGCGGGCCGCCTTCGCCAGCTGGGCGGCGGCGTCCTCGGCGGCGACCGTACGGGCCTTCTCGCCCGCCTCGGCGACCAGTCGCTCCGCCTCGGCGCGGGCGTCGACGAGGGCCTGCTCGGCCTCCTCCTTCAGCGCCTCGGTGCTCTTGGTGGCCTCGCCGACCAGCCGGGCGATCTCCGACCTGGCCGTACGGGTGCGCTGTTCGTTCTGCGACTCGGCGGCGGCCAGCTGCTTGGCCGCGGCGTCCTTCGCCTCGGAGAGGAGCTTCTCCGCCTCCAGGCGGGACTCGCGCAGCCGGGTCTCGGCCTCCGAGAGGCGCTGCTCGGCGGACCGGCTCAGCTCGGCGGTCCGCCGGCGGGTCTGGTCGGTCTCCGCGGTGGTGCTGGAGCGCAGCTGCTCCGCGTGGCTGGTGGCCTCCTGCGCCTGGGCGGAGGCGGCCCCGAGGAGACGCTCGGCGTCCTTGCGGGCGCGCAGCAGGATCGCTTCGGCTTCGGTCCTTGCGGTCTCGGTCTCCGAGCCGGTGCGCCGACGGGTCTCCTCGGCCAGCCGGGCGGCCTCGTCGCGGGCGGCGGCCAGCGCCTGTTCGGCCTCGGCGCGGGACTCCTCCAGCAGCCGGCGGGCCTGCGACTCGGTGCGGGCGCGGAGCTGTTCGGCCCAGGCGACGTTCTCGTTGACGTGCGACTCGACGGTCTGGCGGCGCTCCGCCAGCTCCTGGTCGAGCCGCTGCCTGCGTTGGACGGCCTCGGTGTGCAACTCGGCCTGGAGGCGCGCCTGGTGCTCGGCGTGCTCCTGGAGGATCCGCTGCGTCTGGGCACGGGCCTCGCGCAGCTCGCGCTCGGCGTCGCCGCGCATCTGCTCGGCCTGGACCTGCGCGTTCCGCAGCATCTGCTCGGCCTGGTAGCCGAGGTCCGCGCTGTCGTAGGCGGGACGGGTCGCGAGATTGCGCCGGGCCTCGTGCAGCTTGGCACGCAAGACCTCGACCTGGTAGCCGAGGTCCTCGGCGTGCTGGACGGCCTTCTCCCGGTCGGTCTTCAGCCGGTCCATCTCGGCTTCGAACCGCGAGAGATGGTCGTCTTCAGCTCGGTGGCTCTCCTGGCGTTCGTAGCCCCGCACTGCGCGGTCCCATCCTTCCCCGAGCTCTCAACTTCGTTCGAGCGGGGGAGCCCCCTACCCTGGTCGCGACTCTCCGCACGAGCTGCTCGCCGACGTGAGTCCCCCGGGAATGGTGACAGACGAACGACGAGGACGCGGAACGCCCCCGACCCGGCCCCGGCCCGGAATCGCCCACTCTACCGGGCCGGGTATGCGGTGGTCAGTGCTCCGTCCTGCTCGTGACCAGTTCGGTGAGGACGCCATGGCAGTCCTTGGGGTGCAGGAACGTGATCCGGGACCCCATCGACCCCGTCCTGGGCTCGTCGTACAGCACCCGGACGCCCTTCTCGCGGATGTCCGCGGCGTCCCCGTCCACGTCCTCCGTACCGAAGGCGATGTGGTGCACGCCCTCCCCGTTCTTCGCCAGCCACTTGCCCACGGCGGAGTCCTCCCGGGTGGGCTCCAGCAGTTGGAGGTAGGAGGCCCCGCCGTCCGAGGTCCCGTTGATCCTGAGCATCGCCTCCCGGACGCCCTGCTCCTCGTTGATCTCGGAGTGGTACACCTCGAAGCCGTACGTGGCACGGTAGAACTCGACCGTCCTGTCCAGGTCGAAACAGGCGATCCCGATGTGGTCGATTCGCGTCAGCATGGATCCAGTGCAGCGCCACCGCGATGGTTACGCAACGTGCGCGCCGTCACACCGGTTGCCGGATGACGGGCGCGACACCGCTCAGTACATTCAGGTAAACCCTCGTTCACATCCGATCCCAAGGGGCCGTGCCCATGCCAGCAACGACCGGTACCACCACCTCAGTGATCGTCGCGGGCGCCCGGACGCCCATGGGCCGCCTCCTCGGCTCCCTCAAGAGCTTCTCGGGCGCCGACCTCGGCGGCTTCGCCATCAAGGCGGCCCTCGACCGGGCCGGCATCGGCGGTGACCAGGTCCAGTACGTGATCATGGGCCAGGTGCTCACGGCCGGCGCGGGCCAGATCCCCGCCCGGCAGGCCGCGGTCAAGGCCGGCATCCCGATGAACGTCCCCGCGCTCACCGTCAACAAGGTGTGCCTGTCCGGGCTCGACGCCATCGCGCTGGCCGACCAGCTCATCCGCGCCGGGGAGTTCGACGTGGTGGTCGCGGGCGGCCAGGAGTCCATGACCAACGCCCCGCACCTGCTCCCCAAGTCCCGCGAGGGCCACAAGTACGGCGCGATCGAGATGCTGGACTCGATGGCGCACGACGGTCTCACCGACGCGTACGAGAACATCCCGATGGGAGAGTCCACCGAGAAGCACAACGGCCGCCTCGGGCTCGACCGCGCCGCCCAGGACGCGATCGGCGCGCAGTCCCACCAGCGGGCCGCCGCCGCCCAGAAGAACGGCCTCTTCGAGGCGGAGATCACCCCGGTCGAGATCCCGCAGCGCAAGGGCGACCCGGTCCTCTTCGCCAAGGACGAGGGCATCCGCGCCGAGACGACCGCCCAGACCCTCGGCAAGCTGCGCCCGGCCTTCGCCAAGGACGGCACGATCACCGCCGGCACCTCCTCGCAGATCTCCGACGGCGCCGCCGCGGTCGTCGTGATGAGCAAGGCCAGGGCACAGGAGCTGGGCCTCGACTGGATCGCCGAGATCGGCGCCCACGGAAACGTCGCGGGCCCCGACAACTCCCTCCAGTCGCAGCCCTCGAACGCCATCCGGCACGCCCTGAAGAAGGACGGCCTGACCGTCGAGGACCTCGACCTGATCGAGATCAACGAGGCGTTCGCGGCCGTCGCCGTCCAGTCCATGAAGGACCTGGGCGTCACCTCGGACAAGGTCAACGTCAACGGCGGCGCCATCGCGCTCGGCCACCCCATCGGGATGTCCGGCGCCCGGATCGTCCTGCACCTCGCCCTGGAGCTGAAGCGGCGCGGCGGCGGCACCGGTGCGGCGGCGCTGTGCGGCGGCGGTGGTCAGGGCGACGCGCTGATCATCCGCGTCCCGGGCAAGTAGTCGTACCCGTAGGGATTCAGGGCAAGGCGAACGGAGCGGTGAACGTGGACGTGGACGTCCCCACGCTGGTCGAGCAGGCACGAGCAGGCAGGCCGCGTGCGGTGGCCCGGCTGATCTCGCTGGTGGAGGGGGCGTCCCCGCAGCTGCGGGAGGTGATGGCCGCGCTGGCGCCGCTGGCGGGCCACGCCTACGTCGTCGGGCTCACGGGCTCGCCGGGCGTCGGCAAGTCCACCTCCACCTCGGCCCTGGTCGCCGCCTACCGCCGGGCGGGCAAGCGGGTCGGCGTCCTCGCCGTCGACCCGTCCTCGCCGTTCTCCGGCGGGGCGCTGCTGGGCGACCGGATCCGGATGGCGGACCACGTCTCCGACCCGGGCGTCTACATCCGCTCGATGGCGACCCGGGGCCACCTGGGCGGCCTCGCCTGGTCCGCGCCGCAGGCGATCCGGGTGCTGGACGCGGCGGGCTGCGACGTGGTCCTCGTCGAGACGGTCGGCGTCGGCCAGTCCGAGGTGGAGATCGCCTCCCAGGCCGACACCTCCGTCGTGCTGCTCGCCCCGGGCATGGGCGACGGCATCCAGGCGGCCAAGGCCGGGATCCTGGAGATCGGCGACGTGTACGTGGTCAACAAGGCGGACCGGGACGGCGCGGACGCCACCGCCCGCGAGCTGAACCACATGCTGAGCCTCGGGGAGTCCCGGGGCCCCGGCGACTGGCGCCCCCCGATCGTGAAGACGGTCGCCGCCCGGGGCCAGGGCACGGACGAGGTCGTCCAGGCCCTGGAGAAGCACCGGGCCTGGATGGAGGAGCACGGCGTCCTGGCCGAGCGCCGCACCGCCCGCGCCGCGCACGAGGTCGAGACGATCGCCGTCACCGCGCTCCGGGAGAGGATCGCCGACCTGCGCGGCGATCGCCGGCTGCACGTCCTGGCCGAGCGCATCGTGGCAGGGACCCTGGACCCGTACGCGGCGGCCGATGAGCTGGTGGCGGGGCTGACGGGGGGCTCCTGAGCTATACGACGGAGGCCCCGGAACGGCACCCAGGCCGTTCCGGGGCCTTCCTCTTCCGCCCGGGGGTGTCCCGGCAGGCGGGCCGGGCTGCCTCCACGCGCGCGTCGGGACGCCCGGAGCCTCAGCCGTCCCCTCTCGTCAGCCGCCTTGCGCCGGACGCCCTTCATCGGCCGCGGCTTGGCCCGGCGAGCGGCGCCCCGGAGGCGCCGGGCGCCGGGCGCCGGGCGGCGGTCAGCTGTCGTCGTCGTCCCGGTCGTCCCGGTCGTCGTTGCGGTCGTCCGCGCGGTCGTCCCGGTCGTCGTCACCGTCGTCGTCGCTGTCCACGGTGACCTTGCCGGTCTTCGCGTCGACGCGCAGCTCGTGCTGCTTGCCGTCCTTGCCCGTGATGTCGATGTCCCAGCGCAGGACGTTGCCCCTGCTGTCGTCATCGTCGTCGTCCAGGTCGATCGACGTGACGCTGCCCGGCGCGGTCTTCAGAGCCGCGTCCACCGCCTGGTTCAGGGTGACGGCGGAGGCGCGGGGCGCGTGGCGGTCACGGTCGTCGTTGTCGTCGTCGCGGGTCTTCAGGACCTTGCCGTTGGCGGCGTCCACCGTCACGTCGTGCCACTTCTTGTCGGAACCGCGGACGTCCAGCTCCCAGACCGCGCGGTCGTTGTCGTCGTCGTCATCGTCCAGCTCGGCCTCGGTGACCGTGCCCGGGACGCTCTTCAGGGCGGCGGCGACGGCCTGGTCGAGGGTGATCCGGGTGCTCTTCGCGCCGCCGTCCGTCCGGGGGGCCCCCGCGTCGGCGTAGGACCGGTCGTCGTCGCGGTCGTCACGGTCCGTGCCGCCCTGCTGCTGCGTGGACGTGCCGCCCCGGCGGTCACCGTCGTCCGCGAAGGCGACGGTGGCGGCGGTGGTGCCGCCGATGAGAACGGCCGCGGTGATCGCTGCGATGGTGACGTTGCGCTTCATGAGGGTTCCTCCCGAGAGCTGCTGCTGTTCGACGTGACCCACACTGCCGGGAGGTAGCTGAACGCAACCTGAAGCCACCTGAAGGCGCCTTCAGGTCGAGTTTGCGAGGCTGTGCGCATGCGCCTGTTGATCGTGGAGGACGAGAAGCGACTCGCGGTGTCCCTGGCCAGGGGACTGACCGCCGAGGGCTTCGCCGTGGATGTCGTGCACGACGGTCTCGAAGGGCTGCACCGGGCGAGTGAGGGCACCTACGACCTGCTGATCCTCGACATCATGCTGCCCGGCATGAACGGCTACCGCGTCTGCTCGAACCTGCGCGCCGCCGGCCACGAGGTGCCGATCCTCATGCTGACCGCCAAGGACGGCGAGTACGACGAGGCCGAGGGGCTCGACACGGGGGCCGACGACTACCTGACCAAGCCCTTCAGCTATGTCGTCCTCGTCGCCCGGGTCCGCGCCCTGCTCCGCCGCCGGGGAGCCGGCACCGCCGCGCCCGTCCTGACCGTCGGGTCCCTGCGCATCGAGACCGCCGCCCGCCGGGTGATCCGCGGCGAGGACGAGATCGCGCTCACCGCCAAGGAGTTCGCGGTGCTGGAACAGCTCGCCCTGCGCGCGGGCCAGGTCGTCAGCAAGGCGGAGATCCTGGAGCACGTCTGGGACTTCGCCTACGACGGCGATCCGAACATCGTCGAGGTCTACATCTCCACCCTGCGCCGCAAGCTCGGCGCGAGTGCCATCCGTACCGTGCGCGGCGCGGGCTACCGGCTGGAGGCGAAGTGAGGTCCGTACGGGCCAGGGCCGCCATCGGTGCCACCCTGGTCGTCGCCGTCGCCCTGGTGGCGGCCGGCCTCGCCGTGCTCCTGGTCCTGCGGGCCAACCTGATCGACCAGGCGGACCTCCAGGCCGAGGTGGCGGCGCGCGAGGTGGCCGGACAGCTGGCCACGGGCACGCCGTACGACGAACTGGAACTGGACGACGAGGAGGACCACCCGGTCCAGGTGACCGATGAGGAGGGCCGGGTCGTCATCGTCTCCAAGGATCTGCGGGCCGTCACCGGCACCGGCACGAGCGGCGTCACCCCGGTGCCCTCGGCCTCGGCGGGGGCCTCCCCGTCGCCCGGCGAAGGCGACGGGGGCGACGGGGACGACGACGACAGCGCCGACGACGACGATGACGGCAGCCGCCCCGGCCGGAGCGAGGTCTCCTCCGACGACCCGGACTTCTCCGACGGCACCGCCACCGTCGACCGCACCACCGCCGACTACCGCTTCGCCGCCGTCGAGGCGACCACCTCCGACGGCGTGACCCTGACCGTGTACGCGGGCGCACCGCTCGCCGCCGAGCAGGAGGCGGTGAACACGGTGCGCGGGGCGATGCTCACCGGGCTGCCGCTGCTCCTGGTCGTCGTCGCCGGGGTGACCTGGCTGGTGACCCGCCGGGCCCTGCGGCCGGTCGAGGGCATCCGCCGCGAGATGGCGGCGATCACCGCCTCCGAGGACCTGGCCCGCCGGGTTCCGGAGCCCGGTTCGCGGGACGAGATCGCCGCGCTGGCCCGGACGACGAACGAGACGCTCACCGTCCTGGAGGCGTCCGTGGAGCGGCAGCGGCGGTTCGTCGCGGACGCCTCGCACGAGCTGCGCTCCCCGATCGCCTCGCTGCGCACCCAGCTGGAGGTGGCCGAGGCCCATCCGGAGCTGCTGGACCTCCCGGGCGCGGTCGCCGACACCGTACGGCTCCAGGTGCTGGCGGCGGATCTGCTGCTGCTGGCCCGGCTGGACGCGGGGGAGAAGCCCGGCAGCGCCACGGTGGAGCTGGGGGCGCTGGTGCGGGAGGAGGCGTCGCAGCGGACCGGGGACCGGATCGCGGTGAGCGTCGAAGCCCCGGAGGGCGGGGCGTTCGAGGTGAGCGGGTCGCGCGGGCAGCTGTCCCGGGTGGTCGGCAATCTGCTGGACAACGCCCAGCGGCACGCCGAGGGGAGCGTCGCGGTGTCGGTGGCGGCCGACGGGCGCGGCGTACGGGTGGAGGTCAGGGACGACGGGGCGGGCGTTCCCGAGGACGAGCGGGAGCGGATCTTCGAACGGTTCGTCCGGCTCGACGACGCCCGCAGCCGGGACGACGGCGGCGCGGGACTGGGGCTGGCCATCGCCCGGGACGTCGCCTCGCGCCACGGCGGGACGCTGACGGTGCACTCGGCGGCCGAGGGCGGTGCGGCCTTCCGGTTGTGGCTGCCCCGCTCCGCCTGACGGCCCCGGGCCCTACAGCTTGCCCCGCTTGCCGCGCAGGTGTTCCGCGATCGGGGCCAGCGCCGCGTGCAGGTCGGCGAGCGCCTCGGGGGACAGCAGGTCCATGAAGTGCTGCCGCACCGAGTCGACGTGGTGCGGGGCGACCTTGCGCATGGTCTCCGCCCCCTGTTCGGTGAGGACCGCGAACAGTCCGCGCCGGTCCGATTCGCAGTGGGTGCGGCGGACCAGTCCGGCGGTCTCCATTCGGGTGACCTGGTGCGAGAGCCGGCTCTTGGACTGGAGGGTGGCGGCGGCGAGGTCGCTCATCCGCATGCGCTGGTCATCCGATTCGGAGAGGTTGACCAGGATCTCGTAGTCGTTCATGGTCAGGCCGAACGGCTGGAGGTCCTTCTCCAGTTGGTGCATCAGCAGCCTGCTGACGTCCAGGTGGGTGCGCCAGGCGCACTGCTCCGTGTCGCTCAGCCAACGGGTGGCCGTCTCGGTCTCCATATATGGATTCTACCTAAGAAGTTGAAAGCCGGACGAAAATGGAGGGTGTGACGACCGGCACCCCCGGCTCGCGGGAGTGCCGACAGCTCCGTCGGCAAGCACCGACGGCTGGGCGCAGACGTTCGACGTCACACTCCGCAGACTACCGCTCACAACCCGAAGCGACGCTGGAGGTCCCCCAGCTGGCCGGGCATGCGCGGAGCGGATCCGGGGTGACCCCCGCCGCCCGGGACGCCCGGCTCGTTCGGGACCGCGCCCACCGCCTGCTCCGCCATCAGCGCCTCGCTCGACTGGAGCAGCACCGTACCCGCCCCGACGAACTCGAACTGGTGCTCCTCGCCCGACGTCCCGCCGATCCCCGTGAGCGACCGGATGCCGCCCATCACGCCCGTCATGTAGCCGTGGTCGTAGTGGTGGCACGGGGAGGGGCAGTCGGCCCAGCCCACCAGCGCCTGCGGATCGACCCGCAGTGGCGGCTCCATGAACACCACCGGGCCGTTCGACGCGGCCACGAACTTCCCCGTGCCGATCAGCGTCACGAACCCCGGCACGATCGACTGCTTCAGCGCCATCGTCGGCTGGTACGCCAGCAGGTTCCCGGACCGGATGGTGAGGTTGCCGTCCTCCAGGTCGAAGGAGTTGACGTCGAACGCCCGGTCCGCCAGCAGCATCTTCCCGCTGCCCTCGGCCACCACCCAGTCGCTCGCGTGCAGTGGCGAGTGGAAGCTGGACCGCACCAGCCGCTCGAAGCGGCCGTGCCCGATGCCGTCGAACCGGATCTGCCCGTAGTAGGCGATCATCCTGCCCTTCTGCAGGAACCACCGGCTCCCCTTGAGCTCCACGCAGAAGGTGTAGGAGTTGACGTTGTCGTCCGACGGCAGCGTCATCGGGTCGAGGACCACGGGCGTGCTCACAGCTTCTCCTCCGAGGCCTGGACGTACACCGCACCACTCCCGCTCAGCTCCAGCTGGAACGCCTCGCCGGAGCCCCGCCCCACCATGTCCCGCCAGCCGACGGCCGTGGACAGCTTGTTCCGCACGTCACCGTGATGGGCGACGTAGGCCTGCGGATCGACGTGGACGTCCCGGCCCGGGACGATCGGCAGCTCGATCACCCCGCCGTGCGCCATCACCGCGACCGCGCCGTGCCCCTTGAGGGTGGTGGTGAACAGGCCCTGGCCGGTCACCTGACCGCGCACCATGCCCATCACCCCGCCCTGCGAACCCATGAACATCGTGCCCTGTTGGAGCGTCCCGTCGAACGCGAGCAGCCGGTCGGCCTCCACGTACAGGGTGTCGCCCGCCAGCTCGATCACCTGGATGTGGTGGCCGCCGTGGCCGAACATCACCGTGCCCGAGCCCTCGACCGTCATCAGCGGCGTCGACTCGCCCGCCACCCGGCGGCCGATCATCGACGCGACACCGCCCTGGCCGCCCTGGAGGTTCGGGGTGAAGGACACCTCGCCCCGGTATGCCAGCATCGCGCCGCGCTGGCTGAACAGCTTCTGGCCCGGGGCCAGGGTGGCCTCGACCATCCTGGAGTTGATCTCCCGGAACGGCATCAGACATCGCCTCCGACGGTGTTGCGCTCGCTCGGCTGCACATAGACCAGGCCGTCGCCCTCGAAGCGGATCTGGAACGCCTCGCCGGAGCCCTCGCCCATCAGCGTCCGGAAGGTCACCCCCGCCTGGAAGTTCTGCTGAAGCCGCCCCTGGTGGGCGATGTACGCGCCGGGGTCGACCACCAGCGGATACCGCGGGGACACCCGCAGCAGGACCGCCGTGCCGTCCGACATGATCGCCGCCTGCCCGGTGCCCTCCACGGTGGTGGTGAACAGGCCGTTGCCGCTCGCCCCGCCGCGCAGCCCGGTGAACGTCGTGCCCGTGCGCAGCCCGGCGTCGGTGGCCAGCAGATTGCTCGCCTCCACGTACAGGGTGTCGCCGCGCAGCGAGACCAGGTTGATCTCGCTCGCCCGGTCGGCGAAGTAGCAGGTGCCCTGTCCGGACACCTCCATCACCGTCATCTGCTCGCCGGTCAGCCGGCGGGTCACCATGCCGCGGAGCCCCTCACCGCCGCCGGACATCTTCTTGAAGGACATCCGGCCGTCGTACGCGACCATCGAGCCGTTCTTCGCCTTGACGGCATCGCCCGTCAGGTCGACGGCGAGCGTCTTGCTGCCTTGGAGTCGGAACATCGCCACGCGACGACGGTAGCCGTCCGCGCCGCACCCCGGCCAGAGGCCCGGAACCGTTACGTCCCTGATGCGCGGGCGGACCGGCGCTGATATGCGGCGATACGCGCACCGGCGGACGGGGCGGCCCCCGCCGCCGGGGGCGCCCCGGCGCGATGCCACAATGGGGGCGGCTTGTGCCTCGGTTCACAAGCCCTCGCGACCCTCCCACCGAAGGTGCCCCTGTGGACATCAAGACCGCTTCCGCCCTGCACCGGCTGCGCCTCATCTCGATTCCCGAGGCGCTGTCCTTCCCCGCCCTGATCCTCTTCGGCTCGGTCCTCAGCCGCGTCTCGGACATCGACTTCCTGATGATGCCGCTCGGCATGATCCACGGTGCGCTCTTCGTGATCTACGCCGTGTTCCTGCTCGACGTCTGGATGAAGGCCAAGTGGCCGGTCAAGCGCGTCGCCCTCTTCTTCGTCCTGTCCCTGATCCCCTTCGGCGGGCTCTACGGCGACAAGCTCCTCAAGAGTTACGAGGCCGACGGCGTCATCGCCGCCCGCGCCCGCCGCGAGGGCACGGTCAGCGCATGATCGTCGCGTTCTCCGTCTCCCCGCTCGGTGTCGGCGAGGACGTCGGGGAGTACGTCGCCGACGCCGTGCGGGTCGTGCGTGAATCCGGGCTCCCCAACCGCACCGACGCCATGTTCACCTCCATCGAGGGCTCGATAGCAAAGCCCTGAGTACATAGACCGACAGAACGCAAAGAGCCCCGCCTCCCTGGGGGTGGGAGACGGGGCTCAGGGGTTGAAGCGGCGGAGGCGGGTATGTCGACCTCTCCTCCGCCGCTCCCACGCGTCGCACCGTGACGAGCGGCGGACGCGCGGTCTAGGGGGCGGGCGGGGGCTTGTCGCTCTCGCCCTCACGAACGACAAAGGCGTGGCTCAGCATGGCTCGCCGGAACACTCGGTGGTTGCTCCGGCCGGCATGGACGAGGCACTGCTCGTCGACGACGTCTGCGTCCGTCGACGGCACGGCGTCCCACGCACAGCGCTGGCAGGACGCCTCGAACATCACCTTCGTGTCCGGATGCTGCCTGATGGTGTGGGGGACGTGCCGGACGATGGCTCTCGTCACGATGCCCGCCTCCGTCCGTGCGGGTGCCGCCGGATCTCGACTGCCAGGTCCGTAGCGTGCGATGGGTCGTACGCCTGGCCTCCCACCTCCGTCGCCTGACACCACTGCTTCAGCAGCGCCGCGCAGATGTCGCAACCGGTGGCGGCTCGGGGTCGCTCCGGTAATGGGCTCGTCACGGTTACCGGGCCTTGCAGGTGGTTGCTCATCGAGGCACCTCCGCTGGGGGCTGACGAGACAACGCTAGGTGTCCGGGCACCGATGGTTCTGCGAAGTTCTACGGAGTTCTACGCGACATCAGACGAGGGCGGAAATACAGGCAGCGATCACCCGGTACGCCTCGTGCCCGAAGAGGGCGGCGTTCTCCATCTCGCTGTGCGCGGCGAGGTACTGCCCAACCTCCGTCGGAGCAGTGATCGTCATTGCAGCCGTCAGCAGCTCCACATAGACGGCTTCCTCGTCGTACACCGTGAAGGTTTCCAGCGGCCACATGGCGGTCCCTGACGCCGGAATGATGCCGAGGCGTACGGAGGGCACTGTCGACAGGGTCAGGAGGCTTCCCAACTGCGCGGCCATGGTCTCCGCCGTACCGATCCTTCGACGGAGTGCGGCCTCCTCAAGGACGAAGAGGAACGTCTTACCGGGCCGGCGGAGGATCCGCGACCGGGCCACCCGCGCGTCGGCTGCCGCATGTGAGTCGTCAGGGGTGCCGTGAAACCGCGCGATGTCGTGGAGGAGGGATTGCGCGTACTCCTGTGTCTGAAGCATGCCCGGGATGACGCTGGACGAGTAGACGCGCATGTAGGTCGTTCGCTCATGGATCGGGATGCGCGACTCCTGAACGCGCTTCAGCCCGGTGCGCTGGATACGGCGCCACTCCGTGTACATCGTGTTGGCGTCGCGGGACGCAGCGATGATGTCGTCTGCCTGATCCTCCGCTCCACACGCCTGGCACCATGCCCGGATGTCCTCGTCAGAGGGAGCGCTTACGCCACCCTGGATCCGGCTTACCTTCGACTTCTGCCAGCCGGATCGTGAGGCGATGTCCTGCCCCGTCAGCCCAGCGTCGAGACGCAGCTCCCGTAATCGCGCGGCGACACGTTCTCGGGCCTCTTGAATGCGGGCTGACGGGGATACAGACACGGTTAGACCTGGAACTCCTTGTGTGGAACGGCTCGCTCCCAGACTGCCGCCACGGCATCCGCGACCTGTCCGATGATGCGGGGATCGTAGGTCATCTCGTGGCCCACCAGCCCACCGTCACCGGTGAAGAGGCCGAACTTAACTGCGTGGTCGTCGAAGATCCAGAGATCGTTTCCGGGGAGCAGGAGATCGGACGCCTGACTGCGCGGCAACCAGCGAACATCCTCACCGGCCGCAAGGTTCTGCGGGGTGATGGCGTGCTCGTACCTGACGTACTCAGTGACCGGCTCCGATACCACCCGCACGCGACGCACACTGACACCCCGGGCGACGCCGTCGGACACGAGCTGATGAAACGGTGTCCACCACGACTTCCGGTCGTTCAGGTCGTAGCCCTTGCCCGCCCGGAAGTTCGCGAAGTCCGCATCCTCCTCCGCCACGGCGTAGACGTCGCGGGTCTCCAGGTGAACCGCGGATCCATGGGTCTCAGCCAGTAGCTCCGCGAAGGTGGGCACGCTCTGCGGCATCGCACGCCTCCCTCAACACCTCGACCATGCGGAACGGCACTTCGACGACGCTTTCAGTGTCGGGGATGTGCCCCGTGGCAAGGCACTCCGTCAGCGTCTCCGCGTCGGAGTTCCACCCTTGGACCACGATCCGCTCCCGCTCATGGTCTACCCAGACCGTGGGGCAGTTCTCCCCGCCGGTGTTCGGGTCCTTCGCGATGAAATGTAACGCCATGACGTCTCCCTCGTTGAAGCAGTTGCGCAATGTTCTACGACGATGACGTGGCGTCACTCTCCCGTCAACCAGGCGGCCTCACAGGTCGAAGCCGCCCGCTCGCATCTGACGTCGGTACAGCCGCCCGTGCCACTGGGTGCAGAAGCGACGCAGCCGGCCCCGCCCTTCCTTCTGCTCCAGCGTCGCGTTGCAGTGCAGGCACTTCAGGTTCTTGGTGCTCTTCATGGGGATGCCTCTCGGAAGTCAGGGAGCCCCTGGAGCGCCCATGCCGGGCCGCTCCAGGGGTAATTGGGGGTAACGCGTCGGCCGCCCCGCCATGTCGGCAGAGCGGCCCGTGTGTGCTTCTGGTGTGCGTCAGAGGATCCGGCCAGCGTCCAGCGCCCGGCCCGTCTCTGCGTCGTAGATGTCAATGCGTTCGTCGATGACCCCTGCGACCTCCCGGCCGTCCAGGTACGTACGCGCCTCCACGTTGACGTTGAACGTGGGCGTCGCTCCGTTCGTCGGAATGGACCGCATCGACCGAGTCATGGCCATGGAGTCGCTGTTGCTGTGAACCTGTGTAGGCGTCAGAAACTGGAGCAGCTCCGGTCCCTGCTCACCCACCCACGCCATCTCGCCAATGTTGGGGTACCCGCCGCTCGCGTAACCCGCGATCTTCTTACCGATGGCGGGAGCGAACCCGTAGTGGTCCGTGAAAAGGGAGTCGTTCCACCCTCGTGCGCCCTTGCCGACCACCACGCCGTCGCCTCCGCGGCTTTCGACGTTCACGCCCGCCAGGGTTCCAGCGGTGTGGCCGACCCCGTTGTTGGTGATGCCGATTTGGAAGGGCGAGCGAAGGTTCCGCACCCAGCCGGCGGGGGCGTTGTCACCCTGGAAGGAGAACGTCGACCACAGGCGACCCCGGGGGATCTGCCCCAAGATGACCTTCTGGATGGACGACATGAAGCCCGAGCAGTCGAACGACGGATCGCCCGCTCCGCCCCACTGGTACGGCAAGCCGTCCTTGGAGCGGGCCCACATGAGCGCCTTGCCGACACTGCCCGTGGCGGACGTACCGCTGCCGTCGCCACCGAAGAGGGAGTTCTTCAGGCTCTTGAGCATGGCTACCGGGATCTTCGTGACTATCTGGCCCCACCGGGAGGACGCGAATTCACGCATCTGCTCCTTGGCCCATCCCGTTGCGGCGTTGAACACCTTGTCGGGGTTGGTGAGGAATTCAGCGGTGCCCTTGATGCCGCCCGCGATGGAGCTGCCAACGGACTTGACTCCGCCCCACAGCTTGTCGACGATTCCGCCGTCGGCAAACGCTGGCATCCCATTCGAGATCGCTCGTTGGACGGCACCAACGCCACCGGAACGCGCGGCGGCGTTCCACGTGTTGATCGGATCGTGGCCCAACGCGCGGGTCACTTCCGGTCGGAGAATGGCTTCGCCGCCACCGACGGCAATCACGCGATCGTCACGACCGGGACTATAGCCGCTCATGATTCCACCGGTGTGGAATCCCTTGAGCTTGAGCGGCTTCAGGTCATCGGCGCCCGTTATTTTGGCGACAGCGTTCCAGACCGGAACAATACCCCCATTGTAGACTGTGTCAATGACGACCTTGATCGGCTCCTTGGCGATCTCGGCGACCTTGGACCACGCCTCGTCGATGTACGAATTGGCGGTCTCGAAGGAATCGGCAACAGCCTGGATTCCATCGCGCATCCACTTGAACGCCGGCTTCAGGTGCTCCGTGTAGAGCTTCTCCGCGCCGTCGCCAATCCAGCCGAAGACGGGGCTGAGAATCTTGTTCCACAGCCACTTTCCGGCATTGGCGAGATCCTCGAAGGACTGCTTGGAGTTCTTGAAGGCGGGCTTGATCGCCTTATCGTACAGCCACTTGGCCTTTTCGCCGATCCATCCGAACACCGGGGAGAGGATGGAGTTCCACAGCCACGTTGCGTCGGAGCCGATCTCTGCGAAGGCGGGACCGATTGCCTTCTCCCAGAGCCACCCCGCGATAGCTCCCAGTGCCTTGAAGGCCAGGTACGCAGGGACGAGAAACGCCGTGATGACGCCTGTGACGAGCCACTGAGCGCCCTTGTAGAGGAAGCCGAAGACTGGGCCGACGTAGCCCCACAGCCAGACGGCAGCCTCGCCAATCGCCTTGAAGCCGGTCATCATCCCCTCGAAGGCGGGCTTGATGACGCTGTTCCACGCGAATCCGATAGCCGTCTTGATGCCATTCCACGCACCGTCGACGATGGTCCGGAAGGTCTCACTGTTCTTGTACGCCAGGACGAAGCCGGCGACAAGCAGACCGACGACGAGGACGATAGCCCGGATGATGGGGCCGATTCCTGTTGCCGCGAGAACGGTACCGAAGCCGGCCGTTGCGATCGTCGACAGAAGAATGACCGACTGGTACAGCGTCATAGCCCCGGCAAACGCGACCATGCCGATAGCGATGGCCTTCTGAGCGGCGTAGATGCCCCACAATCCGACGACCAGTTCCGGCGTATTCGTCGCGATCCAGGAAACGGCTGTGAAGACGGGCCCAATTACCGCCATGACGCTCGTCGACAACGGGGAGATCGCCTTCGAAACGTCGAACGCTGCCTTGAGAACGTCACCGAGGAATTCGCCAACGCCCGGTGCGGTTTCCTTGACATAGTCCAGGAAGCGTTCGAACTCCGGTGAACCCTTGAGTGACGTCCCCCACTTCGCAAACCGCGCCGTGATGCCGTCAGAACGCTTGGCGATGCCGTCCATCTTCGGGAGGAACGCGTCGACAACGCCCGCAGCCCCCTTGATGACGTTGCCGATCGTCGTTCCCAGTCCGACGATCGCAGGTTCCGCGGCCTCCGCGATGCCCTTTTTGAACTCCGTCCAGAAGGGCGTCTTGAGTTCGGCTGACGCCTTGTCTTGGAGAGTGCTGATGCCGTCAGCGGCTCCGAGGACAAGAGGCGTTAGACCGGGCAGCGCATTCTTCGCCCCGTTCACCATGCGCGTGAAGATCGGGAGGACTTCTGGCTGAAGGCTCAGGCTCCAGTCGTCGAATGCTTTCTTCAGCCCGGACGGACCGGCGATGCTCTCGAAAAGGTCACGCTGCGGGCCGGTCAGCTTGGCGAGCGCCTCCCGATATTCATCGGCCTTGGTCCTCGCCGTGGCGACGCTGGCCGTCGACGAGAGGCGAGCGGAGGCTAGTGCGCGCTCTGCGTTGGCTACCGACTCTGCGGCCGACACCTGCGCTTCCGCGGCGGCTCGGGAGGCGTCGGCTACCCGATCCTGCGCGTCGGCTACAGCTCGTGCTCCGTCCACGGCTGCGCGGGTCTGGGCTTCCTGTGCGTCCCGCAGGGCGTCCGTCGCGTCGCCTACGCCCTTCTGCGTGGCGCTGAGTCGCTCCTGTGCCGCCTTGACGGCCTCGCTGCCTTCGACGCCTGCCTTCTTCTGTGCCTTCGCGGACTTCTGGAGTTCCTCGAAGTCGTCCTTCTGCTGCTGTGCGTTCCGGACGGCTTGGTCGTAGGCAAGCTGCGACTGCTCGCGCTGCAAGGTGGTCGCCTTGGGGTCCGCCAGGGTGGCGGCAAGGTCTTCCTGCGCAGCCTTCACACGAAGTGCGGCGTCGCGTTGTGCCAGCCCTCCATCGGTCAAGCGGTCATTCAGGTCTTCGAGCTGCTGCGCTGCCGTCTTACGGGCCTGCGTCAACTCGTCCTCCGCCTGACGCGCGGTGCGCTTGGCGTCGGTGAGGCTGGTCTCCGCCCGACGCACGTTGTCGGCTGCGGACTTCCGCTGATCGGCTGCGCGAACGGCAGCGTCGGCGACGGCTCGTTCGGCTACCTCGATCTGCCGGTTTGCCTGCTCGATGCTGCGCGCTGCGTTGCGGTGGGCGGCGCTCAGAGTTGCTTGGGCACCGGCTAGCTGGAGCGCCTTCGAGGCGGCCTGTCCGGCGATCTGAGCACTGTTGTCCGTCGCGTTGGCAGATTCCTGCTCTGCGGCAGTCTTGGCCGTCAGCGCCTCGCCCACGCCCTTGATGGCGGGAACAGCGGCCAGGGCGAGAGCACCGACTCCGGCACCGGCTGCCACGGCCATGCTGGCAACTGCTCCCAGCCCAGCAGCGAGTACCGGGCCGACGGGGATTGCCACGAGAGCAGCGGCCTGGATGCCGAGAGACATCAGGGCCGACGTCGCGCGGCTCGTGTCGACGTCGACGGGGACCTTGATCTCACGTCGCCCGATGGCGTCCATGTCGGCTCGCATTGCTGCGAGAGCGGCACGCGCGGCAGCCGTGTCAGCCTGCACACGGATGTTGGGGTGCTGGGCTCCGAGCCGCTCTAGCTGACGCTCGATGCGCTCGATCTCCGCGCGGGCTGCGGATGCCGTGACGTCGATGCCGATGCGGCGGTTGCTGAGCTGCTCCAACTTCGCCCGCAGGCGGGCTAGTTCGGCGTCCGCACCGGTCGCCGTGATTCTCACGTCAAGGTGAGGCATCGAGCGGAACGCCGCCTGAAGGTGACGCCGCATGGAACCGGCGAAGGCACCCGCGTTCTGGTCACCCTGACGTCGCGAGGCAGCCTGAGCAGCCTGGCCGGCTTGGTTGACCGCTGACGGAATGTTGATCGTCAGGTTCTGGGAGAGGGAGCGGCTCATCGCCCGCCCCATCCGCTCGCCCGCCTCACTGCCGACACGGTCCGCGATGGGCAGGACGAGCGTCTTCAGCTTGGCGTGGAACTGCGGGATCACCGGGACGACGTCGACCGCTGCTCCTCCAACGATGTCCAGGTCGGTCACAGCAGATCACCGCCGCTCGTGATCTGGAAGTCCAGCAGCCGGTCGATGTCGGTGGGGTCCTGTCGGGCGTTCAGCATCCGCCCGACTTCCCGGAGGTTGGCGACCATGGCCAGGGTTCGCGGGGTCTGCTCCATCGCCTCCAGACCCCTGCGGAGCCACTCGAAGTCGCGGCAGGCTTCACCGCACATCGAGGCTGGCAAGGGCATGTCGTCGATGAGGACTAGCTCCACCTGGAAGCGGCAGCCGTCTCGTTCGCAGATGTGGTCTCGGGGGTTGCTCATGGGCCCTCCGGAGGGCATGAAAAAAGGCCCTCGGAGCGTCCTCCGGGGCCTGCGAATGGGGTCTATGCGGTTGTGGTGCTGCGGGGTCGTTCCAGGCCGTCAGGCGGCCTTACGGCTGTCGTGGAGGAGCACCTCCAGGACAGCTTGGGAGGGGTCCGTACGGGCGTCCAGGAGAGCGGCCAGGCGGAGGAGTTCGTTCGCCTCGTCGCCGTTCTGCTCGTGCACTGCCCGACGAGCGCGCGCCTCCCAGACCACACACTCCCTTGAGCACGAGGTGCTCAGGCGGGTTCCTCCTCCGGGCTTCGGATACCGGGCGCGGGGCAGGGTGCAGCCGGGCCGGCGACACGTGGTGCGGGTGGGCTGTCTCATGGTTCCTCCAGGGCATGACGAAGGGCCCCGACGCTGTGCGCGAGGGGCTCCGTTACGGTTCTAGGCTTCTGACCTGCGGTTTTAGGGAGTATCAGGGCCCGATGTCACACTTTCTAGGCCGTTTTCGAGCCTCCGGGGCCCGTTTTGGGGCCTCGCGATCCTTCGCGTCGGACGGCTGGGAGGCGCTCAAAATCGCGCTCAGAGCCCCAGGAGGCCCAAAACGGCTCCAGAGGCCCTTTAGGGCTAACCGGTTGCCATTTTGGGAGTACCAGCACTCCTTCGGTCTTCGAGGTGCCTCAAAGGGGGTTACCCGGGTGGGGTAGCGGCGACGTCGTCGCAGGTCAGATGGGGTGCAGCCTCACGCGACCGCTGACCGGCTCTCTCCCGCTACGCCACGGGCGACGCAGCCGAACGCCTGCACCAGCGTGAGCCCGCGCTCGTCGGCCCACGCCTGCCGCGCTCGTCGCCAGCGGTTCCACGCGACGACGTCGCGCTGTCCGTCGGTGAGAGCGTGATCGTCAGCGGTGATCCACTCGTCTATGTAGCACTGCATGAGGACCGCAGGCACGACGGACGAGGAGCCTCGTCCCTGCTCCGCCGATGCCTGCGCCCTACGTGCTAGCTGTGCTGCCTTGCGTGCGCTCACGCTGTGAGCCGAGTGCGACGAGCGTCGATGTCCAGGCTGTGCGCCGTCGGCACGGTGTGCAGCTCGCCCATGCCGTCGCTCTCACGCTCCAGTGCCCAGCCCAGCGTTTTGAGCCCTGCGGGTGACAGGCCAAGGTGGTCTGCGTAGTAGCGCGCTTCTGCTGCCAGGCCAGCCGTCACCTTGCCGGTGAAGGCGTCGCACGTAATGCGCACGTACATCGCGACGATGGGGACGAACGAGTCATCCCACATCGTCGCCTGCCCCGACGCCCACAGCTCCGTCCACATGGCGCGCTCGTGCTCCGTCCACTCACGCCCTGTTGGCATGTCCGGGGCGGGAAGGTCGCACCCTGCGAGGGGGAGCACGACAGGGCCTGTCGCTCGCCGTGCTCCCTTCCCGCGGTACTCACGGCTGCCAGGGTTGGAGAGGTCTCGTCGTGGTCCAGGGGCAACCATCGGGGCCCCTCCTTCCGTTGTCGGGTCAGTCGTCCGGCGCCAGCCTCTTGACGCCAAGTCAGCGATATGAGAAGGTGCTTTCGCACCGGGAGCTTTGACCCGGACGCCACCACGGGCGTGGACCCACGTGGACGCCTTCACGCAGAAGGCAAGCTTGCAGTCATCCGACCGCAACGGAGTGTGCCCTTTTCAGGGCCTCCGCCGCGAAGGTGAAGGGTCCACCATCATGTCCGTGTCTCTTGTTGATTTCCTTGCCGCTTCCCCGTACGCCTTTGCTGCGGCTCTCGCGGCCGTTGTTCTCGTCGTCGGCGTTCTCTGCCTGACGTTCCTTCGTGCCGTTCGCATCAGCCTTGAAGGCGTCAAGGGTGCCGACCGCCCGGCCGTCATCGCGGAGGTTGGCCACGCCCTGAAGGCGTTCGTCTTCTGGCGCAGGAGGTAGTACCAGCGCCCCCGCAACGCTCAGTTGCGGGGGCAAGCTTGTTCAGCCCTGACCGATGGCCGCAATGGCATCGAGACGGACCGTGTAAGCCTTCGTCGAGACCGTCACGGTGAGCACGGTCGGGTAGTACTGGGTGTACTGCGGACCGTCGGCCATGGCGTACGAGAGCGTGCCCGTCAGGGCCTTGCCGCTCATCAGCTCCACCACCACGGCTGTGCCGTTCAGCTCGATGGCGCGGTTCTTCATGGCCTGCGCGTACTCGTCGAAAACAGTCGTAGTGGTGCTCATCGGCGGTGCTCCGTGGTGTAGGTGTTCTCCTGGAACGGGTTGGTTACCCGTCCGGTGTTCACGCGCTGGGGGACAGGCGGACGGTTGCCGTCCTCGTCCAGGCCGTGCTTCCTGCGGTAGGCCGCTGCGCCGCCCGCGACGGTTCCAGCGGTGCCCTGGACGTCAGGGCCACGGTCTCCGCCCGCACGGGGCGCCGGGGGCGCGAGCGTCGACGGGGTGAACTCCGCGGCAAGGGTGGCAGCGTCAGCGGTGAGAGCCGCCTCGTCGGTGCCGATGAGCCGCGCGGACTGCGCGGGGGTGAGTCCAGCCGTCAGGCCGGCTCGGAGCTTGGCCAGCTCCAGGGCGTCGCCCTCCAGGGGCGTAGGGGTCTCTTCAGACATGTTGGAGCCTCTCAGTTGATGTTGAGCACGATGTCCGCCGGAGCGGGCTTACGCCTGTGGACCGGGCGGGGCTTGGGGGTCGGCGCAGGCGGGTTGGGGACGACCTTCGGGGACAGGTCGATGACCGGGGGCGCGTCGGCAACGCTGTGCCGGGCCTCGTACGCGTCCTGCGCGGCGAGGATGTCCTCCACGCTCTCCGGTACGTAGGCCGTGCCGATCTGCGCGAGCCAGACGAGGTGATCAAGCGTGTACCGCTGATTCTGCATGGCGGTGAACTGCCCGCGCGGAGTGTCATCGTTGACGCCTTGGACGTCTCCGAAGCCGCTCTCCTTGGCTCGCTGGTACGGGCTGTTGGGCCCGGTGAGCTGTCCTAGCCGAAGCGTGTCCCACTGGCCGCTACGGATGTCGCGGAGCGTCGGCAGGAGCGCCCGGAGAGCTGTGTACGCCTCCGCTGTCTTCCCGCCCGCCGTCAGCGCCTCGTCGGCAGTGCGAACGCTCCCGAGCGCCTCCGTGTGCTTCCCGGCCTCTTTCAGGAGGGCCGCGAGCTGCGTACCCAGAGCCGCGAGGATCTCCGGGGCGTTCGCCTCCCGCAGGCCCTCCAGCGTCTGTGTGTGGATGCTGCCGGCGTACAGCGAGCCGACCGCGGAACGGAGGGCGTGGGCGCCGACGGACGCCGTGTACGCCTCGGTTGCCCGCTTCTCCACGTCAGCCGGCATGACACCGATACGGAGGTACTCCTCCAGCGCCTCGTTCACGATCTTCTGTGCTGCGATCTCCGGTGCGTCGGCCGTCGGAACGGTGCGATGGAGTTCACCGATGCGCTTCTTACGCTCGTGGTGCTCCACGAGTTCGGGAATGGCGGCGTAGGCCGCTTCCAGTGCGGGGTTGGGCATGTTGGCCTCTCTAGAAATGACTCAGCCCCCACCGGTAGTCGGCAGGGGCTCGGGGGTCTGTGGGGCCGCTCAGGCGACGTCGTACAAGCCGGTCGCCTCGAAGATCGCCGTTCGCTGCGCCCTCCGGTCGCGGAAGCGAGCAAGGACGGCAACCGAGTTCGCCTCGTAACGGGCTTTGGCCTCGTCGCACGCGCACGCGCGACACTGCTTCTTCAGCCCTGACGCGTTGTTCGCGTCTCGGTGGAAGTGTTCAGTCGTCAGCGGGAGCACCTCCCCGCAGGTGCGGCAAGCGCCCTTGGGGCGGCTGGGTACGTCACTCATCACGGGGTCTCCGTCCTTCTCGCTATCGGGATATCTCGCTATGTCGGCCACGAAAAAAGCCGCCCCGGAGGACGGCTGAAGTTTGACGACCCCAGCGGGAGCACGTCAGCGAGAGGAGGAGAGGCAACTCCCGTCGATGGCTCAACCGCTGGGGTCGATGCGTCCGCACCCGCAGGAGGGAGCGGGGGACGCAGCTTGCACGGAGGCGGCCAAGCCAAGAGCTTGGGGCCGGCCTCCGCAGTTCGTGGGGTCGCCACTCTGTGTGACGGCGGCTTGGAGGCCGCGCAAGGCTGCCCCTCTACCCTGTTATGTGGTGGGTGTTACACCTTCTCAATAAGGTAATGGGGCGGGACCTGGCCTTTTGTCAGACAGGCCCCAAATTGCTTTGTCAACTCTTTGCCAAATGTCTCACAGTGTGAGATTCGAGCCGACTTTGCGGCCCACTCCGCCCCCACGTCGGCCCGTCGACTAGCGGATGGCGCGCGGCCCCGTGTGGGCCAAAGCCACAGGAGGCCGCTGGAGGGCCTTTCGCAAGGTCGGTGGCTCCAGGTGCCGGAGCGTGGCCTCGCGTCCGCGAGAGGGGCACTCAGGGCTCTCTCGCCCGATCCTCGTCGATCGGCCTCCACCACCCTCGTCAGTCGACGTCGAGCAGGGCCTCCGACGCCCGCCGGGACAGTTTGGCCAAACTGGTCAAATTAAACGGTATTTTCCTTTCTCTCTAACGCGCGTTAAGGGAAAAGGAAAATGACAGTTAGTTTGACCAGATTGGCCAGACTGACCGCACCTTGGTGGCGGAGCGTAGCGATGGGGCGAGAAAGGTAACTCTCCGGAGGCAAGGTCAAGCTGGACCCCCATTTCAGGCGGGGGTGGCGGTGTGAGAGTTACCAGCCAGTAATGCCGAAGTTTGTCCAGAGCGGAGTTTCGCGCTCCGGATGGGGCGGCGCGGGACGTCGACGAGGGGGCGGCCCCGGACGCGACGAAGCCCCGCTTCTCCCTCCGGAGGCGGGGTGATCGTCACACAGGGTGAGCGTCAGGCGGCGATACCGAGGAGGATCATCGCGTCGGGCTCGTCGACGTCCTCCGCACCGTTCCAGGGCGACGGGTGGAGCGCCTTCGTGATCTTGGCGCAGCCCGCACAGAACGGCACCCACACGCCGTCGACGTAGACAGGCTCGGTCGCCTCGTCGGTCGTGAAGCACTGAGCGCAGCCCGACGTCTCTCCCGCGCAGTCACGGCAGAGCACGGCTCCGTCCTCGTCGCGCACGGTCGCGATCGTCTGCGTCTGGTCGCACCCCTCGCACGAGTCGTGCTCGCGGAGGCCCTGCGGGAAGATCACGGGCACGTCGTGCAGCTCCGCCAGCGCCTCCATGATCATCGACGTCCCCACCTTCGACGCGGGGTCGGCCAGCGACGGGCCTTCGACGACGAGAGCGGCGTAGCGGCTGACGTCGGTGGAGTCGTCGGCGACGGCGACGTTGACGCCGTACTGGTCGCATACGTCAAAGCCGAAGGCGATCAGGTCGTCGTGGTTGGCGCTGCCGGTGACGAGGAAGGCGTTCGCGTACATTGGGTGACTCCTTCAGGGGAATTCACAGGCCCGCTCTCCGCCAAGATGCGCGGGCCTGTGGTGTGCTCCCGGCCTGTTCCCGGGTGGTTGACCACCCCTGAAGAGTGGCACACGGTTGCGGGGTGGTCAACCACCCTGGCAAGGTGTCCTCATGGCCAACATGCATAAGCACCCTGTCCGCGGTCTGCGAGGCATCGACGACGCTCTGTGGACTGCGTTCGACCACGCCACGAAGGCGGCCGGCAGCGACCGTTCAGCGACGCTCAAGGCGTATATGGAGTGGTTCGTCAGGCGCGAGGGAGCGGCTCCTCCGGAACGTCCTCCAGCGCAGTGAGCAGCACAGAGCCCCGCCGGATTCGTCCGACGGGGCTCTGGCGTTGCTAGCGCGGCTATACGGCTTGCTCTGCGGCGTCCTCCGCAGCGTCCTGCTCCGGGTCGTCGCGCACCCAGTCGATGTCCAGGCGGTCAGCCCGCGCCTTCGGGTGGAGCACCACGCGCAGTCCCATTGAGCGGAGCAGCCTCGTCTTTCCTGCCTCGTCTGAGGCCGCCCATGCGTCGCTCATGGTCCGTCCGGTGGGAGTCTCCACCTCCCGTACCTCCGGGTCATGAGCGGCCAGAAGGGCGGCGTAGGCGGCTTCGAGGTTGGCGCTCATCTCTTCATACGTCGACAGCATCAGAGGCCCGGCCGTAGCCATTTGCGCGCCGATGCGCGCGGCCTGTTCTTGTGCCTCGATCATCTCGGCGGAGAGGTCGTTTCCGCCCTCAAGGTGTATGTCGACCTCTGCGAAGCGTCCGTAGACCTTGAGGAACTCCTCCTTGACCCTGTTGTTCAAGGTCTCCTGATAGATGGTGACGTGGCCGGCCTTGCAGCGGTAGAGGGGGACACCCTTGTCACTGGTCCCGCCGTTCAGTCGGCCCGCGCACCGGTAGCACGAGGACATCTCGGCACACCGGGGCGTCGCCTGCCGTGGCGCGCGGTCGGCACCCGTGGCAAGGTCTAGCATCCGTCGACGCACGGTGAGCAGTTCAGCGGCGCTGATGACCGGCTCCGCGAACTGGACAGGCGTGACGCCGTCGGCCGCCAGGACCAGGGTGCCCTTGTGGTTGCGTTGCCCTCGCAGCGTGGGCGACTTCAGGATCCGACGCCACTGTGGCTCGCTCAGTCCGACGGTCCGGGCAGAACTGGCCACCGTTCCGTCGGCGATCAGCTCTTGGATTCCCGCCCTGGCCCGGTCCACTAGTGGGGGATCGGGCTCCAGGTATGCAGCTCCATCCCGTCGGACGACTCGGTACGGGAATGGTGCCCGTCCGGATCCCCACCGACCCTGCGCACGTCGGGTGGTGTGTCCGTCCACGATCCGGCCCCGGATTAGGTCCCTCTCCCACTCGGCCAGTGCTGCTAGCACGACAGCGACCATGCGTCCCGTCGGGGTGCTCGTGTTGATCGTGTTGTCCGTTGTTGCGACGCGAACGGCGTGCGCCTCGCCCCATGCCGTCAGGCGTAGGAACTCGGAGACGCTTCGGGCGTACCGATCCAGCCTCCAACCGATCATCATCCGTCGGATGACTCCCGCGCGGTCCAGTCTCCGGGACTGTTCCACGTCACGCATGAGGCGTTTCATGTCCTTGCGCAGCTCCAGGGGGCGAGCGCCCGACACGCCTGCGTCGACGTACTCCCGCACTTCGACTTGGTCTCTCGTCACGCCCAGCTCAGCTAGCCAGCGCTGGAACTCGGATCCCTCCATCCATGCCTGATAGGCGGATCGCTGGGTGTCGATGCTTGCTGATCCGTCGGTGTCCCTGCTGAGCCGCAGGTACGCGTAAAGGATTACCTTGATAAGCGTTGCCGATGCCATGTACTCGAAGCTACCCGTGATCGGGGGAGTGGGACGAGGTCATGGACGTCGTCAAGCGCGCCGTGGCCGCGGTCGAGGCCCGCGCCGGCCGCGTCTCCCTGGTACTGAAGGCCGACATCCGGCCCGGCGTCACCGACGGCCTGACCTCCAAGGTCGAGACCGTGGAGCGCCACCTCGCCACCTGACGCACCGTCCGTACGGCACGTCCCTCGTTCACCCGAAAAGCCCCCGGCGCCACACGGTCGGGGGCTTTTCCGGCTCCGGATCAAAAACCGCTCACTCGGACCCGCCGAGTCGACACGCCGTTAGCCGTCCCCTTCTGTGGGGATATCAACCCGTTCGACAGTGGGAGGCACGGTGCGGTCGGAGGGCTACGACTACGACACCTACAGCCGGCTCGCGGGTCCGCTCACGGAGCCGGAGCCGACGGGGTACCGGGTGCGGTACAGGAGCCTGCTCTCGACGGAGAAGCACCGAATAAGAGCCGTCCTGCTGATGACCCTCGCCCCGGTGCTCACGGGCGTCCTGCTGCTCTACCTGGTCTGGCCCACGCACTGGACCGAGCGGGAGAACGGGGAGCGCTGGCTGGTCGTCGCCGACACCGTGATGCTGGTGTCGATCGCGCTGATCGAGCTGTTCATGCTGGTCAACGTGGTCTCCATCGCGCACGCCACGCTCGTCGCGCGGGACCCGGTCCCGGTGACGCCCGAGCCCGGCACCAAGGTCGCCTTTCTGACCACGTACGTCCCCGGCAAGGAACCGCTCTCCATGGTCCGCGCCACCCTCAAGGGCGCCGTACGCCTGAGGCACCCCGGCCCGCTGGACGTCTGGCTGCTCGACGAGGGCGACGACCCCGGGGCCCGGATGCTCTGCGCCGAACTGGGCGTCCACCACTTCACCCGGCGCGGGGTCCCCGAGTGGAACCGTGACAAGGGCGTCCACAAGGCGAGGACGAAGCACGGCAACTACAACGCCTGGATCGCCCTGCACGGCGGCGACTACGACTTCTTCGCCTCCGTCGACACCGACCACGTGCCCATGCCCAACTTCCTGGAGCGGATGATGGGCTACTTCCGCGACCCGGACGTCGCCTTCGTCGTCGGACCGCAGGTCTACGGGAACTACGACTCGGCCGTCACCAAGGCCGCCGAGTCGCAGCAGTTCCTCTTCCACGCCCTGATCCAGCGCGCGGGCAACCGCTACGGCGCCCCGATGTTCGTCGGCACCAACAACGTCGTGCGCATCGCCGCGCTGCGGCAGGTCGGCGGCCTGTACGACTCGATCACCGAGGACATGGCCACCGGCTTCGAGATCCACCGCCGCCGCAACCCGCGCACCGGGCACCACTGGCGTTCCGTCTACACGCCCGACGTGCTGGCCGTGGGCGAGGGTCCCGCCTCCTGGACGGACTTCTTCACCCAGCAGCTGCGCTGGTCCAGGGGAACGTACGAGACGCTGTTCAAGCAGTACGGCAAGGCGCTGTTCCGGGTGCCGCCCGGCCGGCTCCTCAGCTACACGCTGATGCTCGTCTACTACCCGATGACCGCGGTCAACTGGCTGCTCGGCGTGGGCAGCTGCGTGCTCTTCCTCTGGTTCGGGGCGTCCGGCACCCAGGTCGCCGCCTCCATCTGGCTGATGCTCTACAGCGACGCCGCCGCCCTCCAGATCGGGCTCTACCTCTGGAACCGGCGGCACAACGTCTCCCCGCACGAGCCCGAGGGCTCCGGCGGCCTCGCCGGCATGGCCATGTCCGCGCTCTCCGCCCCGATCTACCTGAAGTCGCTGGGCTCGGCCGTGCTGCGCACCGACGGCCGGTTCGTCGTCACGCCCAAGGGCGGCCAGACCTCCCCGGACCGGCTGCTCACCTTCCGTATCCACCTGTGCTGGGCGGCGGTCCTGCTCTCCTCGCTCGCCGCGTCCGTGTATCTGGACCACACCCACGTGGCGATGCGGACCTGGGCGATGCTGGGGCTGGCGATATCCCTCTCCCCGGTCGCCGTATGGGCCTGGACCGTCCGGCAGGACAAGCGCGCCGAGGCGGCGCGCACCGTCCCCGTCCCGGCGCCCCCGCCGCTCGAACCGGCCTACGTCGCGGGCCCGCCCCCTTCGGCGACCACCGCGGCGAGCGCCGGCACCACCGCCACCACCGCCGCAGGAGGGAACTGACCCATGGCCTACCGGCCCTCGAAGCAGATGAGGAAGACGCTCCTGGGAGGCGGCGCGGTGGTGCTGCTCGCCGGGCTGAACGCTCCCGCGGCCCTGTCGTTCGCCGAGGACAGGTACCACGCGTACAAGATCGACCAGCCGGAGTACAAGGCGGAGTACGGCTCCTGGGAGCGCGTGGACATCCCGAAGGAGTACCGGACCAACGCGATCCACGCGGCGCTCCTGCACACCGGGAAGGTGCTGATCGTCGCGGGCTCCGGCAACGACGAGGCGCACTTCGACGAGGGCACCTTCGACACCGTGCTCTGGGACCCGGCCGAGAACACCTTCCAGAAGATCCCCACCCCCGAGGACTTCTTCTGCGGCGGCCACGCCCAGCTCCCCGACGGCCGCCTCCTGATCGCGGGCGGCACCGCCCGCTACGAGGTGCTCGACGACAAGGTGAAGCGGGCCGGCGGCGGTATGCGGGTCAAGAACGAGAACCCGGACAAGCCGCTGAAGCTCAAGAAGGGCACGGTCTTCCGCTCGCCCTCCGGCGTCGAGTACGTGGCCAAGTTCGACGTCACCGTCCCCAAGGCCAAGCGCGAGTTCGAGGTCGACTACTTCGAGAGCGGCCAGATGAAGCCGTGGAAGACCAAGGTGACCGCCTCCGAGCAGCGGGTCTTCGTCGAGGCGGTGGGCGAAGGACCCGACGCGGTGGCGACGGACGCCGCCCAGTACGAGATCGTCGGGCTGAAGGGCAAGGCCGCCGAGAACTCCTACGGCCTCGCCGAGAAGATCACCATGGACAAGCAGGACTTCCAGGGGATCCGCGCCGCCTACGAGTTCGACCCGACGGCGGAGAAGTACATCAAGGTCGACCCGATGAAGGAGGCCCGCTGGTATCCGACGCTGGTCGGTCTGGAGGACGGCCGGGTGCTCTCCGTCTCCGGCCTCGACGACGTCGGCGCGATCCTCCCGGGCGACAACGAGGTCTACGACCCGAAGACGAAGAAGTGGTCCAAGGGCCCCTTCCACTACTTCCCGACCTACCCGGCGCTCTTCCTGACCAAGGGCGGCAAGCTCTTCTACCCGGGAGCCAACGCCGGCTACGGCCCGGCGGACAAGGGGCGCGAGCCGGGGATCTGGGACATCGAGAAGAACACCTTCACCAAGGTGCCCGGACTGACCGACACCGACCAGCTGGAGACGGCGGCCTCGCTGCTGCTGCCGCCCGTGCAGGACCAGAAGGTGATGGTGCTCGGCGGCGGAGGGGTCGGCGAGTCCAAGAAGTCCACCGCCCGCACGGCGGTCATCGACCTCAAGCAGGCGAGCCCGGCCTTCGAGCGGGGCCCCGACCTGCCGCAGGGCACGCGCTACCTGAACAGCGTGATCATGCCCGACGACACCGTCTTCACCAGCGGCGGATCCAAGGACTACCGGGGCCGTGGGGCGAGCAACATCCTGAAGGCGCAGACCTACGACCCGAAGACCAACACCTTCAAGGAGGCGGCCGAGCCGACGGTGGGGCGCAACTACCACTCCGAGGCACTGCTGCTGCCCGACGGGCGGGTGGCGACCTTCGGTTCCGACTCGCTCTACGGCGACAAGGACAACACCAAGCTAGGCAAGTTCGAGCAGCGGATGGAGGTCTACACCCCGCCCGCCCTGCACCGCGGCGAGGACGAGCGCCCGGTGATCGGCAACGGCCCCGAGAGCGCCGAGCGCGGCGCGGCGCTCACGTACGAGAGCGCCGACGCGGACCGGATCGCCACGGCCCGGCTGATGCGGCCGAGCGCCGTCACCCACACCACCGACGTGGAGCAGCGCTCCATCGAACTGGGCCTGAAGAAGGGCGAGGGCAAGGTGAGCGTGACCGTGCCGGACGATCCCACGCTGGTGCCGCCCGGTTGGTACATGCTCTTCGTCACCGACACCGACGACGTACCCTCCGAGGCGAAGTGGGTCAAGGTCGGCTGACTCCCGGGGCGCGCCGCGACCGGTTCAGGAGGCGGCGCGCCTCGCCAGGCCGAGCGCGTACTCCGGCCACCAGTCGCCGGCCGGCGGGCCGCCCCGGCAGGTGCCGTCCGAGTCGCCCGGCCGCTTGATCCACAGATAGGCGTCGAGCCGGTCGTCGCCGGTGTCGGTGGTCGGCGGCGTGCCGAGCCCCCGGCCCGGCGGATTGCACCAGGCCTCCTCACGGCCCCCGGACAGGGGGCCGTTGCCGTTGCGGCTGGTGTCGATCACGAAGTGCGAGCCGCCCACGGCGTCGGAGAGCCGCTTCGCGTACGCCTTCACGTTCTCGTTCGACTGGAAGTTGGAGACGTTCAGGGAGAAGCCGTCGGCCCGGTCGACGCCGGCCTGCCGCAGCGGCTGTGCCATCTTGGCCGGCTCGTCGATCCAGTCCGGGTTGCCCGCGTCCAGGTAGACCTGGGTCTTCGGCAGGGCCCCCAGCGTGTCCACCGCCTCGGAGAGGAGTTGGTAGCGCTCGGCGTGGTGCTCGGGCGGGGTGCAGCCGTCGGTGATGTGGGGGAGGGCGTCCGGCTCCAGGATCACGGTCGCCGGAGCGCTCCCGATGGCGTCGGCGAACTCGCCGATCCAGGAACGGTAGGAGTCCGCGTCCTTCGCGCCGCCCGCGGAGTAGAGCCCGCAGTCGCGGTGCGGGATGTTGTACGCCACCAGCAGGAGGGTCTTCTTCGTGCGGGCGGCGGACCGCGCGGCGGCCCGGATTCCCGGGGCCGGGTCGTCCCACGCGGGCCAGTCGGCCACCGGCCGGCCGGAGATCCGCCGCAGGATCTTCGCCTCCGCCTCGCGCCCCTCCTTCTCCCAGGCGCGCACCTGGCGGGCCGCGTCGCTGTTCGGGTCGACCCAGTACGGGGAGGCCGCGCTCGGGGCGGGCTCTCCCCGGACGAGCTCGTCCGCCGCCTCGGCGGTCCGGGTGACACGCGGTTCCGGTGTCGAGCAGCCCGCGGTGAGGACGGTCGCCAGGGTGAGGGCGGCCAGGACCGGGACGGTACGGGGGAGAGCGCGGGGGACGATTCTGCGGCCGGACATCCAGACCCCTAGGGCGGCGGTGACGCACGGATACGGAGCACAGGGAAACGTGAGCAATCGTGACATAACGGTTACGGGGAGTGGTGGTGCGACACTTTCCGTGACCCTTGTGCCCGCGACGGCCGCCCGGTGCGCGTCAGGCGGAGGCGGCCAGCGCGATGCCCAGCGGCGTGCGCTCGTACAGCACCTGGTGTCCGTAGCGCCGTGAGGTCAGCAGCCCCGCCCCGCGCAGCACGGACAGGTGGACCGACACGGACGAGGGGGCGAGGCCCAGCCGGTGCGCCAGCGCGCTCGTCCCGGCCGGTTCGTCCAGGGCGCACAGCACGTCGGCCCGGACCCGGCCGAGCAGCCGGGCGAGGGTCTCGGGGGTCCGGTCGCCGGACGCGCTCCACAGTCCGCCGATGCCGCGCGCCGGGTAGATCAGCCCGGGCCGCCAGGGCTCCTCGTGGCCGCCCACCACCTCGGGCCAGACGAAGACGCTCGGCATCAGCACCAGCCCCTGCCCGCCGAGCACCCGCTCGTGGTCGCCCTGGGTCCCGGCCACCGTGAGCGTCGAGCCGTTCCAGCTCAGCCGGGGGCTCAGCTCACCCAGGAGTTGTTCGAGCCCGCTGTCCGCGAGCCGCCGCGAGTGGTAGGTGATGTCCGCCTCCAGCAGCGCCCGCAGTCGGGGCCAGTACGGCTCGATCAGTGCCTGCCAGGCCTGCTCCAGCAGGTCGGCCAGCTCGCGCACGGCCCGCGCCGGATCGGCCAGCAGCCGCCGTCCCGTCGCCGACGCGGTCCCGCCCGGTCGGTCCGCCAGGGCCAGCGCCATGTCGGCCCGTGCCACCTCCGGATCGACCGCCCGCACCGCCGCGATCTCCTCCTCGAAGGTGGCCAGCGGCCCGATCGGCGGCGGGCAGATGAAGTCCGGGTTGTGGCCGACGGCCGGCATCAGCAGCCACAGCGGCTCCAGGTCCAGCGCCCCGGACGCCTCCCGGATCCGGCGGAGCCACGGCAGGTGGTAGCCGTGGCGGCCGGTGCGGTGCAGGGTGCGCACCGCCTCCTGGGTCTCGAACAGTGGTGACAGGGCGAACCGGCAGCGCAGCAGATCGCTCTCGCCGAAGTGCAGCTGGAACGGCATGCCTCTCCCTCACCTCGCGGCCGGACATTCGGCTCCAGCCGAAAGTCTAGGACCGGCCGCTCCTCGGCCGCAGGCTCGTCCCATGCCGACCGACAGCCCCGCCCCGGCGGACACACCCCGTACCCCGCCCGCCCCGGCGGCACCGGTCCCGGCTCCGCCCCCGGAGCGTGCCGCCCGCCCTGACCCGGGCCCCGGGCCCACGCTCCGGGAGCCCGCCGCCCCCGGCCCCGACCGCCTGGCCCCCGCCGCCCCGCGCGGCTACCGGGCCGTCTTCGCCGTCACCGAGTTCCGGGCCGTCTTCGCCGCGCACCTGCTCTCGCTGCTCGGCGTCGTGGTCAGTGAGCTGGCGCTCACCGTGCTCGTCTACGACCTCACCGGCTCCCCGCTGCTCAGCGCGCTGACGTTCGCGCTGGGGCTGCTCCCGTACATGATCGGCGGGACGCTGTTCGCGGGGGTCGCCGACCGCTACCCGGCCCGCCGCGTCCTGGTCGTCTGCGACCTGCTCTGCGCGGCCTGCGTCGCCGTGATGCTGGTGCCCGCCACCCCGGTCGCCGGACTCCTCGCCCTGCGCTGCCTGGTCGCCGCCATCGCGCCCGTCTTCACCGGCACCCGGATGGCGGCGCTCACCGACATCCTCGGCGAGGGCGACCTCTATGTGCTGGGCCGCTCCCTGCTGCGGATCGTCTCGCAGAGCGCGATGCTCATCGGGTTCGGCGCCGGAGGGGTGCTGCTCACCGTGCTGTCCCCGCGCGGCGCGATCACCGTCACCGTGGTGACCTTCCTGTGCTCGGCCGCCCTCCTCCGCTTCGGCACCCGCGACCGCCCCGCCCGCGCCGGCACCGGTGACGGCGGCGGCGGGACCCTGCTCAAGGAGTCGCTCTCCGGGGCCCGCCTGGTGCTGGGCGACCGCCGCATCCGGGCGCTGATGCTGCTGTTCTGGCTGCCCGCGATGTTCGTGGTGGCCCCGGAGGCGCTCGCCGCCCCGTACGCCGACGCGATCGGGGCCCCGCCCGCCGCGCTCGGGCTGCTGCTCTGCGCGATGGCCGTCGGGCACATCGGGGCGGAGCTGTTCGTGGGCTCCGCGCTCAGCCCCCGTAACCGCTCCCGGATCGTCCTGCCGGTCGCCGCCGCCGGCCTGCTGCCGCTCCTCGTGTACGTGGTCCGCCCCGGGCTGCCGCTGGCCGTGGCGGCCCTCGCCCTGGCCGGCGCGGGCGCCGCCTATGTGATCGGGCTCGACCAGTGGTTCCTCGACGCCGTGCCCCAGGAGTTGCGCGGCCGGGCCATGACGCTGCTCACCGCCGGGCTGATGACCGTCCAGGGCCTCGGGATGGCGCTGGCGGGGCTCGCGGCCGAGTTCTTCCCCGTGCACCAGGTGGTCGCCGGATCCGGAATCGTCGGCACCGCCTGCACGCTCCTGCTGGTCGCGGAGGTCCGCAGGACAGCCCCCGGACGGATGTCCGATACCGAAGGACGAGACGGGGCTGACCGGCATGTGACCAGTCGGTAAGGTCGATGCCGTGCCGAAGCCGCTCAGTCTTCCCTTCGATCCCATCGCCCGCGCCGACGAGCTCTGGCAGCAGCGCTGGGGACCCGTGCCCTCGATGGGGGCGATCACCTCGATCATGCGGGCCCAGCAGATCCTGCTCGCCGAGGTCGACGCCGTCGTCAAGCCGTACGGGCTGACCTTCGCCCGGTACGAGGCGCTGGTGCTGCTCGCCTTCTCCAAGGCCGGTGAGCTGCCGATGTCCAAGATCGGGGAGCGGCTGATGGTGCATCCCACCTCGGTCACCAACACCGTGGACCGGCTGGTCCGGTCCGGTCTCGTCGACAAGCGGCCGAACCCCAACGACGGCCGCGGAACGCTGGCGTCCATCACCGACAAGGGCCGCGACGTCGTCGAGGCGGCCACCCGGGACCTGGTCGCGATCGACTTCGGGCTCGGGGTGTACGACTCCGAGGAGTGCGCCGAGATCTTCGCCATGCTGCGTCCGCTGCGGGTGGCGGCCCAGGACTTCGAGGAGAAGTGAACGCGGGCTTCCGGTGAGGCCGGGGTCGCGCGAAGATCGCCCCGGTCGTCCCGTTACGCTCGTAGCCATGAAACAGAACGTGCTCACCCGCTACCGGGTGATGGCCTACGTCACCGCCATCTGGCTGCTCGTCTTCACCGTGGCGATCATCGCGAAGTACGGCTTCGAGACCGGCGACACCATGCTGATCTCGCAGATCCACGGCGTGCTGTTCATCGTCTACGTCGTCTTCGCGTTCGATCTCGGCTCCAAGGCGAAGTGGCCCTTCGGCAAGCTCCTGTGGGTGCTGGCCGCGGGCTGCATCCCCTTCGCCTCGTTCTTCGTCGAGCCGAAGGTCAGCCGCGAGGCCCGCGCCCTGGTCACCGACCCCGCCCCGGTCACCGCCAAGGCCTGAGCCGAAGGCTCCCGGGCCACCCCGAACCGCCCCGCGCGCGAAGCGCAGGGCGGTTTCCCATCGACATTTACTAGGACGTCCTAGTAAATTCGAGGTATGGACGCTGACGCGATCGAGGAAGGCCGCCTCCGCTGGCAGGCCCGTTACGACAAGGCCCGCAAGCGTGACGCGGACTTCACCACGCTCTCCGGGGACCCGGTCGAGCCCGCGTACGGGCCACGCCCCGGCGACACGTACGAGGGCTTCGAGCGGATCGGCTGGCCGGGGGAGTACCCCTTCACCCGCGGGCTGCACCCCACCGGCTACCGGGGCCGCACCTGGACGATCCGCCAGTTCGCCGGCTTCGGCAACGCCCAGCAGACCAACGAGCGCTACAAGATGATCCTCGCGGCGGGCGGTGGCGGCCTCAGCGTCGCCTTCGACATGCCGACGCTCATGGGCCGGGACTCCGACGACCCGCGCGCGCTCGGCGAGGTCGGCCACTGCGGGGTCGCCATCGACTCCGCCGCCGACATGGAGGTCCTCTTCGGTGACATCCCCCTAGGCGATGTCACCACCTCGATGACGATCAGCGGCCCCGCCGTGCCCGTCTTCTGCATGTACCTGGTCGCCGCCGAGCGCCAGGGCGTCGATCCGGGCGTGCTCAACGGCACGCTCCAGACCGACATCTTCAAGGAGTACATCGCGCAGAAGGAGTGGCTCTTCCAGCCCGAGCCCCACCTGCGCCTCATCGGCGACCTGATGGAGCACTGCGCCCGCGACATCCCCGCCTACAAGCCGCTCTCCGTCTCCGGCTACCACATTCGCGAGGCCGGGGCGACGGCCGCGCAGGAGCTGGCGTACACCCTCGCGGACGGCTTCGGCTACGTGGAGCTGGGCCTCTCGCGCGGCCTGGACGTCGACACCTTCGCACCCGGGCTCTCCTTCTTCTTCGACGCGCACCTGGACTTCTTCGAGGAGATCGCCAAGTTCCGCGCCGCCCGCCGCATCTGGGCCCGCTGGATGAAGGAGACGTACGGCGCGAAGACCGACAAGGCGCAGTGGCTCCGCTTCCACACCCAGACCGCCGGCGTCTCGCTCACCGCGCAGCAGCCGTACAACAACGTGGTGCGCACCGCCGTCGAGGCGCTCTCCGCCGTGCTCGGCGGCACCAACTCGCTCCACACCAACGCCCTCGACGAGACCCTCGCGCTCCCCTCCGAGCAGGCCGCCGAGATCGCCCTGCGCACCCAGCAGGTGCTGATGGAGGAGACCGGCGTCGCCAATGTGGCCGACCCGCTGGGCGGTTCCTGGTACGTCGAGCAGCTCACCGACCGGATCGAGGCCGAGGCCGAGAAGATCTTCGACCAGATCAAGGAGCGCGGCGCCCGGGCCCACCCCGACGGGCAGCACCCCATCGGGCCGATGACCTCCGGCATCCTGCGCGGCATCGAGGACGGCTGGTTCACCGGCGAGATCGCCGAGTCCGCGTTCCAGTACCAGCGGGCCCTGGAGAAGGGCGACAAGCGGGTCGTCGGCGTCAACGTCCACCACGGCTCGGTCACCGGCGACCTGGAGATCCTCCGGGTCAGCCACGAGGTCGAGCGCGACCAGGTCAGCCAGCTCGCCGACCGCAAGTCCCACCGCGACGACGCCAAGGTGACCGCCGCCCTCGACGCGATGCTCGCCTCCGCCCGCGACGGCTCGAACATGATCGCGCCGATGCTGGACGCGGTACGGGCCGAGGCCACGCTCGGCGAGATCTGCGGGGTGCTCCGCGAGGAGTGGGGCACCTACACGGAGCCGCCGGGCTTCTGAGGGGCCGTCACGTCATCACCCTCGTCCCGTCCGCCGTCCATCCCTCCCCGCGCCCCGGTGGCTACCCGCCGGGGCGCGGGGAGGGGGCGCGTACCGCCGGGGCCGGTCCCCGCTATCCCGCCTGCGCGCCCGCCAGCCCCAGCAGCAGCAGTGAGGTGAAGCCGCTCGCCCACGCGGAGTCCACCGGCTCCGCGCTCACCAGGGTGCGGTGCACCACGGCCCCGGCGATCACGTCGAAGATCAGGTCCGCGTTGCGGGCGGCCGTCGACGCGTCGTCCTCGTACCGCAACTCGCCGCGGGCCTGGGCGCGTTGCCTGCCCAGCAGCACCAGCCGCTTCTGCCGGTCCACGATCGCCGAGCGGATCCTCAGGCGCAGCGAGTCGTCACGGGTGGACTCGGCGACCACCGCCATCAGCGCCGTACGGGCCTCCGGCCGCTCCAGCAGGGCGGCGAACTGGAGCACGACGCCCTGCACATCGGCGGCCAGACTGCCCCGGTCGGGCACCTCCAGCTCGTCGAAGAGGACGGCGACCGCGTCCACGACCAGCTCGTTCTTGCCCGCCCAGCGCCGGTAGAGGGTCGTCTTGGCGACACCGGCCCGGGCCGCCACATCGCCCATCGTCAGCTTCGACCAGCCGAGATCGACCAGGGACGCCCGCGTCGCCTCGAGGATCGCGGCATCGGCCGCGGTGCTCCGCGGGCGTCCTGTTCGGGTGGCTTTGGGCTCGCTGTCGTTCATGATGCGGCGACCATACCGGCCGGTAGGGGAAACGGTTGTGCTCCGGTACCCGTGAGACAGATCACCGGGATGGCCTGTCCGGGCGGGGTGATCGGCGGTTACGCTACGGGTCGTAGCGTAAGGAAGGCGGCCGGATCGCCCTCGTACGCCACGGAACGAACGAGCGACAGCCACCGGGGTCTTTGCGGAGACCTCAGGCGCCGGGTGGGGACCCGGGGCCGCACGGACCGGCCGGATGGGGATCCGGAAGGTCCACCCGGGCCTTCGGGTCCGGTCAGTTCCAGCCAGGGTCTTTCAGGGGCCCGACCGGTTCCACCGGGCCTTTCGGGGCCGTCGGGGAGCCGGGGCCGCCTCGGCCCGTCCGCCCCCGCACACCGGTGGGGGCGCCCGGGCCGGTCCGGTTCTCGCACTCGCTTTCCGGAACGGTGCGCTCAGGGGGGAGGATGTACGTATGCAGCCTAGGAACATGTCCATGAGCGGCGTTGTCGACCTCGCCGCTGTCAAGGCGGCCGGTGAGGCCAAGGCCAAGGCGGAGCAGGCCCGCGCGGAGGCCTCCCGTACCGGTGGCGCCGGAGCCGTCGCTCCCGCCGCCCTGGTGATCGACGTCGATGAAGCCGGATTCGAGCGCGACGTCCTCCAGCGCTCCGCCGAGGTCCCCGTCGTCATCGACTTCTGGGCCGAGTGGTGCGAGCCGTGCAAGCAGTTGGGCCCCCTGCTGGAGCGCCTGGCCGTCGAGTACAACGGCCGCTTCCTGCTGGCCAAGGTCGATGTCGACGCGAACCAGATGCTGATGCAGCAGTTCGGCATCCAGGGCATTCCGGCCGTCTTCGCGGTCGTCGCCGGGCAGGCCCTCCCGCTCTTCCAGGGCGCGGCCCCCGAGGCGCAGATCCGCGAGACGCTGGACCAGCTGATCCAGGTCGGCGAGGAGCGCTTCGGGCTGACCGGGATCGTCGTCGACCCGGACGCCGCCACGGCGGACGCCGTCCCGGCCGAGGTTCCGGCCGGCCCGTACGACGCCGTGCTGGAGGCCGCCGCCTCCGCTCTCGACGCCAATGACTTCGACGGCGCGGTCCAGGCGTACAAGAACGTCCTCGCGGACGACCCGGGCAATCCGGAGGCCAAGCTGGGCCTCGCCCAGGCGGAGCTGCTCGGCCGCGTCCAGAGCACGGACCCGCAGGCGGTCCGCAAGGAAGCCGCGGAGAACCCGGGCGACGTGAAGGCCCAGCTCGCCGCCGCCGATCTCGACCTGGTCGGCGGGCATGTCGAGGACGCCTTCGGCCGGCTCGTCGAAGCGGTCCGCCGCACCGCGGGCGACGACCGCGACGCCGCCCGGCTGCGACTCCTGGAGCTGTTCGAGGTGATCGGTCCGGAGGACCCCAGGGTCACCGCCGCGCGCACCGCGCTGGCCCGCGTCCTGTTCTGACACCGGTCCGCCGTCCGCTCCGGACGAGCCCGATTGTGCCGATGTGACAAGACGGCCGCACCGCCTCCCGGGCGGCGCGGCCGTTTTGCCGTCCGGACGCCAAAGAAGAGCGCGATAAGCCCTCGCTTTACCAAAACTTGACAAAGATGCGAGCTGTTACTCGCAGTAAGGCGGGTCGATGCTTCTGTCCCGTTTCCAGGAAGTTTCCCGTCATTCCGATGTCCCTTTCGTGCCACCCTGCGTCGCCGCGTGATGCCGCCCTGTCGCCCTGTGGTTATCGGGCCGTTACTAGTCAGTAACGATCCCCCTTGTGTCACGGCCGTGAATGCACCACGATCGGCCACGCTCGGTCCAATACCTCCAGCCCGGCCTCCAGCCGGTGCCTGAGGGTCTGTTGGGTCCCCACCGAGTGGTCGGCGGCAGTGGCGCCGACCGCGGACAGGGGGGTTCCCGCCCACGGGCGGGGCCTGTCCGACCGGCTGTGCGGAAAGCGCGGCCAGTGGTTGTCGCTCGGGGGTGAACGCCGGTGGAACGGATGCGGGACACGTCTCCGTTCGCAGGCGCTCTCCTTCCCGAGGACGTAGCACTTCTCCCATCCCAGGACGGGCACGACGCCCGGACCGGAGATGTACGTCCGAGAAGAAGGAGCAAGTATGAGTTCCCAGGTTCGCGGTGGGACGAGATGGAAGCGGTTCGCTCTGGTCATGGTGCCGAGCGTCGCCGCGACGGCCGCGGTGGGCATCGGTCTGGCGCAGGGTGCGCTGGCGGCGTCGTTCAGCGTTTCCGGCCAGGAGTTCAAGGTCCAGGCCAAGGAGCTCAAGGGCCGCGACTTCGTCCAGTACGGCAGTGTGGCCTCGGGCAAGACGCTGGACGGCAAGCCGATGAACGCGCCGGTCGCGGTGTCGGGCTTCAGCGAGGCCTGGATCACGAACATGTGCCAGTCGGTCGTCACGCCGGACCTGCCGTTCGGCCTCGGCAGCGTCACCCTGAGGCTGGAGGCGGGCGGCGAGGGTCACAAGCGCGTCTACGCCAAGGACCTCTACCTCGATGTGTCGGAGCTCGACGCCGACGCCAAGTTCAAGAACATCGACATCGGCGTCGCGGCGGGCTCGCTCAAGAAGCCCGACGAGCCGGGGGCCATAGGCATCCAGCCCGGCACCCGGGCCGACGAGGAGGGCTTCGCCCAGCGGGCCGACGAGGCTCTGCTGACGAACGTCAGGCAGAAGGCGTGGGCCACGACGGCGGGCACCTTCAACCTCAGCGGTCTGAAACTGCGCCTGCACCAGGGCACCGAAGAGGAGTGCTACTAAGCACCCCGTCGGGTGACCGGAGCCCGTGCCTCACCGGTTTCCGGTCACCCACCCCTTCACTTCTCACCGCAGTACCGGTTCCAGGGAGCTGTTTTCCATGAGCCCCGAGTCCACAGGGCAGAACGAGCACTACATCCGCGTCTATCGGCGACGCTTCCGCGCCTGGCGGGGTAACCGGCCTTTCTGGGCCGGACTGTTCACCATGGCGGGTGGCGTTCCCATCGCCTACTTCCCGTACGCCAACATGCACCTCGGCAACGTGACGCTGGCCATGTCCACCACGGCCGGCGCGGGATCCCTGATCATCGGGGTCCTCCTGGTCACGCTCGGCCTGACGATGTGGTTCCACAGCATCGTCCGGGTCTTCGCCGGTGTCGCCGCCATCCTGCTGGCGCTGATCTCCCTACCCGTCGCCAACATCGGCGGTTTCGTCATCGGATTCGTCCTCGCCCTCGTCGGCGGAGCCCTGTCCATTTCCTGGGCCCCGGGCGGGACGAGGAGCGACGAGGAGCCGTTCGGCGAGCACGGGACCCGGCGCACCGCGCCGGCGAAGGGCCTGCCGTACGAGGACCGCTCCGAGGACGAGTTCCAGGCGGCGGCCGTCCCGCGGCAGCAGGGCTCCGGGTACGACCTGGCAGTCGACGGCGACGGCGGGAGGAACCGTGCGGGGTGACGACGGACAGCGGATGAACGCCTACCCCGGCGACGACCCCCGCGAGCGCAGGGGCCCCCGTCACGCGGCCCCCAGGAAGTCGCTGCTGACCAAGCTCCACCTGCCCAGCGGCAAGAAGGCGATCGCGCTCGCCGCGATGCCGACGGCGGTCTTCGTGGGCATGGGGCTGACGCCCAAGCTGGCCCTGGCCGACGACCGCGCCGACATCCCGTTCGCGCCCGGACCGTGCGTCACCCGGTCCGACGAGCCGAGCGGGTCCGAGTCGCCGAAGGCCACCCCCTCCCCGTCGGCCACGGAGAAGGACGAGGCCGGCAAGGACGCGAAGCCCGGCGACGACGCCACGCCCACGCCCACGCCCTCCGCCGGCGGCTCCGCCGACGGGGCGGAGCCCGACGCGGACAAGTCGGCGCGGTCCGCCGGGGAGACGCCCGCCGAGGCGCCCTCCGCGACCCCGACGCCCACGAAGTCGAAGAACCCGCTCGACCCGCTCGGCGTCGGCGACGCGCTCAAGGACCTCTTCGACGGGCCCGACAAGAAGACCGAGGAACCTGCGAGCCCGTCCCCGAGCCCCACGACCGAGGCCCCGGAGCCGTCCGACGAGCCGTCGGACGCGACCAAGGACCCGGCAGAGAGCGCCGCGGACAAGGCGAAGGAGACGTCCGACAGGACGGCCGACGCCATCCGCGAGGCGGCCGAGAAGGCGGGCAAGGACGTCGAGGAGCTCGACGAGGACGTCAAGGGACTCGACCCCAAGAAGGACGAGGACATCCCGGACGGCGCCAAGCCCCGCTTCCCGTGCCCCGAGCCGGACCCGGACGCGCTCGCCGCGGCCGAACTGGAGCCCGGCATCCCGCTGCTCCCGTCCGACCCGTGGATCCTGGAGTCGACGCTGCTCACCCTCAACGGCCTGGACTACCACGGCATCGTCGAGGTGAGGAAGGCGGACGGCAGCATCAAGAAGGTGCTCAAGTTCACCGCCAGCTCCATCGACATCAAGGACCTGCACCAGCTGACCGCCGGCCCCGCGGGCACGACCGGCCATGTGAAGTCGCGGCCCGGATCCACGTCGACGATCCGCGACGGCGAGGTGACGATGTACACGGAGGAGCTGAAGGGCAATCTCTTCGGTCTCATCCCGATCACCTTCACCCCCCGGACCCCGCCGCCGCTGAACGTGCCCTTCGCCTTCTTCACCAAGGTGAAGGTGGTCCAGGCCGGCCAGTTCGGCGGCACGCTCACCATTCCGGGACTGAAGAACTACCTCGACGGCGGCAACGGCTGACAGCCGCCCGCCCCCCGATCCCGTCCGGGAGCCGCACAGCGCCGTGGGCCGTACTCCTCACCAGGAGTACGGCCCACGGCGCTTCGGTGCGAGGTGCGGGTCAGACCCGCTCGCCGCCGCCCAGGTGGTGCACCCGGACCATGTTGGTGGTGCCGGGGATGCCGGGGGGCGAGCCGGCGGTGATGACCATCGTGTCGCCGTCGTTGTAGCGGTTCAGCTTCAGCAGCTCCGCGTCGACCAGGTCGACCATCGCGTCGGTGGTGTCCGCGTGCGGGACGACGTGCGACTCGACGCCCCAGCTCAGGGCGAGCTGGTTGCGGGTGGCCTCGTCCGTGGTGAAGGCCAGGATCGGCTGGGCCGTGCGGTAGCGGGAGAGGCGGCGGGCGGTGTCGCCGGACTGGGTGAAGGCGACCAGGGCCTTGCCGTCCAGGAAGTCCGCGATCTCGCAGGCCGCACGGGCCACCGAACCGCCCTGCGTACGGGGCTTCTTGCCGGGGACCAGCGGCTGGAGGCCCTTGGAGAGCAGCTCCTCCTCGGCGGCGACGACGATCTTCGCCATCGTCTTGACCGTCTCGATCGGGTACGCGCCCACCGAGGACTCGGCGGACAGCATGACCGCGTCCGCGCCGTCCAGGATCGCGTTGGCGACGTCGGACGCCTCGGCGCGGGTCGGCCGCGAGTTGGTGATCATCGACTCCATCATCTGGGTCGCCACGATCACCGGCTTGGCGTTCCGTCGGCACAGCTCCACCAGGCGCTTCTGCACCATAGGGACCTTCTCCAGCGGATACTCCACGGCCAGGTCGCCGCGGGCCACCATCACACCGTCGAACGCCATGACGACGCCCTCCATGTGCTCGACCGCCTGCGGCTTCTCCACCTTGGCGATGACGGGGACCCGGCGGCCCTCCTCGTCCATCACCTTGTGGACGTCCTTGACGTCGTCGGCGTCGCGGACGAAGGAGAGGGCGACCAGGTCGCAGCCCATCCGCAGCGCGAAGCGCAGGTCCTCGACGTCCTTGCCGGACAGGGCCGGGACGTTGACCGCCGCGCCGGGCAGGTTGATGCCCTTGTGGTCGGAGATGACACCGCCCTCGATGACGATGGTCCTGACCCGGGGGCCCTCGACCGCCACGACCTTCAGCTCGACGTTGCCGTCGTTGATCAGGATCGGGTCGCCCTTGACGACATCGCCGGGCAGGCCCTTGTAGGTCGTGCCGCAGATCGACTTGTCGCCGGGGACGTCCTCGGAGGTGATGGTGAACTCGTCCCCGCGGACCAGCTCGACCGGGCCCTCGGCGAACTTCGCCAGCCGGATCTTCGGGCCCTGGAGGTCGGCGAGCACGCCCACCGCGCGGCCGGTCTCGGCGGCCGCCTTGCGGACGCGGTCGTAACGGCCCTGGTGTTCCTCGTGGGTACCGTGACTGAAGTTGAAACGGGCCACGCTCATGCCGGCCTCGATCAGAGCGACGAGCTGCTCATGGGAGTCGACGGCGGGACCGAGGGTGCAGACGATTTTGGAACGGCGCATGGGGCGGATCCTATCGGTTTGTTTCGCTGCGGAATATTCCGTCTGGTGGAAGATACAAAGGGGCGCGGGGGTGCTCAGTTGTCGACCCGTCCGAACCGTGGACTACGGCCCCTCGACGAGCGCGAACGTCTGGTCGGCGATCTCCAGCTCCTCGTCCGTCGGCACCACGGCGACCGCCACCCGGGCGTCCCCCGGCGAGATCAGCCGCGGCTTTGCGGACCGTACGGCGTTGAGCGAGGCGTCCACCGCCATGCCCAGCTCCTCCAGGCCCGCGATGGCAGCTTCCCGCACCGGAGCCGCGTTCTCCCCGACCCCCGCCGTGAACACCACCGCGTCCACCCGGCCGAGCACCGCCGTATAGGCGCCGATGTACTTCTTCAGCCGGTGGATGTAGATGTCGAAGGCCAGCGCCGCCTGCTCGTCGCCCTCGTCGATCCGGCGGCGGATCACCCGCATGTCGTTGTCGCCGCAGAGGCCGACCAACCCGCTCTTCTTGTTCAGCAGGACGTCGATGTCGTCGGCCGACATGCCCGCCACCCGCTTCAGGTGGAACGTGACCGCCGGATCGATGTCCCCGGAGCGCGTTCCCATCACGAGCCCCTCCAAGGGCGTCAGCCCCATGGAGGTGTCCACGCACCGCCCGCCCGCGACCGCCGACGCGGACGCCCCGTTGCCCAGGTGCAGCACGATGACGTTCACGTCCTCGGGCGCCCGGCCCAGCAGCTCGGCCGTCTTGCGGGAGACGTACGCGTGCGAGGTGCCGTGGAAGCCGTAGCGGCGGATGCGGTGCGCGTCGGCGGTCTCCACGTCGATCGCGTACCGCGCGGCCGCCTCCGGCATCGTCGTGTGGAACGCCGTGTCGAAGACCGCGACCTGCGGCAGGTCCGGCCGCAGCGCCCGCGCCGTGACGATGCCCGTGATGTTCGCCGGGTTGTGCAGCGGTGCGACCGGGACGAGGCGCTCGATCTCCTCCAGCACCTCGTCGGTGACCACGGTCGGCGCGCTGAACCTCAGCCCGCCGTGCACCACCCGGTGCCCGATCGCGGCGAGTTCGGGGGAGTCGAGGCCCAGGCCGTCCGCCGCCAACTCCTCGGCCGCCGCCTTGAGCGCCGCGTCGTGGTCCGCGATCCGGCCCGTACGCTCACGGGGCTCGGCGTCGCCGCCGGTCAGCGGCGTGTGCACCAGGCGCGAGGTCTCCTCGCCGATCCGCTCGACCAGGCCCGAGGCGAGCCGGGAGCGGTCGCGCATGTCGAGGAGCTGGTACTTCACCGACGAGGAGCCGGAGTTGAGGACGAGGACGCGGTGCGGTTCCACAGAGGCTGCCGTGCTTTCGTTTCCGGGGTCGGTGGCCGGGGGAGTGGGTGTCGTCATGCGGGGCGCTCCTCGCCCTGCGCCTGGATCGCCGTGATCGCCACGGTGTTGACGATGTCCTGGACGAGCGCGCCGCGCGACAGGTCGTTGACCGGTTTGCGCAGACCCTGGAGCACCGGGCCGACCGCCACGGCGCCCGCCGAGCGCTGCACCGCCTTGTAGGTGTTGTTGCCGGTGTTCAGGTCCGGGAAGATCAGCACGGTCGCCTGGCCCGCCACCTCGGAGCCGGGCAGCTTCGTCGCCGCCACGGACGGCTCGACCGCCGCGTCGTACTGGATCGGCCCCTCCACCCGCAGCTCGGGCCGCTCCGCCCGCACCCGCTCGGTGGCCTCGCGCACCTTGTCGACGTCCGCGCCGGAGCCGGACGTCCCGGTGGAGTACGACAGCATCGCGATCCGGGGCTCCACGCCGAACCGGGCCGCCGTCACCGCCGACTGCACCGCGATGTCCGCGAGCTGCTCCGCGTCCGGGTCCGGGTTGACGGCGCAGTCGCCGTACACGAGGACCTTGTCGGCGAGGCACATGAAGAAGACGGACGACACGATCCTGGCGTCGGGCTTCGTCTTGATGATCTCGAACGCCGGGCGGATGGTGGCCGCCGTGGAGTGCACCGACCCGGACACCATCCCGTCGGCCAGACCCTCCTGCACCATCAGCGTGCCGAAGTAGTTCACGTCCGCCACCACGTCGACGGCCAGCTCCACCGTCACCCCGCGGTGCGCGCGCAGTTCGGCGTACCGCTCGGCGAAGGCGCCCCGCAGCTCCGAGGTGTGCGGGTCGATCAGCTGGGTGTCCGCGAGGTCGATGCCGAGGTCGGCGGCCTTCTTCCGGATCACGTCCACGTCGCCGAGCAGCGTGAGGTCGCAGACGTCCCGGCGCAGCAGTACGTCGGCGGCGCGCAGGACCCGCTCCTCGGTGCCCTCCGGCAGCACCACGCGCTTGCGGTCGGAGCGGGCCTGCTCCAGCAGCTCGTGCTCGAACATCATCGGCGTGACCCGTCCGCTGCGGGCCACGGAGATCCGGTCGAGGAGGGCGGCGGTGTCGACGTGGCGCTCGAACAGGCCGAGGGCGGTCTCCGCCTTGCGGGGCGTCGCCGCGTTCAACTTGCCTTCGAGGGCGAAGAGCTCGCCGGCGGTGGGGAAGGAACCGCCGGCCACCGACACGACCGGGGTCCCCGGTGCGAGCCGGGCGGCCAGCGTGAGTATCTCCTCGCCGGGGCGCTCGTTCAGGGTCAGCAGTACGCCCGCGATGGGCGGGGTGCCCGCGCTGTGCGCGGCCAGCGAACCCACCACCAGATCCGCCCGGTCCCCGGGGGTGACCACCAGACAGCCGGGTGTCAGCGCGTTCAGCAGGTTCGGCAGCATGGCCCCGCCGAACACGAAGTCCAGCGCGTCGCGCGCGAGCCCCGAGTCGTCGCCGAGCAGCACCGTGCCGTCCAGGGCCGCCGTGATCTGGGCGACCGTGGGCGCCGAGAGCGCCGGGTCGTCCGGCAGGACGGAGACGGGCACCGGCAGCCGGGCCGCGAGCCGCTCCGCGATCGTCTCGCGGTCCTCGGCGGCGACCCGGTTCACCACCATGGCCAGCACATCGCAGCCGAGGCCCGCGTAGGCGCGGTACGCGTTGCGGGTCTCGGCGCGGACGGACTCCGCGTTCTGCCCCTTGCCGCCGACCACCGCGATCACCGAGGCCCCGAACTCGTTGGCCAGTCGCGCGTTCAGCGCCAGCTCGTCGGGGAGTTGGGTGGCGGCGAAGTCGCTGCCCAGGACCAGGACCACCTCGTACGCGCGGGCCACCTGGTGGAAACGCTCGACGAGCCGGGAGACCAGCTCGTCCGTGCCCTTCTCCGCCTGCACGGCCGAGGCCTCGTGGTAGTCCAGGCCGTAGACCGAGGCCGGACTCTGGGAGAGCCGGTAGCGGGCCCGCAGCAGCTCGTAGAGCCGGTCGGGCCCGTCGTGGACCAGCGGACGGAAGACGCCGACCCGGTCCACCTGACGCGTCAGAAGCTCCATGACTCCCAGCTCGACGACCTGGCGGCCGTCCCCCCGGTCGATCCCGGTCACGTACACGCTGCGCGCCACGCGTGCTCTCCCGTCCTTGTGTTCGGTGCCGCGACCCGTAGGGCGTCCGGACGTGCGGTGATGCCCCCGTGCCCGCCCGGTGATCCGCCGGGTGCGGCATTGGCCTGCATTGCCTCTTGACGATACCTGCGAGGGCCGCTATGCCGCCCGCCGGAGGCCTCGCCCCGTCGGGCGGCACGGCGGGCCCGCCCGACAGGGCCTCCTACCCCCTGCACCCGGCCGAAAGCGCGGGGTCCGCGCCGGGCGTGGGACAATCGTCCTGGTTCAGGGCACGGAGGCCGCCACGGTCGGCCTCCCGGAAAAGCGCGACTAGCGAGCAGGAGACACACCTCGATGCGCATCGGAATTCTCACCGCGGGCGGCGACTGCCCCGGCCTGAACGCAGTGATCCGGTCGGTCGTCCACCGGGCCGTGGTCGGCCACGGCGACGAGGTCATCGGCTTCGAGGACGGCTTCAAGGGGCTGCTCGACGGCCACTTCCGCCCCCTCGACCTCAACGCGGTCAGCGGCATCCTCGCCCGCGGCGGCACCATCCTCGGCTCGGCCCGCCTGGAGCGCGACCGGCTGCGCGAGGCCGCCGAGAACTGCGAGGAGCTGTCCCGCCGTTACGGCATCGACGCGCTCATCCCGATCGGCGGCGAGGGCACGCTCACCGCGGCCCGCATGCTCTCCGACGCGGGCATGCCGGTCGTCGGCGTCCCGAAGACCATCGACAACGACATCTCCTCCACCGACCGGACCTTCGGGTTCGACACGGCGGTGGGCGTCGCGACCGAGGCCATAGACCGTCTCAAGACCACCGCCGAGTCCCACCAGCGGGTGATGGTCGTCGAGGTCATGGGCCGGCACGCGGGCTGGATCGCGCTGGAGTCCGGGATGGCCGGCGGCGCCCACGGCATCTGCCTGCCCGAGCGCCCCTTCCAGGTCGACGACCTGGTCAAGATGGTCGAGGAGCGGTTCGCGCGCGGCAAGAAGTTCGCCGTCATCTGCGTCGCCGAGGGCGCGCACCCGGCGGAGGGCTCCATGCCGTACGCCAAGGGCGAGATCGACCAGTACGGCCACGAGCGCTTCCAGGGCATCGGCAACCGTCTGGCCATCGAGCTGGAGACCCGGCTCGGCAAGGAGGCCCGGCCGGTCATTCTCGGCCATGTCCAGCGCGGCGGCACGCCGACCGCGTACGACCGGGTGCTCGCCACCCGCTTCGGCTGGAACGCCGTGGAGGCCGTGCACCGCGGCGACTTCGGCCGGATGACCGCCCTGCGCGGCAACGACATCGCCATGGTCCCGCTCGCCGACGCCGTCACCCAGCTGAAGAGGGTGCCGGCCGAGCGGATGTACGAGGCCGAGTCGGTCTTCTAGCCGCCCTTCCGGCAGGGGCCGACCCTCCAGAACCGCACGGGCCGCACGGGCGGCCCGTGCGGGGTCACACCCCGGCGGTCCGCCAGAACTGGTCCACCACCCGGGCCAGGAACGCCCGGCCCGCGTCGCCCGTCGACCCGGAGCGTTCCTGGCCCGTGCTGCTCCAGCTCAGCGTGGAGACCATCAGGGCCTGGTAGTCGGCGTGCAGTTGTTCCAGCGTGTCCTGGATCAGTGCCCGGTCCAGCGGGACGATCTTGGCCACCGGGCGGACGTACGCCTGCCAGCGCGTGGTGACCGCGCTGCTCAGCAGCTCCGCCAACTCCTCGTCGCGGCCCGTCGCCGTCAGGAACTGCGCCGTCGTCAGCCCCAGCGCCCGGCACAGCGCCGCCGACTGCTTCTCGTTGCCCCGCCAGCGCCCCGACTCCTCCATCCGCAGGTACGAGGCGCCGGTCATCCCCAGCTGACGGGCCAGCTCGTCCACGCTCAGGTCCCGGGCCATCCGGTGCTCGCGCAGGGTGACGGCGGCGGTCAGCAGCTCCCCGGGGGCGCACCAGAGGACGCCGGAGAGGGCGGTCAGCTCACGCTCCCCGGGCGTCGCGAGGCCGCGCTCCCAGGCGATGACGGTCTCTGCGCTGATCCGGAGTCCGTACTGGGCGGCGAGCCCGTAGGCGACATGACCGGGAGCCATCCCCAGAGCCTCGCGGAGACGGCGCGCGGCGGGGGCGTTGAATGGCGGGGTGGGGTGCACGGGCCCACCGTAGAAGTCCATTTCCGCCCTGGCTACGGTACGTTCCGCACAGATCACGCTTCGTAGGAACCTCCAGTCGCGAACCGGGCGGGCGGTACGTGAACCCGGCCCCACCAGCGCTTTCTTTTGCACCTCCGCAGAAGCGCACCGCGGGCGTGAAACCGACCGGCAAGCGCTTGTCGGCCCCTTCGTCCGCGACCGGTCAGCGTCCTGCGGCCAGCCAGCGGTAGTGCAGCTCCGGTCGGCCGACCTGACCGTAATGCGGACGCCTCGCGGCGCTGCCGACGGTCACCAGGTGCTCCAGGTACCGCCGGGCGGTGATCCGCGAGATGCCCAGCCGCTCCCCGGCGGCGGCCGCCGTCACCCCTTCCGGCGATCCCTTCAGCACCCGGGTGACCGCCTCCAGCGTCGGGCCGCTGAGGCCCTTGGGCAGCGCGGCCGGATGCGCGACCCGCAGCGCGCCCAGCGCCCGGTCCACCTCCTCCTGCCCGCTCGCCTCCCCGGCGGCGCCCCGGAACTCCGCGTACCGCACCAGCCGGTCCCGCAGCGTGGGGTACGTGAACGGCTTCAGCACGTACTGCACGACGCCGAGCGACACCCCCTCCCGCACCACCGCGAGATCCCGCGCCGAGGTCACCGCGATCACGTCCGCCCCATGGCCGGAGGCGCGCAGCGAGCGCAGCAGCCCGAGCCCGTGCCCGTCGGGCAGATAGAGGTCGAGCAGCAGCAGATCCACCGGCGTCCGCTCCAGCGCCCGCACGGCCGCCGCCCGGGTGTGCGCCACCGCCGTCACCGTGAAGCCCTCCACCCGCTCCACGTACATCTGGTGGGCGTCGGCGGCCACCGGATCGTCCTCCACCACCAGGACCCGGATCATGCCGTGACCTCCTTGTGCCCGGCCCCGGCCCCGGGCCCGGGCTGCGAGCCTGCCGGCGCCCGGGCCGGAAGCGGCAGCCGTACGGTGAAGCGCGCGCCGCCGTCCGGACCCGCGTCCAGCTCCACCGTGCCCCCGTTGCGGTACGCCGCCTGCCGCACCAGCGCCAGACCGAGCCCGCGCCCCGTCCCGTGCGTCGACCAGCCGCGCCGGAACACCTCGGCCGCCGCCTCCGGACCGATGCCCGCTCCGGTGTCCGCGACCCGCAGCAGCAGCTCCCGCTCGTCCGCGAGCGCCGTCACGGTGACCCGGGCCCGTCCCGCCGGACCTCCGGGCGCCCGGGGCGCGGGCACCGCCCCGGAACCGTCGTCGGCCGCGTCCGAAGCCGCTTCCACCGCGTTGTCGATCAGATTGCCCAGGATCGTCACCAGATCACGCTGGGCCAGCGAGGGCGGCAGTGCCCCGTCGTCGATCAGGCTGTCCTCCGCGAGCACCAGCTCCACACCCCGCTCGTGTCCCTGGGCGGCCTTGCCCAGCAGCAGGGCCGCGAGCACCGGCTCCTCCACCGCCCCCACCACCCGGTCGGTCAGCACCTGGGCCAGCTCCAGCTCCGCCGTCGCGAAGTCCACCGCCTCCTCCACGCGGCCCAGCTCGATCAGCGACACCACGGTGTGCAGCCGGTTCGCCGCCTCGTGGGCCTGGGAGCGCAGCGCCTGCGTGAAACTGCGCTCGGAGTCCAGCTCGCCGGTCAGCGCCTGGAGCTCGGTGTGGTCCCGCAGGGTCACCACCGTGCCGCGTTGTTCACCGCCCACCACCGGACGGGTGTTGACCACGACCACCCGCTCCGCCGTCAGGTGCAGCTCGTCCACCCGTGCCTCCGACGCCAGCAGCGCCCCGGTCAGCGGCGCGGGCAGGGCCAGCTCGTCGACCGTACGGCCGACCGCCTCCGTGTCCGGCTCCAGGCCCAGCAGCTCCCGCCCGGCGTCGTTGATCAGCGCGATCCGCCGCCGCCCGTCCAGCATCAGCAGCCCCTCGCGCACCGCGTGCAGGGTGGCCTGGTGGTAGTCGTGCAGCCGGCTCAGCTCCGCCGCGTTCATCCCGTGGGTGTGCCGTCGCAGCCGCGCGTTGACCACGTACGTGCCGATCCCGCCGAGCGCGAGCGCCCCGCCCGCCGCGAGCGCGAGGGCGCCGAGCTGGTCCCGGACCTGCGAGGAGACCCGGTCCACCGTGATGCCCGCGCTGACCAGGCCGACGATCCGCCCGTTGTCGCGGATCGGGGTCACCACCCGTATCGAGGGGCCCAGCGTGCCGGTGTACGTCTCGGTGAAGGTCTGCCCGCGCAGGGCCTTCGCGGTGTTCCCGAGGAAGGTGTCCCCGATCTGCTCCGCGTCCGGATGCGTCCAGCGCACCCGCTCGGTGTCCATGATGGTGATGAAGGCGATCCCGGTGTCCTCGCGCACCCGTTCCGCGTACGGCTGGAGTGCGGCGGACGGGTCCGGGGTACGGATGGCCTCCCGCACGGAGGGGGAATCGGCCACCGCCAGCGCCGCCACCCGCACCTGCCGGGCGGCCGTCTCCTCGGCCTGCTCGCTGCCCGAGACGTACGCGAAGACGGCACACCCCGCCACCACCGCGGCGATCAGGACGACCTGCATGGCGAAGAGCTGGCCCGCCAGGGATCGAGGACGGGTACGGGGGAGGCGCATACCCCACAGTCTGCCTCGCCCCGCCGGGCCTTCTCCGGGTGGCCGGAAAGTGACTGTGAACGATATGAACGCAAGGGTGACCGGGGTCACAGGGCGGTGGATAGTCGCCGGAGCCCCCAGGGACGGGGGCACACGCTATGACCGAGCCGAGGAGCCCCACCATGGCTGTGGCAGCCAAACAACGGGACCGCACCCACTACCTGTACATCGCCGTGATCGCCGCCGTGGCGCTCGGCATCCTGGTGGGCTTCGCGGCCCCCGGGGTGGCCGTCGAGCTGAAGCCCATCGGCGCCGGCTTCGTGAACCTGATCAAGATGATGATCTCGCCGATCATCTTCTGCACGATCGTCCTGGGCGTCGGCTCGGTGCGCAAGGCCGCCAAGGTCGGCGCGGTCGGCGGTCTGGCGCTGGGCTACTTCCTGGTCATGTCGACCGTGGCCCTCGCCATCGGCCTGCTCGTCGGCAACGTCCTGGAGCCCGGCTCCACCCTCCACATCACCGAGCAGGCGCGGGCCGCGGGCGAGGCGCAGGCCTCGGGCGCGAGCGAGTCCACCGTGGACTTCCTGCTGGGCATCATCCCGACCACTATCGTCTCCGCCTTCACCGCGGGCGAGGTCCTCCAGACCCTGCTCGTCGCGCTGCTCGCGGGCTTCGCGCTCCAGGCGATGGGCTCGACCGGCGAGCCGATCATCCGCGGCATCACCCACATCCAGCGCCTCGTCTTCCGCATCCTCGCCATGATCATGTGGGCCGCCCCGGTCGGCGCGTTCGGCGCGATCGCCGCGGTGGTCGGCGAGACCGGCCTCGACGCCCTGAAGTCCCTGGCGATCATCATGATCGGGTTCTACGTCACCTGCGCGCTGTTCGTCTTCGTGGTGCTCGGCGCGATCCTGCGCCTGGTCGCCGGGGTGAACCTGTTCTCGCTGCTGAAGTACCTGGGCCGCGAGTTCCTGCTCATCCTGTCCACCTCCTCCTCCGAGTCGGCCCTGCCGCGGCTGATCGCGAAGATGGAGCACCTGGGCGTCAGCAAGCCCGTCGTCGGCATCACCGTGCCGACCGGCTACTCCTTCAACCTCGACGGCACCGCGATCTACCTCACGATGTCCTCGCTGTTCATCGCCAACGCGATGGGCGATCCGCTGAGCGCGAGCGAGCAGATCTCGCTGCTGGTCTTCATGGTCATCGCCTCGAAGGGCGCGGCGGGCGTGACCGGCGCGGGCCTGGCGACCCTGGCCGGCGGACTCCAGTCGCACCGCCCCGAACTCGTCGACGGCGTCGGTCTGATCGTCGGCATCGACCGCTTCATGAGCGAGGCCCGCGCGTTGACCAACTTCGCGGGCAACGCGGTCGCCACGGTGCTGGTCGGCCACTGGACCAAGGAGATCGACAAGGACCGCGTGAACGAGGTGCTCGCGGGCCGGGTCCCGTTCGACGAGAAGACCCTCGTCGACGACCACGCCCCGGCAGCAGGCTCCGGCGAGGTCCCCGAGCAGCGGGACACCGCGGAGCAGCCCGCGAAGGTCTGACCCGGCGCCGCGCCCCCACGGTCACCGCACTCCCCACAGCCGCTGCGGCGCCCCCCACCCGAGGACACCCGTACCCCCGGTACGGGTGTCCTCGGCTTCCGTGTCCGGTACTGGTGCCTTGTGTCCGTGTTCTGTCACGACCGCTCCGGACCGCACAACCCTCCTCGTCCGGTGGCGGTCTTGGGGGGTGAAGGACCACAGTCCGTTCCACGAGCCCCACGACCGAAGGACTTCCATGCGCTTCCCCCCTTCCCGCAGCCGTACCCTGCGCGGCGGGACCGCCGCCGTAGCCGCCGCAGCGCTGGTGGCGCTGGGCGCCGTGCCGGCGCTCGCCGCCGAGCCGGAGCCGGACCTCGGCGTCGGAACGATCGCGCCGATCAAGGGGGTTCAGGCCGGAAGCGCGTTCTCCACACCGCTGACCTTCCTCAACAAGGGGACGGAGGAGGTGCCCGTCTCCTACGTGACGTACGCCGTGTCGCCCGGTCTCCAGGCGGACGAGATGCACAAGAACTGCAGCTACTACACGATCCCGTCCTACGACGAGATGCCCGACTCGCACGTCGCCGCCTGCAAGATCGACCAGCCGCTGAAGCCGGGCGTCGTCTACGGGACGGACAAGCCGCTCTCCCTCAAGGCGCTCGACTCCGCGCTCAACGACGACCTGCGGGTGACGATCGGCGTGACCGAGCCGGACCCGGACGAGGGCGACAGCGGCTCCACCGATCCGGTACAGGGCACCGGCGACCCGCTCACGCTGGTCGAGAAGAACCCGGCCACCGACGCCGACCGGAAGAACCACCCCCAATCGGCCGCATCGGCCGACGTCACGGCGGCGAACACCGCCGACTTCGGCCTGACCGGCGCCGAGCTGAAGGGCGAGGTCGGCGACAAGGTCACCGCGACGGTGAAGTTCGCCAACAAGGGCCCCGCCCGCGTGCAGGGCACCCGCGACGAGAGCGTGACCACCGTCGACATCCGGATCCCGAAGGGCACCTCCGTCGTCAAGGCGCACGGATACTGCGACGCGGTCACCAAGACGCACTACAGCTGCGGCACCTCGCAGTCCTGGGTGGACGTGGACGGCGGCGAGAGCTACCCCTTCGTCCTGCGCATCGACAAGGCGGTCGGCCGTACCACCGGCGAGGTCTCCTTCAGCGGGCAGGAGCGCCCCTTCGACCGGAACGCGGCCAATGACACCGCGCAGATCGTGATCGACACAGGCAAGGGCTCGGACACCTCCGGCTCCACCGGTTCGACCGGCGGTACGGGCGGTGGTACGGGCGGTGGTACGGGCGGTACGGGCGGCTCCTCGTCCACCGGAGGCTCCGGCTCCACCGGCTCCACGAGCGGCTCCGGCACCACCGGCACCACCGGCGGCTCCGCCGGCACGGGCGGCTCGACGGCCGGCGGCGCGACCCCGCAGACGACCGGCGGCAACCTCGCCGCGACCGGATCGGACTCCACCGCGCCGCTCGTCGGCATGGCGGCCGCGGCGGTCGCCGCGGGCGGCGGCATCGTCTGGGCCGTGCGCCGACGGTCGGCGGCCCGCGCCAACTGACGGCGCGGCGCCGAAGCCCTTGCGTTGACGTCGGCGTCAAGGAATACGTTCGTCCCATGCGAATCGGGGAGCTGGCCGAACAGGCCGGGACGACGACGCGGACGCTGCGCTACTACGAGTCGCGCGGGCTGCTGCCCGCGCGGCGCGCGGAGAACGGCTACCGCAGCTACGACGAGGACGACCTGCGTCTCCTCCAGCAGATCCGGACCCTGCAGGACTTCGGGTTCGACCTGGAGGAGACCAGGCCCTTCGTCGACTGCCTGCGCGCCGGTCACCCGGCCGGGGACTCCTGCCCCGCCTCGCTCGCCGTCTACCGGCGCAAGCTCGACGAGCTGGACGGGCTGATCGGCCGGCTCACGTCGGTGCGCGCCGAGGTCGGTGCACAGCTGGCCCGAGCCGAACTGGAGGCGTCGGCCGAGCAGCCCGGTGGACCGGCGCCCCGCTGCGAACTGGAAGGACACCCATGATCCGGACCGAAGGCGTCACCGAAGTCACCGAAGTCACCGAAGTCACCGAAGTCACCGAAGAGACCTTCGAGGCGGAGGTGCTGAAATCCGCGCTGCCCGTGCTGGTCCAGTTCACCGCCGACTGGTGCGGACCGTGCCGCCAACTCGCGCCGGTGCTAAGGGAGATGGCCCGCGAGGAGGCCGACCGGATCAGGATCGTCCAGCTCGACGTCGACCGCGAAACCGCGATCACCGTACGGTACGGCGTGCTGGCGACACCGACCCTGATGGTCTTCCGGGCGGGCGAGCCGGTGAAGTCGATCGTCGGCGCCCGGCCCAAGCGCGGGCTTCTGAAGGAACTGGAGGACGTCCTCGCGCCGGCCTGACCGAACCGCGCCTGACCGAACCGCGCCAGCTCCGAGCTGCGACCGCTCTGAGCTGGACGCTTCCCCGAAAGTGCGTATCTGACAGTCAAGTGGGTTCTGGTCAGCGCCTGTTCGTCCGCCCAGCATGGTCCCCATGACGCAAGCGAACACGACCACCGAACCCACCCCTGTCACCGTCCTCGGCCTCGGCGACATGGGCAGCGCCCTAGTCGGCGCCTTCCTGGCCGCCGGCCACCCCACCACCGTCTGGAACCGTTCCCCCGGAAAGGGCGAGGACCTCGTGGAACGGGGCGCGGTGCGGGCCGCCTCGGCCGAGGACGCCGTACGGGCGAGCGGCCTCGTCGTGGTCTGCCTCGTCGACTACGACGCCTCCGACGCGGTCCTGGAACCGCTGGCCGCCGCCCTGGCGGGTCGGGTCCTGGTCAACCTGACCTCGGACACCCCGGCCCGCTCGCGGCAGGCCGCCGCCTGGGCCGAGAAGCACTCCCTGGCCTACCTCGACGGTGCGATCATGGTGCCGGTGAGCGTGGTCGGCTCGGCGGAGGGGCTGGTGTTCCACTCCGGCGACCGGGCCGCGTTCGAGGCGCACGAGTCCACCCTCAAGGCGCTCGGCGCGCCCGCCACCTTCCTCGGCGGGGACCACGGGCTCGCCGCCGCCTACGACATGGCGATGCTGGACTTCTTCTACGGGGCCATGGGCGGTCTCGTCCACGCCTTCGCGCTGGCCCGCGCGGAGGGCATCGACGGCGCGTCGCTCGCCCCGTACCTCAACACGATCGCGGGCATCCTGCCGCCGATCGCCGCGTACACGGCGCAGGACATCGACACGCGTACGTACACGGGCGAGGGCGCGAACCTCGCCATGATGGCGGCCAGCGTCGACCACATCCTGCACACCGCGAAGGGCCGCGGCCTGGACGTCTCGCACCTCGCCGCCCTCAAGGGCATCACCGACCGGGCGATCGCCCAGGGCCACGGCTCCGAGTCCTGGTCGAGCATCGTCGAGGTGATGGCCGCCGATCGCTGACCCGCCGCGACGCGGAGGGGCCCGCGCCACGTCGTCATCGACGCGGTACGGGCCCCGGGCCGTTCACACCGGGAGGGCTACGCGGGGCGGAACCACACCGTGGCCAGCGGCGGCAGCGTCAGCGAGATGCTGCACGGGCGGCCGTGCGCGGGCACCGCCTCCGCCTTCAGCGGCTCCTCGTTGCGCACGTCGCCGCCGCCGTAACGGGCCGCGTCGGTGTTCAGGACCTCCACCCAGCCCTCGGCGCCGGTCTCCGGCACCCCGAGGCGGTAGTCGCTCCGGACCGCCGGGGAGAAGTGGGAGACCGCGAGCAGCGGGGAGCCGTCCGCGTCGTACCGCAGGAACGCGAACACGTTGTCCTCGGCCGCCCCGCCGTCCACCCAGCTGAACCCCTCCGGCACGGTGTCGCGCTGCCACAGCGCGGGCACCGCCCCGTACACCGCGTTCAGGTCGCCGACCAGGGTCCGCACCCCGCGATGGTCGCCGGACGCCCCGTAGGAGGGGTCCAGCAGCCACCAGTCCGGGCCGTGCCCCTCGGACCACTCCGCACCCTGGGCGAACTCCTGGCCCATGAAGAGCAGTTGCTTGCCGGGGTGGGCCCACATGAAGCCCAGGTAGGCGCGGTGGTTGGCGCGCTGCTGCCACCAGTCGCCGGGCATCTTGCTCACCAGCGCCTGCTTGCCGTGCACCACCTCGTCGTGCGAGATCGGCAGCACGTAGTTCTCGCTGTACGCGTACACCATCGAGAACGTCATCTCGTCGTGGTGGTACTTGCGGTGGACCGGCTCCTTGGCGATGTACTGGAGCGAGTCGTGCATCCAGCCCATGTTCCACTTCAGCCCGAAGCCCAGGCCCCCGCCGTCGGTGGGGCGGGTGACGCCGTCCCAGGCGGTGGACTCCTCGGCGATGGTGACGACACCGGGGTTGCGGCGGTAGACCGTCGCGTTCATCTCCTGGAGGAACGCCACCGCGTCCAGGTTCTCCCGCCCGCCGAACTCGTTGGGCGACCACTGGCCGTCCTCGCGGGAGTAGTCGAGATAGAGCATCGAGGCCACCGCGTCGACCCGGAGTCCGTCGATGTGGAACTCCTCGCACCAGTAAGTGGCGTTGGAGACCAGGAAGTTGCGGACCTCGGTGCGGCCGTAGTCGAACTCCAGCGTCCCCCAGTCCGGGTGCGCCGCACGCTGCGGGTCGGAGTGCTCGTACAGCGGCCGCCCGTCGAACTCGGCCAGCGCCCAGTCGTCGCGCGGGAAGTGCGCCGGAACCCAGTCCATGATCACGCCGATGCCCGCCCGGTGCAGCGCGTCCACCAGGAAGCGGAAGTCGTCCGGGGTCCCCATCCGCGAGGTCGGCGCGTAGAACCCGGTGACCTGATAGCCCCAGGATCCCCCGAAGGGATGCTCGGAGACCGGCATCAGCTCGACGTGCGTGAAGCCCAGGTCCTTGACGTACGCCGGCAGCTGCTCCGCCAATTGACGATACGTCAGGCCGGGTCGCCAGGAAGCGAGATGGACCTCGTACACCGAGAACGGGGCGTCATGGACGGGCCGGTCGCCCCGGTGCGCCATCCAGTGGGCGTCCTGCCACTGATGGTGCGACGCGGTGACGATCGAGGCGGTCGCGGGCGGCACCTCGGTGCGCCGGGCCATCGGGTCGGCCCGCACCGTGTGCGAACCGTCCGGCCGGCAGATGTCGTACTTGTACAGCGCGCCCTCGCCGACCCCGGGCAGGAACAGCTCCCACACCCCGGTCGAGCCGAGCGAACGCATCGGGAAGCCCGTGCCGTCCCAGTAGGTGAAGTCACCGGTGATCCGCACGCCGCGCGCGTTCGGGGCCCAGAGGGTGAACCGGGTCCCGGTGACCCCCTGGTGCTCCATCGGCTCCGCGCCGAGCGCCCGCCACAGCTCCTCGTGACGGCCCTCGCCGATCAGATGCAGATCCAGCTCGCCGATCGCGGGCCAGAAGCGGTAGGGGTCCTCCACCTCGATGGTGTTGTCGTCGTACGCCACTTCCAGCCGGTACGCGGGGGCCTCCGGCACCGGCAGCACACCGGAGAAGAAGCCGTCGCCGTCGTCGTGCAGCTCGGCCCGCAGTCCGGTCGCCAGCACCGTGACGGACCGCGCGAACGGCCGCAGCGCCCGGACGAGCACTCCGCCCGGGACCGGGTGCGCGCCGAGCACGTCGTGCGGCGCGTGGTGGTCGCCGGCCAGCAGCCGGCCCCGGTCCGCGCCGTCCAGGGCCGGCGCGGGGCGGGCGCCCTGGCCGTCGGCGGCCCGCCGGGGGCGCGGCGGGCCCGCGTCGGCGCGCCGGGGCCGGGCGCGCTCGGCGGGCGGGGCCTTCGCGGTGGTCGCGGGCGTCGGCGCCGCCACCACGTCGACGGCGGCTTCGACGGGTGCCTCGGCAAGGATCTCGGCGGGCAGCTCGGCGGGCAGTTCGGCGGGCAGTTCGACGGTCTTGCGGGATGCCTTGCGGGACGGCTTGCGGGCGGTCACAGGGACAGCCTCCTCGGAGGGTGAAGGGGGGAGAGCGCGGGGTGGTGGGGAGGTGCGTGGGGGTGCGGATCAGGCCGCGGCGGACCGGGCCAGCCGTTGGATGGCCGCCATCGGAACCGGCAGCCAGTCGGGGCGGTGCCGGGCCTCGTACAGCACCTCGTACACGGCCTTGTCGGTCTCATGGGCGCGCAGCAGCTCCGGTTCGCCGCGCGGGTCGCTGCCCGACGTCTGCGCGTAGCCCTCGCAGTAGGCGGTACGGCAGCGGGCCGCCCACTCCGGGTTCCACGGGCGGTGCGAGCGGGCCGCGTAGTCGAAGGACCGCAGCATGCCCGCCACATCGCGGACCGGCGGCGCGGGCATGCGGCGCTCGGGCAGCGGACGGGACGGTTCGCCCTCGAAGTCGATCAGCGACCAGAAACCGTCGGCGGAGCGCAGCGTCTGCCCGAGGTGGAGATCTCCGTGCACCCGCTGCTGCGCCCAGCCGCTGCCCCGTACCCCGAGGTCCGTCACCGCCTCGAACGCGGCGCGCAGCCCGGGGACGTGCGGCACGAGCGCCGGTACCGCCTGGGCGGTGGTCTCCAGCCGCCGGGTCATCTCGGCGACGAGCTGCCGGGTCTGGGTGCCGCGCAGCGCCGCGGTCGGCAGCGCGGCGGCGAGCGCGGTGTGCACCTCGGCGGTGGCCCGGCCCAGCGCCCGTGCCTCGGTGAGGAAGTCGCGGCCCGCGGCGAGCGCGGTCAGCGCGAGCTGCCAGCCGTCGCGCGCGCCCCGCAGGAAGGGCTGGAGGACGCCCAGGGTGAGCGGTTCGGGTCCTGGCGTCTCGAACCAGGCGACCGGGGCCGGCACTCGTGCGCACCCCTCGCCGCCGAGGGCGAGCGGCAGTTCCAGGTCCGGGTTGGTGCCCGGGAAGACGCGCCGGAAGATCTTGAGGATGAACGCGTCCCCGTAGACGAGCGAGGAGTTGGACTGCTCGGCGTCCAGCACCCGGGGCGTGAGGCCGGCCGGGATCGCGGCGGTCCCCTCGAAGCGCAGCGAGCCGAGGCTCCCGGGGCTGCGGAGGCGTTCCAGCAGCAGATCGGCCAGCCGCGGATCGTGCAGCGCGTCGTAGACGGTCCGTCCGGCGAGCGGACCCCGCTCCACCCGGCCGATCAGGGCGCCCGCGAGGAGTGGTGGCAGTGACGTTCTTGCACCGAGGAGCAGTTGGTAGCAGTCCTCGGCCGGGCGGGCCTGCTGGGAGGGCTGCTCGACCCGCAGCAGCAGGTGCAGCAGTCCCGGGCCCGCCGTGCCGTCCAGCGGCAGCATCTCGGTGGCCGAGACCAGGGAGAAGCCGGTGACCGGCCTGCCCTTGCCGGCGAACCACCGCTGCCGGGGCAGCCATGCGTGCAGCAGCGGGGCGAGGGACGGGAGCAGATCGCCGTCCGTCGTCATTCTGGGAGTTGCGCTGTTCCTCGTGCTCTTCGCCAGGGCGACGTGAGTGGATGCAGCCTCCGACATGGCATCGCGTCCTTTCCCCGGGCACACCACAGGATGCGAAGAGTGTCCCGGATTGCGGCAATGGCTGTCCGGCTGTGCGGGACGTGTCGGGTCAGGAGAGCCCTTACGGACTCGAACGGCGGAACGGTGAAGTCCGAAGGCGCCGGAACCGTGGAGGCCCAAGGCCTTTTCCTGGGGTCAGGGTGCCCCGTGCGGGACGGTGGAAACCGTCCCGCACGGGGCCGGCGGAGCTCAGGCCGGCGGCGCGTCCTTGCGCAGCCGGAGCCAGTAGAAGCCGTGTCCCGCAAGGGTCAGCAGGTAGGGCCACTGGCCGATGGCCGGGAAGCGTACCCCGCCGATCAGTTCCACCGGATGACGTCCGTCGAACGATCGCAGGTCCAGTTCCGTCGGCTGCGCGAACCGCGAGAAGTTGTGCACGCACAGGACGAGATCGTCCCCGTACTCACGGGTGAACGCCAGCACCGCCGGGTTGGAGGAGGGCAGTTCGGTGTACTCGCCGAGACCGAAGGCCGGATTCTGCTTCCGGATCTCGATCATCCGGCGGGTCCAGTGCAGCAGCGAGGACGGCGAGGCCATCGACGCCTCGACGTTGGTGACCTGGTAGCCGTGGACCGGGTCCATGATCGTGGGGAGGTAGAGCCGTCCCGGATCGCTGGAGGAGAACCCGGCGTTGCGGTCGGGCGTCCACTGCATCGGGGTGCGCACCGCGTCCCGGTCGCCCAGCCAGATGTTGTCGCCCATCCCGATCTCGTCCCCGTAGTAGAGGATCGGGGAGCCGGGCAGCGACAGCAGCAGGGCGGTGAAGAGCTCGATCTGGTTGCGGTCGTTGTCCAGCAGGGGGGCCAGCCGCCGCCGGATGCCGATGTTGGCGCGCATCCGCGGGTCCTTGGCGTACTCCGCGTACATGTAGTCGCGTTCTTCGTCCGTGACCATTTCGAGGGTCAGCTCGTCGTGGTTGCGCAGGAAGATGCCCCACTGGCAGTTCTTCGGGATCGCCGGGGTCTTCGCCAGGATCTCGGAGACCGGGTAGCGGCTCTCGCGGCGCACCGCCATGAAGATCCGCGGCATCACGGGGAAGTGGAACGCCATGTGGCACTCGTCCCCGCCCTGCTCGTAGTCGCCGAAGTAGTCGACGACGTCCTCCGGCCACTGGTTGGCCTCGGCGAGGAGCACGGTGTCCGGGTAGTTGGCGTCGATCTCCTTGCGGACCCGCTTGAGGAAGTGGTGGGTCTCGGGGAGGTTCTCGCAGTTGGTGCCCTCGCGCTGGTAGAGGTAGGGCACCGCGTCGACCCGGAAGCCGTCGATGCCCAGGTCCAGCCAGAACCGCAGGGCCGCCAGGATCTCCTCCTGCACCGCCGGGTTCTCGTAGTTGAGGTCCGGCTGGTGCGAGAAGAAGCGGTGCCAGTAGTACTGCTTGCGCACCGGGTCGAAGGTCCAGTTGGACGTCTCGGTGTCGACGAAGATGATCCGGGCGTCCTGGAACTGCTTGTCGTCGTCCGCCCAGACGTAGTAGTCGCCGTACGGCCCGTCCGGGTCGGTGCGGGACTGCTGGAACCACTCGTGCTGATCGCTCGTGTGGTTCATGACGAAGTCGATGATGACGCGCATGCCCCGCTGGTGCGAGGCGTCCACGAACTCCACGAAGTCGGCGAGATCGCCGAACTCCGGCAGGACGGCGGTGTAGTCGGAGACGTCGTAGCCCCCGTCGCGCAGCGGCGACTTGAAGAACGGTGGCAGCCAGAGGCAGTCGACGCCGAGCCACTGGAGGTAGTCCAGCTTGGCGGTGATGCCCTTGAGGTCGCCGATTCCGTCGCCGTTGGAGTCCTGGAAGGACCGGACGAGCACCTCGTAGAAGACGGCGCGCTTGAACCAGTCGGGATCGCGGTCCTTGGCGGGAGTGTCCTCGAACGTGTCGTGGACAGGCTCATTGACGATCATGGTGTGGGTGACCCTCCGGTCGGCGGGGACGGTCGCAGGACGGCGATGTGCGCGGGCGTGATGCCCGGCTCCAGACGCACATAGAAGGCCCTGCCCCAGTGGTAGGTATCGCCGGTGAGCTCGTCGCGCACCGGTACGCGCTCGTGCCATGAGAGGCCGAGCCGCTCCATGTCCAACGAGACCGTGGCCTCCTGGGTGTGGTGCGGGTCGAGGTTCACGACCACCAGGACGGCGTTCGCTCCGGAGCGCTTGCTGTAGGCGATCAGCGCTTCGTTGTCGGTGTGGTGGAAGTGGACGTCGCGCAGCTGCCGCAGAGCGGGGTTACGCCGGCGGATCCGGTTCAGCGAGGTGATCAGAGGGGTCAGCGTGCGGCCCTCGCGTTCCGCCGACTCCCAGTCCCTCGGGCGCAGTTCGTACTTCTCCGAGTGCAGGTACTCCTCGCTCCCCGGCTTGGCCGGAGTGTTCTCGCACAGCTCGAATCCCGCGTACACGCCCCAGGAGGGGGACAGCGTCGCGGCCAGGACCGCCCGTGCCTCGAAGGCCGGGCGGCCGCCCTCCTGGAGGAAGCCGGGAAGGATGTCGGGGGTGTTCACGAAGAAGTTGGGCCGCATGTACGAGGCGGCCTCGCCGGCCAGCTCCGTGACGTACTCCGTCAGCTCCTGCTTGGTGTCGCGCCAGGTGAAGTACGTGTACGACTGCTGGAAGCCGACCGCGCCCAGGGTGTGCATCATCGCCGGGCGGGTGAACGCCTCCGCCAGGAAGATGACGTCGGGGTCGGCGCCGTTGACCTCCTCGATGACCTTCTCCCAGAAGACCACCGGCTTGGTGTGCGGGTTGTCGACCCGGAAGATCCGCACGCCGTGGTCCATCCAGAAGCGCAGGATGCGTACCGTCTCCGCCACCAGGCCGCGCATGTCCTTGTCGAAGGCGATCGGATAGATGTCCTGGTACTTCTTCGGCGGGTTCTCGGCGTACGCGATCGAGCCGTCGGGGCGGTGGTGGAACCAGTCCGGGTGCTCCTTGACCCACGGGTGGTCCGGCGAGCACTGGAGCGCGAAGTCCAGCGCGATCTCCATCCGCAGATTGCGGGCCACGGAGACGAAGTGGTCGAAGTCCTCCAGCGTCCCCAGCTCCGGGTGGACCGCGTCGTGCCCGCCGTCCGGCGAACCGATCGCCCACGGCACGCCCGGGTCGTGCTCCCCTGGCGTCAGGCTGTTGTCCGGGCCCTTGCGGTGCGTCGTCCCGATCGGGTGGACCGGCGGCAGGTACACGACGTCGAACCCCATCGCGGCGACCGCGGGCAGCCGCTCGGCCGCCGTCCGGAAGGTGCCGCTCACCAGGCGTTTCTCCGCGTCCGGCGAGGTGTCCGCCGGGTCCACCGGCACCCGCTTCGCGCCCTCCGAGCGGGGGAACAGCTCGTACCACGAGCCGAACAGCGCCCGCTCGCGCTCCACCCGCACCGCCAGTGGCTTGGAGCGGGTGACCAGTTCGCGCAGCGGATAGCGGGCGAGCACCGCCTCGGCGGCCGGGGTCAGGGCCGCGGCCAGCCGGGCGGCCGGCGGGTGGGCCGTGTCGCGCAGGGCGTCCAGCGCGGCCAGCACCGCCTCGCGGCCGTGCTTCTTCGGGACGCCCGCCGCGGCACGTTCCAGCAGCGCCGCGCCCTCGGCCAGCACCAGGTCCGTGTCGATGCCCGCCGGAATCTTGATCGCGGCGTGCTGCCGCCAGGTGGTGACCGGATCGCTCCAGGCCTCCACCGTGTACGTCCAACGGCCCTCGGAGGTCGCGGTGACGTCGGCCCCCCACCGGTCCGTGCCCTGCGCCAGCTCGCGCATCGGCGTCCACGGCCCGACCCGTCCGCTCGGATCGCGCAGCACGACGTTGGCGGCGACCGCGTCATGGCCTTCACGGAAGACGGTGGCGCTGACCTGGAAGGTCTCACCGGCGACGGCCTTCGCCGCCCGTCTGCCGCAGTCGACGAGAGGACGGACGTCCAGGACGGGAATACGACCGATCATGGAATCACCTGAGGGCTGGAGGAGCTCGGCGTGCACGGGGGACGGCACGGGCGCGGAGGACCGACCGCGTGTGCCGCGAGGACGGGGATCTGTCCTTTGTAGCTGCTCAGCTGTCTGCTGACGGGCTGTGGGCATGGCCGCTCCTGTCCGCGTTCACTCGAATGGCACTCGAATGGGTGGGTCGCGGGGGTTTCGTGCATGTTTCGGGGTGCACGGAGAACGTCTGCGGGCCGGGTCGTGCCGCGTACCGGGGAAGCCTTCCCCGCGTCCGCGAGTGGGAAATGCGGCGCTGTGTTAACTACTCGGTCGTAGTCGACCGCCCGGGCCCCGCCGCACGCGGCGCGCACGCCCCCGGTGGGCCGAGGGCTGTCCGGGACAGTCCTCGGGGAAGCCCGAAGCGCCTCCACGGGTTCCGGATACCCGCTCTGCGGCGCCACACGGCAGCCTTCCCTGTGACAGGGAGGTCCACAAGGCTGCGTACGGGGGTGAAATCGGCCAAACCCCCAGGTGAGCGGAGTGACGGGGGATCACGGGCGGGACACGAGGTGCGTCTGTGGGGAGGCGGGTACCGGCCGCGTCGGGACCTCGCGCGCCGTCCGCGCGCCGTGGCGGGCCGCCACGGACGGCCGCTACCTTCAGGGGTGACGGAAGGGACGCACACCGTGGTGCGTCCGCCCGGATGCGCAAGTCCCCTGTAAAGGTGGAGTACGTGAAGGCCATTCGTCGATTCACCGTGCGTCCAGTCCTCCCCGAACCCCTCCGACCTCTCCACGACCTCGCGCACAACCTGCGCTGGTCGTGGCACACCGAGACCCGTGAGCTCTTCCGGTCCGCCGACCCCGAGGGCTGGCGGCCCGCGGACGCCGACCCCGTACGCCTGCTCGGCTCGCTGTCCGCCGGGCGGCTCGCCGAACTGGCCGGGGACGAGGAGTACCTCGGCCGCCTCGCCGAGGCCTCCGCGGATCTGGCCGAATATCTGGACGGCCCCCGCTGGTACCAGGAGCAGCGGGCCGCCGGAGCCGAACTGCCCTCCGCCGTCGCCTACTTCTCACCCGAATTCGGCGTCACCGCGGCACTGCCCCAGTACAGCGGAGGCCTCGGCATCCTGGCCGGCGACCACCTCAAGGCCGCCAGCGACCTCGGCGTCCCGCTCATCGGCGTCGGCCTGCTCTACCGGCACGGCTACTTCCGCCAGACCCTCTCGCGCGAGGGCTGGCAGCAGGAGCACTATCCCGTCCTGGACCCCAACGAACTCCCGCTCGACCTGGTCCGCGAGGCCGACGGCGCCCCCGCCCGGGTGGTGCTGGCCCTGCCCGGCGGGCGCTCGCTGCACGCCTGTGTCTGGCTGGCCCGGGTCGGCCGGGTGCCGCTTCTCCTGCTCGACTCCGACGTCGAGGAGAACGCCCCCGGCGAACGCGACGTCACCGACCGGCTGTACGGCGGCGGCAGCGACCACCGTCTGCTCCAGGAGATGCTGCTCGGCATCGGCGGGGTGCGCGCGGTGCGCACCTGGTGCCGGCTGACCGGCACACCGGAACCGGAGGTGTTCCACACCAACGAGGGCCACGCCGGCTTCCTCGGCCTGGAGCGCATCCGTGAACTGGCCGCCACCGGACTCGACTTCGACGGCGCCCTGGAAGTGGTCCGGGCCGGGACGGTCTTCACCACCCACACCCCGGTGCCCGCCGGGATAGACCGTTTCGACCGGGGGCTCGTCGCCCGTCACTTCGGCGACGACGGCGAGCTGCCCGGCGTCGGCGTCGAGAAGATCCTGCGGCTCGGCACCGAGACGTACCCCGGCGGTGAGCCTGAGCTGTTCAACATGGCGGTGATGGGCCTGAGGCTCGCCCAGCGCGCCAACGGCGTCTCCACCCTGCACGGGGCGGTCAGCCGGGAGATGTTCTCCGGGCTCTGGCCGGGCTTCGACCCCGCCGAGGTGCCGATCACCTCCGTCACCAACGGGGTCCACGCACCGACCTGGGTCGCCCCCGAGGTGTTCCGGCTCGGCGCGGGCCAGGTCGGCGAGGGCCGCGCCCACCAGGTGCCGGCGGGCGGCCCGGTGGCCGACGAGGCCTCCTCGCGGAGCGGCACCCCGCGCCGCTGGGACGCGGTGACCGGCATCGGCGACCAGGAGATCTGGGACCTGCGCCGGGACCTGCGCGGCCAGTTGGTCACCGAGGTCCGCCGCAGGCTCTACGCCTCCTGGCGCCGGCGCGGCGCGGGCACCGCCGAGCTGGGCTGGATCGACGGCGTCCTCGACCCGGACGTCCTGACGATCGGCTTCGCCCGGCGCGTCCCCTCGTACAAGCGGCTCACACTGATGCTGCGCGACCGCGACCGGCTGCGGGCGCTGCTGCTGCACCCGACCCGCCCGATCCAGATCGTCGTCGCGGGCAAGGCCCACCCGGCCGACGACGGCGGCAAGCGGCTGGTGCAGGAGCTGGTGAGGTTCGCGGACGACGCGGGGGTCCGCCACCGCATCGTCTTCCTCCCGGACTACGGGATGGGCATGGCCCAGAAGCTCTACCCGGGCTGCGACGTCTGGCTCAACAACCCGCTGCGCCCGTTGGAGGCGTGCGGTACGAGCGGGATGAAGGCGGCGCTGAACGGCTGCCTCAACCTGTCCGTGCGCGACGGCTGGTGGGACGAGTGGTTCGACCCGGACTTCGGCTGGGAGATCCCCACCGCCGACGGCTCGGCGATCGACGAGGACCGCCGCGACGAGCTGGAGTCGAACGCCCTGTACGCCCTGATCGAGGACCGCGTCGCCCCGCGCTTCTACGACCGGGGGGCCCAGGGGCTGCCCGACCGCTGGATCGAGATGGTCCGCTCCACGCTGGTCAATCTCGGACCGCGGGTGCTCGCGGGGCGGATGGTGCGCGAGTACGTGGAGCGCCTGTACACCCCCGCCGCGCAGTCGCGGCGGGCCCTGGATCCCGGGGCCGCGCGGGATCTCGCCCAGTGGAAGGCCAAGGTCCGGGCGGCCTGGCGCGGGGTCTCCGTCGACCATGTGGAGTCGGTGACCGACACCGCGGCGGGCGGCTCGGCGGAGCTCGGCGCCGCTCTGGCGCTGCGGGCGCGGATCGCGCTCGGCGGCCTGGACCCGGACGACGTGGAGGTCCAGGTGTTCGCGGGCCGGGTCGATTCGGGCGACGCCATCGCGGACGCGCAGACCTTCCCGCTGAAGCCGGCGGGCGGCCAGGACCTGGAGGACCGCTGGCTGTACGAGGGGCCGCTCGCGCTGGACCGGACGGGGCCGTACGGCTACACCGTGCGCGTCCTGCCCGCCCACCCGCTGCTGGCCACCAGCGCCGAACTGGGCCTGGTCGCGCTGCCGGCCGAGGCGGCGGGGGAGGGCGCGGGCGTCCTGCTGCGCTGAGCGCGCGCCACGGCGAACGGCCCGGGAGGGGGCGAACCCCTCCCGGGCCGTTCTCCGTGTGATCCCCGCGGGCCGATGGGCCCGGTGGGTCAGAAGGTGAGCTTGAAGCTGTTGATCCGCCCGGTGTCCTGACGGGCGATGTCCTGGACCTTGAGCTTCCAGACCCCGTTGGCCACCTCGGACGAGGCGTTGACCGTGTAGGTCGCCACCACGTCGTCCGCGGAGTCGCCGGAGGAGGAGTTCTTCAGCCGGTAGGCGGTGCCGTCCGGGGCCACCAGGTCGACGACCAGGTCACCGCGCCAGGTGTGCGTGATGTTCACGTCCGCCTTGAGGGTGCTCGGCGCGTTGCCGGCCACTCCGGAGACGGTGACCGAGCTGGTGACGGCGGCGCCGGCGTCCGGGATGGTCACCGCGGTGGTGTTCTCGAACACCTTGCCGCCCGGGTCGGGGTTGCCGCCGCCGGGGCGGGCGCCCACGTTGACGCCGGCCCAGGCGTGGGCCACGGCCGCGTACTCGGGGCTGGTGGCCCCGTACAGCTCACCGGCGACCGCGAGCGTGCCGGTGCGGGCGGCGGCGTAGTTGGTCGTGGAGGTGAACTTCGTGGTGAGCGCCTTGAACCAGATCTGCAGCGCCTTGTCCCGGCCGATGCCGGTCACCGGGAGCCCGTCGGAGGTCGGCGAGTCGTAGTTGACGCCGTTGACGGTCTTGGCGCCGCTGCCCTCGGAGAGCAGGTAGAACCAGTGGTTCGCCGGGCCCGAGGAGTAGTGGACGTCGACGTTGCCGATGCCCGAGTACCAGGCGTCCTTGGACGCGCCGTCCTTGGACGGCTTGTCCATGTAGCGCAGCGGGGTGCCGTCGCCGTTGATGTCGATCTTCTCGCCGACCATGTAGTCGCCCGGGTCCTGGGTGGTGTTGGAGTAGAACTCCACGCCCGCGGCGAAGATGTCGGAGGTGGCCTCGTTGAGGCCGCCGGACTCGCCGCTGTAGACCAGCTTGGCCGTGACCGAGGTCAGGCCGTGCGTCATCTCGTGGGCGGCCACGTCCAGGGAGGTCAGCGGCTTGACGTTGCCGCTGCCGTCGCCGTACGTCATGCAGAAGCAGCTGTCCTGCCAGAACGCGTTGACGTAGTTGTTGCCGTAGTGGACGCGGGAGTACGCGCCGACGCCGTCACCGCGGATGCCGGAGCGGCCGTGCACGGTCTTGTAGTAGTCCCACGTCTCGGCCGCGCCGTAGTGGGCGTCCGCGCCGGCCGTCTCGGCGTTCTGCGGAGTGCCGTCGCCCCAGACGTCGTCCGGGCCGGAGAACAGGGTGCCGGTGCCGGAGCTGCCCCGGTTCAGGTTGTACGTCTTGTGGTTGCCGCGCGTGGTGTCGGTCAGGGTGTACGAGGGCGCGGTGCCCAGGGTGACCTGGCCGTTGTACTGCGTGTTGCCCGTGCCGTTGTGGACGGCCTGCCACTCGTAGAGCTTCTCGCCGGAGGCGGCGTCCGTGAGGACGTGCAGCTCGTTCGGGGTGCCGTCGTGCTGGAGCCCGCCGACCACGGTCTCGTACGCGAGCTGCGGGGAGCCGCTGCCCAGCCACACCACCTTGCGCGGGGCGTTCTCCGCCTTCTTCGCCTTCGAGCCCTCGGCCTTCGCCGCGCCGAGCGCCTGCTTCTCGGCCGCTGCCGGGGCCACGTCGGCGGTGAGGCCGACGGCCTTCAGCTGCGCGCTGGTCGCCTTCGACGCCTTGGCCACGCCCTCGGTCGCCCCGGCCGCGGACTCCTTGACCACGAGGTCGCCGCCCAGGACGGGCAGCCCGTCCAGGGTGCGCTCGTAGCGAGTGTGCGTCGTGCCGTCGCGGTCCTGGACGACATCGCGGACCACGAGCTTCTCCGTGGACCCGAGGCCGAGCTCCTTCGCGGTGGCCGCCTTGGTGGCGTTCGCCTCGCTGAGCAGCTCGGCGCGCTGGGCGGGGGAGAGCTTGGCGGGCAGGGCGCCCGGGTCGGCCTTCGTGCCGGCGGTGATGCCGCCGAGCGGGGCCGAGGCGGGAGCGGAGGTGGCGGTCGCGGCGCCGGACGGAACGGCGACGGCTATGAGGGCTGCTGCGGCTATCAGAGCGCCGGTCGCGGTGGCGCGACGGCTGGGCGTGGATCTCACGCGGACTCCTTCTGCGAGGGGGGTACCGGCGGCGCTGGACGAGCCGTCCGGACGGTGCAGGCGGTGCGCAGAACGGGGTGAAGAGTGTCAGCAGATGACTGCACCTGTCAGGACCGCGTCAACAAGTTGGCCGGTTTTCGTTCGTTGCCGGAAAGGTCATGTTCGTTAAGCGGACGTTTCGCCGATCATTGCCGCAGTGTTACCGGGAGTTGTGAAGCCCGGCATTCACAGGGTGGTCACAGGTTTTGTGCGCGAAGGGCACCGCGGCGTCGCAGCCGGGAAGGGGTGGGGTGACCGCCTGATGAGACGGCGTCGGGTTCTGGCCAGATTCACACGCCGGAACGCGCCGGTCCGTCAGGGCGCGGCGCGGGGGCGGACGTGGCGCTCGGAGGGTCGGCCAGTCGTGGTGCTCGGACGGTCGTGGCGTCCGGGTGGGCGCGCGCGGCGTCGAGTGCGGCGGCGCTCAGCCGCTCGCGTCCGTCGGATACACCGCGTTCAGGAGGTCGCGTACGAAGCGGTCCACGTCGTCCAGCCCCGCCGCTGCGAGCGTGGCCGGGCCGTTCGTCAGCAGGTGCGGGATCGCCGCGTGCAGCGCGAGGGTGACGACGGCGGCCCGCTGCGGGGTGACGGGCAGTCCGGCGGAGCGCTGGGCCAGCTCCATGCCCACGAAGTCACCGCTCGCCATCGGGTCGAGGATGCCGGACAGCCAGGGGCGCCGGGTCGCCTCGGCCTGGAGTTCCAGCACCGCCAGCAGTCGGGAGCGGCCCGGTCCCGCGACGTTCTCCAGGAGTGAGCGGAAGAGGGCCGTCAGGCCCTCGCGGTCCGCCGGCCCCGGGGCCGAGGCCAGTCGCGCGGTGAGCGCGAGGTACTGCTCCAGGCACCGCTCCGCCGCCGCGCGGAGCACCGCGTCCCTGGTCGGGAAGTAGTTCTTGGCGGTGCCCGGCGGTACCTCGGCCGCCCGGTCCACGGCCCGGTGGGTCAACCCGCGCCCGCCTTCCCCGGCCAGCACCTCGACGGCCGCGTCCCGCAGCCGGTCCCGCCGGTCCGGATTCACGCGCGCTCCCTCACTCCCGTACGGCTGCCGCCCCCTCGGCCTCTCCTTGCCGATGCTACCCCAGCCGTGGTACCACAAGTGTGGTGGTTCTCTGTGCGGTGCTCCTCCGCACGGTCCGAACGAGCTCGGGAGTGCGACATGACAGGAACGGCGACCGTGGTGGGCGCGGGCATCGGCGGGCTGGCGACCGCGATCGGACTCCGCCGCGCGGGCTGGTCGGTCACGGTGCTGGAGCGGCGCGCCGAACTGGAGCGGTACGGCGGGGCCTTCGGCATCCACCCCACCGCGCAGTCCGCACTCGACCGGCTCGGCGTGGGCGAAGCGCTGCGCGACCACGCCGTGCCCTACCGCGACGCGCACATCCGCACCCCGGACGGGACGTCGATCGCCCGCCTCCCGCTGGAGCGCATCGAACGCAAGGCGGGCCGCCCCGAACTCCTCATCCCCCGCTTCCGCCTGCTCGACGCCCTGGTCGCCGCCCTCGACACCTTCGGCGACGTCCCGCTCAAGCTCGGCGAGAGGGTCACCGACGTGGACGCCCGCGCCGCCGGACAGGACCTGGTGATCGGCGCCGACGGCATCCGCAGCGCCGTTCGCACCGCCCGCTTCGGCGGCCGCAGCGGCCCGCGCGGGATCGGCACCGTCGCCTGGATCGGCACCGCCGACCTCGAGAGCCCGGTGTACGGCGAGACCTGGGGCAGCGGCCGGTTCTTCGGGATGACCCCGGTCGAGCCGGGCCGCACCAACTGGTACGCCACCGTGCCCGAGGCCACCACCGTCGAGGAGTTGCGCGCCTCCTTCGCCGGCTGGCACGACCCGGTCCCGCGCATCCTGGACGCCACCGACCCGGCCACCTGGATCCGTTACGACATGCTCCACCTGTACCCGGCCCTGCCCAGCTTCGTCGCCGACGCCCGCCCCGCCTCCCGTGCCCCCGCCGACGCCCGCCCCGTCCCCGTCGCGCTGGTCGGCGACGCGGCCCACGCGATGACGCCCAACCTCGGCCAGGGCGCCTGTACCGCGATCCTCGACGCGGACTCCCTGAGCCGTGCGCTGGCCGCCGCGCCCCCGGGGCCCGCGGGTATCGCGGGGGCCCTGCGCGCCTACGACCGCGAGCGCCGCCGCAGCGCCCAGCGGACGGCCTTCGGCTCGCGGACCCTGCACCGCTTCATGAGCACGGAGCGCACCCGGCTGAGGGACGCGGCGGTACGGCTGCTGCCGGGGTGAGCCACGGAGTACGCGTACGGACGCCCGGCAGCGTTCGCACCTCTACGGTCGGCGCACCGGGGCGGCGCGGTCCCGCAGGGTGCGGTGCCGTGGCCGAGCGGCCCCAGGCGATGACCGCGTACCGGATCGGTGTGGATGGTGCTCCCGCCCTGGAGGAGGGCCGAGGTCATGAATCCGGCAACGAGGCCACCGTCAGTGAACCACTGAAGGAGAACTCCACGAGTACGCGATCCTCAGGCGAAGAGAGCCAGAACTCCGGGCTCGAGTCCAGGACCGTCGCGATCCGGGCACGCGTGAACTCCGCATCCATTCTTGCGCCGGGAAGAGCGATGCTTCCCCGGAGCGGGACGAAACCGGGCCGGGCAGGCCGTCCTGTGGGACGGCGCCCACCGCATCGACGAACACCTCACTCTGGAGTCCGCGCCGGGCCACACGCCCGGCTCATCCGTACTGCGGCTCGCGTCCGGAAGCGACCGGGCGGTCTTCGTCGGCGACCTTCTGCACAGCCCGGTGCAGATCCTCACACCCTCCTGCAACAGCTGCTTCTGTCTGGATACGGAACAAGCGGTGGCCAGCCGCCACCGCGTTCTCGAACGAGCCTCCACCGAGAGGGAGTTGGTCGTTCCTGCACACTTCGGCGGGGCGGGTGCCGTGGAAGTCCGGCAAGAAGGCGGTGGATTCACCCTCGGACCGTGGGCGGCCTACGGGACGGAGTAGGCCGCGTCGGACATGGCGGCACCCACCTCGTCCTCGGCGCCATGAGGGGAAGACGGCTACCGTCAGGAGTCGGTGCGCACTGAACCTCGAACGTGCGCGTCCAGTGCGCGATTCATCGCTACGGTGCGCACCAGAACGTGGAACCTGCAACCCGATCCCGCTCAGGCCAGGCTGTCCTTCCACGTCCGGTGCAGCCCCGCGAACCGGCCCGTCCCGCCGATCAGTTCGGCGGGTGCGCCGTCCTCCACGATCCGGCCGTGCTCCATCACCAGCACCCGGTCCGCGATCTCCACCGTGGAGAGCCGGTGGGCGATCACCACCGCCGTACGACCGTGCAGCACCGTGTCCATGGCCCGCTGCACGGCCCGCTCGCCGGGGACGTCCAGCGAGCTGGTCGCCTCGTCCAGGATCAGCACCGCCGGATTCGCCAGCAGGGCCCGGGCGAACGCGACCAACTGCCGCTGGCCCGCCGAGATGCGCCCGCCCCGCTTGCGTACGTCCGTGTCGTAGCCGTCCGGCAGGGCGGCGATGAAGTCGTGCGCGCCGATCGCCTTCGCGGCGTGCTCGATCTCCTCGCGGGTGGCGTCCGGGCGGCCGATCGCGATGTTCTCCGCGACCGTCCCGGAGAACAGGAACGCCTCCTGCGTCACCATCACCACGCCCCGGCGCAGCTCGGCCGTGTCCAGGTCGCGCAGGTCGGTGCCGTCCAGCAGGACCCGGCCCTCGGTCGGGTCGTAGAAGCGGGCCAGCAGCTTCGCCAGCGTCGACTTGCCCGCGCCCGTCGACCCGACGACCGCCACCGTCCGGCCCGCCGGGATGCGCAGATCGAAGGCGGGCAGCACCTCGCCACCCGTACGGTAGGCGAACCGCACCCCGTCGAACGTGACCTCCCGGCCCGGGAGGTCGCCCGAGCGCGGCGGCAGTTCCCTCGGCCGGTCGGTCTCCGGGACGTTCGGCGTCTGGGCCAGCAGGCCGGCGATCTTCGCCAGCGAAGCGGCCGCCGACTCGTAGGAGTTGAGGAACATCCCCAGCCGGTCGATCGGGTCGTACAGCCGGCGCATGTACAGCACCGCCGCCGCCAGCACCCCGAGCGCCAGCGTGCCGTCCGCCACCCGGTAGGCGCCCCAGAGCACCATCCCGGCCACCGCCGTGTTCGCGATCAGCCGCGAACCGATGACATAGCGCGCCATCTCCAGCATCGCGTCGCCGTTCGCCCGCTCGTGGCGGGTGTTCAGCGCGGTGAACACGGTGTCGTTGCTCCGCTCGCGGCGGAACGCCTGGACCGGGCGGATGCCGTTCATCGTCTCCGCGAACTTCACGATCACCGCGGCGATCGCCGTCGACCGCGCCGTGAACGCGACGGACGCCCGCCGCCGGTACAGGCGGACCATCAGATACAGCGGCACGAAGGAGAGCGTCGCGATCGCGCCGATGCCCAGGTCCAGCCAGAGCAGCACCAACGCGATCGACACGAACGACAGGACCACGCCGATCAGTTCCTGGAGACCCTCGCTCAGCAGCTCCCGCAACGACTCCACATCCGTCGTGGAGCGCGAGATCAGCCGGCCCGAGGTGTAGCGCTCGTGGAAGTCGACGCTGAGCGCCTGCGCGTGCCGGAAGATCCGGCCGCGCAGATCGAGCAGCACGTCCTGGTTGATCCGCGCGGCAGCCCTGATGAAGGCGTACTGGAGGACGCCCGCGCCGACGGAGCACACCGCGTAGCCGATCGCGACCGCGATCAGCGGCCCGTAGTCGTGGTCCCGGAACGCCGGAACCCCGCTGTCGATGGCGTACGCCACCAGCAGCGGGCCCGCCTGCATCGCGACCTGCTGGACCACCAGGAGCAGGGCCGACACCGCGACCCGGCCGCGCATCGGGGCCAGCAGCGAGAACAGCAGCGCCCTGGTCGCCCCGGGCGGCGCGGGCAGGTCGTCCTGGTCGAACGGGTCGTCGGCGCGCCCTCGCGCGGGCGCGGTCCGGCTCCCCGGCGGGCCGTCGTCGTCGGCGGCCGGGAGCGAGGCGTCGTCGGTGGTCGTGGTCATCGGGCACTGCCCTCCTCGGCGGAGACCTGCTGGACGGGTGCGCCCACCGAAGTGGCGGGGCGCGGTGCGGCGGACGTGTCGACCCGGTCGGCCAAGGCGTCCACCGGGTCGGCGGGCGTGTCTCCCGCACTGGCAGGAGGCGGCCCGGAAGCGGGCTCGTCCCCGGCGCCCGACATCAGCCAGGCGTACTCCGCGTTGTCGCGCAGCAACTCCTGATGCGTGCCGACCGCCGCGATCCGGCCCCCCGACAGCAGCGCCACCCGGTCGGCCAGCATCACGGTGGAGGGGCGGTGCGCCACGACCACCGCGGTCGTCCGCTCCAGGACCCGCCGCAGCGCGGCCTCCACCAGCGTCTCCGTGTGCACGTCCAGCGCGGAGAGCGGGTCGTCCAGCACCAGGAAGCGCGGCTCCCCGACCACGGCGCGGGCCAGCGCGAGGCGCTGGCGCTGGCCGCCGGACAGGCTCAGGCCCTGCTCGCCGACCTCGGTGTCCAGCCCCCGCGGCAGCTCGTGCACGAAGTCGGCCTGGGCCACCGACAGCGCCCGGCGCACCTGCTCCTCGTCCGCGTCCGCCGCGCCCATCGTCACGTTCTCGCCGACCGTCGCGGAGAACAGCGTCGGCTCCTCGAACGCCACCGAGACCAGCTCCCGCAGCCGCGAACGCTCCATCGTGGCGATGTCCTCGCCGTCCAGCGTGATCCGCCCGCCGGTCACCTCGTGCAGCCGGGGCACCAGAGCGGTGAGCGTCGTCTTGCCCGACCCCGTACCCCCGACCAGGGCCAGCGTCTCACCGGGCCGGATGTGCAGATCGATCCCGGCGAGGACCGGCGGGGAGCCCGGATCCGCGTCCGGGTAGCGGAACGCGACGCCCTCGAACACCATCCCGGGGGCGGTGTCCGGCGCGTCCGTGCGGGCGGGCGCGGCCCCGGGCTCCTCGGCCACGTCCATCACCTCGAAGTACCGGTCGGTCGCGGTCGCCGACTCCTGGCTCATCGCCAGCAGGAAGCCGATCGACTCCACCGGCCAGCGCAGCGCGAGCGCCGTGGACAGGAACGCCACCAGCGTGCCCGCGGACAGCGTCCCGTCCGCCACCTGGATGGTGCCGAGCACCAGCGCCGCGCCGATCGCCAGCTCCGGGATCGCGGTGATCAGCGCCCAGATCCCGGCGAGCAGCCGTGCCTTGCCCAGCTCCGTGGTGCGCAGCCGGTGCGACATCGCCCGGAACGCCCGCGCCTGGCTGCGGTGGCGGCCGAAGCCCTTGACGATGCGGATGCCCAGCACGCTCTCCTCGACGACCGTGGTGAGGTCGCCGACCTGGTCCTGGGCCCGGCGCGCGACCACCGAGTACTTCGTCTCGAACAGCGAGCACAGGATCATCAGCGGCACCGCGGGCGCCAGCAGCACCAGACCGAGCGCCCAGTCCTGGGCGAACAGGATGACGAATCCGACCAGGATCGTGGCCGTGTTGACGACCAGGAAGGTCAGCGGGAACGCCAGGAACATCCGCAGCAGCATCAGGTCCGTCGTCCCGCGCGACAGCAGCTGACCCGAGGCCCAGCGGTCGTGGAACGCGACCGGCAGCCGTTGCAGATGGCGGAAGAGATCCGCCCGCATCGAGGCCTCGACCCCGGCCAGCGGACGCGCCACCAGCCAGCGCCGGAGCCCGAACAGCAGCGCCTCCGCGATGCCCAGCAGCAGCAGGTACAGCGCCCCCAGCCACACCCCGCCCGGATCGCGGTCGGCGACGGGGCCGTCCACCATCCACTTCAGGACCAGCGGGATCACCAGCCCCAGGCAGGACGCCAGGATCGCCACGGAGGCGGCCGTGAACAGGCGCACCCGCACGGGTCGGACATAGGGCCACAGGCGCAGGAGGGAGCGCACGGCGGACCGGTCCGTGCGCTCTGCAGGCTTTTTGGGCATCAGGGGCGACTTTACGTTTCACCACTGACATCGGTCCTGCCAATTTCCGCCGGGCGGACCCGCTGCCGACGGCGGCGGTCGTACCCCGGGTCAACCGATCGGCTGATGCGCCGTCGAGCGTGACGGCGGATACCGCCCGCGCCCGCCCGCCGGAACCCTGGTGGACATGGCAATCATCGAAGTCAACGGGGTACGCAAGACCTACGCGGGCCGTGCCGTGGTCGACGGCGTCTCCTTCTCCGTCGACGAGGGGGAGATCTTCGGCATCCTCGGCCCCAACGGGGCGGGCAAGACCACCACCGTCGAATGCGTGGAGGGCCTGCGCATCCCCGACGCGGGCACCATCAGGGTCGCCGGGCTCGACCCCGTCGCCGACCACGACCGGGTCACGCGGCTGCTCGGCGCCCAGCTCCAGGAGAGCGAACTCCAGGCCAAACTGACCGTACGGGAGGCGCTGGAGCTGTACAGCGCGTTCTACCCGACCCCGGTCGACTGGCGTCCGCTCGCCGCCCGTCTCGGCCTCGACGAGAAGCTCACCACCCGCTTCGCCCAGCTCTCCGGCGGCCAGAAGCAGCGCCTGTTCATCGCACTCGCCCTCATCGGCAACCCGAAGGTCGTCGTGCTGGACGAGCTGACCACCGGCCTCGACCCGCGCGCCCGCCGCGACACCTGGAAGCTCATCGAGGAGATCCGCGACGGCGGGGTGACCGTCCTGCTCGTCACCCACTTCATGGAGGAGGCCCAGCGCCTCTGCGACCGGATCGCCGTCATCGACCGGGGCAAGGTCGTCGCCCTGGACACCCCGACCGGGCTGATCCGGCAGGCCACCGGCTCCACCGTGCTCTCCTTCGTGCCCTCCCGGACGCTCACCGGCCCCGACCTCACCCGGCTCAATGCGCTTCCCGGCGTCGCGACCGTGACCCCGCCCGACCGCGAGGGGGCGCTCACGCTGCACGGCACCGACGAGACGGTCGCCCCGTTCGTCGCCCTGCTCGCCGAACTCGGCGTCACCGCCCAGCGGCTGCGTATCACCGAGACCAGCCTCGACGAAGCCTTCCTCGACCTCACCGGACAGGACCTCTGACATGCCGACCGAGACCACCACCGCACCGGCCACCGCCCCCGGGTCCCGCGTCGCCCGGCGACGCGGCCCCGCGGCCGCCGTCCTGATCGCCGAGACCCGGCTCTTCCTCCGCGAACCGGGCAACCTGTTCTGGATCTTCGCCTTCCCCTCCGTTCTTCTGGTGATCCTCGGCTTCATCCCCGCCTTCAAGGAGGCGCAGGACGACCTCGGCGGACGGCGCGTCATCGACCTGTACGTCCCCATCTCGATCCTGCTCGCCATGATCACGGCGGCGGTCCAGGCGATGCCGCCGGTCCTCACCGCCTACCGCGAGCGCGGAATCCTGCGCCGGATGTCCGCCACCCCGGTGCGGCCCTCCGCCCTGCTCTGTGCCCAGATCCTGCTGCACGGCGCGGCCTGCCTCGCCTCCGCGCTCCTCGTCACCGTCGTCGGCCGGATCGCCTACGGGGTCGCGCTGCCCGAACAGCTCCTCGGCTATCTGCTGGCGCTGCTGCTCGCCGTCGCCGCCGTGCTGACTCTGGGCTCCATGATCTGCGCCCTGTCCCGGACGACGAAGGCGGCCACCGCGTTCGGCACGGGTGCCTACCTCGTGATGATGTTCAGCGCCGGGGTGTGGCTGCCCGTCCAGACGATGCCCGACGCCCTGCGCCGCATCGTGGAGATCACCCCGCTGGGGGCCGCCTCCCAGGCGCTGGAGCAGGCCGCGTCCGGGAGCTGGCCGGGCTGGATCCACCTCCTGGTCCTCGCCCTGTGGACCGCGGCTCTGGGCATCGCGGCCGCTCGACTCTTCCGGTGGCAGTGACGGAGACTGCACGCATGACGCAGCCGCCCTGCTCCCCGTACCCGTCCGGTGCGACGGGGCCCCGCACGATCGAGGAGCGCTGGGAGCAGTTCTACCGGTACGGGCCCTACGCCGTTCTCACCCTGTCCGTCCTCGTCGGGGCCGTCGCCGCCGGCCTGATCATGACCCGCACCGAGATGTACGTGGCCGGGGTCCTGGCCGTCGCGGCGTACGGGCTCCAGGGCTGGTGGGGCCGGGCCCGCCCGCGTACCGCTCCGGGCGCCCCGGCCGGGGTGGCCTACTACGGCGCCCGGACCGTCCTGGCCTTCGCGCTGTCGTGGCTCAACCCGTTCTTCGCGATCTACGCGGCGCTCAGCTACTTCGACGTCGAGCCCCTGCTGCCCAAGCGCTTCGTCCGCGTCGGGGTGCTCACCACCGCCTTCACCCTGGCCGGTTCGCAGAGCGGAGGCCTGCCGCCCGCCTCGTTGATGAACTGGGTCGCCTTCTGCGTGCTCTACATCGTCAACGCCACCCTCGCCCTCTTCTTCTGGCACGTCGGGATGCGGGAGGAGGAGAAGGCCCGCATCCAGGTCGAGACCATCGCCGAACTGGAGCGCACCAACCTCCGGCTGGAGCGGGCCATGGCGGAGAACGCGGCCCTGCACGCCCAACTCCTCGTCCAGGCCCGGGAGGCCGGGGTCGACGACGAGCGGCGCCGGCTCGCCGCCGAGATCCACGACACCCTCGCCCAGGGCCTCACCGGGATCATCGCCCAGCTCCAGGTCGTCACCTCCCTGACGGACCGCGATCCGCAGACCGCCCGCGTCCACCTGGAGCGGGCCGCCGCACTCGCCCGCCACAGCCTCGGCGAGGCCCGCCGCTCCGTGCACAACCTGGCCCCCGTCGCCCTGGAACACGACGAGTTGGCCGGCGCGCTGGAGAAGACCGTCGCCGAATGGACCGAACAGCACCGCGTCCGGGCCGACTTCACCGTCACCGGCACCGTCGAACCGGTCCACGACGAGATCGCCGCCACCCTGCTGCGCATCGCGGGCGAGGCCCTCGCCAACGCCGGCCGGCACGCCGGGGCCTCCCGGGTCGGGGTCACGCTGTCCTTCATGGACGACGAACTGACCCTGGACGTACGGGACGACGGGCGCGGCTTCGACCCCGCGGCCGCCGCCCCGGCCGACCGCACCGGCGGCTTCGGCCTCGGCGGGATGCGGGCCCGCGCGGAGCGCATGGCGGGCGCGGTCGAGGTGGAGTCGGAACCGGGTGGCGGCACGGCGGTATCGGCCAGGGTCCCCCTGGTCAGGCACCCCGTGAACAGCACCGCGGCGGCCGCTGGCCAGACCCCTGCGACCCGCCGTACGGTGCGGTCATGACCGAGAACGCCGCCCGCGCCATCAGCCTCGTCGTCGTCGACGACCACCCGGTCGTCCGGGACGGACTGCGCGGCATGTTCGCCGCCGCCCCCGGATTCGAGGTCCTCGGCGAGGCGTCGAACGGCGTCGACGCCCTCACGGCCGTCGAACGCCTCGACCCCGACGTCGTCCTGATGGACCTGCGGATGCCCGGCGGCGGGGGAGTGGCGGCCATCGCGGAGCTGACCCGGCGCGGCGCGCGCTCGAAGGTCCTGGTGCTGACCACGTACGACACCGACTCCGACACCCTGCCGGCGATCGAGGCGGGCGCGACCGGCTACCTCCTCAAGGACGCGCCGCGCGAGGAGCTGTTCGCTGCCGTCCGGGCCGCCGCCGACGGACGCGGCGTCCTGTCGCCCGCCGTCGCCTCCCGGCTGATGACCCGGGTCCGCACCCCCGCCGCCGACCTCGCCGGGACCTCCCTGTCGGCCCGCGAGCGCGAGGTGCTGGTCCTGGTGGCGCGGGGCACCACCAACCGGGAGATCGCCGCCGAGCTGTTCGTCAGCGAGGCGACCGTGAAGACCCACCTCACCCACGTCTTCGCCAAGCTGGGCGCAAAGGACCGGGCCGCCGCCGTCGCCGTCGGCTACGACCGGGGCATCCTCGGCTGACCCGGAGGCGCCGGCCCTCCTCTCAGGCCGTCACCCGCAGCAGCAGCACCGAGCGGGCCGGCACCGTCATCTCCGTACCGCCGTCCAGCACCGTGCCGGGCGCCTCGGTCTGCTCCTCCCGCGAGGTGTCCAGGACCAGTTCGTACGCGCTCGCCCACGGCGCTCCCGGCAGGGCGAAGGCCGTCGGCTCCGCGCCCGCGTGCAGGACCGCCAGGAAGCTGTCGTCGGTGACCGGCTCGCCCCGCGCGTCCCGGCCCGGGATGTCCCGCCCGGAGAGGTAGAGGCCGAGCGTGGCGGCGGGGGCGTACCAGTCGCCCTCCGTCATCTCCCGGCCGTCCCGGGCGAACCACGCCAGGTCCCGCAGCCCGTCCGGGGCCTGCGCCCGGCCGGAGAAGAACGCGCGGCGCCGCAGCACCGGATGGGCCCGGCGCAGTGTCAGCACCCGGGCCGTCAGCGCGGTCAGCTCCCGCCACGCGGGCTCCTCCAGGAGCGACCAGTCCAGCCAGCCCGTCTCGTTGTCCTGGCAGTAGGCGTTGTTGTTGCCGCCCTGTGTCCGGCCCATCTCGTCGCCCGCCACCAGCATCGGCACCCCGGTGGAGAGCAGCAGGGTGGTCAGCAGGTTACGGAGCTGACGGCGGCGCAGCGCGTTGATCTCCGGGTCGTCGCTCTCCCCCTCCGTCCCGCAGTTCCACGCCCGGTTGTCGCTCGTCCCGTCCCGGTTGCCCTCCCCGTTGGCCTCGTTGTGCTTCTGCTCGTAGCTGACCAGGTCGCGCAGGGTGAAGCCGTCGTGCGCGGTGACGAAGTTGACCGAGGCGTACGGGCGGCGGCCGCCCCAGGCGTACAGGTCGCTGGAGCCGGTCAGCCGGTAGCCGAGATCCCGTACGTCGGGGAGCGCGCCGCGCCAGAAGTCGCGCACCGCGTCGCGGTAGCGGTCGTTCCACTCGGTCCACAGGGGAGGGAAGGCACCCACCTGATAGCCGCCGCTGCCCACGTCCCACGGCTCGGCGATGAGCTTGACCCGGCGCAGCACCGGGTCCTGGGCGATCACCGCGAGGAACGGGGAGAGCATGTCGACGTCGTGCATCGAGCGGGCCAGCGCCGCCGCCAGGTCGAAGCGGAAGCCGTCGACGCCCATCTCGGTGACCCAGTAGCGCAGCGAGTCGGTGATGAGCCGCAGCACCTGGGGCTGCACCACGTGCAGGGTGTTGCCGCAGCCCGTGTAGTCGGCGTAGCGGCGCGGGTCGTCCCGCAGCCGGTAGTAGCCCCGGTTGTCGATGCCGCGCAGCGACAGCATCGGGCCCAGCTCGCCCGCCTCCGCGGTGTGGTTGTAGACGACGTCGAGGATCACCTCGATCCCGGCCTCGTGCAGCGCGTGCACCATCCGCTTGAACTCGCCGACCTGCTGGCCCGCCGTCCCCGAGGCGGAGTAGCCGGCGTGCGGGGCGAAGTAGCCGATCGAGTTGTAGCCCCAGTGGTTGCGCAGCCCGCGCCGCAGCAGATGGTCCTCGTGGGCGAACTGGTGGACCGGGAGCAGTTCGACGGCGCTCACCCCGAGCCGCGTCAGGTGCTCGATCGCGGCCGGATGCGCGAGCCCCGCGTACGTGCCGCGCAGCTGGGGCGGGATGTCCGGGTGCCGTTTGGTGAAGCCGCGCACGTGCAGCTCGTAGATCACGGAGTCCGCCCACGGGGTCTTGGGACGGCGGTCCTCCACCCAGTCGTCGTCGTCGCGCACGACGACGCCCTTGGGCACGAAGGGCGCCGAGTCCCGGTCGTCCCGCACGGTGTCGGCCACATGCTGGTCCGGCCAGTCGCGTACGTGTCCGTAGACCTCCGGCGGCAGGGTGAAGGTCCCGTCGACCGCACGGGCGTACGGGTCCAGCAGCAGCTTCGCCGCGTTCCAGCGGGCCCCCGTCCACGGGTCCCAGCGGCCGTGCACCCGGTAGCCGTAACGCTGACCGGGCCGCACCCCGGGCACGAAGCCGTGCCAGATCTCATGGGTCAGCTCGGTCAGCGGGCAGCGGGTCTCCGTGCCCCGCTCGTCGAAGAGGCACAGCTCGACCGCCTCGGCCCCGCCCGCCCACAGCGCGAAATTGGTCCCCGCCACCCCGTCCGGGCCGACCCGGAAACGGGCCCCCAGCGGCATCGGGGCCCCGGGCCAGACGGCCGGGGACGGCGCCTGGATCCGGGCGGGGGCCGTGCGGTGCGCCTCCGTGCCCTCCGCCCCGGCGCCGATCGCCGCGTCCGGATCCCTTACTGCCTCCTGCTCGGCTGCGCTGGACACCGTGTCGCCTCCCGCGGCTCGTGGGACGGGCACCTACGAGTGGCGCGCGGCGTCCCGGCCGCGGCCTCTTCGGGTAGTCCTCCCCTCTGTTCTGCCCACCGGGCGGCCCGCACTCACGTTTCCCCCGACCGGCCCTGGTCGTTGGGGGAGCGTGAACCAGACAGCGAAGAGCGCACGGGCCGGTTCGGCCGCCGTGCTGACATGGGCAGGACTGCTGACCGTGCTGGCCCTCCTGACCGGCTGCACCGACGCCCGGGAGGCCGTGTTCGACGGCAAGGCGTGGTTCTCCGGCGACGCGATCGGCGTCTTCCCCGAGGACGGCGCCAAGGACGTCGACGAGGGGACCCGCATCGCGGTGAAGGTCCCCGACGGGCGGCTGGAGAGCGTGAAGGTCATGCGGATCGAGGACGCGCGGCAGCAGACGGTGGCCGGGCGCATCGCCGACGACGGGAGGTCCTGGAAGCCGGAGCCCGCCGCGGGACGGCTCGCCCTCGCCGCGAAGTACAGCATCGACGCGGTGGCCGTGGACGGGGCGGGCCGCCGCTCCGCCCGGCACTCCACGTTCACCACGCTCGTCCCCGAGCACCGCTTCATCGGGTACTTCAAACCGGAGAACCGGTCCACCGTGGGCACCGGCATGATCGTCTCCTTCTCCTTCAACCGCCCGATCGCCGACCGGGCCGCGGTGGAGAAGGCCATCCGGGTGACGTCCGATCCGGTGGTGGAGGTCTCCGGCCACTGGTTCGGCAAGGACCGGCTCGACTTCCGCCCGAAGGCGTACTGGAAGCCCGGCACCGAGGTCACCGTCGACATCGGGCTGCGCGACGTCGAGGGCGCCCCGGGGGTCTACGGCGGCCAGGACAAGAGGGTCGTGTTCACGGTCGGCCGCTCCCAGGTCTCCCTGGTCGACGCGGAGGAGAAGACCATGGAGGTGCGCCGGGACGGCGAGCTCGTGGATACGGTCCCGATCACCGCGGGGGCCCCGAAGACGACCACGTACAACGGGAAGATGGTGGTCACCGAGATGCACGAGGTGACCCGGATGAACGGGGCCACGGTCGGCTTCACCGACAAGAAGGGCAAGGGCGAGTACGACATCAAGGACGTGCCGCACGCGATCCGGCTCACCGAGTCCGGCACCTTCCTGCACGGCAACTACTGGGCCGAGGAGTCCGTCTTCGGCGAGGAGAACGTCAGCCACGGCTGCGTCGGACTGCGCGACGTCAAGGGCGGCAGCGGCTCCACTCCCGGCGGCTGGTTCTTCGACCGGACCCTGATCGGCGACGTGGTCGAGGTGGTCAACTCCAAGGACAAGAAGGTCGCACCGGACAACGGGCTCAGCGGCTGGAACCTCGGCTGGAAGAAGTGGAAGGCCGGCTCCGCCCTGCGCTGAGACCCCGGGCTCCGTCGCGTTCCGCCCGCACCCCGCCGCTCCGCCCCGGCACCCCGCGCCACCTGCACAACTCCCCGGACCACTGGTACGGAACGGTGACATTCCGGAGGGAGTTCACCCCGCTCGCGGTGTGATTATCTTGCGGCGGCGCGCATGTTCGGCGCGCGGGGGTGCGGGCCACGGCGGGAGCCGGGCCGTGCGAGGGGAGACGACCACAGTGAACGGGCAGCCGATATCGGGGGCATCGGCCGGGGCGAGCGGGAAGCGGCGCGGCGGACCGGGGCTTCTGGCCCTGGTTCTGGGAGCACTGCTGTTGCTGGTGACGGCGTGCGGCGGCGGTGACACCGGCTCGGGGGACGAGAAGGGGCCGGCGGGCAGCGCGAAGAACAAGGACACGGCCGCCTCGCAGGCGGTGGTGACCATCGCGCCCGAGGACGGTGCGGAGTCCGTGGCGACCAGCGGTGCGCTGAAGATCGGTGCCACGCAGGGCAAGCTGACCACGGTGAAGGTCTCCGACCCCAAGGGCAACGAGGTCGAGGGCGAGATCGCGGCCGACGGCGCGAGCTGGACGCCCGAGCGTCACCTCGCCGCCTCGACGAAGTACGCGGTGCACGCGGTGGCGAAGGACGCCGAGGGACGTGAGTCGGCGAAGGACACCACCTTCACCACGCTCGTCCCGGCGAACACCTTCATCGGGCACTACACACCGGAGGACGGCTCGACCGTCGGGGTCGGCATGCCGGTCTCCATCAACTTCACCCGGGGCATCACCGACCCCGACGCGGTGGAGCGGGCCATCAGGGTGACGGCCGAGCCGGCCGTCGAGATCGAGGGCCACTGGTTCGGGAACGACCGTCTCGACTTCCGCCCGGAGAAGTACTGGGCGGCGGGCACCAAGGTGACCGTCGACCTCAACCTCGACGGCGTCGAGGGCCGGCCGGGCGTCCACGGCAAGCAGGCCAAGAAGGTGTCGTTCACCATCGGCCGCAGCCAGGTCTCCACCGTCGACGCGAGCGCGAAGCGGATGAAGGTGGTCCGTGACGGCAAGCAGATCAAGGACATCCCGATCTCCGCGGGCGCCCCGGCGACGACCACGTACAACGGTCAGATGGTCATCAGCGAGAAGCTCAAGGTGACCCGGATGAACGGCGACACCGTCGGCTTCGGCGGCGAGTACGACATCAAGGACGTGCCGCACGCCATGCGGCTGTCCACGTCGGGCACCTTCCTGCACGGCAACTACTGGGGCGCGTCCTCCATCTTCGGCAGCAGCAACACCAGCCACGGCTGCGTCGGTCTGCGCGATGTGCGCGGCGGCTACGACAACCAGACGCCGGCGGCCTGGTTCTACAACAAGTCGCTGATCGGCGACGTGGTCATCGTGAAGAACTCCCACGACAAGACCATCCAGCCCGACAACGGCCTCAACGGCTGGAACATGGACTGGGAGGAGTGGAAGAAGTAGGACTCCTTCCGCTCCCCGACCGACCCGGCGGGCCCGGTGCTGTGACCAACGGCACCGGGCCCGCCGGCGTTAGCCTTGGTTAACCTGCCTCCATGACTGTGACCCTCGAAGTACGCGACGGCGTCGGCACGATCCTTCTGGACCGGCCGCCCATGAACGCCCTGGACGTGGCGATCCAGGACCGGCTGCGGGAACTGGCCGAGGAGGCGACCCGGCGCGAGGACGTGCGGTCCGTGGTCCTCTACGGCGGCGAGAAGGTGTTCGCGGCGGGCGCGGACATCAAGGAGATGCAGGCGATGGACCACACCGCGATGGTGATCCGGTCCAAGGGCCTCCAGGACGCCTTCACCGCCGTCGCCCGCATCCCCAAGCCGGTCGTCGCCGCCGTCACCGGCTACGCGCTCGGCGGCGGATGCGAACTGGCGCTCTGCGCCGACTTCCGGATCGCCGCGGACAACGCCAAGCTGGGCCAGCCGGAGATCCTCCTCGGCCTGATCCCGGGAGCGGGCGGCACCCAGCGGCTCGCCCGGCTGATCGGCCCCTCCCGGGCCAAGGACCTCATCTTCACCGGCCGCATGGTCAAGGCCGATGAGGCTCTGACGCTGGGTCTGGTCGACCGGGTGGTCCCGGCCGCCGAGGTCCACGACCAGGCCCAGGCCTGGGCCGCCAAGCTGGCCAAGGGCCCCGCGCTGGCGCTGCGCGCGGCCAAGGAGTCGATCGACGCCGGGCTGGAGACGGACCTCGACACCGGGCTCACCATCGAACGGAACTGGTTCTCCGGACTGTTCGCCACCGAGGACCGCGAGCGGGGCATGCGCAGCTTCGTCGAGGAGGGGCCGGGGAAGGCCTCTTTCCTCTGATCGGTAGTCAGAACGGGTGGCCCGGTAGTCGGGTCGGGCGGTCCCGCGCGGGGAGTTCATCCGTCAGAGCGGATTATCCGGGCCTTAAGGCAACCTTAAGGCCCGGTACCGCCTCCGGCCGGGCGGTTCTCCTCGGGTGGGGGATCGTCGCAGCTCAACGGGGTCGCCCGGGGAGCTGTGGTGCCATGGGCATATGCCAAAAGCCTGCCGCGGGAGGGGTCGTTCCGGGGTGCCGATTCCTCCGGAACGGCCCCGGAGGGCGATCCGTGCGGCCATGATGGTGGGCATGGCGGGCTTGGAGGGTGTGGATCAGCCGCGACCGCGCAGCAGCGCGACCGCGGCACGCTGGACGTCGACCATGGATGACGAACAGGCGTTCAAGGCGCTGGAGTTGTTCGGGAATCCGACCGAGGAGGAGGTCCGGCTGCCGTCCCGACCGGAGTCGGCGGCGACGGCCCGGCGCATCACTTCCTGTGTCGTGCTCCGCCAGTGGGCGCTCTCGCCCCAGACCGCCGAGTACGCGGTGCTCCTGGTCTCCGAGCTCGTGGGGAACGCGGTACGCCACACCGGGGCCCGGGTCTTCGGGTTGCGGATGGTCCGCCGCCGGGGCTGGATCCGCGTCGAGGTGCGTGATCCCTCGCGCGGGCTGCCGTGCCTGATGCCGGTGCGCGAGATGGACGTCAGCGGCCGCGGGCTCTTCCTCGTCGACAAGCTCTCCGACCGCTGGGGTGTGGATCTGCTGCCGCGCGGCAAGACCACGTGGTTCGAGATGCGCATCTCCGACCGCTGACCGGTAACCGCTGACCGCCGGCCCCGGTCGCGCCGGGCACGCAGAAGCCCCCGGTCGGCCGTGGTGCGGCGCTGCGGGGGCTTCTGGCGGGGGCCGTGGAATGGGGGGTGTGTCCACGGCCGCTTGGGAACGACCTGTGCCCGGGTCAGTGGGGGTCGTGGCTCCGACTATGGCAGACGGGCGACCACGGTGCCAAAGCGACTTGTCGGGCTATTCATGGAACAACCGGTCATGCGTCGATTGAATCGCAGGTGTGCTCGATCACTCGCCTGGCAATCCATGCATCTTTATGGCAACGCCTGAATGTTTCATTGATCATCCGTTGAACTGCTCAATCGCCCCATTTCGCCCATCCTGCCTCTACTGTGTCCGGGGAATCGGTGGAACCCGTGGAGCGCGAGGTGGTCGGGCATGGACGGACACAGGGCGCCGATGGGTCGCCGGGGCGCGCTGGGCGCGGGGGCCGGGGCGCTGGCCGCCGCCCTCGCCGCGGGCTGCGCCCGGAGCGACGGGGCGGGCGGCGCCGCCGGACCCGCGGCCGTCACCCGCCCTCCCGGCGAGGCCCCCGCCCCGACCGCCTCCGGCACCCCCGCCCCCACCCCCTCCCGGGCCGCCGCCCCCGCCCCGCACCGCTTCCCCGGGCTGCCCTTCCGGATCGCGCACGGCCCCCGCGACCGGCCCCGCGTCGCCCTCACCTTCGACGGTCGGGGCGACCCGGACCTCGCCCACGCCGCACTCGCCCGGTGCGAACAGGCCGGAGCGCGCGTCACGGTGCTCGCGGTCGGCGCCTGGCTCGCCGAACACCCCGGCCTGGCCCGCCGGATCCTCGACGGGGGCCACGAGATCGGCAACCACACCGAGCACCACCTCGACCTCGCGTCCCTGGACGAACGCGCGGCGTACGAGGAGATCGCCGCCTGCGCCCGGCGGCTGCGCCGGCTCACCGGGTCCATCGGCGCCTGGTTCCGCCCCTCGCCCACCGCGTACGCCTCCCCGCTCCTCCAGCGCCTCGCCCAGCGGGCCGGCTACCCCCATGTCCTCGGCTGCGACGTGGAGTCGCTCGACCACGCGGCCACCCGCGTCGCCGCCGTCACCCGCAAGGTCGCGGGGGAGCTGCGCAACGGGTCGGTGGTGGAGCTGAGCCTCGGCCGCCCGGTCACCGTCGACGCGCTGCCGCTGCTGCTCGCCGAGATCGGCCGTCGCGGACTGCGCGCGGTGACGGCCACGGAGCTGCTGGGCCGACCGGCCGCCGATGTCACCCGGACGGCCCGATAATCTGACCCTGACATTCGGCATCACGAAGGGGCGGAACTGTGGCGGACATCGAGTCGGCGCGGACGGCATTCCAGCGGTTCGACAGAGACGGCGACGGGCTCATCACGGCCAACGAGTACAAGAGCGCGATGGCCCAGCTGGGCGACCCCTTCGTCACCGAGACGGTGGCGCAGGCGATCATCAACGCCCACGACGCCAACGGTGACGGCCTGCTCACCTTCGACGAGTTCTGGGCCTCGCAGAACAAGGCCTGATCCGCCGCGGCGGCCGGCCCCGCGATGTCGGGGCCGGCCGCCGGGTTCGTCCGGGGGAGTCCCTCACGGAGTCTTCCGGGCCATCCGTCCACCGTGCGCGGCTTGCTGTGCCTTTGTCCACCGGCCAGGATCGAGCCGTGATGTTCTCCGGACCCCCTGCCGACCCGGCCGCGCCGACCGGGCCCGGCCAGCCCGCGGCGGTGGCCGTACCGGCGCCGACGGACGGCGCGCCCTTCGCCGGCGGGATACCCGGGGGACCGCCCGGACCGCGGGCCGGACGCTCCTGGACCGCTCCCCTCCTGCTCTGCGCCGCGGGCGTCCTCGCGCTCCTCGTGGCGCTGCTCGGCCCCGGCCTCGTGGCACGCGGCACCGGGGAGCTCCGGATACCCGGCGCGGGGCTCACCACCGTGCTCCGCACCGTCCTGTTCGCCGCGCTCGCCCTCCACCTCGGCGAACTCCTCGCCCCGCAGCTCGTCCGGCCCGTCCGGGGCCGTCCCCGCACCGCCGTGCGGAGCTGGGCGGTGTACGCCTCGCTCGCCGGGGCGGCCGCCGCGGCCGGGCAGATCGTCCGGCTCGCCGCCGTCAGCGATCTCGGGATCACCGAGACCTACGGCACCCGCGAGGGCGGCCTGCTCCTCCTCATCGCCAACGGCCTGGTCCTCGCCGCCGTCTGCGCCGCGAGCAGGCGCCCGGCCCTCGCGCTCGCCCCGCTCGCCCTCGTCATCGGCGCGGAGGCCCTGCGCGCGCATCCGGAGGCGTACAGCCCGGAGTTCGGCGCCGCCCTCACCGTCGTCCATCTGACCGCCGCGTCGCTGTGGACCGGCGGTCTGCTGCACGTCCTGCGCACCATGCGGCTCTGGCGCGGCTCACCCGTCGCGGCCCGCGCACTGCTCGGCCGGTACGCGCGCCTGGCGATCTGGCTGTACGTCGCCCTCGCCGCCACCGGCACGGCGTCGACCCTGCGCCGGCTGCCGCTGGACGTGGTGTTCACCTCCGCCTACGGGCGCACCCTGCTGGTCAAGCTGGCGCTGATGACCGTGGTCAGCGTGCTGGCGGTGGCGGCCCGGCGGCGGATGCTCCGGGACGCCGACCCGTCGGCCGCCCACCGGCTGGCCCGCCGCGAACAGGCCGTCCTGGGCCTGGTCGTGGTGGTCTCGGCGATCCTCACCGTGGTCCCCGACCCGCACTGGATCTCCCTGCGGCCTTGAGGGCCGCTCGTTCGGCGAGGCCCGACATCCGGCCGCGTACCGGGAGCGTGCTCCCGGGCCCCCGGGTAGCGTCGAAGGCGACCGAGGGAGGCGTGACGGCGATGCAGGAGTACGGGGAGAGCGAGGACCGCGACGAGCACACGGCCCGGCGGCTCGTCGAGGCCGCCGGAGTCGTGATCGACCAGACCGGGTACGCCGGTGCGTCGACCTCGGAGATCGTGCGCCGGGCCGGAGTCTCCCGCGAGGCCCTCCACCACCACTTCGAGGGCAAGGAACAGCTCGGCAACGCGATCCTGGACCGTCAGCACGCGTTCTTCCAGCAGATCTCCGAGCAGGCGGATGAGGGCCCGGCTCCCCAGGTCTGGCTCCAGGCGCTGATCGACATCAGCCACCTCTACACCGCCGGCATCCTGGAGGACCCCGTCCTGCGGGCCGCCGTGCGCCTCTCGATCGAACCGGGCCCCTACCTGACCGCCGAGAGTTACGCGGGCCCGCTCGGGGCCGTCACCGCCGTCCTCGAATCCGCCCGTGCCGCCGACGAACTCCAGGACCACGTCACCCCGGAGGAGGCATCCCGGACCATCGTCGGGTGCTACAGCGGAGTGCAGCTGCTCGCGCTCGCCCTCGACGAGCGCGATGCCCTGCACCAGCAGGTCAGCGCCATGTGGGCCCTGATCATGCCCGGACTCGCCCGCACCGCCGTCCTCACCCGGCTGCGCCTGAGCGCACCACCCGCGGACACCGCGCGACAGCGGTGACCCCCGGCCCGGTCCGCGCCGGGGCTCCCCGCGGCCTCAGCGCCTGTACGGCTTCCAGCCGCGCAACTCGTCGTCGCGCGGGGCCAGGACCAGCTCCGGATCGCCCGGACCGAAGACCCTGACGGGCCGTCGCGCGTCCCAGGACGGCCACCCCGGGTCCCCCACCGTCACGAAGTCCACCCACGCCCGGTGCATCGCGTCCGCCAGCTCCTGCGGGGCGTCCGGTCCGGTGAGGGCCATCGTGTCGGGGTGGGCGAGCGTGTCGAAGACGAAGCCCAGCTCCAGCGCGTGACAGGAGCCGAGGCGCTGTACGGGGGTGGGCCAGCCGAACTCGTACACATACGTGGCACCCGGCGCCCGCGTCCGGGCGTCGGCCAGCCGGTTGAGCGGGACCCGCAGCAGCAGGTCCGTGGCGAGCGCGCCGAGGATCTCGCCGGGGGTGGCGTCCGGGCGGTTGGCGCGGTAGGTGCGGGCGGTGGCGCCCGGCACCCCGAACTTCAGCAGGGCGAGGCGGAGCCGTAGCTCACCGATCCTCTCGGTGAGGCCGCCGGGCACGAACCAGAGCCGGTACTCCTCGGTGTTCGTGCCCAGCAGCACGTCGATCCCGGCGGACGCGCCCGCGTGCAGCGCCTCCACCGGGTCGTGGGGCAGCAGTTCGCCGTCCACGACCAGCTGGAAGGAGGCGCGGCCGGTCAGCGGGTTCCCGCCGCTGGTGACCTCGGTCTGCGCGGTCAGCAGCGCCTCGGGGTCCACGGCTGCCAGCGCGGCGGCCGTCGCGGGCACCCCGAGCCGCTGCGCGATCAGCCCGGTCGTCCCGCGCGCGGCGGCGGGCGGCAGCGCGGCGGGCGCCCCGCTCTGGAGGACCGCCCGCCGCAGCAGCCCCGCCGACCGGGGCGAGGCCAGCAGGGCGGCGATGCTGATCGCCCCCGCCGACTCCCCGGCCACCGTCACCCGGTCCGGGTCGCCGCCGAACGCCGCGATGTTGTCGCGCACCCACTCCAGGGCGGCCAGCTGGTCCAGGAGACCCCGGTTGGCGGGCGCGTCCGGGAAGACCCCGAAGCCCTCGACGCCCAGGCGGTAGTTGACCGAGACGAGGACCACCCCGTCCCGGGCGAACGCGGTCCCGTCGTACACCGGCACCGCCGAGGAGCCGTGCACCAGCGAGCCGCCGTGGATCCACACGAGGACGGGAAGCCCGGCGGCCCCGGGCGAGGGCGTCCACACGTTGAGGTTGAGCCAGCCGTCGCCCGGCACCTCCGGGTCCGGCAGCAGCCGGTCCAGCGGCGGGGCGTAGGGCCGCTTGGGGGCCGTCGGGCCGTACGCCACGGCCTCGCGCACCCCCGTCCACGGCTCGGGCGGCCTCGGCGCGCGGAACCTCTCCGCGCCCACCGGCGGGGCCGCGTACGGGATGCCGAGGAAGACCGCGACGCCCCGTTCCACCGCACCGCGCACGGTGCCGTGCACGGTCCTCACCTGCGGGGAAGCCCCCGCCACGATGTCGGACATGTGCCAACCCCTCTCGCGGTGCGGTGGTCCGGGCGGCTACTTCAGGTAGACCAGCCCGTCCGTGGTCAGGGCCGGGCGGCCCTTCGTGCCGACGACCACGATCTTGACGGTGTGCTTGCCGCCGGCGGACCAGGACTTCGTCCAGATCGCCTGCCGGTACTTCGTGGCCGAGGACTTCAGGTCCACCGTGGCGGCCTTCTTCCCGTCGACATAGACGTATGCCTGCCCCGAAGTGGCGGCCCGCGACACCACCCAGGCGGCTGACCGGCCGGTGAACGTCCAGGTCAGACTGGCGCCCTTGGTGCTGCTGGAGTACGACTTGCCGCCCAGGTAGCTGCCGGAGGACTTTGTGGTCCACTTCCCGCCCTTCTTGGCGGCGGACTCCTGGAGGAACACCGGGGTGCCGGAGACCGAGGCGGCGGCCGTGTTGCCCGCGCGGTCGTACGCCGTCATCTTCCAGGCGGTCGCCCTCGCGGGCTTCACGGTGTGCGAGGCGCTGGTCGTGGTCGGGCCGTAGGTCTTCGCGACGGGGGCGGTGAGCCGGACCTCCTTGAGGGAGGCGGCGTCGGTGGCCTTCCACTTCAGGGTGAGCGGGACGGCCGTGGTGTTCACCGTGCCGGTGCGCAGGGTGAGGGCCGGCTTGGTGGAGAAGACCGGCGGTGCGGTGTCGGCGACCACGGTCGCGACCGGGGACAGGGACGTCTTCCCCGACTGGTGGGTGGCCCGGACCTGCACGGAGTGCTTGCCGGCGGCGAGGGTGGCCGGGGCCGAGGTGACGTTGCCCTTGACCGTGGCCACCGGCTTTCCGTCGACGAGCAGTTCGTAGCCCTTGACGAAGGAGGAGGGGGTGGTCGCCTTCCAGCCGACGGTGATCTTCGACCGGGTGTAGTACGTGGAGCCGGAGGCGCTCGCCCCGGTCACCGAGGCGATGGTGAGACCGGTGACGGGCCCGGCGGCCAGGGAGCGGATGGCCGGAAGCTGGGCGTGGAGACTGCCGCCGGGGCACTGGGTGTTGAACCCGTCCCGGTGTCCGGAGATCTGCCGGAAGGGGTAGGCCTTGCCCGCGACGAACTTCTGGCCGGCGAAGTTGCCGCCGTTCGCCCCGGCGGTGAGCTGGGTGGAACCTGCCGGGTCGCCCTTGTACTGGCCCAGCTTCCACGCGGCGACCCGGGCGACCGAGGTGGTCGCGGCGGTCGCGGCCTTGGTGTCGGTGTACATGCCGATCACGGCGATTCCGGTGGTGTCCCGGTTGAAGCCGTAGGTGTGCGCGCCCATCACGGGCCGGTCCACACCGCCCTTGCGGCCCTCGAAGACCGTGCCGCACTTGTCGACGATGAAGTTGTAGCCGAGGTCCTTCCAGCCGTTCGACTGCACGTGGTACGTGTGCAGACCGCGCACGATGGCCGCCGAGTCGGCGCAGGAGTACGCGTTCGTCTGCGCCGTGTGGTGGACGAAGACGGCCTTGACCCCGTCCAGGTAGTCGGGCGCCTCGGTGCTGAGCGACTCGTCCGCCTTCCAGGCCGCCCGGGAGACGATCGGCGGCCGGGGAACGGTGGACGGCGGGCCGGGCGTGAGCGTCGGCGACGGTGCGGTGGTGGGCGTCGTCGGCGGGGCGGACGGCGTCGGGGGCTCGGTGCTCGGGCTCGGCGTGGGGCTCGGCGGCGCCGGGGCCTCGGTGGTCGGGGTGGGCGAAGGATCGTCCGTGGGCTCCTCGACCGGGTCCTCCGCGGGCGGGGTGACCGGGAGCTCCTCGCCGGGCGTGGGCTCCTCGGTGGGGGTCTCCTCGACGGCGAACGCGGCCGGTTCGGCGGCGAGCGGGGTGGTGGTGCCACCCGGGTCCACCGTGTCGAGCCGCAGTCCCGCGGGCAGCCCGGACCGGGCGCCGTCCCCGGCCCGGACGCGGACCTCGACGCCGTCGGAGGCGCCGACCCAGCGGGGTTCGGTGGTGCCGCGGACGCCGGACCGGCCGGTCTCGGTGCGCCCGTCGATCTCGGTGTCCAGGGGCAGCCAGCCGGTCCATTCGCCGGTGGCGGCGGAGCGGGTACGGGCCTCGACGCTCCCCGTCACCTTGGCGGCGGGATCGGTCCAGGTGACGCCGAGCAGGCTGAACGGTTCGGTGTCGCGACGCGCGAGCGACGCGGAGCCGCCGTCCGGCGAGGTCTTCAGCGCGGCCTTGTGCACATCGGCCTCCACCGGGGCGGACTTGGCGTCCGCCGCCCGCCCGTCGCGGTCGGCGTCGGAGGTGCCGGTCACTCCCTGGAACACCAGGACACCCGCCACGGCCGCCGTCGTGACGGCGGCCGTGGTCCAAACTCTTCGCTGTGCTCTCACGTGTGACTCCCCGAGGACGACGCTGGCTGGAAGGCAGGGCATTCCGGCCGGTCAGTCGCTGACCGGGGGCACGACGCGTGCGTCGGCCCGGTCGGTGGGGCGACCCGGGACATGCTTGCGGGCCCCAGTCTTCCATGCGGTCGAACCGCACCCCGCCCCACCCTGTCGGCGTCCGGCAGGAAACGTTCGGGTCGCCGTGCCACGCGGAGACGGTCGTCGCGGGCCGGGGTGTTCAGGCGGCGAAGTGCTGGGACAGCGAGTCCCGTTCGTCCAGTTCCACCAGATCCGGGCGGGTGTAGCGCTCGGCGCGCGCGTGGTAGTCGAAGTCGCCCCGTACGAGTCCCCGGTAGTCCTGGACACAGCGCTCCAGGGCCGCCCGGGTCGGGCCGCCGATGCCCGCAGCCTCGATTTCCTCGAGCAGTTCCTTTTCCGCCCGCTGCACCCGCTCGGCAATCCGGGCCAGTTGGACAGCGGCCTCGTCGACCGCCTCCTGGAGGGTGCAGCCCCGGTCGCGCTGAATCAGCCGTACGGCGTTGTGCTCGTACCCGAGAGCGGCTTCCTTCTCGAAGGAACAGATGTCGTTGCAGAGCCCGGAATGATCGGTGACCGCGTTTCGCAGGGCGATATAGGCGGGCAGGCTCCGGGCGGAATCCGGGAGGTCGATTCCGGCGGTGATCTCGTGCAGGCAGAGAAAGGGCTGCATGGCGACCGAATCCCGCCGGTGCTTGGCGAAGTCGGCCCGGCTCGGCACCTGTCCGGCGGCGCGCTCGACGGCCTCGGCGTAGTACGTCCACAGCCAGGCGGCCGTATCCCGCCGGAACTGCCGGTTCCACTGCGGCGACCGGCCGCGGCAGGTGCGGTCCCGCAGTCCGGCGAGCGCCCGCTCCATCGGCCCGCTCGGCGCGGCCCCGTCGAGGACGTCCACCAGGCGCGTGATCGCTCTCTCGCACATCAGCGGATCGCGTCCGGCCGGGCCGTCGTCGAACTCGTCATCCACCAGGAAGGCCCAGAAGAGCCATTGACAGAAGAGGTCGAGATGCTTCTGTGCGGCCTGCGGGAAGATGAGGGAAATCCATAATTCCGGGCGGGTCCGGATCATCTTCTTCCGGGCCGGTACGGACAGATCGAGCCCTTCGGACTCGGCCCATTCCCAGGCTGCCCCACGGGTTTCCGCCAGGCCTGGATGACATCCGGCACTCTGGAAGGGCATGTGAAACGCCGGTAACGTGATATGGCTCATTGCTGACCCTCGTCTGATGAATACGGGCGGACGATGTGAACGACGCATTCCGGGTGATCGGGCAGGGGACGGGCCGGCCCGGAGGCGGCGGCCGGGAGCCCGGCGGCCGGGCGGCGGGGCGACGTGCGAGGTGGGAGGGTCATCGCAGTCCTCATTCCTCCGCCGGGAGCCCGGGGCGTCGGGGCAGGGGTGGCGAGCCGGTGGGCGGGCGCGTCACCATGGGTGATGCCCAGTCAACCCCGAGTGGGGGCGCGGAGGGAAGCCGTTTGTGACCGAAAATGCTTGATCGTCAATAACTCTCTTATCGCCACTGGGTAGTTGGTGACCTCGCGGGGCACGCGGTGCGGCAGTGACCGGAGTGGGACCGGGCGTGTCGGGTGAAGGGCGGAGCGACGGCTTCCGGCTCGGGCGCGCCTGCTCAGGTGCGCTTGAAGAACTCGATCTCGCCGACCGCGATCGGCCGGCTCTCACCCTGGCCGGCCGCCTCCCGCAGCACCAGCCGGACGGAGACGACGTCGCTGATGCCCAACCGTGTCTCCTGCTTGCCGGGCTTGTCGTTGAAGGTCACCGTCTTCTTGTGCACCTTGTCGTCCTTCGTGGTGACGATCAGCTCCGCCCGGGTCGGCCGCGCACCCCTCCGGAACTCCTGCGGCTCCTTCGACACGCCGGTGTACACCACGACGCCGACCAGCCGGAACGGCGTCCGGAACGAGGAGGTCAGCGACGCGCCGAGCGCGGGGGCGCCCCAGTACTTGTTCGTCAGGCTGTCGATCGCCGCGCTCGCCGGGTGACCGGGAGCCGAGGCGCTGGCGGCCACCCCGGTGGGGCTGATCTCCGCCGTGCCGCCGAGCTTGTCCCGGACGTCCTCGTAGACGTAGCGCCCGAGCGGGAAGAACAGGAAGCCCGCGAGCAGCAGCCCGGCCACGACCAGGACCAGCAGCGTCCGCCGCAGCGCCCGGCCCGAACCGCCGCGTACCCGGCGGCGGAACGGCCACACGGTGCGCCACCACGGCAGGGCCGCGGGCTGTTCCCGGGGCCGGAGCGGAGCGGCGCACCGCCGGCAGAACTGACGCCCTGGGAGGTTCGGCGTGCCGCAGGCCGGGCAGGGCGGGCCGTCCGGGGTCTCGTCCGCCGCCACCGGCCGCACCACGGGCCGTCGGGCCACGGGCCTGGCCGGCCGCACGGCCCCGATCGGTTCGTTCTCCTCGTCCGCATCGGACGCACTCCCGGAAGCCGGTGCGGGGGCCGGGATTCCGGGGCGTACGGGAGCGGGAGCGGGCCGCGCCGGGGGCACGGGCGGTGTCACCGGTACGGGCCGGGCCGGGGGCGCGGTGGGCTGCGGCGGTACGGGAGCGGGAGCGGGAGCCGACCGGGGCGGCGCGGGCGGCTGTTCGGGGCGCGGCGGCTGTTCGGGCCGCTCCGAGGGCGAGGGCGAGGGCGAAGGGGCAGGGGCAGGCGCGGGTGGAGGAGTCGGTACGGGGGCGGGGGAGGGCGCGGGGGGACCCGGGTCCGGTGCGGGCGGCGCCGGCGGCGTCGTCCTCGGCGGCCCAACCGGTTCCGGGGCCGTGTCCGGGGGCGTGTCCGGTGCCGACGAGGGCCTGGCCTCCGCCACCGGTGTTGCTGCTTCCGGCTCCGGCTCCGGCTCCCGGTCCGGCTCCGGTTCCGGCGTCGCCGGTCGCGTCGGCCGTGTGGGCTGGGAGGACCAGCCCAGGTATCCGCCGCAGTTGCCGCAGAAGTCGTCACTCTCGCCGTTGGCCGTACCGCACGCCGGGCACGAACGCATCACGTCAGCTTCCTGTCTGTTCGGGCTCTCCGGGCGGGCCCGGCAGGACCTCCACCCGGCAGGTGAGGTGGACGGGGCACGAGGCGGTGGCGACGTCCAGGACGCGGCGGGCGTCCACCGCGACGCCCTCGCGCACCGGCCAGACCCGGACGAGCAGTTCGCCGGTCGGCGGCGGCGGGAGAGCCGCGCCCGGCTCGGCCGACCAGGTGGCGCCCCCGCCGTCCCGGACGTCCGCGTGCACACCGCAGCAGAGCCGCAGCCGCTCGACGAGACCCCGCCGCGTGCCGCGCCACCGGTGCAGCTCCACGGCGCGGGCGACGACCGCCCGGCGCAGCTCGACCGGCCACGCCGGATCGGCCTCGACGCCCACCCAGGACGCCAGCCAGGGCAGGAAGTCGGCCGGGGCCAGCGACGGGTCGAAGTAGGCGGGCAGGTTGTCCAGGGTGGACAGCACCGGGGCCAGCACCGTGTCCAGGCCCGCCGTGAACCGCTGGGCCAGGTCGTCGTCCGCGTACAGGGCGGGCAGCAGTCCGCCGATCGGGTACCGGCTGGGCAGTCCGGGTATCGCGGCCCGCGTCACGCGCTCCCACCGGCCCCGTTCGCGGTGACCACCACCTGGTGCTGGTGCGAGAAGACCAACGCCCCCGGCGCCACGTCGACCCGGTCCACCGCCGCCCCGCGCCGCCCGGTGATCGGGTCCGCCGGGAACAGCCGGACGTCCTCCACCAGACCTGCGCCCTCCACACTCTGGAGCACGGCGAAGACCTCCCCGTACTGCACGGGCCTGCCGAACGGCCACCCCCGGCCGTCCGCCCCGCCCCGCAACGGATCGATGTGCCGGAACAGCGCCTCCAGCGCCTCCGCCCGGACCCGGTCCACATCGCCGGGCGCGGCCACCAGCCGGGCGACGACGGTGACGCCCTGGTAGGCGGGCGGTTCCACGACCAGCCGGGTGCCGACCAGCCGCCGCTCGTCGAGCCGCTCGGTGACCGCCGCGAGCACCGGGTCCGACGGGATCAGCTGCTCGAACCGCAGCCGGCCGTCCTCGTCGGCGGTCGCGTCGGGCACCACCAGCACCCGTACCGCACCGGCCTCGCCCGCCACCGCCGGCAGGCACCGCACCCGGCGCAGCGACGGCGCGGCCTCCCGGGCGATGACCTCGTAGTCCTCGGCCGTCACCGCCCGCTCCTGCACCCGCAGGATGTTGGGCGCGCGCACCTTCGCGTTCTCCACGGTCTCCCCGTCGACGCCGCCGGTCGCCGCCTCACGGTTGTTCACGCCCGCGACGTACGGCACCGAGCTGCGCAGCACGGAGATCGCGCCCCGGGCGACGTTGCCCGCCGCGCCGCCACCGGTCCGGTAGCGCGGAACGCGCAGCTGGGCGCCCTTCTCCGGCACCGCGCCGTACGTGCGCATCGTGCCGTCCGGCTCCCGCACCTCCGGAGGGAACGCGAACTCCCCGGCGACGGCGTCGATCCGGACATGCCGGTCACCGGGGCCGGACGCGCCGAAGTGCTCGACCGGGGTCCACACCTGCCAGCCCTCGTCCGTCGACACCTGGACGACCGGTGGCTCCCCGTCCAGCAGCAGCGGCGCCCGGCTCACCGAGAACCGCTGCCCCGCGACGCCCTCGGACAGCCCGAGGGGCACGTCGAGGACGGTCTCCGCGTGCTCGGCCGCCGCCGTGCCGCCGACCGTGAACACCTCGGCCTCCCGGATCGTCGGCGACTCCGAGTAGAACGGCTGGCCCGGCTCCGGGGCGGTGACCCGGCAGCGCAGCCACCCCGCCCGGGTCCCCGCCACGACGGAGGCGGTGTGCCCGGACGGGACGAACACGACGACCTCGCCGGGCCTGTTCAGCCCGCCGGTGCTGTCGGTGCCGGTCACGCAGGTCACCCAGCGGGCCCCGTCCCACGCCTCCCACACCAGCGGCGGCTGACGCGGGTCGACGCCCACGCCCTCCACCCGGCTGTCGAGGCGGACGGCGACGATGCACCGGGGCACGGCGGTCGGCAGCCCGAACAGCAGGGCGTCACCGGGCTCCGGCCGGGCCTGGAAGCACGGGATGTCCTTGCCCGCCCCGAGCGGTCCCGTCCGGTCCGTCTGCTCGCCCGACACCGGGGCGGTGACCAGCCGGACCAGCGAACTCGGCACGATCGGCAGGTCGCCGGAGGTGGAGAACACCACCGGCTCCTCGGCCTCCCCGCGCGCGGTCGCCACCTCCGTACCGGCCAGGAGGTGCACGGTCTCCGGCTGCGGCGCGGACAGCCAGAAGTCGATCTCGGCCCGTGCCACGGCCGGCGGGAACAGGGTCACGCCCAGCAGGTCGAGGAAGGCCGCGTAGTTCTTGTCCGGCACCCGGTTGAGCCGGTACAGCAACTGGTCGACCAGGTAGGCGAACGTCTCGATCAGCGTGACCCCGGGGTCCGACACGTTGTGGTCGGTCCACTCGGGGGAGCGCTGCTGGACGTACCGCTTGGCCTCGTCGACGAGCTGCTGGAAGCGCCGGTCGTCCAGGTTGGGCGAAGGCAGGGCCATCAGCGCACTCCCGCTTCCCGGGCGGCACCGGACGAGCCCTCGGAGGAGCCCTCCGACGACGGGATCGTGTAGAAGGGAAAGACGAGGTTGCGCAGGTCGTTGGTGGCCCGCACGGTGTAGTGCACGTCGATGTAGAGCGTGCCCTCCTCGACGGCGTCGAACGCGATCACCACGTCCGTCACCTCGATGCGCGGCTCCCACCGCTCCAGCGAGGTGCGGACCTCCTGCGCGATCCGCCCGGCCGTAGCCCCGTCGCCGGGCGCGAAGACGTAGTCGTGGATGCCGCAGCCGAACTCCGGGCGCATCGGCCGCTCGCCCGGCGCGGTGCCGAGGATCAGCCCGATCGCCTCCTCGATCTCCCGGTCCCGCTCGACCAGCGCGATCCCGCCCGTCGGCCCGACCCGCAGCGGGAAGCCCCAGCCGCGCCCGATGAATCCGCCGCCGCTCACATCGGGCCCCCGATCAGGACGTTCGGCGCCCCGCTGATGATGGGCGCGCCGCAGCTGGTGTTGTCCCGCATCCGGGCGGCGGGCAGCCCGCCGATCAGCACCTGGCCGGTGAGCGCGGCGGCCGGGTTGGGCATGATCACGTTGCCCGGCCCGAGCGCGGCGTGCGGAGGGACGACGCACACGTGGAGGCTCCCGGGGACGGCCGCGGGCCGGCCGCCGATGAGCACGGTGGCCACGGCCACCGCACCCGGGGGCGGGGTGCCGATGAGGCCGCCGTGGGCGGTGCTGTCGCCCGTGCGGGCTGCGGGGGGCATGGCCGGGGTTCTCCTAGCTGTGAAGGGGACTTCGGGGCGATCGGACTTCGTGGCGGACGGGCGGGAGGCGGACGGGCGGTCAGTTGATCCTGATGAGCTTGGCCTTGAGGACCGCGAGCAGTCCGCCGTCGACCGTGACCCCCGTCCTGCCGTTGACGGTCACCGAGCGGCCCGTGATGTTCACGTCGCCCGTGGCTCCCGCGTCGAGCGTGATGCCCGAAGCGGACAGCGTCACCGAGCTGAGTTCCCGGGTGCCGCCGCGGGCCTTCACCGTCAGCGTGATCTCGCCCTTCTTCTCGTCGAGCATCACGTCGAGCCGCTTGTCACCGCTGGCGATGCGCACCCCTGAGGGGCCGCGCGGGGCATCGAGCAGCTCCAGCCGGTTGCCCGAACGGGACACCAGGGAACGGCGGTTGACCTTCCCGCTCGTCGGGTCGACCAGCGGGACGTCGTGCGGCGAGGGCTTGTCCACCCCGTTGTAGAGACCGCCGAGCACGTACGGACTGTCCAGCAGCCCCTGCTCGAACCCGACCAGCACCTCGTCGTTGACCTCGGGGCTGAACACCCCGCCGCCGCCCTGGCCGCCCCACTGCACCGTACGGACCCAGTCGGTGACGTACGTGTCGTCGAGCCACGGGAACTTCAGCCGCACCCAGCCGCGTTGGCCCCGGCCCTCCTCGCGGATGTCGGTGACCACGCCGATCGCCAGGCCCGGCATGCGCGGGCCGCGCGAGGGGGCGTTCCCGCCGGAGGCCAGCCCCGAGAGCGACCGGTCCGGCGAGGCGCTGACGATCACCGTCGTGCGGTAGCCGGTGTCCGGTTCGAGGACGTGGTGCGCGGCGGTCGCGGTGTAGCGGCCGGAGAACGCGGGTCCCACGTTGCCGAGGGCCACCGGCATGCCCGCCCGCAGCTGCGGGTTCCCGTACGCGACCGCCTCGATCTCGCCGAAGCCGGCGCTGACCGACGCGGCGAGCGCACCGGCCACGGCACGGGTCTCCGCCTGGGTGCGGTACGGGGTGTCGGCGATCGTGGTCCGGGAGCCCGAGCCGAACATCTTGGCCGCCGTCGACGGGCTCATCCCCGGGGCGACGGTGTCGCTGCGGACGGACTGCTGCCGGGCCACCAGCCGGGTCTTGGTGTCGACGTTCCAGCCGCGCACCTCGACGTTGTCCGCCCCGTCCGCCCCGGTCAGCACCGCGCGCAGGGCCAGCAGGTTGTTCCCGTACTCCAGGACCATCGGGTCTCTCGCGGCGGAGGTCGAGGGCGAGGGGGCCGAGGAGGCGGGGTCCGGCTTGGTGAACTGCAGCCGGCCCTTGTCGTCCACCCGCACCGTGGCCCCGCTCTCGGCCGCGAGGTGCTGGAGGAACTCCCAGTCCGACACGTTCGGCTGGGTCACCTGCTTGTACGTGACCGGCGCGGCCTCGATCCGCCCGCAGGCCAGACCCGCGCCGGCGGCGACCTTGCGGACGATGTCCGCCGTCTTCATGTTCCGGTACGCCATGACCTTCCGGCCGCGCTGGAGCCGGTGCGCCTTGGAGAACGCCCGCACGACGGTGAACGATCCGGTGGTGTCGGTGTCCAGCTCGACCGCCGTGACCTCCCCGGTGAACAGCCGCTCGGGCGCCCGGTCCCGCGCGGTGACGACCGAGATCTTCAGCGGGGTGCCCATGCCGATGCCGGTCGCGGTGAGGAAGGTGTGGTTGGGGTCCCGGTACATCAGCACGGCGGTGTCCGGCAGACCCACGTTCTCGTCGACCACACAGCTCACCAGCTGGGTGGCCCAGGCGGCGGGCAGCGCGGCGGGCGCCTCGACGACCGGGTCGGCGGCGAAGGAACGGCCGGGGGCTTCCTTGCCGCTCATCGGCTCTCCTCCGTCAGGTGGTCCGCCCGGCCGGGCACCAGGAGCTCCCGGCCGGGGGTCAACTGCATCGGGTCGTCGATGTCGTTGGCGTGCGCGATGGTCCGCCACGCGGTGGCGTCGCCGTACTCCCGCCAGGCCAGCAGCGGCAGGCTGTCCCCGGCCACGACCCGGTGCGTGCGCCGTGCCTCCTTCGAACCCGAGGTGGGGTTCTGGCCGGCCGGGCCGATGCTCGCCTCCTCGATCGACAGGGAGCAGGTGGCGCGCAGCGGCTTCCCGTCGACGTCGAACAGGGTGTAGGAGACCGAGAGGTTGGAGAGCACCCCGTCGAACGAGGTCGTCTTGGACGTCCCCCAGTCGAAGCGCACCCAGGGGCTGGCGGGCGTCTTGCGGGCCAGGCTCTTGGGGGTGGGGACACACGCGGTCATCAACTGCTCCACCGCCTTCTCCACGGAGTTGTCGTGCGTGGCGGTGGCGTCCAGGAAGACCTCCAGCGACAGGGCCCGCGGCCCGCTGCCGACGAACTCGGGCAGCGCGGACTGCCCGGCCATCCGGGACGGAGTACGCCGCCACTCGGTGGTCTTGCTCAGCGACAGCTTCGACGGGTTGAACTGCAACGTGAGACGGGCGAGCGCCCCGCCGGGCTTGGCGCCGACGGTCGACGGCGGCTCCATGATGGTCAGCTGGGCGCGAGCACGGCTCGCGCGGAGAGCGGGTGACATTGCGTTCCTCCTTCCTTCGTCCGGTTCCTGTCGGATGCGTTGGTGCTGTTGGTGCCGGTCAGGAGGGCTCCAGGCCCTCGTGCGCGATCTCCAGCGTCTCGATCGCCGCCTGGGAGTTGGCCGGGTCGAAGGACGGCCCCTGCCAGCGCACCGGCACGATGCCGTGCACCTGCCAGCTGATGATCCGGCTGAGGTCGGGGCGCAGCGCCACGATCTCGCCGTCCTTGGGCTCGACCCGCTGGATCGTCTCGTTGAGCCAGCGCGCGATCTTGAGGGTGTCGGCGGTCACCGGGCGGGTCAGCGTGATGTTCGTCCAGGTGATCCGCCCCGGCAGCTGCCAGGTAAAACCGTTGTTGCCGCCCTCGGCGTACGTCTCCATCTCCACCTCGGCGCCCAGGCCGGAGCAGGTGTGGAACGCGCCCAGGTCGCTGCCGCCGATCGCGAGCTTGAAGAACACACTCGTCGCGAAGATGTTGTCCGTCATGCGTCTCTCGTCTTCTCTGCTGTCTCTCGTACGGGGCGTGCGCGGGTGGGCCGGGGCGGTCGCCCGTCAGCGGCGGCCGTCGTGGAGCCGCCCGGTGCGTTCCCGGCCCCGGCGCAGATCGGCGCGGATGAGCCGGCTCACCGGGTCGAGGAGTCGGCGGGCCAGCTCCTCGATCTCCGTTCCGCTCATCCGGTTCGCCGACGGAGCGTCGGAAGCGTCGGAGCCGGTGGCCGCCTCCGTCGCCCCGGCCGCGGGCTTCGCCGGGGCCGCCCGCACGGGGACCCCGGTGATTCCGGCGCTCGCCGCCGCGCGCTGGACGGCCTGCGCCCTGCTCTCCGGGCGGCCCGCTCCGGCGGTCTGTGCGGGGGCGGTGCGGGGCGGCACCCGTACGGAGAGTGCGGGCGACGCGCCGGGAGCGCCGCCGCCCGCGGGCGCGGGTCCGGTGAGCGGTGGACCGGTGCTGTCCGGCGCCACCGGCATCGGCAGCCGCTGTACGGGTACGGCGGCTTCCCCACGCGCCGCCGCGGGCGGATGCGGTCGGACGACGGGAACGGGGCGCGCGGCGGCGCCGGTCGCGTACGCCGGAGGAACCGGCGCGGCACCCGGCATCGCCGGCCGGGAGGGCAGGGCGTGCGGGAGCGGCACGGCGCGCTGGACGACAGGAGCAGAGGCAGGGGGAGCGACCGGGACGGCGGCCCGGTCCGGGGCCGGGGCGGCGCGCCGTGCGGCAACCTGCTGTGGACTCCGGCGGGGCGTCGGCCCGGAAGCCCGTTGCGGCGAGGGCGTGCCGGGCGGCGTGGGCGAGGGACTGGTGGCCCGCCCGGACCGTCGTACGAGTCGCTGGAGTACGCCACCGGCGGAGGGACCGCGCCCGGCGGGGGTGGACGTGGTCCCCGGCGCGCGACCCGGTGCGCTCCCGCCGTGCCGGTCGGTGGGTTGGGCGCTCCGGTTCGCGGTGCCTCGGGCCGGTTCGGTGGAGGCGTCGCCACCCCGGTGCGCGGGGTGTTCGGTCGCCGAGCGCTGGACCAGGGGCCCCGGTGCCGTACCGGAGGACGTCGGCCGCTGGGGGCCGATGCTCGGCCCGTCGCCGGTCGGCCCGGTGCCGGAGCCCGGTGCCGGAGTGCCGGTGCCCGGCTGCCGTACGTCGCGCCGCCAGGTGGCCGCCACGACCGGGCGCGCGGTGCTGCCGCCCGCCGTCGCCGTCGTCGGAGGCGCCGAAAACCCTTCGGCGGAACCGGTGTTCACCGTCAGGGCGCGGCCGGAGAGGAGAGTCCGCGACCGCTGGATCGTGGGCGACGCTGACGGTGACAGCGTCGTACTGCCGGAGCCCCGGTCCGTACGGTCCCGGGCGATCGGCCGGACGCGTACGGGCTGCGGGGGAGCGGCGGAGGCCGGACCGGTCCGGGCACGGGCGGGGGCCGCCGCACGCTGGACGGCCGGGCCTGCGGACGACGGCCCGGCGGGCGCCGAGGGCGCCGAGGGTACGGCGGGCGGGACGGAAGCCGTCCGCACCGGCATCGCGGAGGGCGTGCCCGGAGGCGCCGGAGCGGGGGCAGGAACAGCGGGCCCGGTGCCCTGGGGCCGACCCGGATCCGGCCGCGCCCCGGCGGACGCGCGGTCACCGAGCAGCGGCGCGTCGCCGCCGAGCCGGGCGGTGGGCGGCAGGGAGGGCAGCGGCGTGCCGATCCCGCCCCGCGCGCGGGCCCGTGCGCTGCCGGAGGCGTCGGCCCGCGGTGCCGGCGGCACCGCGGGGGAGGGCCCCGATGGCGTCGGCGGATCGGACGGTCGGGCGCGCTCGGAGGACTGGGGTGACGGAGACGGCTGGGACCGGGCATCCGGCGTCGGCTGCTGCTGCTGCCGTGCGGGCGCTGACGCAGGCCCAGGTCCAGGCGCGGGCGGCTTCGTCGAGCCGGTCGAGCCGGTCGAGCCGGTCGAACGGGTCGAACGGGTCGAACGGGTCGAACGGGTCGAACGGGTCGTGGGCGTCGTGGCCGGAAGGCCCGGCGCGCTCGGCGGGTCCGCTGCCTGGCGCTGGAGCACCGGCATCTCCGCCGCCGGGTGGGCCGTCGCGGGGGCGGACGGAACGACGCCGGCCGGTCCGCCGGCACCGGCCGGCCTGGCCCCGGCGGGCATCTCGCGCAGCGGCTTGCCCAGGGCGGGACGGACCACGTCGGCGGCGGGCCGGTCGGAGGGACGGCCGGGAGACGGGGTGCCGTCCTGCGGAACCGTACGGTCCGGACCGCTCCGCCGCTCGGGGACGGCCCGCTGGACGGAGGCGGCGGCAGCCGGAGCGGACGGTGCGGCCGATGGCGCGGCACCGGAGGACGTGGAAGAAGCGGAAGGGACGGTGGGCGTGGCGGGCATGAGCCCGGCGATCTGCCGCAGCGGCATCGCCGGACGGCGGGCGACGATCAGCGGCGGGGCGATCCGCTGCGGACGTACGGCGGCGGAGGTGCGCGCACCGGAGGGCACGGACGACCGGGACGGGGCCGCGGAGCCGGACGGGACGGCTGATCCCGACGCACCCGATCCGCCCGACACACTCGATCCGCCGGACGCACTCGATCCGCCCGACGCACCCGGCTTGACCGAAGACGAGCGGTTCGCGGTGGATGTGGCCGGGGCCGGGGCACGCGCCGCGCCCGACCGCTGGACCGGCGGCGATCCAGGGCTCGGCCTCCCCTTTCCCGTACCGCCGTTCGTCCTGCCGTCCCTGCCCGCCGTCCGGTTCGCCGAGGCGGACGGCAGGTCCGTCGCGGGACCGGCGGGTTCGTCGGCGTCCGCAGGCCGGACCGCACGCAGCAGCAGTGGTCCGCCGGGGGAGGCGGACCGTGCGCCGCCCGGGCGGGTGACGCCGTGGATGAGGCCGACCGGGGCGGAGGGCAGGACGGAGTGGCCGAGTTCACCGCCGAGCGCCGGGTTCTGCCAGGAGGCCAGCCGCGAGCGGAACCGCAGCCCGTCGCTCACACCGATCGAGGACCGGGCGACGGTCACCGACGGCGGGGCCACCCGCCGCCAGCCGCCGTCCCAGCCGCCGCCGTCCCCGCCGGAAGCCGCCGAGGAACCGGAGCCGGAGTCGGAGCCGAACCCGGAACCGGCGTCGGGGTCGGAACCGGCTGCGGAAGCAGGGCCGGAGTCCGGGACGGGAGCGGGTACGGCCGACACGTCGGCGTGCCCGCCGCCCTCCCGCGAGGGTGCGCCGGAGCGCTGCCGGTCCGCCCGGCGCAGCCAGTCCCCGAGCCCCACACGATCACCCGCCTTCGTTGACGCGGGTGTTGATCCGCGCTATCTCCCGCACCCACTGCTGACGCTCGCCGTGGGTGAGGTCGAGAATGTCCTCACGCTGCCAATGGAAGTGGTAGGCGACGTACGCGATCTCCTCCCGCAGCCGGGGAAGCGCGTACGTCACGATTCCCCCAGGCGCCCACCCGAGAGGTCCACCTCGAACGACCCGTGGCACAGCGGGCAGGTCACCGCGGCATGCGTGTGGCCCTCGCTGTTGATCCGGCGGTAGAAGTCCTGGAGGAACGCCACGTCGGTCGCGTACATCCGCTCGACGATCCCGGCGTGCACATCCGTGACCGTGCCGAGCTGGGTGATCACCTGGCTCAGCAGCACCACGGACAGATACGCCGGGTTCTCCTTCACCCGCAGGTCGATCTGCGGGCGCAGCTCGTCCCGGGCGGTCGCGAGCCGCATGGTGCCACTGCGGTGCACGTGGCCCTCGTCGTCGACGTACCCGCGCGGCAGCTCGAAGGCGAACTCCGTCTGCAGTGTCTCCCGTTCCCGTTCCCGGGGGCGGGCGGGCGCGGGCGCGGAGGCCTCCTCGCGTGCGGCGGGCGCCGCGGCGAGATTGTCCAGGACCTCTTCGAGGCCGCTGCCCGGCGTAACGGTCCGGCGCCTCATTCGACCACGATCTCCTCGAAGGTGATGGTCACCGTCTCGGTCGCCGCGCTGGACTCGCCGGCCTTGAGGGAGGGGCCCTCCCACTTGGAGGCCCAGCCCTGCATCAGCTGGATGCGGCGGACGGTCTCACCGGTCGAGTCCTTGATCTCGATCGTGAGGTTCTGTCGCGCGGTGTCGACGGCCCCGTTGTTGAGGGTCTCCTTGATCCAGGTGGTGAACTCGCTGCTCTGGTCGAGCCCGCGGGTGATCGTCACCTCGCCCGCCTGCCGGGCGCCCGGCTGCTTGCGGATGATCTGCTTGCCCTCGGCGGTCACCTGACGGACCTCGACGACTTCTTCCTCGACGGTCATGCCGCTGATCTCCTGGATGGACTCCACGAGATAGCCGCCGAGCTGTACGCCGAAGACGTGGGTGGAAAGAGCGTCGCCCTCTGCCATGACTTTGTGTCACCTGTTCTTGTCGGAAGGGAGGTTAAGGGGTGCGCCGAGGACCGCGAGGGTCACTCGTCGACGAGGCTGGTGCTGTCGGAGAACTGCGAGAGGCGGAAGATCACGAACTCCGCGGGCTTCACCGGGGCCACCCCGATCTCGCAGACGACCTGACCGAGGTCGATCGACTCCTGCGGGTTGTTGCTCCGGTCGCACCGGACGTAGAACGCCTCCTCGGCCGTGCGGCCGAACAGCGCGCCCCGGCGCCACTCCTCGGTGAGGAAGGCGGTGACGTTGCGCCGGATGCTCGACCAGAGGCGGTCGTCGTTCGGCTCGAACACCACCCACTGCGTGCCCAGGAGGATCGACTCCTCCAGGTAGTTGAAGAGGCGGCGCACGTTGAGGTAGCGCCAGGCCGGGTCGGACGAGAGGGTGCGCGCGCCCCAGATGCGGATGCCGCGGCCCGGGAAGGCGCGTACGCAGTTCACGCCGATCGGGTTGAGGAGGTCCTGCTCGCCCTTGCTGAGGCGGATCTCCAGGTCGACCGCGCCGCGGATGACCTCGTTGGCGGGGGCTTTGTGGACACCGCGCTCATTGTCGCTGCGCGCCCAGACACCGGCCACGTGACCGCTCGGCGGGACCAGGGAGTTGCGGCCGCTCGCCGGGTCGAAGACCTTGACCCACGGGTAGTAGAGGGCCGCGTAGCGCGAGTCGTAACCGGCGTCCTCGTTGCGCCAGGTGCGCACCCGCTGGGCGTTCATGCCCGGCGGGGTGTCGAGGACGGCGACCCGGTCGCCCATCTGCTCGCAGTGCGAGATGACCGCCAACTGCACGGTCTTGACGCCCTCGGCGTCGATGTCGCCGCGCTGGAAGGCGCTCATCAGGTCCGGGACGGCGACCATCGTGATCTCGTCGATCGCTTCGAGGCCGGAGAACCCGGTACGCGCGGAGGCGTCACCCACGTACTCCGAGGCGTCGAGCCGTGCCACACCGGAGCCCGGGGCGCCCGCGGCGGCGGGGGCGAGAGCGACGGTCTGCTTCTCGGGGCGGCTCTGGGCCGTGCCGGGCTGCTCGGTGACCTGGACGAACCTGGAGTCGCGGGCCTGGGTGACCAGATAGCCCTTGACGTTCTTGCGGGTGGAGACGTCATAGGTCTCCACGGCCTTGCCGGCCTGGCGCACCAGCAGCCGGAAGCGGTCCTCCGGGGGGTTCTCGCCCTCGGCGTCGGTGATCTCCACGGAGAGGTCGGCGCCCGTGCCGGGCCTGGCGGAGACGAGGAACCCGCCGAGCGCGACGGGAGCGGGGGCCTGGGCGACCGCGCCCTGGGCCGTGCCCTCCGCGGGGCCGCCGATGCGCACGATGTAGGCCGCGCCGCCGCCGTTGGCGAAGAAGCCGTATACGGCGTGCGCCAGATAGGTGTCGGCGGTGAACGCGCCGAACGTCTGCACGTACTGGTCCCAGTTGGTCACCAGCGTCGGCTGATGGAAGGGGCCCGTCCCTGCGAAGCCGACGAAGGCTGCGACCGCGGTGCCGACACCCTCGATGGGCCGTGCTCCGGACTGCACCTCCTCCACGTAAACACCGGGGGTGAGGTACGACGGCATGCTCGCTCCTTCTGGATGGTCACTCGATCACTGGCCAGTCTCGACCGTCCGGCCGGGCGGGGAGTAGGCCCCAGAGTCCTGGACACAGGGCAATGAGGCTGCCTTTCCGGGCCCTCGTACGCCGGGTAACGCTGCCCTTGGCGGGCCGGCCCGAACGGTCGCCGTATTCGCGGAGCGGGCACGCATTCCCCGCGCGACATGAAGAGAACGGGAACAGCGTGTTACGGAACGGCCCGATGCCGCCGGCCCTGACGGGGGATTGGTGGAAAGGGAGGGCGCCGCGCCAGGGACCTGATGTGTTTGGTATCTCTTTTTTCCCGGTAAACCCCGGAAGGTCGACCGCCGTCCGGGGCCACCGGGGAAACGCTCCGAGGTGACGCGATTCGGCCAGAATGCGCCGAGAAGGTATGCGGATTCGGCCCGGTACGGAAGGAGGAAGCGGGCGCGGGGAAGTTCCGAACGGGCAGGCACCGATCGTCGGCAGACCGTCAGGACCGTTTCTGAACAGGCACGTTCGTGCCCGCGGCCACCGGATGCGGATATTGTTCCGGTGCTGCCGCCGCCGCGGACGACCGAACTGGTCGAGACCTCTGGTGTATCCGGGAGGGCGAATCCGCCACGGCCCGGCACGCCGGGTTTCCTCTCGACCGGGTTTCTGCTGTTGTCTCGTCGACAGGCGAAGCAGAACGCTCGGCGTCGCTGTTTCTATCGTGCGAGATCGCTCAGTTCGCCGCTGACATTCAGAACCTGATGGCACCCGGAAGCCTGCGTACCGGTGGCCGGAGTGCCGGGCTTGGCACAGGTGACGGAAGCGGTGACGGTGGCGTTCTCCGGAACCTGAATGGGGGTGACCCAGTGATAGTCCTGGTTGCGGAAGGTTTCCAGCGCGATCGTCGTGATCTTGTTCTCTCCGAAGGAGATCGTCACGATGCCCTCGTCCCCCTGGAAGTTCGCCACCACGATGTCGGTGACGCCGAACACCTTCCCGGCCGGAACCTTGTAGACGCCCTCCTTCGAGCTTCCCGCCGCGGTCTTCACGTCGATGGTCCTGGAGTGCTGTGCACCGCCACCGGGACCGCTCCCGCCGGAGCCCCCGCCTCCGCCGGAGCCGCCCGGTCCGGAGCCGCCCGGTCCGGACCCGCCCGTACCGGGGCCCGTCCCATCCGGACCGGCGCCCTCTCCCTGGCCTCCTGCCGGGTTCTCCGCGCTGCCGGGCGGCGTCGACCCCTGCTCCTTGCCCCGCTCGTTCTCCTTCTGCGCGGCCTTCGTTCCCGCCTGCTCGGCCGTACTCTTCACCGCGGGCCGCACCAGGGCGAACCACGCGAGCAGCAGGGCCAGCAGCGCCGCCAGCACGATCAGCAGCCACTTGGGAAGCACCGGTATCTGGGCGAACTCCCCGGGCAGCGGCTCGGGGCCACCGGGCTGCTCGTCCTCGGCCTCCCCCTCGGCGCCCTCGGTCGCCCGGACCTCGAACGGCCAGGTGACGGGCTCGCCGAACCAGATCAGCTTCAGGGCCCGGACCTTCAGCCGGACCTCCGCCGACTCCCCGGGCTCCAGCCGCTTCCGGTCCGGCGTGAAGGCCAGCCGCAGATCCTCCCCCGCCTGCCTGCCCGCGAGGGCCACATCGACCGGGGTGTTCCCCCGGTTCTGCACCGCGGCGCCGAAGCGGGCACCCAGCCAGCCCCGGCGGCGGCGCGGTTCCAGCTCCGTGCGGAGCTCGTGGAAGGGCTCCACGGTCACCGTGCCCTCGGGGACCACCACCGACTCGGGCCGCTCCACGGGCAGAACCCGTACGGCCAGGGGGGTTTCGCCCGCCCGGACCTCGTGGGAGCGCGGCGGGGCGAACTTCAGGGTCACCGTCTCGGAGGTGCCCGGGTACAGCGACACACGTGCCGGCTCGACGGTGCTCCAGGCAGCGCAGTCGCCGACCACTTCGAGGGTGTAGGCCTCGACGATGTCGCCGTCGTTGCGCACGGTCAGGGTGGTCGTCGCGGTACCGCCAGGCGACACCGTCACCGTGGGGCTTTCGAGTTCGGCAGATGTGGTCACTCTGCGACGGTAGGCCGCCCGCACCACCCGGCAGCAGAGACGCGAGGGCAAAGAGCGGGCAGGGGTGGTGCCCCGCGGGCCCCCCGGCACGGTGTCCCCCTGCCCCCTCCGCGGGCCCGCGCGCCCTGCGCGCCGAACGGTGGGGGCGACACGAGCACCAGCAGGCATATCGGGCTGAAGTACCTGAGGAAGACGGGCACGGAACGATGACGACGATCACGGACACGACGAACAGCACGGCGAGCGGCACGGCGACGCGCGGGCACTACCGCAGGCCCGACGCGGCGCACCGCCGTACGGCCGGCTCCGGGGGAGCGCCCGGAGGCAGGGTCTCCGTGGCGGTGTACGCGGAGGACCTGATCCTGCAGACCGGCATGATCCACCAACTGCGCGTGCGGCCCGAGATAGAACTGCTGCCGGAGGCCGAGGCGGACCGGGCACAGGTCTCCCTGGTCGTGGTGGACATGGTGGACGATCCCACCGTCCAGCTCCTGCACCGCCTCCAGCGCAATACCTCCACCCGCACCGGGCTGGTCGTCGGGTTCTTCGAGTCGGGCGCCCTCCAGACGATGATCGAGTGCGGGGTCGCCGCCGTCCTCCGGCGCGGTGAGGCCGACCAGGACCGGCTCGTCCACCTGGTGCGGGCGATGGCCAACGGCGAAGGCGTCCTGCCGGGCGATCTGCTCGGCAAACTCCTCGACCACGTCAGCTCCCTCCAGCGGACGGTGCTCGACCCCCGGGGGCTCACGCTCTCCACCCTCACCGTGCGCGAGGCGGAGATGATCCGGCTGGTCTCGGAGGGCTGCGACACCGCGGAGATCGCGCAGAAGACCTCGTACTCCGAACGCACCGTCAAGAACGTGCTGCACGAGGTCGCGACCCGGCTCGAACTGCGCAACCGCGCCCACGCGGTGGGCTACGCGATGCGACACGGGCTGATCTGAGGGCCGGGCCCGTCGCCCCCGTCCGGACCCGTCGCCCCCCGTCCGGGCCGGGAAGCCCCGCGTCGGGCGGGAAGGCGGCCGCCCCTCCCCCGGACGCCCCTCCCTCTGGCCGCCCCGCCCCCGCGCGGCCCCGACCCGCGGGGCCGGCCCGGCCCCTGTCAGCGCTCCGGCGGCCGTGTGCCGTCGGGGCCCGCGAACACCAGCTGCGTCAGCGGCGAGGGCAGCCGGTCGGCCTCCACCACGACGCGGTACAGCCCGGCCTCGGGGAGTTCCACGTCGGCCGTCAGCGCGTCGCCGTCCTCCGCGTACGGACGGGCCCGGCGGCGGACGGACCCGTCGACCGAGGCCACCGTGCAGTCGATCCCGGACGGGTCGTCGGTCCCGGTGATCCGGAGCGACCAGGCCGCCCCCGGCGTCACGTAGTCCGGGACCGTCAGGCCGACGCCCTCGTCGGCCTGGTCCGGGCCGAGGTCGTCCTCCTCCAGGAGGAAGTCGACGACCGCGTGCCGGGCCGCCCGGCCGCTCGCCAGCGCACCGTGCTGGAGCGCGATCGGGACCGCCCCGCCCTTCACGGAGGCCGAATCCCGGTGGACCGTACCGTCCCCCCGGGCGCCGAAGCGGAGAGCCACCCCGTTCCCGTCACGCCTCAACTCACCGTTGCGGTGGGTGCGGAAGCAGTACTCGGACGCCAGGACCTCGCCGTTCTCCAGCCGGAGGGACTGCACCGTGTCCTGGTGCACTCCGGCGACCGGCCGGTGGCGGGGCAGCTCGTGCCCGGCCAGCCGGTCGAAGAACTCCCCGGACGTCTTGGCGAGTTCCTCGTCACCGCCGAGCGCGCCGACGTCCGACGGGGTGAGCCGGCGCGCCCCGGCGCCCTCCTCCAGGCAGACGAACCGGGGCAGCAGGTCATGGACGCCCGGCATCGCGGCGGCCAGGGCAGCGAGCCTGCGGTGCGGCAGCGGCAGCGGCGCGCCCTGCGCCGCGTTGAGGATGTTCGCCGCGACCACGGAGCCCCTGAACGGCGTCCCCAGCGTCATGACTCCCCGGGTGTCGGCCGCCAGGTCGTCGTCGAAGCCCAGAGTGAGCGCCGCATGCGTGACGAGCCCGCCCATGGAGTGGGCGACGAAGACGAGGCGCCCCTCGCGCTCGTCGAGCGCCCGGCGGCGGGCCGCGGTGTGGGCCCGGTGCCCGCGCCACCGCTCCAGATGCTTGCGCGCCTGTGCCGCGAGGAGCCGGGCGTTGACCTCGACCGGCAGCCGCCAGTCATAGGGGAACGGCAGCACCGCGTCGGGATGGGCGACGGTCTCCTCGATCGCCCGGGTCAGCTTGTGGTACGGCTCGATGCCCCGTACGAACGGAATCCACACCGGGGTCCGCAGGAGCCTGCGCGGCTGGATCCGCCCGTACTCCCCGGCCTTCTCCTCCGCCGTCAGATGCAGCGGGGCGAGACCGTCCCGGGTCAGCCAGGCCTTGGCGAGCCACTGCGGATGCGCCAGCCCCCAGAGCACCTTCCCGGTGACGGTGTCGTACAGCTCGCTCCCCATGATGCCGGGCACGATCACGACCGCGTCGTGCGTGACGGCCGGAGTCACCTCCGGAAGAAGACGGGGGGTGCTGCCGGGACTGCGGCCCGGATTCGTCTGCGGCGGCTTCGTCATGCCTGGAAGACTAGAGAGATGCGTAACACGGTGGGGGAGTTAGGGCGGAATCAGGCCGCCGAGCAGAACGGGGCGGAGCGGACCCTGCTCACGCTGGCCGTACGCGACTACGGCGACGGCGACGAGAGCTTCACCGCGGGCATCGACGAACAGCTGGACGTCGTCGCCGAGTGGTGGTCCTCGCCGGTCGCCTCCGCCGGGTTCCACCAGATCCCCGCCCCGACCGTGACCGAACGCGCGCACGTCGAGGACTTCCTCCGCGAGCACCGGGTACGGGAGATGACGGGCGAGGCGCTGGTCCTGTTCATCACCGGCCACGGCGTGGCGGGCTCCCGGACACACTTCCTGGAGCTGCCCGACTCCGAGAAGGGACGCCACCTCAACACCTCCATCCGCACCACGGACCTCATCACCGCGGCACTCGACTCCCACGCCAGGAACGTCCTGGTCATCGTCAACACCTGTTACGCCGGAAAGATCAGCGGCGAGATCGACGAACTGGTCGAGGACATCCGCGCCGACCGGCGCAACAGCTGCCAGCTCGACGTCCTCGTCACCTGCGGACACGACCGGCCCGTCCAGGTCAGGCGGTTCTCCACGCTGCTGCGCGACGCGTTCGAACGGCTCCGCACCACCGCGGGCATCACCACCCCCCACCTCCGCGTCGTCGACCTCATGTCGGAGTTCGAACGGGGCCTGGACCCGGCGGACCGCAAGAAGCACCGGCTCCACCGGGTGGTCGACGGCAGCGGCGTCCTCGCCCCCACCCCCTGCATCCCCAACCCCGGATACCGCCGGGTGCGCGAACTGACCGGCGCGGACGGGCGGCACGCGGGCACACCGGCCGGCGACTACTGGCTCGACCGGGCCACGGGCCGCACCCAGGACCAGGACCCCGGCTGGTACTTCCGGGGCCGTGAGGACCTCAACCGCAGCATCGCGGCCTTCCTCAGCCCGGCCCGCACCCGCGGGGTCCTGCTCGTCACCGGCAGCGCGGGCAGCGGCAAGTCCGCCGTGCTCGCCCGGGCCGTCGTCCTGAGCGACCCCGCGTTCCGCGACGACCCCCTCTGCAAGACGGCGCTCGACCTGTCCGCGCCCGACACCGTCCCCGCGGCCGAATCCATCACCGGGGCGGTCCTGGCCCGGCACCGGGGCGCGGCGCAGCTGGCCCACGACATCCTCGAAGCCCTGGGGGAGACGCCCCGGCGGATCCGGTCGACCGAGGACCCGGTCGTCGAGGCGGCCCAGCAGATCCTCGCCGCGCTCCGGGGCCGCGAGGAAGCGGTCACCCTCGTCATCGACGGTCTCGACGAGGCGGACGAACGGCAGCGCATCATCGAGGACGTGCTGGCGCCGCTCAACGAGTTCTGCGCGCCGCGGCTGGACCAGGTCCCCGTACCGCGGCTCGACGGCGAGCCGTTCGCCGCCCCGGAACCCGGCCTGCGGCTGCTGATCGGAGTGCGTTCCAGCCGCCCGCTCAGCGAACCGTCCGGGGAACTGCCCGAGGAGGAGCAGGGACACAACGAAGCGCTGAAGGCCTTCTTCCCGACGGCCGAGGAGCAGCGTACGGACGACGAGGCCAGCGAGAAGGACATCGCCGCGTATCTGCACGCCCTCATCTGCGAGGGCGGCGGGCACCGCGAGTCGGCCGAGGAGGCGGCCCGGCTGGTCGCACCCGTCGTCTGGCCCTCCTTCATCGACGCGCGCATCGCCGGGGAACAGCTCCGCTCCGCCGAGGACCCCGCCGCCGTCGCCCGGCAGCCGGAGTGGCAGCGGATGCTGAACAACGGCACGGAAGGACTCCTCAAGCGCGACCTCGTGCTGGTCGAGGGCGACGGGCTCCCCTCCGAGGTGGCGCTCGCCCTGCTGCGCGCGTCCGCCTTCGCCGGGGGCGCGGGCATCCCCTGGTCCACCATCTGGCCGCAGATGGCCCGGGTGCTGCTCGGCCGGCCCCTGGCGGACTGGGACGCGATGATCGCGAAGCTGCTCAAGAGCCGGCTCAACGGCTATCTGGCCCACGACCACGAGGACGACCGGCGGGTCTACCGGCCCGCCCACGAAACACTGGCCGAGGCCCTGCGCGACGTCGGCACGGACTGGCTCGACCGGGGCGGGGCGGCATGAGCGGGCCCGCCGGCGGCGACCGGCACGCGGAGATCCACCGCCGACTGGCCGCCGCCCTCGCCGAACTCGTCCCCGACGACCCCAGCATCCCGCCCCACCCCTATCTGCGGCGGCACCTGGCCCAGCACGCCGCGCAGGGCCGCGTCCTGGACGACACCCACGTGCCGCCCGCCCTGCTGCCCTGGGAGTCGAGTTCCGGGCTCGGCCGCCTGCTGGCGGGAGAGGGGGACCGGCCGGCCCAGCAGCAGTGGCTCCAGGCCTGGGCCACTCTGGAGCCCTACTCCCGTGATCTCAGCCCGCTGTCCCGGCTGACCAGCCTGCACCTGGCGCACCACGCCGCGATGTCACGGGACACGCCGTCGCCCCGGCCGGGCACCCCGAAGACGCCGTTCGACCGCTCGCCCGTCACGCCGCTGTGGAGCGACTGCGCGAGCCCGGACAACGTGTGGGCGCTCAACGACGCCGACGTCGTCTCCCTGACGTCGACCCTCCCGCGCCGACGGGCGCCCCACCAGGCCCTGCTGGTCACCGGGGACGACCACGGCGTCGTACGCGTCCTGAGGCGCGACGGCTCCGCGTCCGCGCCGCCGATCACCCTGCACGAAGGGGCCGTCGCCCACCTGTTGACCCTGCCCGAGGGGATCGTCGCCACCGGAAGCACCGACGGCGCCGTCGCGATACTCGACGCCTCCCGCGGCCGCCCGATCGGTCCGGTCGCGCGACGCGCCGGGGCCTGGGTCACCTCGCTCACGCTCCACCGGCCGCAGGCCGGGGCCCCCGTCCTCCTCGCCGCCTGGAGCGACGGCCACCTCGCCGCGTTCAACACGGCGACCCTGCACCGGGCCGACGTCCCGCTGCCCTCGCCGGCCCCCGCGGCGGCCCTCCTGAGCGGCACGACACGGCCGGACGGCGGACCGCTGCTCATCGCCCGGCACGACACCGTCGCCGACTTCGACGGCGGCGCCACCCGGATCCGCTCCCGTCATCCCGCGCCCGTCCGCACCCTGGTCGCACTGGCGGAGCCCGGGAGTTACGCGGTGGGCGACGCCGACGGCAACCTCTCCGTGCACAGCGCCGGTTCCACCCCCCGTACGCGCTCGGTCCGGGCCACGACGGTCGGCGCGGTCACCTCCCTGGCCGTCGTCACCGTCGAGGGCCGCGAGACCCTCGCCTCCGGTGGCGCCGACGGCACCGTCCGCCTCTGGCGGCCCGAGAGCCTGGAACCCGTCGGTGAGCCCCTGCAAGCGCACGCCGAGGCGGTCACCGCCCTCACCGCCCTGCCCGAACGCTCCGGAGCCCGCCTGATCACCGCCGGATCCGATCGCACGATCCGCAACTGGCCCTTGGCCGGCGCCACGTTCCTCCACGGGCGGGCCAGGTGGAACCGCGTCACCGCCAGCGCGCTGTCACCCGGACCCGCGCATCTCCTCGCGGCGACCGAGGGCACCACCACGCTCGTCCGCGACATCGGCACCGGCGAGAAGCGGCCCGTCATCGACGACGAGCCGGTCACCGCCCTCGCCTGGGCCCGTCCGCACCACCGCCTGATGCTGGCCGCCGCTCTCAGCGACAACAGCATCGCGCTCCACACCCTCGGCCCCGGCGACGACCGCACGCCGCCGCCGCGGCTGCGCGGGCACCACTCACCCGCGCTCACCCTGCTCGCGCTGCCCGGCGGCGACGGTCCGGCCCTGCTGGCCAGCGGCAGCGCGGACGGAACCGTACGGCTGTGGGACCTGGACCGGCACCGCGGTGTGGCCGTCTTCGACGACCACCGGTTCAGCGTCCGCTGCCTGGCCTCCACCCGTACCGACGACGGCGTCCTCCTCGCGTCCGGCGGCAGTGACGGAAACCTCCGCGTCTGGGACGTCGCCGCCCTCGCCCAGCGCGGTCCGACGATCCGGTGCGGCCAGAACATCGTCAACGACGTGGCCTTCGCCCGCCCGCGGGGCGGGGCCGGACTCCGGATGGTCACCGCCGGGCAGAACGGCACGCTCAGGCTCTGGGACCCCGACGCGGCCTCCGGCCACCTCGCCGAATTCGCCCCCGGCGACGGGGAACTGAACGCCGTGACCGCCTTCCGGGTCCACGGCGGGCGCGTGGTCTTCGCCGCCGCCGGGGCCACCGGCATCCACCTGTGGGACGCGGTCGCCGACCGGCTGCTCCTGCAGATCGTCACGGGCCACGCCGTCAGCGCCCTCCGCACGGCCCCGCAGCCGGAAGGGGAGCCGTCCACCGTGCTCCTAGCGACCGGAGAGGCGGGAACCATGATCTTCCGTGTCCACCACGACCGTCTCCGGCCCGACCGTCCGTGACGCCCATGTGCGCCGTCCGCGCGCCGACGTGCTCCGCCGATGCGCCCGCCGACGGGGCATGACGGGCCGACAAGCGCGGGGTGCGTACGCCACAATGATCAGCCGCGAGCCGGGACCACACGGGCACGCCTTCACCGCTATCGCCATCGAGGACTCATGACCGCTGTCTTAGACCCGGACGCCGTTCCTCCGGTCGCGCTCGCGCTCCCCCCGGACCGGGGCGTCTGGCGGCTCGGAAAGTCGACCGATCCGCTGAAGTTCAACCGGATCGAACCCGAGACCATCGAGGGATCGTCGGCGGGCCGCTTCAGCCTCTTCACCTACGGCATGCTCTACTGCGCGTCCGAACAGGCCGGCTGCTACGCGGAGGCCCTGGCCCATTTCCGGGTCCAGCCGAAGATGCGCGAACTCCTCGCCGACGAGCCCGTGGCGGCCGGCCGGATGAAGCTCGGCCATCTCGCGTCCAGCTGGCGCGACACCCACATCCTCGTCCGGCTGAAGCTGGCGCCCGACGCCCGGTTCCTGGACGTCGACGCGGACGCCACCCGTGAAGTGCTCCGCAGGGAACTGCGGCACGAGTTCGAGGCGTGGGGCATCGAAGGCCCGCTGAGCGAGGAACACATCCACGGACGGGACCGCCGGGTCGCCCGGCAGATCGCCGCCTGGACCGTGGCCCAGCGCAACGCCGAAGGACACCGGCTGGCCCAGGGCATCGCCTACCGGTCGGGGTACGGCGGACGCCGCTGCTGGGCCGTTCTCAGCGGCACCGAGTACGTCGAGGCCGAACGCCGCCCGATCCTCGCCGAATCCGTCGAACTGAAGGAAGTGGCCCGGGAGTACGGCCTCACCGTCCGGTGATCCGCGCCCCGGTGGGGCCGACTGGCGGTGCTCCATGTCCCCCGATCCGGTGTTCCGCTCGGGGCACTCCTTCGCACGGGTGCTCCAACAACATGAAGGCTTTTCGGAAACACGCAGCTCAGAGGAGTGCGCAGTAAAAGGAGGAGGGATTTACCACTCTTTCCAGGTGGGAAAACTATGGAGTAAGTGACAGGTAAACGGGTACCCTTTCCTCAGTATCAGAGGGGGGAAGCCGTGTTGACCCAGACTGCCGGCCACTTACGCCTGCCGATCGCCGCGCCCGACCGCGGATGCGGGGCGATCCCTACGTCCCACCACACCGGTCACCTCCTCCGGCCCGAAGATGCGCCCGAAGCGATCACGGGAACCCCGCGCATATCGCGGACCCCGTCGCCCCTGCCTGACGAACGGCAGCGCCACGCGGCCCCTTCCCGTCATCGCGCCTCCGGCGCACGCATCCTCGGCTGACGCCTCACAGCGAGCGAGAGGAAACGAGGAGACCATGCAGACCATGCGAGAGACCGCCGCCGAGGCCCGCGCACACCGGGACACGACGGAGAGGACCATCGCGGACATCGCGCGCTTTTTGCAGGACAACTTCAGCCAGCGCGTCACCGCGCACGTCGCCGGCATCGAGGACGCCAAGCAGGTCGGCAAGTGGTGCAAGGCGCTCAACGCCCCGCGCTACGAGGCCGAAGTGCGCCTGCGCACCGCCTACCAGATCTTCAAGCTCATCGAGGAGGGCGAGAACCCTCACACCGCCCGCGCCTGGATGATCGGGATGAACCCCCAGCTGGAGGACGAGTCGCCCCTGCAGGCCATCGCCGACGGGCACTTCAAGGACGTGATGGCCGCGGCCCGTTCCTACCTCCAGGGCGACCTCTGACGCCCCCGCCCACCCGAGCAGCGCCACCGCCGCCGGCCTGACGGACCTCCGTCGGCCGGCGGAGCCGTTGTGCGGCCCGCCCGGCGCCCTGCCGAGGCCCTCCCATCGGGGCGGTGCCCCGGACACCGGGGCGCCCGCCGCCGCAAAGGGCAGCGATCCCTTCCCCCGTCCCGGGTACTCGCGGCCTGTCCTTCGCCCCCGCGCGGAGGCGAAGCTGGCCGGTGGAGAGTCATCGACAGACTGTGAGGTGGGCCGTGACCGGCACTGCTGGCCCGGCAAAGCATTCCCGGCTGGGCCGACTGACCGGTGCGGTGGTGCTGTTGGCACCGCTGCTGCTGGTCGGCTCGGCCGCCGCCCCCCACGGGGCCGCCGAGGCCGTCGCCGCCGTGGCGGACGCCGAACCGCTCCAGGCGGGGCGCGTCGCCTTCGCCGGCACCGAACACCGCAGCCTGGGGCAGGCCAACGGCGAGGACACCACCGACCCGCTGTTCGGCGACGGCCCCACCCACTACGACCAGGACCCCTCCGCCCGCGGCGACGTCCTGGTCTTCACCAGCCTGCGGGACAGCGCCCGGCCCCAGCTGTACGTCCGCGACGCCGACGGATCGGTGCGCAGGCTCACCACCGACAAGGACGCGGCCCACCCCGAACTCTCCCCGGACGGCCGGACCGTCGTCTTCGACTCGGCGGAGCCCGGACCCGGCGGCACGGTCCAGCGCGACCTGTGGTCGATCGGTGTCGACGGCTCGGACCTGCGCCGGCTCAGCGACACCCCGGACAACGAGGAGTCCCCGACCTGGTCCCCGGACGGCACGCGGATCGCGTACGCCTGCGACGGCGACACCCTGCGGGGATGGCAGATATTCGAGCAGGCCGTCGCCGGCGGCCCCCGGACCCGGATCAGCGACGGACCGGCGGGCGACGCCACCGAGCCGTCCTGGAACCCGGTGGACGACGACGCCCGCCGGGGCCTCGTCGCGTACACCCTCACCACGAACCCCGACCCGAACGTCGACGACGGCACCGAACTGCGGGCCACCCAGGGCCTGGGGACCGACCGCCCGCTGCTGGCCGGCGCGCATGCCGAGTGGGGCACCCGCTCGGCCTCCTGGCTGCCCGACGGCGACGACATCGTCTTCCTCAGCCCGTACCACACCTGCGGCTGCGACGACTTCGACCACGTCTACCGGGTGACCGCGTTCCAGGACGAGCCGCCGAAGCAACTGGTCAACGAGAACCGCCAGGTGGGCCCGCCCACCTGGTTCGCCCCGGCCGGGACCGTCGTCGTCCCCCGGATCACCCCGGACCCCGAGACCGTCAAGAAGCCGGACGAGCTGCTGGCCGCCGCGCAGATCGTGACGCTCCAGGACGTCCGGCAGGACGGCTCCGACCCCCGCGACCTGGGCCTCACCATCCTGAAGGAGGACCCTGAGGCCCGCACGAACACCGACCACACCAGGAACCCCCTGTTCCGGCCGGGGCCCGGGTACGACCCGTGGCACGAGCGGCAGAACTACACGCCCAATGGCCGGCACATCGTCGTCACCCGCTTCGAGGACGGCGCCGCCGGGCGGATCGAACGGATCTGGATGGCCGACGCCGACGGCACGAACGCGGAGGTGCTACAGCTCGACGGGCGCGGCCCCGAGGACTGGGACACCGACCCCACCTTCTCGCCGGACGGCACCAAGCTCGCGTTCACCCGGACCTCGCCGGGCGGCGTCGGGGACGACGCGGGTCCGAGCCGCATCCTCATCGCCGACGTCGCCACCGGCGCGATCCTCGACGAGGTCCGGCCGCCCGAGGGACAGCAGACGGGCGACGACGCCCAGCCGACCTGGTCCTCCGACGGCCTCAACCTCGCCTTCACCCGCAGCCAGGTCATCAACGGAAACGGCGGCAACAAGCACATCTGGGTCGTGCCGGTCGCGAACCTCGACCGGCAGCGGGACCTGAGCGCCACCATCTGCCCCGGCGACTGCGACGTCATCGACGACAGCCCCGCGTTCTCGCCGGACGGCACGAAGGTGGCCTTCAACCGCAAGGACGGCGGCGGCCGGTCCAACCATCAGGCCGGGGTGCTCATCAAACCCCTGCGCGGCGGCGGCTGCCGGGTCGTGCTGCCCTCCGTCCAGAAGGACAACCCCGACGGCTGCGACCTGCCGATCCCCGACACCTCCGTGACCGGCCCCCACCAGCCCCGTGACGTGGCCTGGTCCCCGGACGGCGGCAAGCTCCTGTTCACCTCGCGCCGCGCGTTCCCGGCGAACTCCATGGAGCAGCTCTCCGTACTCGACATCGGCTCCGGCGATGTGGCCCCCCTGGACAACACGCACAACGGACGGCAGAAGGAGCCCGCCTACCAGCAGTCGGTCGACCTGTCGCTGACCGCACCGCCCACCGGGGACCCGGTGGAGGTCGGCTCGTCCACCGAGGTGCCGATCACCGTCACCAACCGCGGCCCCTCGCCCTCGCCCGGCACCCTCCTCACCGTCGACGCCCCGCCCGGCGTACGACTGGAGGAGTTGACCACCGACGCCGGGAGCTGCGCCGCCGGTACGCCCCAATGCGACCTCGGCATCGTCCCGCCCGGGACCGACGTGACGATCACGGCGCGGCTGACCGGCGTGACCACCGGCGACCAGCGGATCAACTGGTCCGTCACCGGAGCCGTCCTCGACCCCAACCCCACGGACAACGCCACCGGAACGATCGTCCCGGTCGAGGAGGTGCCGCCGCCGCCGCCGACGCCCACACCCACACCCACCCCGACCCCCACTCCCACGACGCCGACCCCGACCCCGACGACGCCCACCCCCACCCCGCCGACGACGACCACGCCGCCCCCGCCGCCGGCCCCCGCACCGCCGCCGCCCGCGCCCGAGGCCGGACCCGGCGTCACCGTGCGGGCCCAGCCCAGCCCCGGCTACGTCGGCGGCAAGGTCGTGGTGACGTACACCGTGCGCAACGGCAGGAACGCGCTCGCCACCGGACTCCGGCTGAAGCTCGGACTGCCCGGAGGCATCCCCGCCGGACCGCTCCCCGCGGGCTGCGCCGGCGGCGCCTGCACGCTCCCCGACCTCGCGCCCGGCGCGTCCACGGTCATCAGCGTCGTCCTGTCGCCCGACAAGGCCCTCCGGACGACGATCACCGCACAGCTCACCACCACGGGCACCGACGCCGGCCTTCGCGACAACGTCTCCCGGATCCCGCTGCGCATCCTCCAGCCCCGCATCATCGCGGTGCCCGCCATCGGCAAGCCCGGCTTCGTCACCTCCGTACGGGGCAAGGACTTCCCGCCCGGCGCGCCCGTCACCCTCAGCTGGAAGCCCGGGATCACCGCGGCGGCGGCCCCGACCCGGCCGCTGGGCGACGGCACCTTCATCGCCCAGCTCCTCATCCTGGCCAAGGACCGGACCGGGCCGCGCACGATCACCGCGAAGGGCCCCGGCTTCAGCCCCGTGAAGACCGACTTCCTCGTGGTGCTCGGCACCATCACCCCGCCGGACGAGGTGATCCGCCGATGATCCACGAAGTCGACGAGGGGCTGCGGCTGCTGCTGGTCGAGGCCGGTCTGGAGGACAGCGGCGTCGACCTGGTCTTCGACGCCCCGACGAAGGACTGGTCCGCGCGCCGCAACGCACCGACCATCAGCGTCTTCCTGCACGGCATCCGTGAGGACGCGGGCAGGCGGCGCACCGGCACGGCCGAGACGCACGACGAGGAGGGCGTGGTCACCGGCTGGCGGACCCCGCCGCGCTGGTTCGAGCTGACCTATCTGGTCACCGCCTGGACCAACCGTCCGCAGGACGAACACCGCCTGCTCTCCGAGGTGTTGAGAGCCCTCGTCCGCTCCGACGTGCTGCCCGCCCGGATGCACACCGGAAGCCTCGCCGAACTCGGCCTGACCGTGGAGCTGGAGGCGGCGGGGCCCGGAACCGGCGGACCGTCGGCCTCGGACGTCTGGTCCGCGCTCGGCGGCGAGCTGAAGGCCGCCATCGACCTGCGGGTCGTCGCCCCACTGGCCGGGGAACGCACCCCCGCGGGCCCGCCCGTCACCGAAGGACTCGTGATGAAGGCAGCACCCCACCTGGACGGCGACGACGGCGGCCCCGGCCGGCGCCTGCGCTACGACGGAGCATCCGACCCGGGCGGGCAGGGCTTCGCCGCGCCCCGTGAACGGCGGTTGCCGCCCGGCCGGCGCAAGCGGGGGAACGCCGCACGATGACCCTGGCACCACAACAGCTCCACGGTCACGGCCCCATGACCGGCGTCGAGGAACTCTGGGAGCGGCTCGGCCGCGTCGAGCAGCGGGTCCGGGAGGCCGTCGCGGCACGCCGGGCCGTCGACCCGGACCCCGAGGACCCCTACCGGGGGCAGTACCTCACCCCCGAGGGCGCCGCACGGATCCTTGAGACCCGCGACGCGTTCACGCCCGTACCGGCGTACGAGGACGGGGCTTGGCCGGACGCCCCGGCCGGGAGCCGGCTCGGCCGACTGGCAGAAGGCTTCGGTCTCGCCCCGCTGGACGTCGAACTCCTGCTGGTCGCCATGGCCCCGGACATCGACACCCGGTTCGAGCGGCTCTACGGCTACCTCAACGACGACCTCACCCGCCGCCGGCCCACCATCGGCCTGGCCCTGGAACTCTGCGGGCTGCCCGCAGCGGGCTCCGGCCGCTTCCGCTTCTCGCCGTCCGCCCCGCTCGTCGCGGGCGGACTGCTGGAGATCGCGGACGGCGAGCGTCCGCTGCTCTCCCGCACCCTGCGCGTACCGGACCGGGTCACCGCGCATCTCCTCGGCGACGACGAGACCGACGGCCGGCTGCGCGGCCTCGTCCAGGAGGCCGTGCACCCCGGGGACCCGGACGAGCGCCCCGAGGTCTCCCGGATCGCGGCGGCCCTCGGCACGGGCAGCGGCCTGGTGCACCTGCTCGACCGGGGCGGCGACCCGCGCGGCCTCGCGGTCGAGGCGCTGGCCACCGTCGGCCGGCGCCCGCTGGTCCTCGACATCGCGGCGCTCGCCGCCGCCTCCGAACCGGCCCCGCTCGTAGTGGCCCTGGCGACCGAGGCCCGTCTCGGCCGCGCCGGGGTGATCCTCGGCCCGCTCGAAACGCTCGCCCCCGAACGCCCCGAGGGGGCCCGGGTGCTCGGCTCCCTGTGCGCGGCGCTCGGCTCCACGCCCCTGATCGCGTACGGGAAGAAGAACTGGGATCCGCTGTGGACGGCGGAGAGCCCGGTGCCCGTCACCGCCCCGCCCCCCGGCCCCGACGGCGCCGGGCGCCAGTGGCGGCGCGCGCTCGCCGACGCGGGCCGGACGGTCGGCCTGCCCGCCGCCCACGCCTGCGCCGACGACGCCCTCATCGAGTCCGCCGCCGCCTACCGGCTCGACTCCGGCCAACTGCGCAGGGCGGCGACCGTCGCGTCCCGGCTGGCCGTTCTCGGGCAGCGGCCGGTGACGCCGGAGGACCTGCGGACGGCGGTCCGCGCCCAGAACGGCGCGGGCCTGGAACGGCTCGCCCGCCGCATCGAGCCCGCGGTCGGCTGGGACGACCTGGTGCTGCCCCCGGCGACCCGCACCCAGCTCGGCGAACTCGCCCTGCGCGCCCGCCACCGCGAGACGGTGCTCGGACAGTGGCGGATGCGGCCGGGCGGCGGCCGGGGGCGGGGCGTCATCGCCCTGTTCGCCGGTGAGTCCGGCACCGGCAAGACCATGTCCGCCGAGGTGATCGCCGCCGAACTGGGCATGGAACTCTACGTCGTTGACCTGTCCACGGTGGTGGACAAGTACATCGGGGAGACCGAGAAGAACCTGGAGCGGATCTTCGTGGAGGCGTCCGACGTCAACGGCATCCTCCTGTTCGACGAGGCCGACGCGATCTTCGGCAAGCGGTCCCAGGTCAAGGACGCGCACGACAAGCACGCCAACGTGGAGTCGGCCTACCTCCTCCAGCGCATGGAGTCCTTCGACGGCATCGCCGTGCTCACCACCAATCTGCGGGCCAACCTCGACGAGGCGTTCACCCGCCGCCTCGACGTGATCGCCGAGTTCCCGATGCCCGACGCCCGGCAGCGCCTGGCCCTGTGGGACCGCTGTCTGGGCCCGGCGGTCCCGCGCGACGCGGCGCTCGACCTGGAGTTCTGCGCGGACCGCTTCGAGCTGGCCGGCGGGTCGATCCGTGCCTGCGCGGTGACCGCCGCCTACCTCGCGGCCGAGTCGGGGGCCCCGCTGACCATGGACCAACTGGTCACGGCGGTGCTCCAGGAGTACCGCAAGCTCGGACGGCTGGTGCTGGAGAGCGAGTTCGGTCCGTGGCTGGCGAAGGAGCGGGCGCGCGGCGGGCGGTAGCGGGCACCGGTCTCCGTCGCGGCGTCAGCGTTCGTGCCCCGGTCCGCCGCGAGCGAGGGCGGCCCGGTCCCAGGCGGCCTCGCGCAGGAGGCGCAGGCCGTTGAGGCCGACGATGACCGTGGAGCCCTCGTGCCCGGCGACGCCCAGCGGCAGGGGGAGGGTGCCGAACAGGTCCCAGGCGACCAGAACGGCGGCCGTCGATGGCCGCGGTGACGCCGGCCCCGGGGGAGGAGGTGAATCCGGTCGCCTCGGCGAGGACGAGGACGAGGACGAGGACGAGGCCGCGTGTCCGGGCGGCCCGGACGACGGCGCGGGCGAGGGGTGCTCGCTGGGGCGCTCGGCCGCCGCCGCCAACGCCAGCAGCCGGTCCTCGTCCAGGCCCGACGCGGGCAGGGGGAGCATGTCGGTGACCCGCGGAGTGCCCTCGGTCAGGGTGCCGGTCTTGTCCAGGGCCACCGCGTCGACCCGCCCCAGGCGCTCCATCACGACCGCGACTTGGCGAGCACGCCGTGGCGGCCCGCGTTGGCGATCGCGGAGAGCAGCGGCGGCATGGTCGACAGGACCACCGCGCACGGCGAGGCGACGATCATGAACGTCATTCCGCGCAGCAACGCCGACCGGAGATCATCGCCGAAGGCCAGCGGGACGCAGAAGACGGCCAGGGTGGCGATGACCATGCCGATCGAGTACCTCTGTTCGATCTTCTCGATGAACAACTGGGTCGGCGCCTTGGTCCCGGACGCCTCCTCGACCATCTTCACGATCCGGGCGATCACCGAGTCCGCCGGATCCCGCTCGACACGCACCCGCAGAGCACCGGTGCCGGCGAACACCTCGTCCCCCGCCTGCTTGGCCACCGGCAGCGGCTCGCCGGTGATCGTGGCCTGAGCGACGTCGCTGGCCCCGTCCAGTACGTGCCCGTCCGCGCCGACCCGCTCACCGGGGCGCACCAGGACGACGTCCCCCCACCAGCAGGCGTCCGGCGTCCACCGTCTCCTCGGTGCCGTCCGCGCGAAGCCGGGTCGCGACGTCGGGGGCGAGATCGAGCAGGCCGCGCACGGAATCCGCGGTGCGGGCGGTCGCGACCGCTTCCAGGGCGCCGGAGGTGGCGAAGACGTCGATCAGCAGAGCGCCGTCCAGGACCTGCCCGATGGCGGCCGCGCCGAGTGCCGCCACGACCATCAGCAGGTCCACGTCCAGCGTCTTCTCGCGCAGGGCCTTGAGGCCTTCCCACCCCGGCTCCCAGCCGCCGGTGACGTAGGTGGCGGCGAACAGCGGACCCCACGCCCACACCGGAGCACCCGGCAGATACACGGGAAGCGCCAGCAGGAACAGCAGCAGGGAAGCCAGCGCCCACCGGGCCTCCGGCAGCGCCAGGAGGCGTGTACGCCGCCTGGGCGGCACCGGGCGCGGAGCCCCCGGGCCCGCCCTCGCCGACTGATCCCGTCGCGAGCGGTGCGTGGACTTTCGGACAATCCCGGCCGATCTTCTGTCCCTGCCTGTCGGGGCCGCCCTTCTCTCCTATGCTCTACATGTCTGTAGAGCTGGATGGGGCGGTGCGGAAGTCCGCGCGGCTCCCGCGGTACGCGCGCGCTTCGTGGGGAGCGCGGAACGAGGAGGGTACGGACGTGGCTTCGATCGATCTGGGCAAGGTGCTGGACAAGGCGTGGGCGGAGAAGAGCGTGCCCGAGGTACTGGCGGCGCCGGTGTCGGCGCTCAAGGGAGTCTCGGACCGGCAGGGTGCCCTCCTTGAGGAGGCCTTCGGCGTCAAGACCGTGGCCGACCTCGCGGACCTGAAGTACGTCGGCTGGGCGCAGGCCCTGGCCGCACTGGACGCGGCGAAGTAGCGCCTCCGCGGGCGAGCGGTGCCGCGGACGGGGCCCGTGGCACCGCGCTCGTACGGGAATCGGAGACCGCGGGGTGGCGAGGAGACCTCGACCTCGGCACGCGTCCCGCCGCTGCCCCGGTGTCCTGGGCCTGAAGTCATGGCGTCAAGTTGCTGTGGTTCCAGGATGTCGCTTTCGGGGCGCCCTTGCGTCGAGTTCGTGTTGACCGCTGACGAGCGTGACCAGCTGGTGCGCTGGTCGCGGGAGCCGTAGTCAGCGGCGGCCCCGGAAGTGGATGACGTGTTGATGGGGCAGACCGCAGGTCACTGCGGGGCACCCCTTCCCCTCAAGGGAGTTGCCCCCACGCTTCCTGGTCGAGGGCTCAGGTAGATCTTGTGATGACGGCGGCGCCAGGACGCGGCCCGCGCTACCCTCGCGATGGGTGTGACGACGGTCACTGGGGCGACGCCGTGGCGTACGGGGACGGGGCAGAGGGCGATGACATCGGTAGCACGAGCCATGCGGAATACGTCCGGCGTGGATGAGTTGGCCCGTGGCGTGGTGCAGCGCATCGCACCAGACGAGATTCCTCGATTTCCCTCTGTAGCCAGGACGTTCCACGCGGCCTCAGGGCGTCAAGTGCGCCGGGCGGCCCGGCGGAACGAGCCGCTCGGCATTGGCGCTGATGGTGTGACGACCATGCTGAGCCTGGCGGTGCTGTACATCGTCGCCAAGCTGGCCGACTCCGTGCTCGAAGAGGTTGCCACTTCCTTGACCGGCCGCATGCGTGCGTGGGCAGGGCGAGTCTTCCGGCGCGGTAGCCCGTCCCTGGAGGGGGAAGCGGAGTGGGCGCCGGGACCTGAACAGCTGGCGACCATCCGGACGGTCGCGGGCAGTGAGGCTCGTAGGCTGGGACTGACGGCCGAACAGGCCGAGTTGGTCGCCGCCGGAATCGTCGCAGAGCTGGCGACACGCACGGCTACCACCGGTACGAACCCAGCCCGCACGGCCGACGGCGACGGCGGTGATGAGCGCGGCTGACCTTCCTGGCACGTCGCGGAACCGTTCGCCTGCGTCGTTGGTCTCCGGGACGACACTCCGCTTCGTTCTGCTCGCGGCCATCCCCTCGGCGTTCATGATGTCCCTGGCCGACAATGTGGCGGATGTCTTCCAGCCCGTCAGCGACGCCGCCGTGGCGGCGTACGAGAGGTGCCAGACCGAGCAGTACCGCCAGATCGGGAAGGTGAACTGGGCAAACGTCGACCAGCCGTCTGCACTACCCGAGTGCGGCAGCCCGCCACACAACTTCGCGGGATGGTCGCTGGTTGCTCTGGTGATGTTCTGGGTGGCGATGGGCCTGGCCGTGTGGTGGCTGCCGGCCTGGCGCATCCGGCGCCGCCGGTATGAGGAGATCGGCCGCGTCGTACCGTCGAGAATCGCGTCGGACGGGGCGCTCCCGGGCGGTGGGGACCTGCTGGCGCTACTGGCCCGGCTCCAGCTCGGCACCGACGTCGCGGTCCCCGTGACGTACCTGCTCGACCCGCTTGACCCGCGCTGCTCGGCCCTTGCCTTCGGACGGCCGGGGCGTCGGTTCATTGTGCTCTCCGGCGGCCTGGAGACTCTGTCGCGGCGTGACCCGGTGGCCTTTCGCGTGGTACTGCTGCACGAGCTGGCGCATATTCACAACCGCGACCTCGACAGGGGATTCCTCACCATTGTGATGTGGCGCTTCTTCATGCCGCTGCTGGTGTTCAACATCCTGACGAACCCCCTTCTTGTCCCTGGGTTCCTGGGGGCCACCCCGGACAGTGCTCTCCTCGCCTATGCGTTCGCCGGCTCGGCCTTGCAGATCGTCCTCGCCGTGATGGCTCCGCTGCTGCGCAACTCGGTTCTGCGTAGCCGTGAGTTGTTCGCGGACGCGCAGGTGTACCGGTGGGGTGTGGACGTGGCGCACACGGACGCGATGCTCGCGACGTACTTTCCGAGCAGCCGGAGGCGGTGGCCGGAGGTGCTGCGCGTGCACCCGTCGCCTCAGCGCCGTCGTGCCGTATTGCACGACAGCCGTCTGCTGGGGACTACGAGTGTGTGGGACTGGGGTGCGGTGGGGTTGGGCGCGGTGATCCTCCACTGGAGCGTGCTGGGGTCGTGGCCGGGCGGCTCGCTCATTGTCCAGGGAGTGGGGATCGCGGCAGCTGGGGTCTTCATCACGGTCGCCGTAGGGGCGGCGACGTGGCAGGACACTGTACGAGAGGGGGCTCCCCAGTCGCGGGTTCCGGGTCGTCGTGCGGTCGGCGTCGGCCTGGGGCTGGGCCTGGCGGTGGGTAGCAGTCTGGTTCCGACCACCGTCGCCGCGTTTTTCCATGGGGGCGACTCCGTGTGGGGACAGTTCTTTGCGTGGCTTCCCTTGATGCTGCTGTTCGCGTGGGCGGTTCGACGCTGGCTGGGTGCGGTGGTGGCTGCGTGGGCGGACGCGGTGGGCGCGCGGGAGGGGTGGGCGGCGAAGAGGGTGTTGTGGACGGTTCTGGGGGTGGCGTCCGTCCTGGTATCCGTTGGGCTGGCCTATCTCAGCCTGGGGCGCTGGGTTGCGACGTACATGCCGATGCTTGGCGGTGAAGCTGGAGCACTCAGCGGCTTCGCAACCCTTGTCGCACTGCCTGTGCTGTTCGCGCTCTTCCCTGCTCTGGCTCTCCCGATGCTGCTCGCGGGGGCTGTGCTGCTGCTCGCCGGGTCGGGTTCGGCGAATCTCGGACAGGCTCTCCGCAAGGGACTGTGGTGCGGGCTGGTGGCCGCCGTGCCGGCTGTCTGCCTCACCGTGTACGGCGCCAGGGCGGGCATGGTCATCGCCGTCGTCATGCTGGTGCAGGTCGGCTGCGCGGTAGGTGTGGCCCGCACTACGGATCGCCGAGGTCACCCGCTCCCCGTGGCCGCCGCCATAGTCGCGGCCTTCGCCGCCGGTGTCGTGGGCAACCTGAGCTGCCTGGCGGTCGGGGCCCGGTACAGCGTTGCCCTCGGCGTCACCCTCGGCGTCATCCTCGGCAGCGTGTCAGCCGCGGTCGCGCTGGGAATTCGGCGCCGCCGGGCCCAGAGGGCCGGTGCTGGGCGCCCGCGCATACACAAACCGTCGGCGGCCAACGGTCCGAGCCCGAGCCAGGGACCATGGAAGGTGACTTGGGGGCGCCGTAAGGGGCTGTGGTACGGCGTGGGGGCAGCTTTGACAGCTGTACTGCTCATGCCGTTCGGCTCGTTGCATGTCGTATGGGGTGTCGTCGTGCTGGCACAGGCCGTCTGCGCGACGCGTGTCGCCCTTACCGTGGGCCGGCAGCCGCGTCCCGTGGCTGCGGCTGCCTACGCCGCACTCGTCGCCGGACTCATCGGATATCTGGGCTTCTTTGCGACCTTGGCCGCAGTGACGCTGCCCAGCTTGGCGAGCACGAGGTCGGACTACAGCTGGGGCGCGATTGCTACGGGCCTCACCTTCGTGGTTGGCGTTGCTGTCGGGTTCGGCGTCGCCGCCGGCGGCGTGTCGGCCTCCGTTGCGCTGGGCGTTCATCGCCGCCGAGCTCAGCGATCCAGTGTCCAGTAGATGCCGCGTATGCGGTCGGCGGCACTGCGGTGACTGGCGGGATCCAGTGGTTCCGGTCCCGGTCGTTCGTGCCGGCTCGTGCGGAAGCAGCCGGCGACGGGCCTGGGAGCCGGTGTTCCGCGATCCACGTCCACCCGCGGTCTCGACCAGTGCCTGGAGCGCGTGCGGCGGTTGCGAGACCCCGACCGCCACGTCGGACGGCGCACGAAGTTGGTATCGCCGCTCCACCAGCGCGAGCAGATGTTCACTGACAGCCGCGCGAAGACGCGCTCCGGTGTACAGACGCCCTTGCCAGGGGCTTTCCGTCGAGTGGGCAGCGAAGGCCCTGACAACGCTGAAAGATGCGAACGCGCTGGTCAGGGCCGTCTGCCTAACACTCGATGATGTTCACCGCGAGCCCGCCCCGCGCCGTCTCCTTGTACTTCACGCTCATGTCGGCCCCGGTCTCCTTCATGGTCTTGATGACCTTGTCGAGGGAGACCTTGTGGCTGCCGTCGCCCCGCAGTGCCATCCGCGCCGCGGTGACCGCCTTCACCGCCGCCATGCCGTTGCGCTCGATGCAGGGGATCTGGACGAGGCCGCCGACCGGGTCGCAGGTCAGGCCCAGGTTGTGCTCCATGCCGATCTCGGCGGCGTTCTCCACCTGCTCGGGGGAGCCGCCGAGGACCTCGGCCAGGGCTCCGGCCGCCATCGAGCAGGCGGAGCCGACCTCGCCCTGGCAGCCGACCTCGGCGCCGGAGATCGAGGCGTTCTCCTTGAACAGCATGCCGATCGCACCGGCCGCCAGGAGGAAGCGCACCACGCTGTCCTCCTTCTCCGTCTCGGTGCAGCCGCCGGCCGCGAAGTTCATGTAGTAGTGCAGAACGGCGGGGATGATGCCCGCGGCGCCGTTGGTGGGGGCGGTGACCACGCGGCCGCCCGCCGCGTTCTCCTCGTTGACCGCCATGGCGTACAGAGTGATCCACTCCATCGCGTGGGCCTGCGGGTCGCCCTCGGCGCGCAGCTGGCGGGCCGAGTTCGCGGCGCGGCGGCGGACCTTGAGGCCGCCGGGGAGGATGCCCTCGCGGGACATGCCGCGCGAGACGCAGGCCTGCATGACGCGCCAGATGTCCAGCAGCCCGGAGCGGATCTCCGCCTCGGTGCGCCAGGCCAGTTCGTTCTCCAGCATCATCGAGGAGATCGAGAGACCGGTCTCCCGGGAGAGGCGCAGCAGCTCGTCGCCGGTACGGAAGGGGTGTTTGAGGACCGTGTCGTCCGGGACGATCGGGTTCTCCCCGGCCACCGCGTCCTCGTCGACGACGAAGCCGCCGCCGACCGAGTAGTACGTCTTCTCCAGGACCGGCGCGCCCTCGGTGTCGTACGCGAGGATCGTCATGCCGTTGGCGTGGTACGGGAGCGCCTTGCGGCGGTGCAGGACCAGGTCCTCGTCGAAGTCGAACGGGATCTCGTGCATGCCCAGCAGGTTGATCCTGCCGCTGCCGCGGATCTCCTCGACCCGGCCGTCGGCGGACTCCACGTCCACGGTCTGGGGCGACTCGCCCTCCAGTCCGAGCAGGACCGCCTTGGGCGTGCCGTGCCCGTGGCCGGTCGCGCCGAGGGAGCCGTACAGCTCGGCCCGTATCGAGGCGGTGTGCGCGAGCAGGCCCTCGTTCTTGAGGCGGCGCGCGAACATCCGGGCGGCCCGCATCGGGCCCACCGTGTGGGAGCTGGACGGGCCGATGCCGACCGAGAAGAGGTCGAAGACCGAGATGGCCACGGGAGAACTCCTTGAGGTTGGAAGACGCCGTTGTCTGCCTGGGTGGTGCGGGAACGGGCCAGGTGGTGCGGAACGGGCCGGGGTGGGGCCCGCGGGTCAAGCAGGTCAAACGGGTCGAGCAGGGCAAAAGGTGGCGCGGGGGACACGGGTCGGGGCACCGCGCTCACTCTTTCAGTGTGCGCGGTGCCCCGTCCGAACGTGCGGAACCGCAGGCCAGGTGTTACTTCAGGCCGGGGTACAGCGGGAACTTCTCGGCCAGCGCGACCACGCGGGCCTTGAGGTCGTCCGCGTCGTAGGACGGCTTGAGGGCGGCGGCGATGATCTCCGCGACCTCCGTGAAGTCCTCGGTGCCGAAGCCGCGGGTGGCCAGCGCCGGGGTGCCGATCCGCAGGCCCGAGGTGACCATCGGGGGGCGCGGGTCGTTCGGGATGGCGTTCCGGTTGACCGTGATGCCCAGCTCGTGGAGCCGGTCCTCGGCCTGCTGGCCGTCCAGCTCCGAGTTGCGCAGGTCGACCAGGACCAGGTGCACGTCGGTGCCGCCGGAGAGGACGGATACGCCCACCTCGGTGACGTCCTGCTGGACCAGGCGCTCGGCCAGGATCCGCGCGCCGTCCAGGGTGCGCTGCTGGCGCTCCTTGAACTCCTCGCCCGCCGCGATCTTGAACGAGACCGCCTTGGCCGCGATCACGTGCTCCAGCGGGCCGCCCTGCTGACCCGGGAAGACCGCGGAGTTGATCTTCTTGGCGAGCTCCTGGGTGGAGAGGATCACGCCGCCGCGCGGACCGCCGAGGGTCTTGTGCGTGGTGGTGGTGACGACATGGGCGTGCGGCACCGGGTTCGGGTGCAGGCCGGCCGCGACCAGGCCCGCGAAGTGCGCCATGTCGACCATCAGGTACGCGCCGACCTCGTCCGCGATGCGGCGGAAGGCGGCGAAGTCCAGCTGGCGCGGGTAGGCGGACCAGCCGGCCACGATCAGCTTCGGCTGGGACTCCTTGGCGAGGCGCTCGACCTCCTCCATGTCCACGACGCCGCTCTCGTCGACGTGGTACGGGACCACGTTGTAGAGCTTGCCGGAGAAGTTGATCTTCATGCCGTGGGTCAGGTGACCGCCGTGGGCCAGGTTCAGGCCCATGATCGTGTCGCCCGGCTTCAGCAGCGCGAACATCGCGGCGGCGTTCGCCTGGGCGCCGGAGTGCGGCTGCACGTTCGCGGCCTCGGCGCCGAACAGGGCCTTGATCCGGTCGATCGCGATCTGCTCGACGACGTCGACGTGCTCACAGCCGCCGTAGTAGCGGCGGCCCGGGTAGCCCTCGGCGTACTTGTTGGTGAGGACGGAGCCCTGCGCCTCCATGACGGCGACCGGAGCGAAGTTCTCCGAGGCGATCATTTCGAGGGTGGACTGCTGACGGTGGAGCTCGGCGTCGACGGCGGCGGCGACGTCCGGGTCCAGCTCGTGGAGGGAGGAGTTCAGAAGCGACATCAGGGGGTCCCTTAAGGTCTCAGTTGCCGGAGAACGCGGTGTACTCGTCGGCGGAGAGCAGGTCGGCCGGCTCCTCCGCGACGCGCACCTTGAACAGCCAGCCGCCCTCGAAGGGAGCGGAGTTCACCAGCGAGGGGTCGTCCACGACGTCCTGGTTGGCCGCCGTCACCTCACCGGTCACCGGCGAGTACAGATCGCTGACGGACTTGGTCGACTCCAGTTCGCCGCAGGTCTCGCCCGCGGTCACCGTGTCGCCGACCTCCGGGAGCTGGGCGTAGACGACGTCACCGAGCGCGTTGGCCGCGTACTCCGTGATGCCGATGGTGGCCACGCCGTCCTCGAGGGCCGACAGCCACTCGTGCTCCTTGCTGTACCGCAGCTGCTGGGGGTTGCTCATGACCTGAATTCTCCTGTACGCGGGGGAGTGCTGATGAACGGTGGTCTTACGGTGTGAGACGGAGGAACGTCACTTCTGTGACGTCTGTGCGCGCGTCACTTCGATGACGTCTGCGCGCTGTCGAAAAGGTCCGGTCGCCGCCGGTCCTTCCGGGATGTCACTTCTGGCGCTTGTAGAACGGCAGTGCGACGACCTCGTACGGTTCGTGCGTGCCGCGGATGTCCACGCCCACGCCCTCGGCGCCCGGCACGGCGAAGGCCGCGTCCACGTAGGCCATGGCGATCGGCCTGCCCAGCGTCGGGGACGGGGCGCCGGAGGTGACCTCGCCGATCACCTTCCCGTCGGCGACGACGGGGAAGCCCGCGCGCGGGACCCGGCGGCCCTCGGCGATCAGGCCCACCAGCTTGCGCGGCGGGGCCAACTCGGCGCGCTCGGCGGCGGCGGTCAGGGCCTCACGCCCGACGAAGTCGCCCTCCTTCTCGAACTTCACGACCCGGCCCAGGCCCGCGTCGAACGGGGTGAGCGCGGTCGTCAGCTCGTGCCCGTACAGCGGCATGCCCGCCTCCAGACGCAGCGTGTCCCGGCAGGAGAGCCCGCAGGGGATCAGGCCGTGCGGCGATCCGGCCTCGGTCAGCGCCCGCCACAGCTGCTCGGCGTGCTCCGGCGCGACGAAGAGTTCAAAGCCGTCCTCGCCGGTGTAGCCGGTACGGGCGATGAGCGCCGGGACCCCGGCGACCGTGCCCGGCAGGCCCGCGTAGTACTTCAGCCCGTCCAGGTCGGCGTCGGTGACGGCCTTCATGATGGCGGGCGACTCCGGGCCCTGGACCGCGAGCAGCGCGTACGCGTCCCGGTCGTCGCGCACCTCGGCGTCGAAGCCCCCGACCCGGGCGGTCAGCGCGTCCAGCACGACCTGCGCGTTGCCCGCGTTGGCGACCACCATGTATTCGGTGGCCCCGCTCTCGCCGAGCCGGTAGACGATCAGGTCGTCCACGATCCCGCCGTCCTCCTGGACGATCATCGTGTAGCGGGCCCGGCCGTTGCCGACGGTGGCGATGTTGCCCACCAGCGCGTAGCTCAGGAAGGCGGCGGCCTCGGGCCCGGTGACGGTGATCTCGCCCATGTGCGACAGGTCGAAGAGACCGGCCCGGGTGCGTACGGCGTTGTGCTCGTCGCGCTCACTGGCGTACCGCAGGGGCATGTCCCAGCCCGCGAAGTCGGTCATGGTGGCGCCGAGCGAGCGGTGCAGGGCGTCGAGGGCGGTGAGACGGGGGGCAGTGCTCATGGATACGGCTCCAGGGCATGACGACGTCAGGACGAATCCTCCCCATCTGTCATCGGAACCTGAGAGGTTCGCCGATAGCCCCTGACGGGGTATGCCCCTGGAGGGCGCCCCGGATCAGGGGGCTCGGCTTGCACCTTGGGTGGAGCCGCGGAACGGCTCGCTTTTCAGATCTGCCTCATCCACGCGGTACGGGGCCTGAGAGATTCAAGGGAGGATCTTGCTCCTTCGGCGCCCGGCTCACACTGTGGCCGGAACTCTCCCGCGCGGATTCGAACGGCCGGTATGCAGTTGGCGGGGTCATCATCGCATGCATTGGGGGAGAGTGGGGGGTCCGGTCCCCACGCAGGTGAATACGGCTACAACAGGCCCTGGGACGGTTGTGCCGCATTGCCTTTTCTTTACACTTCAGGGGCAGGCGTGGGGGACACGACGGCAGGGGGATGGGCGATGACGTTGCAGCGGTCGGCACCGACCGCGGGGGTCGCCGACGGCGCGATGCCCGCACAGCCCGGCGCTCCCGTGCGGGAGCTGCTGACGGAGGGCGCGCCGGTGGTACGTGACCTGCGCGGGCGTAACAGCTGTGCCCCGTACAGCCTCGATCTCACCGCCGGTGACGTCGTCGTGGTCTCCGGACTCCCCGGCAGCGGGAAGTCGACCCTCATCCGGCGGGCCGCGCGGGGCCGCGCCATCGACTCCCAGAACACCCGCGACAGCTGGGCCGCCGCCCTGCCCCGTTTACTGCCCTACGCCCTCTACCGCCCCCTGGTCCGCGCCGCGCACTACCTCGGCCTCTGGAACGCCCTGCGCTCCGGTGAATCCGTCGTCGTGCACGACTGCGGCACCCAGACGTGGGTACGCCGCTGGCTCGCCCGGCACGCCGTGGGCCGGGGCCGCACCCTCCATCTGATCCTGCTCGACGTGACGCCCCAGGTGGCGCGGCAGGGGCAGCGCGAGCGTGGGCGCGGGGTCTCCGGCTACGCCTTCGCCCGCCACCGGCACGCGGTCGCCCGGCTGCTCCGCGACACCGAGCAGGGGCTGCTGCCCGCCGGCTGCACCTCCGCGGTGCTGCTGGACCGCGAGGCCGCGGGAGCGCTCGACCGGATCTCCTTCACGGCCGCCGAGGCCTCCACCGCCCGCTGACGGTTAAGGTGCTGGCCGGAGCAGAGGGCCGCCGCGGCGCGGCCGAAGCGGTGGAGAGAGGGCGCAGAGGCAGTGGACATTCCGGCACCCGCACCGGCGCACCCCCAGCAGGGGTGGCCCGCCAACGAGCTCGAAGAGGTGCTGACGGCCTCCCTCGGCGTCCCCGACGCGGGCGGTCGCCTCGTCGAGGTGCTCGGCCGCAGCTCCGTCTGGGTGCCGCTGCCGAACGGTGGCACCCCCGCGAGCGCGGACCTCGACCTGCCGATGATGGAGATCGACGGCGCGGCCTTCGTCCCCGTCTTCAGCTCCGAGGCCCAGTTCCTCAGCTGCGTCGGCAGCCATATGTCCTTCACCGTCGCGCCCGCCCGCGACTTCGCCCGGGGCCTGCCCCCGCAGGTCGGCATCGCCGTGAACCCGGGCGGCGCGGTCGGCATACCGCTTCCGCCGCCCGCCGTCGCCGAGCTGTGCCGGGCCGGCCGCACCGCCCTGGACGGGCCCGCCACCGGCGGCCGGGTCCGGCTGTTCGAGCCGGACTGGCAGCACGACCCGGTCGACTTCCTCGCCGCCGTGTCCGAGGAGTTCGAGGCCACCGGAGTGGTGAGCACCGCCCGCCGGGCGCTGGCCAGCATCGAGGGCGGCGACCCGGTCCTCTTCGTCGGCGTCGAGTTCGCCACCTGGGACGGCGCGGGACAGAGCGCGCCGATGGACGCCATCGGCCGCGCGCTCGGCCGGGTCCAGGTGCCCTGGCCGGTCAATCTGGTCCTGCTGGACGTGGCGGACGACCTCGTCGGCGACTGGGTGCGGGAGAAGGTGCGCCCGTTCTACCGCCGCGAGGGGCACTGACCGCCGCGAGGGCCACTGACCGCCGGCCGGACGCCCACTGACGACCGCGGAAGGCTGCCGGGTCACGGTGCCGTCGGACCGTGGCGTCAAGTCGGTGTCAGAAGTGGCGCATAAGCTGGTTTGATGGCGTGGTCGCTCCCGTGTGCCCGGGAGCGTCTGCGCGAACGCGACGGATCGACACGCGACGGATCGACGAGGGGCGGAACCCAGGGTGAGTGCGTCAGGCACTGCGGCGGCCGGGAAGGTCGAGCACATGCTGCGCCAGGTGACCCCCGGGCGTTACGACGCCTACGAGGCGCTGCTCGCCGCGGTCGCCGAGGGCCGGATCTGGATGCTGCTCTGGCACGGCACGGCCGGCTCACCGGACGCCCAGTACGGCAACATGGAGATCGACGGCCTGGGCTACGCCCCCTGCGTCACCTCCGCCCAGGAGCTGTCCGCCAGCGGCTGGAACCGCGCCCACGAGCTGGTCACCGGACGCGACATCGCCCGCTCCCTGTTCCCCGACCGCTGGGGTATCTGGCTCAATCCGCACGCTCCCGGGGGCGGCGTCGGCATCCCCTGGCTCGACCTGCGGCGCATCGCCACCGGCCTGGACCGGCTGCCCGCCGGACCGCTCCGGCTCTCCGACCCCACCATCGAACTCCCGCAGTTCTACGCCCTGCTCACCCAGAACGCCCACCGCACCCCCGCGATCCGCTCCCTGCGCCGCGCCTGGGTGCACCCCGCGGTCGGGGTCCCGTATCTCGCGATCGGCCTCGACCTCTACGACACCGGCCGCGCCTCCGTCGAATCGGTGCGCGAGATGATGCGGCAGTCGGTCGGCGCGGTCCCCGAGGGGCTGCCCGTCTCCACCGTCGCCCTGTCCGACGAGTACGACCCGGTCGGCATGTGGCTGCGCGCGAACGCCCGTCCGTTCTACGACCGCGAGGCGCACGCCCCCGCGGGCCCGCCCCCGGCCGCCGCCCCCGGCTACGGCTACCCGCCCCTTCCCCGCTGACCCTCAAGGGGCCGGCCGATCCCGGAAAGGGCCCCCGGGCGGCCCCGGTCGGCCCGCTCAGGGCTGTTGACGGCGTTCAGGCGCGTGACCTCCGCGGCGTGACCGGCGGTGCGCAGCGCGGACGTGCCGGAGGCGTACAGCGCGGTGCCGACCGCGGCCGGCGGGAGCGAGAGCAGGAGGGCGGCGAGCATCGGCCCCCAGTCGCGTGCGGCGTCGCAGCGCTCGCGCTCGGTCTCGGTGTGCGACGCATCAAAGGAGGCGTCCCCGGGGAAGGCGCGGGAATCGCACGCGATGGGACGGGACTTCGCGCCGTATTCGACGCTGAACGAGAAGAAGAGCTGGTAGGCCGGCCAGAGCCGGATGAGGGCGGCCACGGCCACCAGCCCCCGGCCCCAGCCCTGTTCGCGTACTCCGCGCCGGCGGAACTCCCGGTCGTACACCTGCGCCTGCGAACTGGTGAGGGGAAGCATGCCGGGCAAGCCGGCGCACGCGGACCGCCCCTGGGAGTCGGGGCGGCGCGGTCGGGCGCGGCTCGCCGCTCGTGGTCACCCTGCGTCGAACACTCGTCGATGTCCGGCTTGTTAACTTCCCCCGTGAGGATGTCCCGGAACTGGACGGTTTGTTAACTGTCCGGGTCTCGACTAGGTCTCACCGCTATCCGGACTGTTCTCTTGCGGCAGGCACCGTCTGTAGTGTGCGGCCATCAAAGCTCACCACATGGCGAACCAGGGGTGGACCCATGCGCATATTCAAGTCCCGGGCTGTCCGGGCGATCACGACAGCGGTCGCTGTCGGCCTGATCGCCACGGGCTGTTCCAGCGAGCGGGACGAGGGCAACTCCAAGGGGGGCGACAAGGACACCTTCGTCTTCGCCGGAGCCGGTGACCCCGGTTCCCTCGACCCCGCCCTCGCGAGTGACGGCGAGACGTTCCGCGTCACCCGTCAGGCCTTCGAGGCGCTCCTGGAGCACGAGCCCGGTGGTAGCAAGCTCGTCGGCGGCCTCGCGGAGAAGTGGTCGAGCGACCCGGCCGGCAAGGTCTGGACGTTCAACCTGCGCCAGGGCGTGAAGTTCCACGACGGCGAGGCGTTCAACGCCGCAGCGGTCTGCGCGAACTACGACCACTGGTTCAACTGGAAGGGCACGTACCAGTCCAGCGCGGTCTCCTACTACTGGCAGACCATCATGGGCGGGTTCGCGAAGAACGAGGACGCCGAGGCGCCCAAGCCCAACTACAAGTCCTGCACGGCCAAGGACGACAACACGGCCGTCATCGAGGTGAACGAGCCCTCGGCGAACCTGCCGGGCGGGTTCTCCCTCCAGGCGCTGGCGATCCACTCGCCGAAGGCCATCAAGGAGTACGAGAAGCAGGACGCGAGCGCCAAGGGCGACGCGATCACGTACCCCAAGTACAGCCAGGAGGCCGGCACGGTCGCCGGCACCGGCCCGTACAAGATCACGAAGTGGAACAAGGGGAACAAGGAAGTCTCCCTCACGCGCTTCGACGGCTACTGGGGCGACAAGGCCAAGGTGAAGAACCTGGTCTTCCGCACCATCTCCACCGAGGAGACCCGCCGCCAGGCGCTCCAGGCGGGTGACATCGACGGCTACGACCTGGTCGCGCCGGCCGATGTGACGACGCTGGAGAAGGAGGGTTACGAGGTCCCGACCCGTGACGTCTTCAACATCTTCTACATCGGGATGAGCCAGTCGGCGAACCCGGCGCTGAAGAAGCCCGAGGTCCGTCAGGCGATCACGCACGCCATCGACCGCGAGAACCTGGTCAACACCCAGCTGCCCGAGGGCGGCAAGGTCGCGACCCAGTTCATGCCCGACACGGTCGCCGGCTACTCGGACAAGGTGAAGACGTACCCGTTCGACACCGCCAAGGCGAAGGACCTCCTCAAGCAGGCCGGTGCGGAGAAGCTGAGCATCGACTTCTGCTACCCGACCGAGGTCACCCGCCCGTACATGCCCGCCCCGCAGGACATGTTCGAGCTGATGAAGGCCGACCTGGAGAAGGCCGGCATCACCGTCAAGCCGAAGGCCATGAAGTGGGCCCCGGACTACCTGGACGCCACCGAGGCGGGCTCCTGCGCCCTGCACATGCTCGGCTGGACCGGTGACTTCAACGACGGCTACAACTTCATCGGCACCTGGTTCGCCGGACCGGACAAGCAGTGGGGCTTCAAGGACCAGAAGGTCTTCGACGCCGTCAACGCCGCCTCCAAGGTCACCGACCCGGCGGCCCGCACCGAGGCCTACAAGAAGGCCAACGACGTGATCGCGGAGTACGTCCCGGGCGTGCCGATCTCGTCGTCGCCGCCGGCCATCGCGTTCGCCAAGAACGTCAACCCGCCGAAGGTCTCCCCGCTCACGCAGGAGGACTTCGCCGAGGTCTCCTTCAAGTAATCGCACACCAGCGGGTCCGCCCGGCCACAGCAACCAGGTGGCCGGGCGGACCCGCATCGACGCACGTGAGAAAGGGGCATGCGGGGTGCTGCGACTCGTCGTAAGAAGACTTCTCCAGCTCATTCCCACCCTGCTCGGCCTGTCGGTCCTGCTGTTCCTCTGGCTGAACCGACTGCCCGGCGGACCCGCCACAGCGATCCTGGGCGAGCGGGCCACCGAAGCCGAAGTAGCGAGAATCAACCGGGCACTCGGGCTCGACGAGCCGGTCCACGTCCAGTACTGGCGCTTCCTCAAGCGCATCTTCGAGCTCGACCTCGGAACCTCCACCCAGACCGGCCAGCCGGTGTGGGACGAATTCACCCGCGCCTTCCCCGCGACGGTGGAGCTGAGCCTGGCGGCGATCCTGATCGCCGTCGTCGTCGGCATCCCGATGGGCTACCTCGCGGCCAAGCACCGCGGCGGCTGGCTGGACGTCGCCTCCGTCTCCGGATCGCTGCTCGGCATCTGCATCCCGGTCTTCTTCCTGGCCGTGCTGCTGCGCGGGATCTTCTCCGTGCAGCTGCAGTGGTTCCCGAGCCAGGGTCGGCTCGACTCCGGCCTCAACGCCACCGACGTCACCGGATTCGCTGTCCTGGACGGCCTGTTGACGGGTGAGTTCGACGCGAGCTGGAACGCGATCATGCACTTGATCCTGCCCGCCGTCGCGCTGGCCTCGATCCCGCTCGCCGTCATCGTCCGGATGACCCGCGCCAGCGTGCTGGAAGTGCTCGGCGAGGACTACATCCGCACCGCCGAGTCCAAGGGCCTCGACAAGAAGACCGTGCGCGGGCGCCATGTCCTGCGCAACGCCCTGCTGCCCGTGATCACCGCGGTCGGCCTGCTGACCGGCAGCCTGCTCTCCGGTGCGGTGCTCACCGAGTCCGTCTTCGACTTCGGCGGGCTGGGCTCCTTCATCCGTACCGCGATCGACGGCCGCGACTATCCGGTCCTCGTCGGGTTCATTCTCTTCATCGCGATGGTGTACGTGCTGATCAACCTGCTGGTCGACCTCGCGTACAGCATCATCGACCCGAGAGTGCGGGTGCACTGACGTGACGATCCTGACCAACAAAGCGGACAAGGTCGACCGCCTCGCCGAGCTGACCCAGAGCTCGGAGACGGTCACCGGAACCAGTCTGTGGCGCGAGGCGTTCCGCCGGATGCGCTCCAGCAAGATGGCGATCATCGGCGCGGTCATCATCGGCGCGTTCGTCATCGTCGCCGTCGTCGGACCGATGGTGGCCCCGCACGGAGCCACCGCGCAGAACTGGCGCAGCGAAGTCTTCCCCAACCAGGGCAAGTTCGTCGGCATGCGCGGCGAGAACTGGTTCGGCCTGGACCACCTGGGCCGCGACATGTTCTCCCGCTGGCTCGTCGGGGCCCGGCAGACACTGCTCGTCGGTGTCGTCTCCATGCTCATCGGACTGATCGTCGGCGCGCTGGTCGGTGTGCTCTCCGGAGCCGCCGCCACCCTCGGCGGCAAGGCCGGCCAGCGCGTCGACACCGTGATCATGCGCTTCACCGACATCATGCTGTCGCTTCCCTCGCTGCTGCTCGCGGTCTCCATCGCCGCGGTCCTCGGTCAGTCCCTGACCACCGTGATGATCGCCGTGGGTGTCGTCCAGATCCCCATCTTCGCCCGCCTGCTGCGCGGTTCGATGCTGGTCCAGGGCGGCGCGGACTACGTGCTCGCCGCGAAGGCGGTCGGTATCCGGCGCAAGCGGATCGTGCTCACGCAGATCCTGCCGAACTCGCTGAGCCCGGTGATCGTCCAGGCCACGCTGAGCCTGGCCACCGCGATCATCGAGGCCGCGGCCCTGTCCTACCTGGGCCTCGGCAACCCCGACCCGGCCATTCCCGAGTGGGGCGTGATGCTCTCCCAGGCACAGCGCTTCTTCGACAACGAGCCGATGATGGCCGCCTACCCGGCCGTCGGGATCATCATCACCGCCCTCGGCTTCACCCTGCTCGGCGAGGCCATGCGCGAAGCCCTCGACCCGAAGTTGCGAGGCTGAAGTCCCATGTCACTGCTCTCCGTTGAGGAACTCAGCGTCACCTTCACCGCCCGCGGCCGCAAGGACGCCACGGCCGTGGACGGTGTCTCCTTCGAGGTCGACCAGGGCCAGGTCGTGGGCCTGGTCGGCGAGTCGGGCTGCGGCAAGTCCGTCACCTCGCTCGCCCTGATGGGGCTGCTGCCCCGCAAGGGTGTGCGCGTCGGCGGCCGTGCCGAGTTCGACGGTCAGAACCTGCTGACCATGAACGAGCGCAAGCTGCGCGATCTGCGCGGCAGCCAGCTCGCGATGATCTTCCAGGACCCGCTCTCCTCACTGAACCCGGTCGTCCCCATCGGGATCCAGGTCACCGAGATCCTCCAGCGCCACCGCGGGCTGAAGGGCGAGAAGGCCCGCAAGGAAGCCGCGTTCCTGCTCGACCGGGTCGGCATCCCCGACCCGGACCGGCGGCTCAAGGAGTATCCGCACCAGCTCTCCGGCGGTATGCGCCAGCGGGCGCTGATCGCCATGGCGGTCGCCTGCGCCCCCCGGCTCCTGATCGCCGACGAGCCGACGACCGCCCTGGACGTGACCATCCAGGCGCAGATCCTGGAGCTCCTGAAGGAGTTGGTCGACCAGGAGGGCACTGCCCTGCTGATGATCACGCACGACCTGGGCGTCGTCGCCGGCCTCTGCGACGAGGTCAACGTCCTGTACGCGGGACGGGCGGTGGAATCGGCGGGCCGCCGCGAGCTGTTCGCCCACCCCACCCACCCGTACGCGCACGGGCTGCTCGGCTCCATCCCGCGGCTGGACGCGCCGCGCGGCGAGCCGTTGCACCCGATCCGCGGCTCCATCAACGACAAGATCGCCTGGGCCGACGGCTGCGCGTTCGCACCCCGGTGCGACCACTACACGATGGAGTGCCTCACCGGCACTCCCGAACTGACCGAACCACGCACGGCCGGACACCAGGTGCGCTGCGTCAACCCGGTCCTGCCCAAGGCGGAGGTCCCGGCATGAGCCTTCTCGAACTGGACGGCGTCAAGGTCCACTTCCCGGTCAAGAAGGGCCTCCTCTTCGACCGTACGGTGGGCCACGTCTACGCGGTCGACGGCGTCTCGCTGAGCGTCGAGGCCGGTCAGACGTACGGGCTGGTCGGCGAGTCGGGCTGTGGCAAGACGACGCTCGGCCGCGCGGTCCTGCGGTTGAACGACATCACCGAGGGCGGGGTCGTCTTCGACGGCACCGACCTGGCGAAGCTGCCCTCCGAGGAGATGCGGGCCTTCCGCCGCCGCCTCCAGATGGTCTTCCAGGACCCGCTGGGCAGCCTCAACCCCCGGCAGAACATCGAGTCCATCCTCGCCGAGGGCATGGCCGCCCACGGCATCGGGAAGGACGCGGCGGAGCGCCGGAAGAAGATCGAGTCCATCCTCGCCAAGGTCGGCCTGCCGTCCAACGCGATGTCCCGCTACCCGCACGAGTTCTCCGGCGGCCAGCGCCAGCGCATCGGCATCGCCCGCGCGCTGGTGCTGGAGCCGGACGTGATCATCTGCGACGAGCCGGTGTCCGCGCTGGACGTCTCGGTCCAGGCGCAGGTGATCAACCTGCTGGAGGAGCTCCAGGAGTCCCTCGGCCTGACCTACCTGGTCATCGCGCACGACCTCGCGGTCGTCCGGCACATCTCGGACGTCATCGGGGTGATGTATCTCGGCGGGCTCGTCGAGGAGGCCCCGAGCGACGCGTTGTACGCGGGGCCCCGGCACCCGTACACCAAGGCGCTGATGTCGGCCGTCCCGGTGCCCGACCCCGAGGTCGAGGACCGCCGCGAGCGGATCCTGCTCCACGGCGACCTGCCCTCGCCGGCGAACCCGCCGGCCGGCTGCCGCTTCCACACCCGCTGCCCGTGGGTGCAGGAGACCAAGTGCGCCACGGAGCGCCCGCCGCTGCTGGACACCGGCGACGGGCACAAGGTGGCCTGCCACTTCACGGCCGGGATCGAGGCCGGGACGGTGAAGCAGACCCTGGCCACGGGCATCGAGGCGGTCACCGGCACGGAGACGGTGGCGGCCGAAGCGGTGGAGACCGCGGAGGGCGAGCCCGCCACCGAGGCTCCCGCGAAGGAGCCCGCGACCGTACCGGCCCAGGCCGACGCGGATCCCACCCAGAAGGCGGCGGACGCCACGCAACAGACGGAGGACAGCCCGAAGGCGTAGGGGGAGCGTCCGGCACCGGCACAATTGCCCGGTGCTCACCGAACTGTTCACGCCCTCCGTCCAGCATGCGCTCGATCTCGTCGGGATCTTCGTCTTCGCGATCTCGGGCGCCCTGCTCGCCGTCCGCAAGAACTTCGACGTCTTCGGCATCGCGGTTCTCGCGGAGGTGACAGCGCTGGGCGGAGGGCTGTTCCGTGACGTGATGATCGGGGCGATCCCGCCCGCCGCCTTCACCGACCTCGGCTACTTCACCACCCCGCTGTTCGCCGCCGTCCTGGTCTTCTTCCTCCACCCGCACGTGGAGCGCATCCAGGTCGGCGTCAACGTCTTCGACGCGGCGGGGCTCGGCCTGTTCTGCGTGACCGGCACGGTCAAGGCGTACGAGTACGGCCTCGGGCTCACCGCGTCGGCGGCACTGGGCCTGGCCACCGCGGTCGGCGGCGGCGTGCTGCGCGACGTGCTGGCCAACGAGGTGCCCTCCCTGCTGCGCTGGGACCGCGACCTGTACGCGGTGCCCGCGATCGTCGGCGCGACCATGGTCGTCCTCTGCATCCGCTTCGACACCCTCAACGCCCTGACCAGCGGGCTGGCGGTGATCGCCGCGTTCGCCCTGCGACTGCTGGCGCTGCGCTTCCACTGGCGCGCGCCCCGCGCGTACAACCGCTCCTCCGCGCGCGCCGAGAAGGGTTCGGCGGCCACGTAGCCCGGCGATCCGGCTCCCAAAAAGCTACCGCTCAGTAGCGGGACCCATGTACCGTGCATGCCATGGCACAGGCAGCGACTGAGGCGGCGCAGACCGCACGGGCAACCATCGGCGACAGCGAGTTCGACCGGGACACCGCGGTCACCCTGCGCGAGGAGGGCGTCTACGACGCCGACCTCTCCGCGGGCTGGACCATCATCCAAGCCGTCAACGGCGGCTATCTGCTGGCGCTGCTCGGCCGGGCACTGGGCGACGCCCTGCCGCACCCCGACCCGTTCTCCGTCTCGGCGCACTACCTCACCGCCTCCGTGCCCGGACCCGCCGTCGTACGCACCCAGGTCGTCCGCACCGGCCGCACCCTCTCCACGGGCCAGGCCTCCCTCTTCCAGTACGCCGAGGACGGGAGCGAGGTCGAGCGCATCCGGGTCCTGGCCACCTACGGCGACCTGGACACGCTCCCCGACGACGTCCGCACGACGGCCCTGCCGCCCGCCATGCCCGACCGGGACCACTGCCTGGGCCCGAGCGACGGTGCGCCCAGGATTCCCGGCAGCTCCGCCATCACCGACCGCCTGGACATCAAGCTCGACCCGGCCACCGTCGGCTGGGCCGTCGGCGCCCCGTCCGGCAAGGGCGAGATGCGCGGCTGGTTCGGCCTGGCCGACGGCCGCGACCCGGACCCGCTGTCGCTGCTGCTCACCGTGGACGCCCTGCCGCCGACCTCGTTCGAGCTGGGCCTGGCCGGCTGGACCCCCACCGTCGAGCTGACCACCCACATCCGCTGCCGCCCCGCGCCGGGCCCGCTGCGCGTCTCCATCACCACCCGCAACCTCGCGGGCGGCTTCCTGGAGGAGGACGCGGAGGTCTGGGACAGCGCCGACCGCCTCGTCGCCCAGTCCCGCCAGCTGGCCAAGGCCCCGCGCACCGCCTGAGGCGCCTTCACTCCCAGACCGCGGACGCCGGATCGACGCCATGCGCCCCGGCGTTCGCGGCGATCACCTCGCACAGCCAGCCGCCGAGGCCCGGCGCGATCGCGTCGTAGTGCGCGGCGTAGCCGGGATCGGTGACATACGTCCGGCCGATGCAGACCTGCATGGCGTACGTGCAGTCGAAGTACGTCGCGATCTGCGCGCGGTGCCGCTCCGCGAGGGCGTCCGCGACCTCCGACCCGGGAGCCACGCCCGTGCGGTAGGCGGTGGCGAGGTCGGCGGTCAGGGCCTCGACGGTCGCCGCCACGTCCTTCCAGTCCTCGCGGCTCATCCTCGCCGCCCGCTCCGCGTACTGCGCCCACTGGTCCGTGTCGCTCCAGCGCTCCTCGGCCTCCTCGGTCCGGGCGGGCTGCCAGTCGGCCCCGAAGATCTCCACCTGTTCCTCGGGCGTCAGCCGGATCCCCGGTTTCGACTCCAGCAACATGCGGTCCACCGCCCCCACCATCCGTTCCAGCCGGGAGATCCGCTCCGCGAGCTGCCCCCGCTGCCGGTGCAGATGCTCGCGCGCGTCGACCTCCGGGTCGTCCAGGAGCCGCCCGATCGAGGCGAGCGGAATGCCGATCTCCCGGTAGACGAGCACCCGGTGGAGCCGGGCGACGTCGTCGTCCCCGTACACCCGGTATCCGGCCCTCGTGCGCCCGCCAGGCCGCACCAGGCCGATCGTGTCCCAGTGGTGCAGCGTCTTCACGCTGACCCCGACGAGCTCGGCCGTCCGCCCGACGGTCAGGCCGTCGGCGGGCGGTTCCCCGGGGTGTCGGTCCTCGCTCCTCATCGGACCAGTCTCCCGGAACCGGAGGCGGAGGTCCCCGGGCCGGGTCATGAGCGGGTCGGCACGCCCGCGTTCCCGAGGATCTCGCGCGCGGGCAGGGCGACGCTCGCGGCTGCGGTCAGTCCGGAGGCCGCGAGGTGGGCGTCGGCGAAGCGCAGCCCGGCCGCGTATCCGGCGAAGTCCGGCAGCCCGACCGGCTCCTGCCCCAGCTGGAGGGCGGTGCGGTCGCCGAACACGTACGGGGACAGGTTCCGCATGCCCGCCACGTCGATCCCGGCCGCCACCTTCGCGCAGACGTCGTCCAGCTCCGCGCCGGACAGCGACGTCGCCCAGGGGCCCATGGCGTCCTCGCCCGCCAGCTCCCGTACGAAGGCCTCGGCCAGCCCCTCGGCCACGACCTGCTCGCCGACCGTGACCGCCATCGGGTCCCAGTCCACGTTGGCGTAGCGGACGTTGTGGTGCAGCTCGTGGGCGGCGGCGTGCTCGATCTTGGCGAGGCTGGTCGCGGTGGGCCACATCATCAGCAGGATCGCGCCCGGGATGCCGCCGAGGCCGAAGTAGCCCTGGTTCAGGCTCATCATCGGGTCGTCCGGGTCGCCGAGCACGAGAACCACGTGCACGGTGCCGGCGGTCCGCGCACCGGGCGCGGCCGCGCCCAGCCGTTCCCGCGCGGTGGCGAGGGAGTCCTCGATCCGCTCCCACACCCGGGCCTCCCGCATCCGCTCCAGGGCCTCCGGAAGGCGCGGGTCGTCCCGGTCGAGCGGGAAGCCGCTGCCCGTGCGGTGCCTCTCGACCAGGTCGCCGACCCCCACCCGGGACATCACCTCCTGCAACGGGGCGAGCATCTCGCGCAGGGCGTCGGGTCGCCGGGCCACGGGGCGGCGCAGGAGTTCGAGGTGGGCGGAGGCGGTGTCATGGACGACGATCTTCATACCCGGGGACCGTAGAGCCTCCTGTTACGGGAGGGTCAAGGGTGGTCGGGGGCGGCGGGCCCGGTGCGGCCACCGCGGTCACTCCTCGTCCAGCCAGTGCTCGCGGCCGATCGAGATGAGCCGCAGCCGGCGGCGGGCCACCCGGACGACCTCCCGCTCACCCGCCGGACCCGCCTCCAACAGGGCCGAGGCGGTGATCACCATGTGGTCCACATAGAGGCCGCCCAGCATCAGCAGGTCCGCCGCGCTCCACCCGGAAGACCCCGGCTCCTCACGCAGCGCGAGCGCCACCTCCTGCGCGAACCGCAGCAGCTGGGCGGCGATGGCCACGCGCACCGGCCCCACGCCGCCGTGCTGCTCACGGGCGATGAACCGGAAGTGGGCGGGCTGCGCGCCGACGTGGCGCGCTATCACCTCCACGCTGCGGTCCAGCCGTTCCTCGCTGTCGCCGGTCTCCGCGAGCACCGCGCCGATCAGCCCGTGCAAGCTGCCCAGGGTCTCCTCGACCAGGGCGACGCCGAGCGCGGCGGTGTCCTCGAAGTGCCGGTAGAAGGCCGTCGGGGTGACTCCGGCGGCCCGGGTGACCTCCCGCAGACCCAGGCTGCTCAGGCTCTGGTGCTCCAGCAGGGTGAGCGCCGCGTCCAGGAGGGCCTGGCGCGTCCTGAGCTTCTGGGTCTGGCGGACTCCGGCGGGGGTGTGACTCATGCCATTCAGTAAACAACCGTTCTCCGGGCCGAGGAAGGGGTCCGGGGTTTAGACTGACAAGTCAGTGAACACTCGTACTCCCAACGGCTTCCCAGGCTCCGCGGGCTTTCCGACGGCTGCCGAAGCTGCCGAGGCCGCCGAACGCCGTTCGCCGTCGCACAGAGAGGTTCCGCCGTGCTCGTCCTCGTCGCCGCGCTGCTCCTGCTGGGCATCGTCCTCGGGGCGGTCGCCCACATGCCGCTGCCGCTGACCCTGGCCGCCGCGACCGTCATCGGCTGCTGGCTGCTGATCTTCGCCGTACGCGAGCGCGCGTCGCGCCGCGACCACTGACCCGCCCCGCCGCCGCACCCGGAACCGCACCCGCACCCGCACCCGCCGAGCCTGCCGTTTCCCGGACCGATCCGAAGGAGCTCGCACCATGACCCTCACCGACTTCGCCCGCCGCGCGACCGATTCCGGCGCCGGCGCCGACGCCGATACGGGTTCCGGAGCCACCGGGCGGGACCTCGTCCCCGTCCCCGCCTCCGATGCGCGTGCGGCAGCCTCCCGGTCCGCCGGCCGGGAGGCCGACGGACCGGCCGTCGCCTCGTTCGTCCTCGGCCTCGTCGGGCTGCTGGTCCTCAACATCCTGCTCGGGCCCACCGCGATCGTGCTGGCCCTGCTGGCCCTGGCCCGCCGCACACGCCGCCGGGGACGTGCCCTGCTGGGCCTCGCCCTGGGCATCGCCGACCTCGTCGTGCTCGCCGTCCTCGTCACCGGCAACGGCACGGTCGCCTGGAATCTCGGCGGCTGATGCCACCGCCACGCGGCCCCACGAGCCGCCCACGCGGGTGTGCGCGGGGACCCACGCGGGTGTGCGCGGGGACCGGGCCGAGACGCGCCCGGCATGCGCCCCGTGCCGGGCTCGTAGAATCGGCCCCACCATGGCTTACCTCGACCACGCCGCGACCACCCCGATGCTTCCCGAAGCGATCGGGGCGATGACCGCCCTGCTCTCCGCCACCGGCAACGCCTCCTCACTGCACGCCGCCGGACGCCGGGCCCGCCGTACCGTCGAGGAGTCCAGAGAAGCCCTCGCCGACGCCCTCGGCGCACGCCCCAGCGAGGTGGTCCTCACCTCCGGTGGCACGGAGGCCGACAACCTCGCCGTGAAGGGCCTCTACTGGTCCCGGCGCGACGCCGACCCCCGCCGCACCCGGGTCCTCGCCGGACCCGTCGAACACCACGCGGTCCTGGACGCCGTCGACTGGCTCGCGGAGCACGAGGGCGCGACCGTCGACTACCTCCCGGTCGACCGCCACGGCCGGGTCCACCCCGAGGACCTGCGCGAGGCGATCCTCCGCGACCCCGACGACGTCGCGATGATCACCGTGATGTGGGCCAACAACGAGATCGGCACGATCATGCCGGTCCGCGAACTGGCGTCGGTGGCGGCGGAGTTCTCCATCCCCATGCACGCCGACGCGGTCCAGGCCTTCGGCCAGCTGGAGGTCGACTTCGCCCGCTCCGGGCTGGCCGCCATGACGGTCAGCGGGCACAAGATCGGCGGCCCGTTCGGTATCGGCGCGCTGCTGCTGGGGCGCGACCACACCCCCGTACCCGTCCTGCACGGCGGCGGGCAGGAGCGGCACGTGCGCTCCGGCACCCTGGACGTGCCCGCCGTCGCCTCCTTCGCGGTCGCCGGACGGCTGGCGGCCGAGCGGCGCGAGCAGTTCGCCCGGCGCGTGGGCTCCCTGCGCGACGACCTCGTGGCCGCCGTGCGCCGGGCCGTGCCGGACGCCGTGCTCGGCGGCGACCCGGATCCGGCCGGACGCCTCCCGGCCAACGCCCACTTCAGCTTCCCGGGCTGCGAGGGCGACTCCCTCCTCCTGCTGCTGGACGCCCAGGGCATCGAGTGCTCCACCGGCTCCGCCTGCACCGCCGGGATCGCCCAGCCCAGCCACGTGCTGCTCGCCACCGGCACCGATCCGGACCTGGCCCGGGGCACCCTGCGCTTCTCGCTCGGCCACACCTCGACCGAGGACGACGTGAAGGCGCTGGCCGAGGCGATCGGCCCGGCGGTGGAGCGGGCGAGGACGGCCGGGCTCAGCTGAGGGAGAGGCCGCTACGCCGCCGCTACGCCTTCGCCGAAGGTGTGGGCGTAGGCGTGGGCGTGGGTGCCGTCGCGGCCCGGCGTACCAGCTCCATGTAGCGGTCCCAGTCCCAGTGCGGGCCCGGGTCCGTGTGGTCGGTGCCCGGCACCTCCACGTGCCCGATGATGTGCTCCCGGTCGACGGGTATGCCGTGCCGTGCGCAGATCGACGCCGTGAGCCGCGCCGAGGACGCGTACATCGCCTTCGTGAGGTCCTTGGGCCGGTCCACGAACCCCTCGTGCTCGATGCCGACGCCGCGTTCGTTGTACGCGCGGTTGCCCGCCTGGTACGCCACGTCCAGCTCGCGGATCATCTGCACCACCCGCCCGTCCTGACCCACGATGTAGTGCGTCGCGGCCTGGTGGGCGGGGTCCTGGAACACCCGCACCGCGCTGGCGAAACTCCCCTGCGTGACGTGGATGATCACCCGGTCGACAGTGAAGTCATCCGGCCGGTCCGCGCGCCGCCAGTTCGCCTCCGACGCGGCCACCCAGGTCGCCCCCGCGTAGTCCAGCTCGCCCGGCTTCCGGGGCTTCTCGACCCCGGGCACCTGCCACCACAGGCGCTTGACCTTGTCGCGCGCGAGCACGGCGGCGGTGCCGGCGGCCGCCACCGCGCCGCCGCCGATCAGCAGCGCGCGCCGGCTGACGCCGTCCGCGGGCTTCTTCCGCGCATTCGCGGGCTTCCTCCGCGAAGACGAGCCCGAAGACTTTCCCGAAGGCTTTCGCGCACCCCGGGTGCTCCCGTTGTTCCCCATGTGAGCGTCAACGCATATCCGCGAGCGTTCGGTTCCCGGCGACCCGTACCCTGGAGGAGCTATGACTCAGACTCCCCAGCGCCCCCTGCGTGTCCTCGCCGCGATGTCGGGCGGCGTGGACTCCGCCGTCGCCGCGGCCCGCGCCGCCGAGGCGGGCCACGACGTGACCGGTGTCCACCTCGCCCTGTCCGCGAATCCCCAGTCCTTCCGGACCGGGGCGCGCGGCTGTTGCACCATCGAGGACTCCCGGGACGCCCGCCGCGCGGCCGACGTCATCGGTATCCCGTTCTACGTCTGGGACCTCGCGGAACGCTTCCGCGAGGACGTCGTCGAGGACTTCGTCGCGGAGTACGAGGCCGGGCGCACCCCCAACCCCTGCCTGCGCTGCAACGAGAAGATCAAGTTCGCCGCGCTGCTCGACAAGGCCCTCGCCCTCGGCTTCGACGCCGTGTGCACCGGCCACTACGCCACCGTCGTGCTCGCCGAGGACGGCAGCCGCGAGCTGCACCGCGCCTCCGACATGGCCAAGGACCAGAGCTATGTGCTCGGCGTCCTGGACGAGAAGCAGCTCGCCCACGCCATGTTCCCGCTCGGCGACACCCTCACCACCAAGGACGAGATCCGCGCCGAGGCCGAGCGCCGGGGCCTGGCCGTCGCCAAGAAGCCCGACAGCCACGACATCTGCTTCATCGCCGACGGCGATACCCAGGGCTTCCTGGCGGACCGCCTCGGCGGCCCCGCCGAGGGCGACATCCTCGACGAGTCCGGTACGAAGCTGGGCACCCACGAGGGCGCGTTCGGCTTCACCATCGGCCAGCGCAAGGGCCTGAGGATCGGCCACCCGGCCCCCGACGGCAAGCCGCGCTACGTCCTCGACATCTCCCCGGTGGACAACACCGTCACCGTCGGCCCCGTCGAGGCCCTCGACGTGACCTCGCTGACCGCGATCAAGCCCCGCTGGTGCGGAACGCCGCCCGCCGGCCCGGGAACGTACACCGCCCAGCTCCGCGCCCACGGCGGCGAGAGCGAGGTCACCGCCGAGCTGGTCGACGGCTCCGAGCTCAACGTCACCTTCACCGAGCCGGTCCGGGGCGTGGCCCCGGGCCAGGCGGTCGTCCTGTACGACGGCACGCGCGTGGTCGGCTCGGCCACCATCGCCACGACGTCCCGCCGCGAGCGGGTGGCGACGGGCGGCTGAGGCCGGGGCCCTCCGGCCGGACCGGCGGAGGGCAGTCCCGCGGCGGCCGGCGCGCGAGAAGGTCTACGACGCCTGCCGGTACGCGTACACGTCCCTGGCGAAGAAGTCCGCCAGCACCGGGGCGATCACCTGGGGCGCCACCTCACGCATCTGGCCCGTCAGCGTGCGGTGCCGGCCGCGCGGCAGGGCGTCGGCCAGCGTCCGGGTCGCCGCGCGCGCCGGGGCGCTGCTGAAGCCGCCGCAGATCACCAGCGTCCGGGCGGCGACGGCCGCGAACCGCTCGACCGGGACAGCCCCGTCGCCCAGCAGGGCGTCGTCGTACGCCAGTGTGTGCGCCATCGCCTCCAGCTCCGCCCACAACGGCGTGCGCCGCATCAGGGCGGCCGTCTCCTCCGCTACGCCCGTCATCGACAGGAACAGCTCCACGGCGCCGCCCCGGTCACCGGCCGCCAGCAGCCGGTGCAGCCGGGCCGTGCAGCGGGCCTTGAACAGCAGACCCGACGCGCCAGGCGTATAGGGCGGCTCGTACACGGCGAGCAGCTCCACCGGCAGTCCGGCGGCGACCGCCTCCAGGGCCAGCGCCCCGCCCGACGACATCCCGAAGACCGACGCGCCCGCCCCGGCGGCCCCGACGACGGCGGCCAGATCCTCGACCTCCCGCGCCAGGGAGCAGCGCCCGGCGTCACCGCTGGCGCCCCGGCCCCGGCGGTCGTAGGTGAGCACCGTGAAGCGCGGCGCGAGCAGGGCGGCCAGCGGGGCGTCGGTGGCCGAAGCGCTCAGCGCCCCGCCGACCAGCACCAGCGGCGGGCCGTCGCCCTGGCGTCGGTAGGCGATCGGCGTGCCGTCGGCGGAGAGAATCCTGTCCATGGGAGTGCAGACCGGGGTGGTCAGGAAAACTCATCGTTCCGGCGGAGAAAACTTCACGGAGCCCGGAGCGAGGGATGCCCTTATGGATGTCAGTCGGCGACCGTCTCCGCCGCGTAGAAGCAGAAGTGGTCCTTGACGGCGGCGACTTCGGACTTCGGGTCCGAGTAGGCCCAGACGAGATCGGCGGCCCCGGGCCGCGACCAGTAGGAGGCGTCGCCCTTGAACGGGCAGTGGGTGGTGGTGTCCGACGGGGAGAGCAGATCGGTGCGGACGTCCTCGGGCGGCAGGTAGTAGCGGACCGGGCAGCCGGTCTCGCGGAGCACGAGCGGGCGGCTGCTCTCGGCCAGCAGTTGTCCGTCGTGCACCACCCGCACGTGCTCGGTGCCCGGCTCGACGGTGATGCGGTGTCCTCGTGTCGTGGTCATTCCTGTTCCAGCGATGTACGGGCCCATAATCTTCCCCGCCTCTCTCCTGCGGCCGGATTTCGCCCCGGAACGAGGCGGACGAGGAGGCGGACGGGGGATGCGAGCAGGGACGCGAACGGAGGGTGTGTCCGAGGCGGGTCGTACCGTTGGCGCATGAACATCTGCGTCTTCCTCTCCGCCGCCGACCTCGACGACCGCTACACCGTGCCCGCCCGGGAGTTCGCCGAGCTGCTCGGCAGAGGCGGGCACACCCTGGTCTGGGGCGGATCGGAGAGCGGGCTGATGAAGGTCGTCGCGGACGGCGTGCAGGCGGCGGGCGGACGGCTCGTGGGCGTCTCGGTCGACTTCCTCGCCGCGAAGGCCCGCACGAACGCCGACGAGATGGTGATCGCCCGCGACCTCGCGGAGCGCAAGGCACTCCTTCTGGAGAAGGCCGACGCCGTCGTGATCATGGTCGGCGGGACCGGGACGCTCGACGAGGCCACCGAGATCCTGGAGCTGAAGAAGCACGGCCAGCACACCAAGCCGGTCGTCCTGCTGAACACGGCGGGCTTCTACGACGGACTGCGCCAGCAGTTCCAGCGCATGGAGGACGAGGGCTTCCTGCCCCTCCCTCTGACCGACCTGGTCTTCTTCGCCAAGGACGGAGTCGGCGCGCTCGCCTACCTGGAGGAGTCCGCCGGTCACCAGTGAGGAGAGCCGGTCAGGAGCACCGGTCAGAGCACCCGTGACGAGTCCGCCGGTCACCGGCGGGGAGGGGCGGTCCTAGGATCGCCCCATGTCTACCCACCTCATCACCGGCGCCGGTTCCGGCATCGGGGCCGCTGTCGCCCGCCGTCTCCAGGAGCGCGGCGACGACGTCGTCCTGCTCGCCCGCGACGCTGGCCGCGCCAAGGAGTTCGCCGACCGCTACCCGGGCGCGCGCACCCTCGTCGGCGACCTCGGCAACCCCGACCGGCTGTCCTGGGCGTTCGGCCAGCAGTCCATGCCCGAGCGGATCGACACCCTGCTGCACATCGCGGGCGTCGTCGAGCTCGGGGAAGTCGGCGAGCTCACCCCCAAGGCCTGGCACTTCCAGCTCAACGCCAACCTGATCGCCCCCGCCGAGATCACCCGCCTCCTGCTCCCGCAGCTCCGCGTCTCCCAGGGCCAGGTCCTGTTCGTGAACTCCGGGGCGGGACTGGCCGCCCACGCCGGCTGGAGCGCGTACGCCGCGAGCAAGCACGGCCTCAAGGCGCTCGCGGACTCCCTGCGCCACGAGGAGCACGGCAACGGAGTGCGCGTCACCACCGTCTACCCCGGCCGCACCGCCAGCCCCATGCAGGCCAAGGTGCACCAGCAGGAGGGCAAGGAGTACGACGCGGCCCGCTGGATCGACCCCGAGTCGGTGGCCACCACGATCCTGATGGCGATCGACCTGCCGCGCGACGCCGAGGTCAACGACCTCACCGTCCGTCCCGGTCGCTGACGTCCCGGGGAGCCGGTCGCCCGCCGCGGACCGTAGGCTTCCCGCGTGAGCGAGAAGAGCAAGTTCAGCGGGTGTCCGGCGACCGGCATCGGGTCGATGCCCGGGGGAGACGCGAGGGAGGCGGCGAAGACCGTCACCGGCTCCTTCGCCGACGGCCAGGGCATGCCGTACCTGGCGGAACTGCCCGGGCGCGGGCCGGGCGCCGACATGATCGGCCGGACCATCGGCATGCTCGTCGAGATGTACGGACACGTCGAGCCGAGCGGCTGGCGGATCAGCGACCGGCCAGGCCGCGACACCCGCCGCGCCCGCTCCTGGCTGGGGGAGGACCTGGACGCCCTGGAGGAGTTCACCCAGGGGTACGAGGGCCTGCTCAAGGTCCAGGCCGTCGGCCCCTGGACGCTGGCCGGAGCACTGGAACTGCGCGGCGGCGAAGCCATGCTGGCCGACCCCGGCGCCTGCCGCGACCTCGCCGGATCCCTGGCCGAGGGGCTCCGTGCCCACCTCGCGGAGGTCCGCCGCCGGATGCCCGGGGCGAAGGTCGTCCTCCAACTCGACGAACCCTCCCTGACCGCCGTCTTGCTGGGCAGGGTCCGCTCCGCCAGCGGCTACCGCACCTACCGCGCCGTCGACCGCCAAGCCGTCGAGGGGACCCTGCGCGACGTCCTCGCCGCGGCGGGCGAGGACGGCACGACGCTCGTCCACTCCTGCGCCCCCGAGGTGCCGTTCGCGTTGCTGCGCCGGGCCGGGGCCGACGGGATCTCGTTCGACTTCTCGCTGCTCACCGAGCGTGAGGAGGAGGCGATCGGGGAAGCCGTCGAGGGCGGCACCCACCTCTTCCTCGGCGTGGTGCCCTCCACGGACGCGGCTTCGGAGGGATTGTCCGACCCGGGCGGTAGCGTCATGGGGGTCAGGACGCTGTGGAGCAGGCTGGGGCTGAATCCGGGGACTCTCGCCGAGTCCGTCGCGATCACCCCGTCGTGCGGTCTCGCGGGCGCGTCGCCCGCGTACGCCCGCACCGCGCTCGCCCACAGCGCCCGGGCGGCGAGGTCGCTCGCGGACAACCCTGAGTGACGGGGACGACGGGTACACAGGAGGACGGGACGATGGCGGGCGAAGAGCGGGTGGAGCAGGAGAGCTCGGTTCCGGCGGACGTGCGGGAGAAGCACGCGCTGCTGGCCGAGCAGATCGAGGAGCACCGCTTCCGCTACTACGTGAAGGACCAGCCGGTCGTCAGCGACGGCGAGTTCGACCGGCAGCTGCGCGCCCTGGAGGCACTGGAGGAGGAGCACCCGTCGCTGCGCACCCCGGACTCCCCGACCCAGAAGGTCGCCGGGCCCTACCGCACGGAGTTCACCTCCGTGGTCCACCGCGAACGCATGCTCTCCCTGGACAACGCCTTCGACGACGAGGAGCTGGCCGCCTGGGCGGACCGGGTCGCCAAGGACGTCGGCACCCCCGACCACCACTTCCTGTGCGAGCTGAAGGTCGACGGCCTCGCCGTCAACCTCACCTACGAGCAGGGCCGGCTGACCCGGGCGGCGACCCGCGGCGACGGCCGCACCGGCGAGGACATCACCCCCAACGTCCGGACGATCGCCGAGATCCCGCACCGCCTCAAGGGCGAGGACATCCCCGCGCTCGTCGAGATCCGCGGCGAGGTCTTCTTCCCCATGGAGGACTTCGAGGAGCTGAACGCCCGGCTGGTCGCCGCCGACGACAAGCCCTTCGCCAACCCGCGCAACGCGGCGGCCGGATCGCTGCGCCAGAAGGACCCCAAGGTCACCGCCACCCGCCCGCTGCACATGGTGGTGCACGGCATCGGCGCCCACGAGGGCCTGAGCGTCGACCGCCTCTCCGCGGCCTACGAGCTGCTCCACGCCTGGGGTCTGCCCACCGCCCAGCACAACAAGGTCGTCGACTCCCTCGCCGGCGTACGGGAGTTCATCGCGTACTACGGCGAGCACCGGCACTCCGTGGAGCACGAGATCGACGGCGTCGTCGTCAAGCTCGACGAGATCCCGCTCCAGGGACGGCTGGGCTCCACCTCGCGTGCCCCGCGCTGGGCCATCGCCTGGAAGTACGCACCCGAAGAGGTCAACACCAAGCTGGTCAACATCCGTGTCGGCGTCGGACGCACCGGCCGCGTCACTCCGTACGCCCAGGTCGAGCCGGTCGAAGTGGCCGGTTCCGAGGTCGAGTTCGCCACCCTGCACAACCAGAACGTGGTGAAGGCCAAGGGCGTCCTCATCGGCGACACCGTCGTCATCCGCAAGGCGGGCGAGGTCATCCCCGAGATCCTCGGACCCGTCGTCGACCTGCGCGACGGCACCGAGACGGCCTTCGAGATGCCGACCCACTGCCCCGAGTGCGGGACGGAGCTGCGCCCGATGAAGGAGGCCGACATCGACCTCCGCTGCCCCAACGCCCGTACCTGCCCCGCCCAGTTGCGTGAACGCGTCTTCTACCTCGCCGGACGCAAGAGCCTGGACATCGACCACTTCGGCTATGTGGCCGCCGCCGCCCTGACCCGGCCCCTGGAGCCCGCCGAGCCCGTGCTGCGCGACGAGAGCGATCTGTTCTCCCTGACCGTCGAGCAACTGCTGCCGATCCGGGCGTACGTCCTGGATCAGGACAGCGGGCTGCCCAAGCGCGACCCGAAGACCGGCGAGGAGAAGATCGCGACGGTCTTCGCCAACCAGCAGGGCGAGCCGAAGAAGAACGCGGTGGCCATGCTGGAAGGCATCGCCGCCGCCAAGGACGCCCCGCTCGCCCGCGTCCTCACCGGGCTCTCCATCCGGCACGTCGGTCCGGTCGCCGCCCAGGAGCTGGCCCGTCAGTTCCGCTCCATCGACCGGATCGACGAGGCGAGCGAGGAGGAGTTGGCCGCCGCCGACGGCGTCGGGCCGACCATCGCCGCCTCGGTCAAGCAGTGGTTCGCCGAGGACTGGCACCGCGAGATCGTGCGCAAGTGGCGCGAGGCCGGGGTGCGCATGGCGGACGAGGGCTCCGAGGCGGACGAGGGCCCCCGCCCCCTCGAAGGGCTCACCGTCGTCGTCACCGGCACCCTCGCGGGTCACACCCGCGACGGCGCGAAGGAGGCGCTCCAGGCGCTGGGCGCGAAGGTCGCCGGATCGGTGTCGAAGAAGACCGCGTTCGTGGTCGTCGGCGACAACCCCGGCTCCAAGTACGACAAGGCGATGCAGCTGAAGGTGCCCGTGCTGGACGAGGGCGGATTCGCGATCCTGCTCGAACAGGGACCCGAACGTGCGAAGGAGGCGGCCCTGCCCGCCCCGGAGGCCACGCCCGGCACCGATCCGGAAGACAGCGGGGAGTGACCGCCCGCCGGACCCGCGTTCGCCCACTGTTCTCCGGATCGAGACGCCTTCGAGACGCCGCCCCGGCGTGGCGCGGCCCGTACGGGGAAGGAAACGGGGCAGAGGGGTGAAGAAGGGGCCGCCGTTCCCCGAATGGCCCTGCCGCGCCACCCGTTCGGGTCAATAGCAGATGGTGACGGGTGGTCGGTTCGCATTCGGGCAAGAGCTGTAGAGCGCTGCCCCTGGAAGCCTTTCGCGGCCTACTGTTGAGAGGTGCGCCCGCCGTGCACGGCTGCTCGACGGGGCCGTGGTGCCACGGGAGCGGGCGCCACCGAGGGACATCGGCACCGCCGGCTGTGAGAGGGACGGAATGAAACCGACCGAGAGCGCCGCCCCGGTGTCGCGGCTGCAAGGTTTCGTCGGCCTCACGCCCCCCGTGGGCGCCGCCGTCGTGGGGATCGCCGCGGTGCTGCTGGCGGTCGGGTCCTACCGGACCGTCCAGCAGGGGCACGCGCTCTTCCCGGACGGTGCGGTGGGCTGGTCCCTCGCCGTGCTCACCGGGATCATCGTCGGCCATCTGGTGGCGCTCGGCCGCGACCGGTGGTGGGGCGGCACCGGCTCCGGGGCCGCCCTCACCCTCGCCGTGCTGCTGCTGTTCGGCTGGCTCCCGGCCGTGCTGGTCAGCCTCGCCGTCGTGGTGCTCGTCGGGACCGCCCGCAGACACCGCTGGTGGCAGGGGCTCCTGCACGGCGGGGTGGACATGCTGGGCATCGGCGCGGCGGCCCTCGTGCTCGCCGCCTTCGGCGAGGTCCCCACCGTCGAGAAGCCCTGGCAGCCACTCGACTGGGGCATCGCGGCCGTCCCGGAACTGCTCCTGACGGCATCGACGTATCTGCTCGTCACCCGGGTCCTGCTGTGGTACGCGCAGGCCCCGCACAACGGCGGACTGCCCACCATCGCCCGCACCGCGATGCTGCGGCAGGGACTCGTCGCCGTCGCGCTCCTCGGACTCGCCCCGCTGATCTGCGCCGTCGCGATGTCCATGCCCGTCCTGCTGCCGCTCTTCGCGGTGCCGCTGATCGCCCTCGACTCCACGCTCTGGATCGCCCGCGCCCGCGCCGAGGAGCAGCTGCGCGACCCGCTGACCGGGCTGCCCAACCGCCAGTGGCTGCTGGAGCGGACCTGGTCGGCGCTGGAGGACGCGGAGTCCATCGGCACCCGCTCCGCCCTGGTCCTCATCGACCTGGACCGCTTCCGCGCGGTCAACGACACCCTGGGCCACCTGGCCGGCGACCGGCTCCTGCTGCAGATAGCGGAGCGCCTGAAGCTCGCCCTGCCGCGCGGCGCGGAGGCCGCCCGGCTCGGTGGCGACGAGTTCGCCGTCCTGCTGCCGCACACCGACTCGACCACCAGCGCCCAGCAGGTCGCCCGCCATCTGGTCGCCGAGCTGTCCTCCCCGCTGGACCTCGACGGACTGACCCTCGTCCTGGAGGCCAGCGCGGGGGTCGCCGTCTACCCCGACCACGCCCTGGACGCCGAAGGCCTGCTGCGGCGGGCGGACGTCGCGATGTACCAGGCCAAGCGGGACCGCACCGCCGTGGAGGTCTACGAGTCCAAGCGGGACAGCAACACCCCCGACCGGCTCGGGCTCCTCGGCGACCTGCGCCGGGCGCTGGACGCGAGCGAGGTCGAACTGCACTACCAGCCCAAGGTCCGCTTCGACGGGCAGGTCGCCGGCCTGGAGGCGCTGGTGCGCTGGGTGCACCCGGAGCGCGGCAGGGTCCCCCCGGACGAGTTCATCGCGATCGCCGAGTCCTCCGGTCTGATGCCGCACCTCACGGAGTACGTCCTGGAGACGGCGCTCGCCCAGGTCGCGCGCTGGCGGGCGCAGGGCCTGTTCGTGCCCGTGGCGGTCAACGTCTCCCCGCGCGACGTCCACACCCCCGGCTTCGCGGGGAGCGTGGCGGCCCGGCTCGCCCGTCACGGTGTGCCCGCGGGAGCGCTCCAACTGGAGATCACCGAGCATGTGCTGCTGGAGGACCCGCAGCGCGCCGCCGACACCCTGGCCGGGCTCACCGCGCACGGCGTGAAGATGTCCCTCGACGACTTCGGCACCGGCTACTCCTCCTTGGTCCACCTGCGCAGACTGCCGGTCAGCGAGCTGAAGATCGACCGGTCCTTCGTGGCCCGGCTGGCGGTCGACCACGAGGACGCGGAGATCGTCCGCTGCACCATCGACCTGGCCCACTCGCTCGGCCTGGTCGTCGTCGCCGAGGGCGTCGAGGACGACGAGACGTGGGAGCGGTTGCGGGACCTCAGGTGCGACGCGGTGCAGGGCTGGCTGGTGGCGGCCGCGATGCCGCCGCAGGAGACGACGGCCTGGCTGCGGGCGCGCGGCGAGCACGGCTGGCGCAGGCCCGCGGAGCTGAAGGCCCAGGCGGCGGCCGCCGCCACCGGATCGGCCACCGGCTCGATGAACGCGTCGCTGAACGGCGCGGTGAACGGCGCGGTGAACGGGACGGCGGAGACCGAGAGCTCCTGAGAGCCACCCCTTGCGAACACCCTCCTCCGAGCCCCGGGCCGCGGCCCGGGGCTCACTCCTTTCCGGGCCCCGCCGCCCGGAAAGGAGTGAGCCGATCGGGGTGGGGTAACCGGCCCTGACGGACCCCATAGGATTGGGCCAAAACCACACACCAACCCCTGAGGATCGCTGCATGCCTGGCATCACGCGCGAGGAGGTCGCCCACCTCGCCCGGCTGGCGCGTCTGGAGCTGAAGGGCGAAGAGCTCGATCACTTCGCCGGTCAGCTCGACGACATCATCGGCGCGGTCGCCCGCGTCTCCGAGGTCGCCGACCAAGACGTACCGCCGACCTCCCACCCGCTGCCGCTGACCAACGTCATGCGCGCGGACGAGGTCCGTCCGTCGCTCACCCCCGCGCAGGCGCTCTCCGGCGCCCCGGCCCAGGAGCAGCAGCGTTTCAAGGTGCCGCAGATCCTGGGGGAGGACTAACCGCCATGACGGACATCAGCACCATCATCAAGCTCACCGCGGCCGAGATCGCCGGGAAGATCGCCTCCGGCGAGCTGACCGCCGTCGAGGTCACCGAGGCCCACCTGGCCCGGATCGACGCGGTCGACGAGAAGGTCCACGCCTTCCTCCACATCGACCGCGAGGGCGCCCTCGCCCAGGCCCGTGCCGTGGACGCGAAGCGGGAGGCGGGCGAGAAGCTCGGCCCGCTGGCCGGCGTCCCGCTCGCGCTGAAGGACATCTTCACCACCAAGGACATGCCGACCACCGTCGGTTCCAAGATCCTTGAGGGCTGGGTCCCGCCGTACGACGCGACGCTCACACAGAAGCTGCGCGCCGCCGACGTCGTCATCCTCGGCAAGACCAACATGGACGAGTTCGCCATGGGGTCCTCCACCGAGAACAGCGCCTACGGCCCCACCGGCAACCCCTGGGACCTCACCCGCATCCCCGGCGGCTCCGGCGGCGGCTCCTCCGCCGCCCTCGCCTCCTACGAGGCCCCGCTCGCCATCGGCACGGACACCGGCGGTTCGATCCGCCAGCCCGCCGCCGTCACCGGCACGGTCGGCGTCAAGCCCACCTACGGCGGCGTCTCCCGCTACGGCATGGTCGCCTTCTCGTCCTCCCTCGACCAGGGCGGGCCCTGCGCCCGTACGGTCCTGGACGCGGCGCTGCTGCACGAGGCCATCGCCGGGCACGACCCGCTGGACTCGACGTCCATCGACGCGCCGGTCCCGCCGGTCGTCGAGGCCGCCCGCAACGGCTCCGTACAGGGCATGCGCGTCGGCGTCGTCAAGCAGTTCCGCGGCGAGGGCTACCAGGCCGGTGTCCTCCAGCGGTTCGACGAGTCGGTCGAGCTGCTGAAGTCGCTGGGCGCGGACGTCGTCGAGCTGGACTGCCCGTCCTTCGACCTGGCGCTCTCCGCGTACTACCTGATCGCCCCGTCCGAGTGCTCCTCCAACCTGGCCCGCTTCGACGCCATGCGCTACGGCCTGCGGGTCGGCGACGACGGCACGAAGTCGGCCGAGGACGTCACCGCGCTCACCCGCGAGGCGGGCTTCGGCGACGAGGTCAAGCGCCGCATCATCCTGGGCACGTACGCGCTCAGCTCCGGCTACTACGACGCGTACTACGGTTCGGCCCAGAAGGTCCGCACCCTCATCACCCAGGACTTCGAGAAGGCCTTCGAGCAGGTCGACGTGATCGTCTCCCCGACGACGCCGACCACCGCCTTCCCGATCGGCGAGCGCGCCGACGACCCGATGGCGATGTACCTCGCGGACCTGTGCACCATCCCCACCAACCTGGCCGGCAACTCCGCCATGTCGCTGCCCTGCGGCCTGGCCCCGGAGGACGGTCTGCCGGTCGGACTGCAGATCATCGCCCCCGCCATGAAGGACGACCGGCTCTACAAGGTCGGAGCGGCCGTCGAGGCCGCGTTCGTGGAAAGGTGGGGGCACCCGCTGCTTGAGGAGGCTCCGTCGCTGTGAGTGCCATGGCAAAGAAGGCCAGTAACTTCAAGAAGTCCAAGACCGGGCTGTACGTCGCGCTCGGCAGTACCGCGTTCGGCGCTATCAGCGTCGCCAAGCAGGCGAAGCTCGCCCGCAACGACAACGACGTGCTGCGTCTCGTCGACGCGGCGGTCTCCGCGGCCGCCATCGTCACCGGACTCGCGATCCTCTATCGCGAACTGAAGCGTCTCGGCGACGACGACGTTCTGCTGGGCTGAGAGGGATAAGTTTCACCGTGACTGTCACTGACCTGGTGTCGTACGAGGACGCGCTCGCGTCCTACGACCCCGTCATGGGCCTCGAAGTCCATGTCGAGCTCGGCACCAAGACGAAGATGTTCTGCGGCTGCTCCACGGAGCTGAAGCAGGACGCCAACTCCCAGACCTGCCCGGTCTGTCTCGGACTGCCCGGCGCGCTGCCGGTCGTCAACGAGATCGGCGTGGAGTCGGCCATCAAGATCGGTCTCGCGCTCAACTGCGAGATCGCCGAGTGGTGCCGCTTCGCCCGGAAGAACTACTTCTATCCGGACATGCCGAAGAACTTCCAGACCTCCCAGTACGACGAGCCGATCGCCTTCGAGGGCTATCTGGACGTCCAGCTGGAGGACGGCGAGATCTTCCGGGTGCAGATCGAGCGCGCCCACATGGAGGAGGACACCGGCAAGTCGACGCACGTCGGCGGCGCCACCGGCCGGATCCACGGCGCGTCCCACTCCCTGCTCGACTACAACCGGGCCGGCATCCCGCTCATCGAGATCGTCACCAAGCCGATCGAGGGAGCCGGCGCCCGCGCCCCCGAGGTCGCCAAGGCGTACGTCGCCGAGCTCCGCGAGCTGATCAAGGCCCTCGGGGTCTCCGACGCCCGCATGGAGATGGGCCAGATGCGCTGCGACGTCAACCTGTCGCTGCGCCCGCACGGCCGCGAGGCGTTCGGCACCCGCTCCGAGACGAAGAACGTGAACTCGCTGCGTTCCGTCGAGCGGGCCGCGCGCTTCGAGATCCAGCGGCACGCCGCCGTGCTGTCCTCGGGCGGCACCATCGTGCAGGAGACCCGGCACTTCCACGAGGAGGACGGCTCCACCACGGCCGGCCGCATCAAGGACAACGCCGAGGACTACCGCTACTTCCCCGAGCCGGACCTGGTGCCCGTGGCGCCGGCCCGCGAGTGGGTCGAGGAGCTCCGCAAGGGCCTCCCCGAGCTTCCCCGGCTCCGCCGGGCGCGGCTCAAGGAGGAGTGGGGCGTCACCGAGCACGACATGCAGTCCATCCTCAACGCCGGCGCGGTCGACCTGATCGTCGCCACGACCGAGGAGGGCGCACCCTCGGACCAGGCCCGCAAGTGGTGGATGGGCGAGCTGGCCCGTAACGCCAACGAGACCGGCCGCGGCCTGGACGAGCTGCCGATCACCCCGGCGCAGGTCGCCCGGGTGGCCGCGCTCGTCGCCGGGGGCGACCTCAACGACAAGCTGGCCCGCCAGGTCATCGAGGGCGTCCTCGCGGGCGAGGGCGACCCGGACACCGTCGTCGAGAAGCGCGGCCTGAAGGTCGTCTCCGACGAGGGCGCGCTGTCCACGGCCGTGGACGAGGCCATCGCGGGCAACGCGGCCATCGCGGACAAGATCCGCGGCGGCAAGGTCGCGGCGGCGGGCGCGCTCGTCGGCGCGGTCATGAAGGCCACCCGCGGTCAGGCGGACGCGGCCCGCGTGCGCGAGCTGATCCTGGAGAAGCTCGGCGTCGAGGGCTGATCCACCCGTCATCACCCCGAAGGGGCGGTGCACCCGCACAACGCGGGCGCACCGCCCCTTCCCCCGTGAACCCTTCCCGCTCCCCGTGAACGCTCCCGTTCCCCGTGAACCCCTCCCACTCTCCGCGAATCCCTCCCGCTCTGTGAGACCGCCCTGAACACCGTCTTCGCCGAGATCGTCTCTCTCGCGCTCCTCGTGGGCGTCCTCGCCTTCGCCGTCGTGCGCCCCCGCGGTCTGCCGGAGGCGACCGTCGCCGTGCCCGCCGCCGTCCTCGCGGTGGCCGCCGGAGCGGTGTCCTGGCCCGAGGCGCGCGAGCAGGTCGGCGAGCTGCTGCCGGTCGTGGGGTTCCTCGCCGCGATCCTGGTGCTGGCCCGGCTCTGCGCCGACGAGGGGCTGTTCCGGGCCGCCGGGGATCTCGTGGCGCGCGCCTGCCGGGGGCAGACCCGGCCCCTGCTCGGCGGTGTCTTCGTCATCGCCTCCCTCGTCACCGCCGTCCTGAGCCTGGACGCCACCGTCGTCCTGCTCACCCCCGTCGTCCTCGCCACCGCCGCCCGGGTCGGCGCGCGGCCGCGCCCCTACGTCTACGCCTGCGCGCACCTGGCCAACTCCGCGTCCCTCCTGCTCCCCGTCTCCAACCTGACCAACCTGTTGGCGTTCACCGCGAGCGGCCTCTCCTTCACCCGGTTCGCCGCACTGATGGCGCTGCCGTGGCTCGCCGCCATCGCCGTCGAGTACGCCGTGTTCCGCCGCGCCTTCCGGGCCGACCTGGCCGCCGGGGCGCACGCGCCGGAGCCCGACGCGGAGCGCACGCCCGCCCCCGTCTTCACGCTCGTCGTGCTGGCGCTGACCCTGGCCGGGTTCGTCGTCACCTCGTTCGCGGGGGCCGAGCCGCTGTGGGCCGCCCTGGCGGGCGCCGTCGTGCTCGGCGTCCGCGCCCTCATCAAGCGGGAGACCACCCCCCTCGCGGTCGTCCGCTCGGCCAACCCGCTGTTCTGCCTCTTCGTCCTCGCGCTCGGGGTCGTCGTCAAGGCCGTCGTCGACAACGGACTCGGCGACGGGACAGCCGCCCTGCTGCCCGACGGTGACACCCTGCCCGCTCTGCTCGGCGTCGCCGTGGTCGCGGCGCTGCTCGCCAATCTGATCAACAACCTGCCCGCGATCCTCGCCCTGCTGCCGATCGTCGCGGCGGCCGGGCCCGGACCGCTGCTCGCCGCCCTGATCGGGGTGAACCTCGGGCCGAACCTCACCTACGTCGGGTCGCTGGCCACGCTTCTGTGGCGGCGCATCCTGCTCGCCCACGGGGACGCCCCGGAGCTGGGCCACTTCACCCGGCTGGGACTCGCGACCGTACCGGCGACGATCCTGGCCTCCACGTTCGCGCTCTGGGCATCGCTGCACCTCATCGGCGTGTGAGAGCCGGTTGGACTTCCGGTCCGACCTCTTGGACGTTCACCGCCGGTCCGTACGCAGTCCTTCCCGACGCCACCTGCGCTGACTAGCTTCCCGGCTGTAACCACCGGAACCAGGAGGCTCTTTTGACCACGGACATGTCACGGCGACGGCTCTTCGCGCTGGGCGGCGGCGCACTCGGCGCCGCTGCGGCCGGATCGTTCCTGCCGCCGTCGCTCCAGGCCGCCATCGCCGCGCAGCCCGCCCACGCGGGGTCCGGCGGGGGAGGCCTCGGCTCCATCAAGCATGTGGTGATCCTGATGCAGGAGAACCGTTCCTTCGACCACTACTTCGGCACCCTGCGCGGCGTACGCGGCTTCGGGGACCGCAACGCCATCGAGCTGCCCACCGGCGGAACGGTGTTCGAGCAGCCCGCCGCGGCAGGCTCCACCGTGCTGCCCTTCCCGGTGCGCGGAGCGGCCGAGGAGCAGAAGAAGGACCTCCAGTACATCGGCGCCCTCGACCACTCCTGGAACGGCGGCGCGAAGGCCTGGGGCGGCGGCTGGATGAACGGCTGGATCAGCGCGAAGACCGCGGCGACGATGGCGTACTACGACCGCCGCGACATCCCGCTCCACTACGAGCTGGCCGACACCTTCACCGTCTGCGACGCCTACCACTCCTCGATCCACACCTCCACCAGTCCCAACCGCAACCACCTCTGGAGCGGGAAGACCGGCTTGGAGGCGAACGGGAAGCGGGCCGTCGGCAACGACGCGTACAACGAGGGCACCCACCCCGGCTACGACTGGTCCACCTACGCCGAGCGGCTGGAGAAGGCCGGGCGCAGCTGGCGGACGTACACCGAGTGGGAGAACTTCACCGACAACCAGATCGAGTTCTACGCCACCTTCAAGGCGATCGCCCGCAAGGCGCTCGCCAGGACCGGCGGCCACACCTACATGGAAGCCTTCTACGCGAAGGTCCGGAGCGCGTCCGAGACCGAGCGCACCCGGCTCCTCGGGCTGCTGGAGGAGGGCGTCGCCACCCTCGACCGGCGCGAGCGCAGCCTGTTCGAGCGGGGGCTGCGCCGGGTGGAGACCGGGACGCTGGCGGACGAGTTCGCCAAGGACGTGGCGGCCGGGACGCTGCCGGCGGTCTCCTACCTGGTCCCCTCGGCGATCGACTCCGAGCACCCGAGCACCTCGTCGCCGGTGCACAGCGCCACCATCGTCTACAAGATCCTCGACGCGCTCGGCAAGCACCCCGACGTGTGGCGGCACACCGCCGTGCTGATCAACTACGACGAGAACGACGGCTTCTTCGACCACGTCCCGCCGCCCGTCGCACCCCCCGAGGTCACCGACGAGCAGTGGGAGGGCCGGCCCACCGGCCTCGGGATCCGGGTGCCGCTGCTGGTCGTCTCGCCGTGGACCGTCGGCGGCTACGTCTGCTCCGAGGTCTTCGACCACACCTCCGTCATCCGCTTCCTGGAGCGCTGGACCGGCGTGAAGGAACCCAACATCGGCGACTGGCGGCGGCGCGTCACCGGCGACCTGACCTCCGCCTTCGACTTCACCCGGGCCCGGCGGCAGCCCGCCGTCGAACGGCCCGGCGCGATACCGCCGATCGGCGGGCGCTGGCAGCCGAAGCCGCCCGCCGTCCAGCACCTCCCGGCCCAGGAGCCCGGCGCACGACCGGCGCGCCCGCTGCCGTACCGGCCGGACGCCCGGGCGAGGCGCTCGGGCGACACCCTGCGCGTGGAGCTCGCCAACACCGGCCGGTCCTCGGCGCACTTCACGCTGTACCCGTACGCCGGCGAGTTCCCGGCCCCGCAGCACAAGGACGTCCCCGACACCGCGCACTGGACCGTCCCGCTGACCGGGGAGGCGTACCGCTTCACGGTCACCGGGCCGAACGGCTTCCGGCGCGAGTTCGCCGGACCGGCCGACGGGGGAGCGGAGGTCGCCTCCCGCGTCGACCACCGCGACCGCGACCTGCACCTCACCCTGCGCAACACCGGCCGCCGGACCCTGACCTTCCTGGTGCGGCCGCTCGGCTACGTCGACGAGGACGACGTACGGGACTGGACCCGCCGCGTCACGGTCAAGCCGGGCCGCAGCCGGGCGCTGGTGCACTCGGCGGCCGACGCCCACGGCTGGTACGACCTCGCCGTCACCGTCGACGGGGAGGACGGCTTCCGGCGACGGCTCATGGGTCACATCGAGAACGGCCGCGCCAGCGTCTCCGGCTGACCCGGCCCGAGGGCCGCAGGGCTTGATCCGTTCCGCGCAGGAAACAGATCAAGCCCTGTGAGCATGGCCACGAAACGGACAAAGGATCACGTTCTGCTGACAGAGTGACGGTCTCAGGTCATGAGACGTTTACGGGCAGATCACGCTATCTGTGGGTAAATGTTCACGAACCCGCAGGGAGCTCATCCGTTGGCTGCCATCGCCCGCTGGTGCATCAGGCACCGTCTCGTCGCCGTTCTCATCTGGCTCGCCGCCCTCGGCGGGACCGCCGCCGCGGCGGGCTTCGCGGGTTCGGCGTACTCCAACGACTACGAGGTCCCCGGCACCGAATCCGGCCGGGCCACCGAACTCCTCTCCCGCGGCTTCACCGACCTCGGCGGTGACACCGACACCGTCGTCTGGCACACCACCGGCTCCACGGTCCGGGCCGCCGACGTCGAGCAGACCATGACCCGGACGCTCCACGCGATCGAGGAGCTGCCGGGCGTCGGCGCGGTCACCGGCCCCTACGGAGGCACCGGCCCCGGCCAGATCAGCGAGGACGGCCACACGGCGTACGCCACGGTCACCTTCGACCACCCCGCCGACGAGATCCCCGCCTCCCAGGCCCATGCCCTCGTCGACACCGCGAAGGGAGCCGAGGCCGACGGGCTCCGGGTCGAGCTGGGCGGCACCGCCGTCGCCCTCACCGAAGCGCCCTCCGTCCACCTCGCCGAGGGCGTCGGCGTCGTCGTCGCGGCCGTCGTGCTCTTCCTCGCCTTCGGCTCGCTCGCCGCCAGCCTGCTGCCCATCGCCACCGCCCTGGTCTCCGTGGGCACCGCCTACGCGGGCATCGTGCTCCTCGGCCATGTGATGACCGTGGCGGACTTCGCCCCGATGCTCGGCATGCTCATCGGGCTCGGCGTGGGCATCGACTACGCCCTGTTCATCGTCACCCGGCACCGCAGAGGGCTCCGGCGCGGGATGTCCGTCGACGAAGCCGCGCAGAACGCCGTCACGACCACCGGCCGCGCCGTCGTCTTCGCCGGGGCCACCGTCTGCATCGCCCTGCTCGGCATGCTGATCCTGCGGCTCGGCTTCCTCAACGGCGTCGCCATCGCCGCCTCGCTCACCGTCGTCCTCACCGTGCTGGCCTCGGTCACCCTGCTGCCCGCCCTGCTCTCCCTCATCGGGATGCGGGCGCTCAGCCGCCGCGAGAGGCGGCAGCTCGCCGAACACGGGCCGCGACCCGAACCGCCCACCGGCTTCGCCGCCCGCTGGTCCGCGTTCGTGGAACGGCACCCCAAGCTGCTCGGGGGCATCGCGGCCGTCGTCATGCTGGTGCTCGCCCTGCCCGCCCTCGGCCTCCACCTGGGCACCTCCGACCAGGGCAACAACCCGGCCACCGCCACCACCCGGCAGGCCTACGACCTGATCGCCGACGGCTTCGGGCCCGGCGTCAACGGCCCCCTCACCATCGCCGCCCAGCTCGACGGCGCGGACGACCGGCTCGCGCTGGACTCCCTGCCCGAGAAGCTGCGCACCACCGAGGGCGTCGCGTCCGTCAGCCCGGTCACGTACAACAGCGCCGGCGACACCGCCTTCCTCACCGTCGTCCCCGACTCGTCCCCCCAGTCGCAGGACACCAGCGAGCTGGTCGACCGGATCCGGGGCGACGTGCTGCCGCCGGTGCGGGACGACACCTCGCTGGAGGCCCACGTCGGCGGGGTGACGGCGAGCTACGACGACTTCGCCGAGATCATCGTCGGGAAGCTGCCGCTCTTCGTCGGGGTCGTCATCGCCCTCGGCTGCCTGCTCCTCCTCCTGGCCTTCCGCTCCATCGGCATCCCGCTCAAGGCCGCCGTGATGAACGTGGCCGCCGTCGCCTCCTCCTTCGGCGTCGTCGTGGCCGTCTTCCAGTGGGGCTGGGGGAGTGAGCTGCTCGGCCTCGGCAGCGCCGGGCCCATCGAACCCTTCCTCCCCGTGATCATGGTCTCGGTCCTCTTCGGCCTCTCCATGGACTACCAGGTCTTCCTGGTCGGCCGGATGTACGAGGAGTGGCTGGAGACCGGAGACAACCGGCGGGCCGTACGCGTCGGCCTCGCGGAGACCGGCCGGGTCATCAACTCCGCCGCCGTGATCATGATCTCCGTCTTCCTCGCCTTCGTGCTCAGCGGCGACCGGGTCATCGCGATGTTCGGCATCGCGCTGGCCACCGCGGTCGCCCTGGACGCCTTCGTCCTGCGCACCCTGCTGGTGCCCGCCCTGATGCACATGCTCGGCGGGGCGAACTGGTGGCTGCCGGGCTGGCTGGAGAAGCGGCTGCCCCGGATCAGCATCGAGCCGCCCGACTGCGTGCCGCTCGGTTCCCGGATCCCCGAGGCACGCGGTACGGGTGCCTCGGAGGGCGCCGGACCGGTGACGGACCGGCCGGCCGGGAAGGAGCGCGATGTTCGCCGTATCCCTGGGTGACGACCGGGCGGAGCTGTGCCCGCTGGAGGTCTGGCAGGCCGAGGAGTTCCTCGCCCACATGGACCGGGCCCGGGAGCTGGTCGACTCCTGGATCCCGCTCGCCTCGTTCGTCACCGACCCGGACTCGGCGCGCGCCCTGCTGCGGCGGTACGCGGAGAAGCAGGCGGCGGACACCGGGCGGCTGTACGGCATCCGGCTGGACGGCGTCCTCGTCGGCGGCGTCCTCTTCCGGATCTTCGACGCGGAGTCCGGCACCTGCGAGATCGGCGTGTGGCTGGAGCCCGCCGCCCAGGGCCGCGGTCTGATCACCCGTGCCGCGGGGCGCCTGATCGACTGGGCGCTGCACGAGCGCGGCATGCACCGCGTGGAGTGGATCGCCTCCGCCGGGAACACCAGGTCGATCGCGGTCGCGAGGCGGCTCGGCATGACCCGCGACGGGGTGATGCGGCAGAACCACCTCCACCGGGGCGTACGCCACGACTCCGAGGTCTGGGTCGGTCCTCGCCCCGGAATGGCGGGCCCGTACCGGGCGCTGAGCCCCGGCAGCCCGGGCCCGGCGTGGCCCGCGGCGTCGAGGGGGCTCTCGTACGGGCCGCCTGGCGTGCGGCGCACGAACACCACCCCCCTCCAAGAGGACGATGACGATGTCCTGGAGCCCGACCCCTTCGACGAGGCCCACCTGGGTCCGCGCGGTCGCCCTGGCCGGAGTCGCCCTCGGCGCCATCGGCGTGCTGATCTCCGCGGGCATGTACTTCGACCTCTTCATGACCCTGCCCGCCGCGGGCGCCCCGGCCGGCGGCTGACCCCAGCTCACGGCCGCCGTACGGCACGGGTCTAAGGCCCTCGCCCACCCCTCGGACACCCGGGGGCCGGCCCTAAGGCCCCCACCGCCGCGAACATGCGGAACTCGCCCGATGCGGCGCCCCCTCCTGGCCGACGACAGTGGACACACAGCGAACACAGGGCCCCGGCCGACCGGCCGGGCACCCCTCCGGTCCGCTGCCACGACCAGGAACCAGGGGCACACCATGTACGAGTACGAGCTCTACCGCTCCACCTCCGCCGAGCTGATCCGCCGGGCCGACGCCGAGCGCGAGATCGGCCGGGCCCGCCTCGTCCGCCGGGCCGCCCGCCGCTCCGGCCGCGGCGATCCCGAGGGGAAGGTGGTGGAGGGCGACCGCACCCGCTTCGCCCCGGCCGCCTGACGGTGCCCGGGACCGGGAGCACCGTCGCACCGGTCACCGGTCCCGCCGACGCCGCCTCCGGACCGGGTGCGGCGGGACCGGACCGCGCCGGGAGCATGATCACCGTCCGCGAAACGGGTCCCGCCGGCTCGTACGCGTATGCGATGCTCAGCGACGTGGAGACCAGGTCAGTCAGCCCCGTGTTCGTCGGACGCGCCGAGGAGTTCGCCGCGCTCACCGAGGCGCTCGCGCGGGCCGCGTCCGGCGACCCGCAGGCGCTGCTGATCGGCGGCGAGGCCGGCGTCGGCAAGACCCGCCTGGTCGAGCGGTTCGTCACGGCGGCCGAACGGCGCGACGCCGTCGTCGCCGTCGGGTCCTGCGTCGAGATCGGGGCCGACGGGCTGCCGTTCGCCCCCTTCCCCACCGCTCTGCGCGCCCTGCGCCGGGCCCTGCCCGAGGAGATGGCCGCCGCCTGCGCCGGCCAGGAGGGCGAGCTGGCCCGGCTCCTGCCCGAACTGGGCGAGGTCCACCGGGACGCGACCGACGAGCACAACATCGCCCGCCTCTTCGAACTGACCGTACGACTGCTGGAGCGGATCTCCGCCGACCGCGTGGTCGTCCTCGTCCTGGAGGACCTGCACTGGGCGGACGCCTCCACCCGGCACCTGCTCGCCTATCTCTTCCGCACCCTGGGCAGCGGCCGGCTCATGGTCGTCGGCACCTACCGCGCCGACGACATCCACCGCCGCCACCCCCTGCGCCCCCTCCTCGCCGAGCTGGACCGGCTGCGCACCGTCACCCGCGTCGAACTGGCCCGGTTCAGCCACGACGAGGTCGGCCACCAGCTCGCCGGCATCCTCGCCGAGACCCCCGATGCCGCACTCGTCGACGAGATCTTCGACCGCTCCGACGGCAACGCCTTCTTCGTCGAGGAGCTGGCCCGATCCCTGGAGTGCTGCGGCGACAGCTCCGGCCTGACCGAGTCGCTCCGCGACCTCCTGCTCGTCCGCGTGGAGGCGCTCCCGGAACACGCCCAGCGGATCGCCAGGCTGGTCGCCGAAGGCGGCTCCTTCGTCGAACACGAACTGCTGGCCACCGTCGCCGGACTCGGCGAGGTCGACCTCGACGAGGCCCTGCGCGCGGCCGTCGGCGCCAACCTGCTGCAACCCGCGCCCGACAACGACGGCTACCGTTTCCGCCACTCCCTGGTCCGCGAGGCCGTCAGCGACGACCTGCTCCCCGGTGAACGCACCCGCGTCAACCGCCGGTACGCCGAAGCCCTGGAGGCCGACCCCTCCCTCGTCCGGGACGACGAACGCGCCACCCGCCTCGCCAGCTACTGGTACGCCGCCCACGACGCGGCCAAGGCCCTGCCCGCCGTGCTCCGGGCCGCCGTCGAGGCCCGCCGCCGCTACGCCTACTCCGAGCAACTGAGGCTGCTGGAACGAGCGATGGAACTCTGGGACGACGTCCCCGACGCGGTGCTCGCCACGCTGCGCCCGTTCGACTACGCGGAGGTCTACCCGGCCTCCGGCTGCGACCCGGAGAACACACCGCTGCGCTACCTGGACGTGATGGCCGAGGCCACCGTCGCCGCCCACTTCGGCGGCGACCGCAAACGCGCCCTGGCCATCTCCAAGAAGGCGATGCGGGTCCTGGCCTCCGAGGCCGATCCATTGCGCGAGGCCTGGTTCTGGGTGCAGCGCGCCCGCCTGGTGCAAGGGCTCGACAAGGGGGACGGCTGGGAGGAGCTGGCCACCGCGCAGGAGTTGGTGCGCGGACTGCCGCCGTCCCCCGTGCAGGCCGACGTCCTGACCAACGTGGCCAGTTGGCGGGCGCTGCACCAGCCGGGTCCGCAGGCGCTCGCCGACAGCGACCGCGCGGTGGAGTACGCCCGACTCGTCGGCGACGAGTACATCGAGCTGCACGCCCGTCTCACCCGGGGCTGGCTCACCGCGGACGCGGGCGGCGTCGAGGACGGCCTCGCCGAGATGTACGCGGTCCGGGACCGTGCCGAGAAGCTGCACCTGATGAACCTGCTGGGCCGGGTCAGCGTCAACCTGCCCTCCTCGCTCGAAGCGATGGGCCGCTCGCTGGAGGCCGTCGCCGCCGCCGACCACGGCATCGAGATCTGCCACAGCCACGGCCTCGCCGACTCCGGGGCCTGGGTGTACGCGAACCAGGCGCAGTCCCTGTTCTCCCTCGGGCACTGGACCCGGAGCGAGGACGCCGCCGTGTTCGCCGCCCGCCTGGCGCTGGCCCCCAAGGCGAAGGGCCTCGCCGCTCTGCGCCGCACCGAACTGGCCGTCGCGCGCGGGGACCTGGCCGAGGGCGAGGAGCTGCTCGCCCTGGCCCGGACCCACTTCGGCCAGCGCGATCCCCAGCCCCAGCACCTGATCGCCCCGGTCCGGCACACCATGCTGCTGGCCGCCTCGCAGGGCAGGATCGCCGAGGCCCGCGCCGCCTTCGAGGAACTGGCCCGCCACGGCTTCCCGCCCGGCACCCAGCGCTACGCCCTGCCGCTGCTCCAGACCGCCGCCATGATCGAGGCGGACGCCCGCGGGCTGCCCGCCGCCGAACCGGGACGCCCGGAGCTGCTCGACCTGATCCGCCGGTGTGCGAAGAGGCTCCCGACGCTCGTCCCCGTATGGGCGGCCCACGGCGTCCTCATCGACGCGGAGCTGGCCCGCGCGGAGGGCACGGACACCCCCGGCCACTGGGCGCGCGCCGCCGAGGCTTTCGGCCCGTTGAGCCGCCCGTACGAATTGGGCCAGATCCACCGCCGCTGGGCGGAGTCGCTGCTCATCGCCCCCGGAGACCGGTCCACCGCCACGGCCCTGCTGCACCGCGCCCGGGAGGTCGCGAACCGCCTCGGCGCGCGCCCGCTCGCCGCGGCCGTCGAACAGCTGGCGGCCCGGGCGCGCATCACCCTGGACGGCTCCGGCGCGGCACCCGGCCCCGACGCCGCGATCCACCCGGCCGTCCTGGCCGACGTACCCGCCGCGGGGAGCCCCGAGTGGGCGACGGCCGACGAACAGGACCCCGCCATCGCCGCCGTGGCGTCCTTCGGGCTGACCCCGCGCGAGCAGGACGTGCACCGGCTGGTCGCGGCCGGCCACACCAACCGCAGGATCGCCGAGGAGTTGTTCATCTCGCCGAAGACCGCGAGCGTGCACGTCTCCAACATCCTGGCCAAGCTCGGCGTCTCCAGCCGCGGCGAGGCGGCCGCCCTCGCCCACCGCCTCCGGCTCTACCCGGCCGCGTAAGTCCTGCTATGTCGCGGACTCCTCGTCCGCGCGCCGCTCGGGCCCGCTCACCGGCTTCCCGGGTCTCGGCCTGTCCGGGACGGCGTCCCGCTCGGGCGCGGCCGGGGCACGGACGGTCACCTTCCCGGAGGTCAGGTCTATCGGCCCCCGGTTCGGATCGCCGATGCCGAGATCCACCCGGCTCAGCTCCAGCCGCTTCTGCTCGTCCGAGGTGTGCTTGCGTCCCGGGGCGAACAGCTCCTCGAAGAAATTGAACACGTGCCGTGCTCCCTTCGACATGCCGCACAGGGGGTCGGGCTACTCCACCTCCACCTGGAGGACCCTGTCGTCCCCGGGCTTCCGCGTGCCCCGTCCGTCCGTGTTGCTGGTGACCAGCCACAGGCGGTCGCTCCCCGCACTCACCACCGTGCGCAGGCGGCCGTGCTTCTCATCCAGGAACGACTGCGGGTCCGCAGAAGGTTCCTCCGCCTTCGCGCCGGACAGCGGAATGCGCCAGAGCCGCTCGCCGCGCAGCCCGGCCATCCAGATCGAGCCCTCCGCGTACGCGATCCCGCTGGGGGAGGCCTCCGAGGTCTTCCACTGCGCCACCGGGTCGATGAACCCGTCCTCGCCCTCCTCGCCCTCCACCTCGGGCCAGCCGTAGTTCCCGCCGGGCTCGATCAGATTCAGCTCGTCCCAGGTGTTCTGGCCGAACTCGGCGGCCCACAGCCGCTTCTCCCTGTCCCAGGCGAGCCCCTGCACATTGCGGTGGCCGTACGAATACACCACCGAGTCCGCCTCCGGATTGCCGTGGACCGGCTCGCCGTCGGGGGTCATCCGCAGGATCTTGCCCGCCAGCGACTCCTTCTCCTGGGCCAGCCCGGTGTCCCCGGTCTCGCCGGTGCCCGCGTACAGCATCCTGTCCGGGCCGAAGGCGATCCGGCCGCCGTTGTGGATGCTGCCCTTGGGGATGCCGCGCAGGATGGTGTCCGGCGCCCCCAGCTGCTGTCCCGCCGGGCGCTTCTCGTCGTAACTCATGCGGACGATCCGGTTGTCGGACGTGGTGGTGAAGTAGGCGTACACCAGCTGGTCCGCGCCGAACGTGGCGGAGACGGCGAGCCCGAGCAGCCCGCCCTCGCCGGCCGGGGACACCCCGGGCACCGTGCCCAGCAGCGTCTGCTTCCCGCTCTCGCCGTCGATCCGGTGGACCGTGCCCTCGTCGCGCGAGGACACCAGCAGGTCACCTCCCGGCAGCGCGGCCAGGCCCCAGGGCGACTTCAGGCCCTCGGTCAGCGTCGAGACGACCTTCGCCGAGCCCTTCGCGGGCGGCAGATCGGCCGACCTGCTCGGGGAGGCCGGGGGAGCGGAGTCCCCCGAGGCGCTCGGGGAACCGGCGGGCCGCCCGGACGACCCCCCGTCCCCGTCGCCGGAACACGCGGCGGTCAGCAGCAGGGCGGCCGACGCCAGCACGGCCACCACCCCCCTGCGCATCGCCGGGGGCTGCACAGGTCCGAACAGAGCACCTCGCACGGAACCGATCCTTTCGACGGTTGCCTGACTACCTGTTCCTACACCGCGACCGGCCCAGGAGTTCCCGATGCGCCCATTCTCCCGCCGCACGGCCGACGACGCCCGGTCCGCCGGCCCCGCCCCGCGACCTCCGCCCCGCGCCCCCCGGCCCCGGGACGCTCAGTCCCACGACTCGCGGGCGGCGGGCAGACCGTCGATCTCCGCCAGGTCCCGGTCGTCCAGGACCACCCGCGCCGCCCCGGCGTTCTCCACCGCCCACCGCTCCCGCTTCGCCCCCGGCACCGGCACCACATGCGGGCCCTGGCGCAGCACCCACGCCAGCGCCACCTGGGCCACGGTCGCCCCGCGCCGCTCCGCGACCCGCCGCAGACCGGCCACCACCGGCTGGTTCGCCGCCATCACCTCCGCCGTGAACCGCGGATGCCTGGCCCGCAGATCCTCCGGTTCGAAACCCTGGCCCGGCTTCAGCGTCCCGGTCAGATAGCCGCTGCCCAGCGGCATCGCGGCCAGCAGCCCGACCCCGCGCGCCACGCACCACGGCAGCAGCTCCGCCAGCGCCTCGCGCGACCACACCGACAGCTCCGCCTCGACGGCGCTGACCGGGAAGACCTGCTGGATCCGCTCCAACTGCCGGATCGTTCCCTCATGCGGCCCCTCACCCGACCGGCGCGGGGCCCGCGCGCCCACCGCGCACAGCCCGAGCGAGCGCACCTTGCCCGCGGTGACCAGCTCCGCCATCGCACCCCAGGTCTCCTCCACCGGCACCTCCGGGTCGGCCCGGTGCAGCTGGTACAGGTCGATCACATCGGTCTGGAGCCGCCGCAGCGAGGCGTCGCAGGCCCGCCGGACATACCCGGGACGGCCGTTGGCGACGATGTGCTGATCGCCCACCAGCAGCCCGCACTTGGTCGAGACGAACGCCTCCTGGCGGCGGCCCTTCAACGCCCGTCCCACCAGCAACTCGTTGGTGAACGGGCCGTACATGTCCGCGGTGTCGAGCAGCCGGACGCCCGCGTCCAGCGCCGCGTGCACCGTCCGCACCGAACGGTCGCCGAGCCGCTGCGACGCGCTGTAACCCCAGCTCATCGGCATACAGCCGAGACCGACCGCACCCACGGCAAGTCCCGCCGCCCCGATAGTCCTGCTCTCCAACTCCCCGAACCCTTTCCTGGACGAGCCGTTCCGTCTTCCCGTCCGCCGCGGCCCGCCGGCGGCTCTTCCGGAGACGGCGCGAGAGCGCGGTCCCGGACCCGGACGGTCACGCCCGCCCGATCCACGACGCAGGTCCCTGTCGGGGGAGTTCGGTGAGTGATTGACGGAAGCGTTTGGGCGATGTGACGATACGCCGATGCCCGGCCTACACGCACGGATGGCTGCTCGCGGTGGCGACTTCACCGCTGCCGTGGTCGCTCGCTGCGCGGCGGAGGTCCCGTTCTACGGGGAGCTGCCGCGCCGGACTCTGGACGGCGAGGTGACGCGCTCGATCACCGCTGTGCACGATCTGCTGCTGCGGGCCCTGCGCCGGGACGGCGTGATGGGCCCGGGCGACCTGACCCGTCTGATCGAGTGGTCGGGGCGCCGGGCCGAGGAGCGCGTGCCTCTGGAGGCGGTGATCGCCGCCTATCTCGTCGGTGCCGAAGTGTGGTGGCAGGTGCTGTCCGAGACGGCGGCACCCGAGGAGCTGACCGGCGCCGGAGCGAAACTGCTGGCCTGCCTGCACGCGGCGATGCCCGCCGTCGTGCTCGCCCACCGCAACGCCCAGGAGGACATCCGCAGCGAGGACAAGCGGGTACGGCGGGCGCTGCTGACCGCGTTGCTCGCCGGTCGGCCGTACGAGGAACTGGCGGAGGCGGCAGGGGTCCCGGTGGCCGGCGGACACGAGGTGGTCGCCCTGTCCTTCGAGCCGAATCCGCCGCCCCGGCTGGTGCAGTCGTCGCTGGAGGCCCACGCGGGCGTCCCGGTGCTGATGGACCACGTCGCCGGGATCGCCCTGCTGCCGGGCGGTTACGACCTGCCCGGCCTGCGGGATGCGCTCGGGAAGGACATCGGGCACCGTGTGTTCGCCGCCGCGGCCCCGGCCGCGGCCCCGGCCGCCGTTCCCGCGGCGGCCCAGGAGGCGGGACGCGTTCTCGAACTCGTCCAGCGGCTGCGCCGTCCGCCCGGACTGTACCGACTCGACGACGTCCTCCTGGAGCACCAGCTCGCCCGCCCGGGTGAAGCACTGCTGCGGCTGGCGGCCAAGCTCGACCCGCTGGACGAGCATCCGTACCTGCTGGAGACCTTGAGGGTGTTCGTCGACCACGGACACAACCGCAGCCGGAGCGCCGCGGAGCTGTGCGTCCACCGCAACACGCTGGACTACAGGCTGCACCGGGTGACCACGCTGACCGGGCTGGACCCGGCGGTTCCCGCCGAGGCGCGGCTGTTGCAGGCGGCGCTCGTCGCCAGGGACCTCGCCTGAGGGGCGCCCCGACCGCGGGGCCCGACGGCGCACGCCACCGCGGGCCCCGCGGCTGCGGCGCACGGCACTACAGCCAGGCCCGCAGCTCCTCCTGGCGCGGCGCGAGGACCGTGGACGTGGCGGGGTGGTCGAAGACCCTGACCGGCCGGCGGGCGTCCCAGGAAGTCCAGCCGGGGTCGCCCGAGGCGGCGAAGTCGACCCAGGCCCGGTGCATGACGTCGGCCAGGGGCTGAGGGGCGTCGGGACCGGAGAGCGCCTCACCGTGACGGAGGTTGTCGAAGACGAAACCGATCTCCAGCGCGTGGCAGGCGCCCAGCCCGAGAACCGGCGAGCGCCAGGCGAACTCGTAGACATACGTCCGGGCGGGCCGGGAGTCGGCGAGCCGGTTGAGCGGCACTCGCAGCAGCAGGTCGGTGGCCATCTCACCGAGGATCACCCCCGGCTTCGCGTCCGGCCGGCCCGCCCGGTACAGCCGTGCCACCCGGCCGGGAATCCCGAACTTCAGCAGGGCCAGCCGCAGGGTGAGCCCGTTGACGCGGTCCACCGCTCCGCCCGGCACGAACCACAACCGGTACTCCTCCCGGTTGCAGCCCAGCAGCAGGTCGACCGAGGGCGGCGGAGGATCGGCCGGCACCACGTCGTCGTCGACCACGATGTGGAAGCCCGGTCCGCCGCTGACCGGGTCGGCCCTGCCGGCCAACTCGTCCTGGACGTCCAGCAGCCGTCCGCGGTCCACCCCGGCGAACTCCTCGGCCGTGGCGGGCACCCGCAGCGCCTTCGCCATCGCCCGCACGGTCCTGGCGCCCTCGCCGCGCGTCACGGTGTGCGGCGGGCCGCTCTGCAGGATCGCCCGGTGGAACAGACCGGCCGCGCGCGGGCTGGTCAGCAACGCGGCGATGCTGATGGCTCCGGCGGACTCACCGCAGACCGTGACGCACCCGGGGTCCCCGCCGAATCCCGCGATGTTGTCCCGCACCCAGGTCAGGGCGGCGATCTGGTCCAGCAGGCCCCGGTTGTCGGGTGCGTCGGGGAAGACACCGAACCCCTCCACCCCGAGCCGGTAGTTGATCGAGACCAGGACCACACCGTCGCGCGCGAAGGCCCGGCCGTCGTACAGGGGCATGGCGGCGGAGCCGTTCCGCAGGGAACCTCCGTGGATCCACACCAGCACCGGCAGTGGTCCGCCGGCGGCCCGGGGAGCCCAGACATTGAGGTTGAGGCACTCCTCCCCGGGGATGTCCACATCGGGAATCAGCTGGTCCAGGGGCGGCCGGTAAGGGCGTTGCGGAGCGCTCGGTCCAAAGTCCAGCGCGTCGCGTATCCCCTCCCAGGGCTCGACGGGCGCGGGGGCGCGGAACCGATGGACCCCGAAGGGCGCGGCGGCGTACGGGATCCCCAGGTAGGAGGCGATTCCCCCGTCGGCGCGGCCCCGCACCTTTCCCTGGAGTGTCGTCGCGATGATGTCCATGTCCGTCCTTTCACGAGAAGTGCCCCTTCCCCGGTCGGGGGGGGCGACCGGGGAAGCGGCGGTGAGGGGATCGGGGCGCCGCCCGCCACGGCGCCGGCGATCGTTCGGGCGGGTTACGGAGTGGCGGCCGGGACGCTCAGGGCCAGGCTGTTGCGGCGGACGTCGGACCAGGTGGCGGAGTCGGTGCAGACGCCGCAGCCGGGGCCGAAGAACTGGGCACGGGCCGCCCGGTCGCCCATGAGGTGGGCCCGGAACCAGGCGGTGGTCGGTGCGGCGAACGGGCCGGGATCGCCGACGACCGTGAAGTGGTCCGCCCCGCGCACCTCGCCGTAGAGGGCCGGAATGTGGTCGGCGGCGTTGTAGAACGCCTTGACCAGGGCGGGGAAGACGATGCTGTCCCTCTGACCGGCCAGCAGCAGCGCGGGCACGCGTACCGCGTTGATGTTCGCCAGCGGACCGGGCTGGATCGGCAGGACGGTGTCGATGCGGGGGTCCGAGCCGACGACGATGGCGGCCGCGCCGCCCTGGGAGTGACCCGACGCGCCGATGTGCTCCAGGTCGACACGGTCGAAGAAGACGCTGCCCGGGTCGGCGTTCCTGCCGGTGAGCATGTCGATGCTCGCCCGCATCGAGAGCCCGAGGTTGGACATGGGGGTGTTCGCGGCGGCGACGACGAAGCCCTGACCGGCCCAGTGGAGCATCAGGTCCCGGTAGACGAGGGGGACCCCGCCGGTGCCGTTGCCCCACACGATCACCGGGTGGCGGCGGTCGCTGTCGGCGATGTCGCGCGGGTAGTACAGGGTGGTGATCGCCCCGACCTCCACCGCCGTCGCGTACGGGCCGGGAGCCCCGGAGTCACCGGCGGCCGAGGCGGTGGGCGTCGCGGCGGGCGCGGCGGGCGCGGCGGTGTCCGTGGCGGCCGCGGCGGTGCCCGCGCCCGCCGACGCGGTCAGGACCAGGGCGAGTGCGGCCAGCGGGGCGAGCAGATTCCTTCTCCACAACACGGCGACTCCTGACGTCAAGGTGAACCGGATGACGCGGCCGGATCACATCGGTGTTCGACCGCACATCCTGGGGGGAGCGAACGCCGGTCGTCTCTGCGCAGTCGCGGCAATCACCGACGGCGGAGTTTGTGCAACCTGCCAGGGCGGCTCACCGGAGCCCCCGGGCCTCCGCGGCGAGTTCGCGCTTGAGGATCTTGCCGGTGGACGTCAGCGGCAGGCTGTCGCGGAACTCCACGCCGCGCGGGTACTTGTAGGCGGCCATGCGTTCGCGGCACCAGGCGATCAGCTCGTCCTCGCGCAGGTCCGTGCCGGGCACGGGGACGACGAACGCCTTGACGTCCTCCCCGTGCGTGGCGTGGGGCACGCCCACCACCGCGGCCATGCTCACGGCCGGATGCGTGATCAGGACCTCTTCGATCTCGCGCGGGTAGACGTTGAAGCCGCCGCGGATGACGGACGTCGCCGCCCTGTACGCCGGGGTGCGGGCCCTCGAACTGCGACCGCGCTGACCGCCGCTCGCGCGAGGGCCCCGGGCGGCCCTGGAGCGCTCGCACATCTGTCGCATAGCCTCCTGACCATGACTGCGACGACTGCTGATGTGTGGCTGCCCTTCCCGGCCGAGGAGATCGAGGGGCTGCCCGAGGGCCTCGACTACCTCTTCTGGGACGGCGAACCGGACTACCCGGGGGACCCGGCCGACTGCGCCTACTACGTCGTGCCCTACATGAAGGGTCCCGAGGTCGCGGTGCGCCCGCTCGGCTCGATGAGCGCCGTCCAGGTGGTGCAGACGCTCTCCGCGGGCATCGACCACGTGGAGCCGGGACTCGGCCTGCTCCACGCCGGCGTACGCCTCTGCAACGCCAAGGGGGTGCACGAGGCGTCCACCGCCGAGCTGACGCTCGCCCTGATCCTCGCCTCCCTGCGCGGGCTCCCCGGATTCGTCCACGGCCAGGACGAGGAGGAGTGGCGCTCCGGCTTCTACCCGTCGCTCGCCGACAAGTCCGTCCTCATCGTGGGCTACGGATCCATCGGCTCGGCCATCGAGGACCGGCTCGCCCCCTTCGAGTGCGCGCGGGTGGCGCGCGTCGCGCGCTCCGCACGGACCACCGCACGCGGTCCCGTACACACGCTCGACGACCTGCCCGCTCTGCTGCCCGAGGCCGACGTCGTGATCCTCTCCACTCCGCTGAACCCCTCCACGCAGGGGCTGGTGGGCACCGACTTCCTCGCCGCGATGCCCGACGGAGCCCTCCTCGTCAACGTCGCCCGCGGCCCGGTCGTCGACACCAAGGCCCTGTTGTCCGAACTCGAATCCGGGCGACTGCGCGCCGCACTCGATGTCACCGACCCGGAACCCCTGCCCGCGGGCCACCCTCTCTGGCATGCTCCGAATGTCTTGATCACACCTCATGTGGGCGGCAGCACCTCGGCGTTCGAACCGCGCGCCAAGCGGCTCCTGGCCGCACAGCTCACCCGGTTCGCCGCCGGAGAGCCGGTGCGCAACGTCGTGACCACCACCGGCTGACCCCGCCGAAGCGGCCACGCTACGGGGCGGTCCGGATGCACGCGGTGCCGCTCACCTCGCCTTTCGTCACGGAGCGTAGAGAAAGTATGGCGCTGAGTGACGGATCTGGTGTATCGTCCGATCCGGGGGGCTGCGCCGTGGAAGGGACGGCGCGGGGGGAGCATCGGAACGCGAGGGGGCGACGGGCGATGTGCTGGCCATGGAGAGACGATCCGACGCGGACGAGCGGACGGCCGCGGCCGCCCGCGCCGACGGACCACAGCGCCCGCCGATGGCCGGATCCCTGCCCCGGGCCGGCCTCGCCGAAGCGGTCGCGGCCGGGCCGGAGCGAGCGGTGCCGGAGGGGCCCCTCGAGGAACCCGGAGGCGGGGAGGACGTTCCCTGCGCGCCCGGGGCGGGGAGCCCTCCGGTGAGCGCGCTGGGTGCCCTGCTCGCCCCGCGGTCCGCCGCCGGCTCCACGGGGCTGCGGTCACGGATCCTGCTCTGCGTCGTCTGCGCGGGATATTCCGTGGGTGCCGCCGTCGGCTGGGGATCGCCGCAGGTCGCCGTATTCATGGGGGACTTCGGCCTCGCCGCGGCCGCCCTGATCGCCGCGGTCTCCTGCTTCCTGTACGCACGGGTGGTCGCGGTCCGACTCCGGCCCGCCTGGCTGCTGTTCTCGCTCTCCTCCGCCATGGCGGCCTGCGGAAACGCCGTCTGGGGCTGGTACGAGGTGGTCCTCGGCGTCCCCGTGCCCACGCCCTCCCTCGCCGACTTCTTCTTCCTCTGCTTCGCGCCGCCCGCCATCGTCGGACTGCTCGTGCTCGCCAAACGGCCCGTCACCCGGGCCGGCTGGGTGTGCCTGGCCCTGGACGCCTGGCTGATCGGCGGCTCCCTGCTGACGCTCGCCTGGAGCCTCGCCCTCGCGCACACCACGCACCTGGCGGGTTTCCAGGACGCCAGCGTCGCGCCCGCGGCCCTCTCGCTGGCCTATCCGCTGCTGGACATCGTGCTCGTCTCGATGGTGCTCGCCCTGCACTTCCGCCGGGCCGGGGTCAACCGCTCCGCGGTGAACACCGCCATCGCCGCCCTCGCGCTCACCGTGCTGAGCGACGCGGTGTTCACCTCGCCGCTGCTGCGCTCCACCTACAACTCGGGCCAACTCCTGGACGCCGGCTGGTTCGCCGGGTCGCTGCTCCTCGCCTACGCGCCCTGGGGCGCCCGGGGCGGGGTCGGGCCGTCCGCCCGACCCGGGCCCCCGCGCGCCATCGCCAGCCGCCCGATCGCCGGCTCACTGGCCGCCCTGACCCCGTATCTCGCCGCCGCCGTCTGCACCCTGGGCATCCTGTACAACGTGGTCGACGGCCGCCGGGTGGACCGGGTCGTCATCTTCACCGGCTGCACCGTCGTCCTGGCACTGGTCGTCCGGCAGGGCATCATGCTCCTCGACAACATCTCGCTCACCCAGGAGCTGGCCCAGAAGGAGAACCACTTCCGCTCCCTCGTGCAGGGCTCCAGCGACGTCATCATGATCGCCGCGCCCAACGGCACCCTGCGCTACGTCAGCCCCGCCGCCGCCGGGGTCTACGGGCGCGAGGCGGAGGGGCTCGTCGGCTCCGAGCTGTCCTCGATCATCCACCCCGAGGATCTCGGCCGGTTCGTCCACGAGGTGCGGCGCTTCCTGGCCGCACCGCCGCACGAGGAGCCCACCACCCGCATCGAGTGCCGCTTCCGCTCGGGCACGGGCGACTGGCTCAACGTCGAGTCCACCGTCAACCGCCACCAGGGCGGCCTCCTCCTCAACAGCCGGGACGTGACCGAGCGGGTCAGGCTCCAGGCCCAGTTGCAGCACAACGCCGAGCACGACCCGCTCACCGACCTGCCCAACCGGGCCCTGTTCACCGCCCGGGTCCGTCAGGCGCTCGGCGGGCGCCGCTCGGGCGATCCGGGCACCGCCGTCCTCTTCATCGACCTCGACGGCTTCAAGGCGGTCAACGACACCATCGGCCACCAGGCGGGCGACGAACTGCTCGTCCAGGCCGGCCGCCGCCTCCAGGACTCCGTCCGGGCCGGCGACACCGCGGCGAGGCTCGGCGGCGACGAGTTCGCCGCGCTCATCATGGGCGACGGCACCCGCGACCAGGGCGCCCGGGAGTACCAGGTCCACGAGATCGCCGACCGGCTGCGCCTCACCCTCTCCCAGCCCTACCGGATCGGCCCCAGCGAGGTCCGGGTGGCCGCCTCCATCGGCGTGGCCTTCGCCGAACCCGCCATCAGCCCCACCGACCTCATGCGCAACGCGGACCTCGCGATGTACCGCGCCAAGGCCGGCGGCAAGGACCGGGTCGAGCTGTACGCCCCGCAGATGCAGGCCGACGTCGTACGCCGCTCCGAGCTGGCCACCCGGCTGCGCACCGCCCTGCGCGAGGGCGAGTTCGCCCTGCTCCACCAGCCCGTCGTCCACCTCGCCAGCGGGTCCGTCGCGGCCGTCGCCGCCCAGGCCCGCTGGCGTTCCGCCCAGGGCATCCTGTTCACCCCCGCCGAGTTCCTCCGGGTCTCCGGCGACGACGACCGCACCGCGGAGCTCGGCCGCTGGCTCCTGGAGGAGGCGGTGGCCCAGGCCGCCGACCGGGCCAGGGCAGGGCACCCCGTCGCCGTCTCCGTCCGGCTCCCCGCCGCCCGGCTGCTCGACGCGGCCTCGCCCTCCGGCTCCATCGAAGCGCTGCTGACCCGCCACGGCCTGCCCTCGGGCGCCCTGATGATCGAGGTCGCCGACAGCGACCCGCGCGTCTCCTTCGACGCCCTGGAGCAGCGCCTCGTGGCCCTGCGCCGCCTCGGCGTACGGATCGCTCTCGACGGCTTCGGCAGCGGCTTCGCGGCGATCAACGCGCTGCGCAGGCTCCCCATCGACGTACTGAAGCTCGACCGGAATCTGGTGGAGGGCGTGGTCGAATCGGCCAGGCTGCACAAGATCACCAGTGGTCTCCTGCGGATCGCCTGCGACCTCGGCCTCCAGTCGGTCGCCGACGGGGTCGACGTCCCCGAGCAGGTCCTCGCCCTGCGCTCCATGGGGTGCACCCACGGCCAGGGGATGGCCTTCTCCGGCCCGCTCGACGAGTACCGGCTGCGACGGGCCCTGGTCCGCGGGGAGTTCCCCGTGCCGGGCGTCCCGAGCGCCCGGCCGGTGATGGCGGGCGGCTCCATTCCCCTGCTCGCCGGATCACATGCTGAGACGCCCGTCCCACCTACTTGACACGTCATGCGTGCCGGAGAGAGGGTCAATGCCATGCGCACCCGAATTCTCGTACTTGGAAAGCGCGTCGGCTGAAGCAGAGTCACTCCACGACACTCTGCTACCGCACCCGGCGCGCTCCCCTCGCTTGCCTCACGGCACGAGGGGTTTTTTGTTGCACTGACACAGTTCAAACCGCTGCAAAACACCCGCGAAAACCCTCAGCTTCGAGAAGAGAATGCCGATGACCGAGCAGGCCACCGGGGCCCACCACCCGCAGCCGCGCGCCCGTAACGGCGGACAGTCGTCCGTCGCCGTTGAGCACGTCACGGGCGCGCAGTCCCTCATCCGTTCTCTCGAGGAAGTCGGCGCCGACACGGTATTCGGACTCCCCGGCGGTTGCATCCTCCCCGCCTACGACCCGCTGATGGACTCCACCCGGGTCCGCCACATCCTGGTCCGCCACGAGCAGGGCGCCGGTCACGCCGCCACCGGGTACGCGCAGGCCACGGGCAAGGTCGGCGTCTGCATGGTCACCTCCGGCCCCGGCGCCACCAACCTGGTCACCCCGATCGCCGACGCGCACATGGACTCCGTGCCCCTGGTCGCGATCACCGGCCAGGTCGCCTCCAAGGCGATCGGCACCGACGCCTTCCAGGAAGCCGACATCTGCGGCATCACGATGCCGATCACGAAGCACAACTTCCTGGTCACCAGGGCCGAGGACATCGCGCACACCATCGCCGAGGCCTTCCACATCGCCTCCACCGGCCGCCCCGGACCGGTCCTCGTCGACATCGCCAAGGACGCCCTCCAGGCGAGGACCACCTTCAGCTGGCCGCCCACCCTGGACCTGCCCGGCTACCGCCCGGTGACCAAGCCGCACGCCAAGCAGATCCGCGAGGCCGCGAAGCTGATCACCCAGGCCAAGCGCCCCGTGCTGTACGTCGGCGGCGGCGTCCTGAAGGCCGGGGCCACCGCCGAGCTGAAGGTCCTCGCCGAGCTGACCGGAGCGCCCGTCACCACCACCCTGATGGCGCTCGGCGCCTTCCCCGACAGCCACCCGCTGCACGTGGGAATGCCGGGCATGCACGGTGCGGTCACCGCCGTCACCGCGCTGCAGAAGGCCGACCTGATCGTCGCCCTCGGAGCCCGCTTCGACGACCGCGTCACCGGCAAGCTGGACAGCTTCGCGCCGTACGCCAAGATCGTCCACGCCGACATCGACCCGGCCGAGATCGGCAAGAACCGCACCGCCGACGTGCCCATCGTGGGCGACGCCCGCGAGGTCCTGGCCGACCTCGTCCAGGCCGTCCAGGCCGAGCACACCGAGGGCCACACCGGTGACTACACCGCGTGGTGGAAGGACCTCAACCGCTGGCGCGAAACCTACCCGCTCGGCTACGACCTGCCCGAGGACGGCAGCCTCTCCCCGCAGCAGGTCATCCAGCGCATCGGCAAGCTCGCCCCCGAGGGCACGATCTTCGCGGCGGGCGTCGGCCAGCACCAGATGTGGGCCTCCCACTTCATCGACTACGAGCAGCCCGCCACCTGGCTCAACAGCGGCGGCGCCGGAACGATGGGCTACGCGGTCCCGGCCGCCATGGGCGCGAAGGCCGGCATGCCCGACCGCACGGTCTGGGCCATCGACGGCGACGGCTGCTTCCAGATGACCAACCAGGAACTGACCACCTGCGCGCTCAACAACATCCCGATCAAGGTCGCCGTCATCAACAACGGCGCGCTCGGGATGGTCCGCCAGTGGCAGACCCTCTTCTACAACCAGCGCTACTCCAACACGGTGCTGCACTCCGGCGCGGACACGGACGGTGTCCCGGCCAAGGGCACCCGCGTCCCGGACTTCGTCAAGCTGTCCGAGGCCATGGGCTGCTACGCCATCCGCTGCGAGGACCCGGCCGACCTGGACAAGGTCATCGAAGAGGCCAACTCCATCAACGACCGCCCGGTCGTGATCGACTTCATCGTCCACGAGGACGCCATGGTCTGGCCGATGGTCGCGGCGGGCACCTCCAACGACGAGGTCCAGGCCGCCCGCGGCGTCCGCCCCGACTTCGGCGACAACGAAGACGACTGAGAGACAGAGAGAGACCGAGTCCATGTCCGAAAAGCACACGCTCTCCGTCCTGGTCGAGAACAAGCCCGGTGTCCTCGCCCGGATCACCGCCCTGTTCTCCCGACGCGGCTTCAACATCGACTCGCTCGCGGTCGGTACCACCGAGCACCCCGACATCTCCCGCATCACCATCGTCGTGAATGTCGAGGGCCTGCCCCTGGAGCAGGTCACCAAGCAGCTCAACAAGCTGGTCAACGTCCTGAAGATCGTCGAACTCGAGCCCGCCGCTGCGATCCAGCGGGAGCTCGTCCTGGTGAAGGTCCGCGCCGACAGCGAGACCCGCTCCCAGATCGTCGAGATCGTCCAGCTGTTCCGCGCCAAGACCGTCGACGTCTCCCCCGAGGCCGTCACGATCGAGGCGACCGGAGGAGCCGACAAGCTGGACGCGATGCTCAAGATGCTGGAGCAGTACGGCATCAAGGAGCTCGTCCAGTCCGGCACCATCGCCATAGGGCGCGGCGCGCGCTCGATCACCGACCGGTCCCTGCGCGCCCTCGACCGTTCCGCCTAGGCGGAACGGGGAGCGGCCCCCGCGCCGCTCGCATGGCGAGACCCGACAACGCATACGACGCACCCCGCCGTACGGTGGGACGCAACACCTGCACACCAAGGAGAAGACCCAGTGGCCGAGCTGTTCTACGACGACGATGCCGACCTGTCCATCATCCAGGGCCGCAAGGTCGCGGTTCTCGGTTACGGCAGCCAGGGCCACGCCCACGCGCTGTCGCTCCGTGACTCCGGCGTCGACGTCCGCGTCGGTCTGCACGAGGGCTCGAAGTCCAAGGCCAAGGCCGAGGAGCAGGGCCTGCGCGTGGTGACCCCGGCCGAGGCCGCCGCCGAGGCCGACGTCATCATGATCCTCGTTCCGGACCCGATCCAGGCCCAGGTCTACGAGGAGTCCGTCAAGGACAACCTCAAGGACGGCGACGCGCTGTTCTTCGGCCACGGCCTGAACATCCGCTTCGGCTTCATCCAGCCGCCGGCCGGCGTCGACGTCTGCATGGTCGCCCCCAAGGGCCCCGGCCACCTCGTCCGCCGCCAGTACGAGGAGGGCCGCGGCGTTCCCTGCATCGTGGCCGTCGAGCAGGACGCCTCGGGCAAGGGCCTGGAGCTCGCCCTCTCGTACGCCAAGGGCATCGGCGGCACCCGCGCCGGCGTCATCAAGACGACCTTCACCGAGGAGACCGAGACCGACCTGTTCGGTGAGCAGGCCGTCCTCTGCGGTGGCACCGCCGCTCTGGTCAAGGCCGGTTTCGAGACGTTGACCGAGGCCGGCTACCAGCCCGAGATCGCGTACTTCGAGTGCCTGCACGAGCTGAAGCTCATCGTCGACCTCATGTACGAGGGCGGCCTGGAGAAGATGCGCTGGTCCATCTCGGAGACCGCCGAGTGGGGCGACTACGTCACCGGCCCGCGCATCATCACGGCCGACACCAAGGCCGAGATGAAGAAGGTCCTCACCGAGATCCAGGACGGCACCTTCGCCAAGGCCTGGATGGCGGAGTACCACAACGGTCTGCCCAAGTACAACGAGTACAAGAAGGCCGACAGCGACCACCTGCTGGAGACCACCGGCCGTGAGCTGCGCAAGCTGATGAGCTGGGTGAACGACGAAGAGGCCTAGGCCTCTTCGGGAGCGGGGCGGGTCCTTCACGGATCCGCCCCGCTCCGCGGTCACCGGAGAAGCCGCTCCGTACGGGGGTACCGGAGGGGCAGTTCCGTACGGGTGTACAGCACGTCCACCCTCGTGCGGGTGATCCTTCCACCGGGGCGCAGTACGAGGCGCGTCGCATGACTACACTTCTCAACAGATACACGCGTCAGGGCCCACAGTGTCGTGCGTCTTCCACGCGGCTAGCCCCTCCACCGCCTGCGGCCGTCGGGACGGCCGTCCGCACTGGACTTGTGAGGACTCACGTGAGCTCGAAACCTGTCGTACTCATCGCTGAAGAGCTGTCGCCCGCCACGGTCGACGCCCTGGGTCCGGATTTCGAGATCCGGCACTGCAACGGCGCCGACCGCGCCGAGCTTCTTCCCGCGATCGTCGACGTCGACGCCATCCTGGTGCGCTCCGCCACCAAGGTCGACGCCGAGGCCATCGCCGCCGCCAAGAAGCTCCGGGTCGTGGCCCGCGCCGGCGTCGGTCTGGACAACGTCGACGTCTCCTCGGCCACCAAGGCCGGCGTGATGGTCGTCAACGCCCCCACCTCCAACATCGTCACCGCCGCCGAGCTGGCCTGCGGTCTGCTCGTGGCCACCGCGCGGAACATCCCGCAGGCCAACACCGCGCTCAAGAACGGTGAGTGGAAGCGCTCCAAGTACACCGGGGTGGAGCTCAGCGAGAAGGTCCTCGGCGTCGTCGGCCTCGGCCGCATCGGCGTCCTGGTGGCCCAGCGCATGTCGGCCTTCGGCATGAAGATCGTCGCCTACGACCCCTACGTCCAGCCGGCCCGCGCCGCGCAGATGGGCGTCAAGCTCCTCAGCCTGGACGAGCTGCTGGAGGTCGCCGACTTCATCACGGTGCACCTGCCCAAGACCCCCGAGACCCTTGGTCTCATCGGTGACGAGGCGCTGCACAAGGTGAAGCCCTCGGTGCGCATCGTCAACGCCGCGCGCGGCGGGATCGTCGACGAGGAGGCCCTGGCCTCCGCGCTCAAGGAGGGCCGCGTCGCGGGCGCCGGCCTCGATGTGTACGCCAAGGAGCCCTGCACGGACTCCCCGCTGTTCCAGTTCGACCAGGTCGTCTGCACCCCGCACCTCGGCGCCTCCACCGACGAGGCGCAGGAGAAGGCGGGCATCGCGGTCGCCAAGTCCGTCCGCCTCGCGCTGGCCGGCGAGCTGGTCCCGGACGCGGTCAACGTCCAGGGCGGCGTCATCGCCGAGGACGTACGCCCCGGCCTGCCGCTCGCCGAGAAGCTCGGCCGGATCTTCACCGCGCTCGCGGGCGAGGTCGCGGCCCGGCTCGACGTCGAGGTGTACGGCGAGATCACCCAGCACGACGTCAAGGTGCTGGAGCTCTCCGCGCTCAAGGGCGTCTTCGAGGACGTCGTCGACGAGACCGTCTCCTACGTCAACGCCCCGCTGTTCGCGCAGGAGCGCGGTGTCGAGGTCCGCCTCACCACCAGCTCCGAGTCGCCCGACCACCGCAACGTGGTCACCGTGCGCGGCACGCTCTCCGACGGCCAGGAGGTCGCGGTCTCCGGCACGCTGGCCGGCCCGAAGAACCTCCAGAAGATCGTCGCCATCGGGGAGCACGACGTCGATCTGGCGCTCGCCGACCACATGGTCGTCCTGCGCTACCAGGACCGTCCCGGTGTGGTCGGAGCGGTCGGCAAGATCCTCGGCGAGGCCGGGCTGAACATCGCGGGCATGCAGGTGTCGCGGGCCGCCGAGGGTGGCGAGGCGCTGGTCGTCCTGACCGTCGACGAGACCGTCCCGCAGCCGGTGCTGACCGAGATCTCCGAGGAGATCGGCGCCTCCTCGGCCCGCTCGGTGAACCTCACCGACTGACGCGGGCGCACTGCCGCACGACCCCGCTCCGTACCCGGTAGCAGGCCCGTTCGTTCCGTACGAGCGGCCCCGCTGCCGGGTACGTTGCCTTTCCGCGTCCCGGTCAACCCTTCCGGGTGGGCCCGGGGTTGGGTCCTGGGGCCCACGACGCGAGCGGGTCCCCGCCCCTAGGGTGACCGGTTGTCATGTCACTCATGGGCGCCGGGGGTCGGATCACGTATGTCTGCTGTCGGTGGCATACCCGTAGCGGGAGGACCGGCTCCGGCCGTCGCCCCGCGGCGTGAACTCCCGCGCCCGCTCGTCCTGGTCCGCGTGGCTCTCCTCGTGCTGTTCGGGGCGACGGTGCTGGGCGCGATCGGCCTGTCCGGCTCGGCCCTCGCCGCGGACGCGATGGGCGCCGAGGTGCTCGGCATCCTGCTCTACGCCTCCGCGCCCGGGGTGCTCGCGGCGCTGCTGGCCCGGCATGTCAGGACCGGCGGCGCGCGGGTGCGGTGGGGCATCGTCGCCGTCCAGGTCTGGCTGATCCTCGGCGGCCTCGCCAACCTCGGGGACGGGTCGCCGGACGGACTGACCCAGCTGGTCCTGCCGATCCTGATCATCGTCCTGATCAGCCGCGCGGGGAGCCGGGCGTGGTTCCGGCTGCCGCCCGGCGAACGCGGGCAGCCGCCGAAGTTCTCGCTCCCGCACATGATCACCTGGAAGCGGGACCGGGGACAGACCGCACTGGAGTACCTGGGCCTGGTCCTGATCGTCGTCGCGCTGATCGCGGCCCTGACCGTGGGCGGCCTCGGCGGCCGGATCACCGAGGGCCTCCAGTCCGCGATCTGCTCGCTGACCGGCAGCTCCTGCCCGGTCTCCCCGGGCAGCGGCTCCGTCGAAGCGGGCGAACGCCCGGACGGCGGCGTGGACGGCGCTACGGACGGGGGAGCGGACGGCGGTACGTCGGGGAGCGCGGACGGAGGTGCCAACGGGGGAGCCGACGGCGGCTCGACGACCACGGGCGGTGTCACCGGAGGATCCACGGACGGGGCCACCGGCGGCTCCCCGGGCGGCTCCACGGGCGGCGACGCGACCGGCGGTACGGGAGGCTCCGGCGGCACCGAGGGCCCCGGCGGTACGGGCGGGACCGGCGGCGGAGACAGCTCCGGTTCCACCGCGGCCGGCGGCGGCACGGGAGGCCCCGACGACGCCGGCCGCCCCGGCACCGGCGAGGACACCTTCCCCGAGGACAACGAGGAGCCCGAGGCCGCCCACGACGTACAGGCGTCCGACGACGGGGAGGGCGAGGGAGGCGGCGAGCAGGCCGAGGAGCAGGAGGACTGCGGCGGCTGGGGCTTCTTCGGCTGCGCCTGGGACCGTACGACGCAGGTCGTCAAGGGCCTCGTGGTCGACGGGCTCTGGGGCGACATCACCGGGATCATCGACCTGTTCAAGCCGGAGACCTGGTCGGGCCTCGCCGACTACGGCAAGCAGCTCGGCGACCAGTGGACGCAGGACTCCTCGGGCGCGGGCGACAAGTGGGCGGACGGCGACTATCTGGGCGCGGTCTGGGACTGGGGCAAGGCGTCCGTGGGCACGGTGGTCACCGTGGGCGACGACGTCTTCGTCGGGGACGAGGTCCGCGAGCGCTGGAACAACGGCGAGAAGACCCGGGCCGTCACCGATGTGATCTGGAACGTCGGCTCGATCTTCATCCCCGGCTACAACGTCGGGAAGGTCGTCGGCAAGGTCGGCAAGCTCGGTGTGCTCGGCAAGGCCGCCGGGGCGGTGGGCCGCGCCGCCGACGACGCCGGGGCCGCCGCCCGCAGGGCCCGCAAGGCGGCCGAGGCCGGCGACCTCGACGGCGTACGGAAGGCGGCGAAGGAGGCCGACGACGCGGCGGACACCGCCGAGGACGCGGCGCGCAGGACCGGCTGCGCCATCGCCTCGGGCCCGCCGCGCGCGCGGTACGGCGGGGGCGGGGCCACCGGAGTCCCGGGCTCGGGCACCGGAGTGCTGGCGGGCGGCCCCCCGGGCCGGATCGTCCTCGCGGACGGCGGGTGCGACGAGGCGGCCAAGGCGGCCGCCGCCGAGGCGCGGGCCGCCGAACGGGCCGCCCACCTGGAGCAGAAGAGGCTGGAGGAGCCCGAGCGGGCCCGCAAGGCCGAGGTGGACAAGAAGAAGTACCCCGAAGCGCAGCGCAACGACACCTCCGACCCGCGCAACTACAACCCGCCGTCCTGGGCCGACGACCTCACGGACCGCACGCTCGGGGACGCCGACGCGGGCGACGGCTACTGGGCGAGCCGGGACCGCAACCCCGCGCCCAACTGGAAGAACGAGTCCTGGCTGCGCTACCAGGAGCAGGTGACCGGTACCAACCGGGGCCAGGAGTACGTCGTGCCGCACCCCCGGGAGGGCAAGCCGGCGGTGGAGTACGACGGCTGGGACTCCTCCCGGCAGACGTTCCTGGAGGCCAAGAACGGTTACGGCAGCTATCTGTCCAAGTCCGACAGCGGCTCCCTCACCACGTCGGGCAAGGACAAGTTCGTCACCGAGGCCCGCGCCCAGGTGGAGGCGTCCGGCGGCCGGAGCGTGGAGTGGCACTTCTCCGACCCGGATGTGGCCAAGGCGGCCCGCAAGGCCTTCCGGGACGAAGGGCTGCCGGTCAAGGTGGTCCACAGCCCGACGAAGCCCAACGACAGCACCAGGAAGCCGGGGGCCTTCGACGAGTAGGCCGCGTCAGGACGCGAGCCCCCTCCCGTCCTGAGGGGCGCCTTGTAGCCTGCACGCGTGGTGATCCCGGCCGCCGTCCGGCCGGATGGACCGCGCACTGTGGGCCGGCCGACGGAGGAGAGACGAGCATGCGACGTGTAGTGCGGGGCTTCTGGGGCCCCCGGCCGGAGCCGGCCGAGGCGCTGGCCGACCGGTGGCGGCGGACCCTCGACGGGTTCGCCGAGCTGGTCCCGCAGGCGGCCGACGCCTGGAGCCAGGTCCACGGGAACAGGCACGCCACCGCCTTCACCTCCGATGGGGACGCCCTGCTCGGCGCGCTCCGCACCGCCCAGAGCGCGGCCGACTGGTCGGACCTCACCGGCACCGGGCTGCGGCTCGTCGGCACGGGGGCGCCGGGCTGGGAGGCCGAGGTCAGCGGACTGGCCGGAGGGGCCCCGGAGTTCCTGCTCCAGTCGCTCGCGATCATCCTGCACGCCCCGGACGGGGCCGTGGTCCCCGAGGAGGCGCTCCTGTCGCTCGTCGCCCGGGTGTGGGAACCGGACTTCGGCGACGTGAGCGACGACGACGTGCTGGACGCGCTGGAGGACGACGCCGGGTACTCCGTCGGCGACCCGGTCGTCGGCCGGACCGGCTACCTCTCGCCGGCCCGTGCCGCCCTGGTCCCCGACGGCCTGGAGGTGGTCCGCGAACCGCTGCCCGACGGCGGGGAGTTGCTGAGCATCGCGGCCCCGGGCGACAGCGCGGGCGTGGTGCGGGTGTACCAGCGGCTGCGTGAGGCGGGGGCACTGGAGCCACTGCCCCGCCCGATGGACCGGGCGGTCCTGTGACCTGCCGGGCGGGCGAGGACTTCGACGCGGAGCGCGCGACGGCCGAGGTGACCGGGCTGCTCGCCGCGCCCGTACCGGCGACCGGCCCGACGGCCGCCGAGGGCGACCCGGCCACCGGTGAATGGACGGTGACCGTCGGAGCGGGCTTCCGGATCGTGCCGCTCTGGGAGGGGGACCCTCTCACGGGCGTTTACGCCCCCGAGTGGAACGACGCCGAGGAGGCCGCCGAGGGCCATCTGGGCTCGCTGGCAGGGGCGTTGGACGAGCTTTGGGGCCCGCACCGGCCGGTGCGGCTGCATGTGGCGCTGCTGCGGCGGGAGGCCGGGACGCCCGTGGAGCCGCTGTTCGAGGCGCTGTTCGCCGAGGATCTGTACGGAGACCTGGTGGTCTGGGGGCCGGTCGCCCCCGGCGGTCGGTGGATCGCCCTGACCGTGGGTCACAGCGACGGCGACGCGCCGCTGGTGCTGGCCGCCCTGGTCAGCGACCGTCCGATCACCGAACCGGACGACGGGGACGGCCCGTTGTGAGGACCGGCCGGGAGGCGCCGGAGGCGACCGGGGCCGCCGGCGGGGGCCTCCGGCACCGGCGGTCCTGTGATGAAGTGGGCCCATGAAGCTGCTTCCCCTGTTCCTCCGACGGCCGATCGAAGCGGTGTACGAGCGTCGGCTCGCCGCCACCCTGGTGGGCCTGCCGCGCCCCCAGCATGTCGGGATCATGGTCGACGGCAACCGGCGCTGGGCCCGGAAGGCCGGGCACACGGACGTCCGGGAGGGCTACCGGGCGGGCGGCGCCAAGGTCACCACGTTCCTGGGCTGGTGCACGGCCGCCGGGATCGAGCACGTGACCCTCTTCATGCTCTCCGACGACAACCTGGGCCGCCCCGCCGAAGAGCTCGGCCCGCTGATCGAGGTCATCGAGGAGACCGTGCGGGACATCACCGCCGAGGGCCGCGACTGGGAGGTCCGGGCGATCGGCTCGCTCGACATGCTGCCCGGCGCCAGCGCCCGGGTGTTCAAGGAGGCCACCGCCGCCACGGCCGGGCGCGGCGGCCTCAAGGTGGACGTGGCGGTCGGCTACGGCGGACGGCGCGAGATCGTCGACGCGGTGAAGAGCGCCTTCGAGGAGCACATCGCGGCCGGCGGCGACCCGGCCGAGCTGGTCGCCCGGTTCGGGATCGACGACATCTCCCGGCACCTCTACTCGCCCGTCGCCGACCACACCGACTTCATCATCCGCACCTCCGGCGAGCAGCGGCTGTCCGGCTTCCTCCTCTGGCAGTCCGCCTACGCCGAGATGCACTGGGTGGACTGCTACTGGCCGGCCTTCCGGCACGTGGACTTCCTGCGCGCGCTGCGCTCGTACGCGAACCGGGAACGCCGCTTCGGCAAGTGACGGGCCCGCCGATCGGGCGTCCATCGGGCCGGCACGAAGACGGGGACACCCGCGCGGACTTCCGGGCGGCCGGCCCGTCAGGCGTCCGGGGGGACGCGCAGGGCGAGCAGGGCGGTGTCGTCGCTGGCCCAGCCACCGTGATGTGCGGCCAGGACCTCGGTGAGATGTCTGACGGTGGCCGTGGCGTCCAGCGCATGGGTGGCGGCCAGTGCGCCGACGAGCTCGTCCTCGCCGAACACGCCGTGAGCCTCCTGGCCGGTGTTTCCGGGACGGGGCCGCGCCTCGCACGCCCCGTCGCTGTAGAGCAGCAGAAGGTCCCCGGGAAACAGCTGGTAGTCGACATCGGTGAGGTGGACCTGCTCCAGCACGCCCAGGAGCGTTCCGGCTCGTCCGAGCTGGTGGACCTCGCCGTTCGCCCGGCGGAGGAGAGCGGGCGGATGCCCTGCCAGGGCGATCCGCCCGGACAGGCCGGTGGGAGTGGTGTGGAAGGTGGTGTAGGCGGCCGTGAGGAAGCGTGGGGACCGCTGGGCGAGCATCGCCCTGTTCAGCCGGTCGAGCAGGAGGGCGGGGGTGAGGCTCTGCCCGGCGTCGGCGCGCACGGTGTAGCGGGCCATCGAGGTGACCTGCGCCGCCTCCACACCCTTGCCGCAGACGTCACCCAGGACTGCGCCGTAGGTGTCGCCGGTGGTGTGGAACAGGTCGTAGAAGTCTCCGCCGACCTCGACGCCGCTGTAGCCACTGGCCGAGGCGGGCAGATAGGAGGCGGCGGCGTCCAGGCCGGGTACCGGCGCCAGCGCCGGGGGCAGCAGCCCCTGCTGGAGGGAGCGGGCCAGGTCCAAGGAGACCTGTTGGGCTTTCCGCGCGGCCGCCAGGCTCTGGCGCAGATGGATTTCCGCGGAGACCGACCGGGCGAGCGTGGCCAGCGTGCTCAGATCGCCCCGCGACCAGGTACGCGGGGCGTCGTCGATGACGCAGAAGCTCCCCAGCACCTGCCCGTCCGGGCTCATGAGCGGATATCCCGCCCACGCTCCGATGTTCATCGGCCCGACCGAGGGATGCTCACGCGTGCGCGGGTCGGCGGCGGCGTCGTCCACGACGAAGGGGTCACCTGCCAGCCCCACCAGGAAGTAGCAGAAGCTCTCCCGGACCGGGTTCTGCCGTTGCGCGAGATCCGTCGCCCGCACACCGACGCACGACTTCCAGAACGAGCGCTCCTCATCGACCAGGGTCACGAACGCCCTCCCCGCGCCGGTCACCCTCGCCGCCAGGGTCGCGAGGTCCTCGAAAGCCTCTTCCGGGCCGGTGTCCAGCAGTTCCGTCGCGGCGACCGCGGCCAGCCGCGTGGGATCCGACAAGGCTGCCGGCAGGCCGTCGTCACGCAGCCCGCCGACGAAGTCCACTCCACCACCCATGCCGTCCACTCCTTCACCTTGTGCGCGCACGAAGACCAGGCTGATTATCCGCACCACTGTGGCCGTATCCAACTGGAAGCCCACTCCTCGACACCACCGCGTCGCAGACCGCCGAGCGGGCGTCGCTGACCGTCACGGACGCCCCGGCCCTTGCCGGGCCCCGGCGATGACGGGGCCCATCGACCTCGGCCACTGTGGTCGGCCGACGTGCGGCGATCCGGCCGGCTGGCGCAGTTATTCGAACATGCGATCTAATTGGAGGATGGAGCGCTTCCCTTTCCCCGACGATTTGATCCGCGCACAACGGGAGTGGCACGACATCTGTCGCGCGCTCGCCGCGCCCCGCCCGCGCCACGCCACCGAGCTGCGCCGCCGCCTGCTCCAGCTGTCCGTCCGCATCCACTGGCATCCGTTCTGGTCCACCCCGGACGGCTGGACGCCTGCGGCCCGGGTGGAGCTGAGGCGGCAGACCCGAGAGGCCCGGCGGGCGGACGCGGCGTGAGTCGTCGCGCCGCCGGGGCCCTACGGGTGGTGGACGCCCTTACAGCCGGGCCCGCTTCACCGCCATGTGCAGCAGCAGCCGGTCCTCGCCGTCGTTCAGGTCGAGGCCGGTGATCTGCTGGATCCGGGAGAGCCGGTAGTACAGCGTCTGGCGGTGGATGCCCAGCGCGGCGGCCGTCCGGCCCGCCTGGCCCGCGCAGTCCAGGAACACCTCGGCGGTGTGCGCCAGCTCCCGGTGCAGCGGGGTCAGCAGGGAGGCGACCGCCGGGTCCCCGGGGTCGCCTCCGGTGCCCGGGAGGGCGGTCAGCAGGCGGTACGGGCCGATCGCCGACCACTGGGCGACCGGGCCGAGGCGGGTCTCGGCCCGTGCCGCGCGGGCCGCCGCCGCGGCCTCGCGCCAGGAGACCGTCAGCTCGTCCAGGCCCCGGCGCGGCGTGGCGATGCCCCCGGTGGCGGCCGGGTCCGCGCCGGTACGCAGCCGGTCCGCGGCGCTCAGGGCCGGGTCGAGGCGGTCCGGCGCGCGCAGCCGTACGAGCGCGGCCAGGGCCAGGGGCCCGGCGGCCCCCGGCGCGGCGACCGTCGCCAGGGCGGCCGCCGACGCCACCCCTCGTACGGAGGGCGTGTCGTCCGCCCACGGCGTCACGCACACCACCGTGTGCAGCCCCTCCGCGTCCGGCCCCAGGGCCTCGCCCAGCGCGGCGACGGCGGTGTCGCGCTGCCTGCCGGGGCCCGCCGTGAGCACCGCCCCGAACTCCCGGGACAGGTCGGCGCCCGCCCGGGCCTCGTCGGAGAGCAGCGCCCCGATCCGGGCGGCGACCTCCATCGCGGCGGTCAGCTGCTCGTCGGTCGGGCCGGGATCGGCGTCGAGGAGCCAGACGTAACCGAGGACGACGCCCCGATGGCGTACGGGAAGGCAGATGCGGTCCCGGAACACCCCGGCCTCGGGGGCGGCGGGGATCCGGACGGGACCGGCCGCCCGGGTGATGCCGAACCCCTCGAACCAGGCGCGCACCGCGGGCGTGGAGCGCCGGGTCAGGATCGAGCGGGTGCGGACCGGGTCCATGGCGGAATCGTCGTCGCTGTCGTGGGCTCCGAAGGCGACCAGGCCGAAATCCCGGTTCTCCAGGGTGGCCGGAGCGTCGAGGAGGGCCGAGATCTCGTCGACCAGTTCCTGGTAATCGCCTGTCACTCCGCCATTCTGCACCTCTTCCCGCCTTTCTTCAGACAGATGTCTGAGATGGCGGCCACGGATGCGTGACAGGTGTCGATGGCACAGGATCGGAGCGGTCCCTAGATTTCACGGTGGTTATCCGTGCCGTACCGGTCCGTTCATGTTCGTGCCGTTACGGCCCTTCGTCCGTACATTCGTGGAGGTGCCCCGTGCTGGGTCCCGTGATTCTCGCCGCATCGCGCAGCGACAAGATGCGCCGGTTCGTCTCGGCCGCGCCCGGCACCAAGCAGGTCGTCGACCGCTTCATCGCCGGGGAGACCGTCGACCAGGTCGTGCCGATCGTGGAGGACGCCGCGGACAAGGGGCTGGAGGTCACGCTCGACGTCGTCGGCGAGGACATCACCACCCCCGCGCAGGCCGAGGCCGCCCGTGACGCCTACCTGGAGCTCGTCGAGCGTCTGAAGGACCTCGGCCTGGGCACCCGTGCCGAGATGTCCGTCAAGCTGTCCATGTTCGGCCAGGCGCTGGAGAACGGCCACGAGCTGGCCCTCGCCAACGTGCGCCCGGTCGTCGAGGCGGCGGCCGCCATCGGCACCACGGTCACCCTGGACGCCGAGGACCACACCACCCTCGACTCGATGTTCGCCATCCACGAGGAGCTGCGGAAGGACTACCCGGAGACCGGCTGCGTCATCCAGTCCTACCTGTTCCGCACCGAGGACGACGCCCGCAGGCTCTCCGCCGCGGGCAGCCGCGTACGCATCGTGAAGGGCGCCTACAAGGAGCCCGCCTCCGTCGCGTACCAGGACAAGGCCGAGATCGACAAGGCGTACGTCCGCATCACCCGGATCCTGATGGAGGGCGAGGGCTACCCGATGATCGGGTCCCACGACCCCCGTCTCATCGCCATCGCCCAGGAGCTGGGCCGCCAGACCGGGCGCAAACTGGACGAGTACGAGTTCCAGATGCTGTACGGCATCCGCAGCGACGAGCACGTCCGGCTCGCGGCCGAGGGCCACCGGATGCGCGTCTACACGGCGTACGGCACCGACTGGTACGGATACTTCATGCGCCGCCTCGCGGAGAAGCCGGCCAACCTGCTGTTCTTCGGCCGCTCGATCCTCACCAAGGGCTGAGCAGCCCCCGGGCTGACCCACACCCCGCCGACATCAAGGAGACAAGGCACTCATGGACGCCGTCACCCAGGTCCCCGCGCCGGTCAACGAGCCGGTTCACTCCTACGCCCCGGGCTCCCCGGAGCGCGCCCGCCTGGAGCTGAAGCTCAAGGAGCTCAGCGAGAACCCGATCGACCTGCCGATGACCATCGGCGGAGAGAAGCGGATGGGCGGCGGTGAGCGTGTGAACGTCGTGCAGCCGCACAACCACCAGGCCGTCATCGGCACCTTCGCCGGCGCCACCGAGCAGGACGCCCAGGACGCCGTCGACGCGGCCCTCGCCGCCGCTCCGGCCTGGCGCGCCATGGCCTTCGACGACCGCGCGGCGATCATCCTGCGCGCCGCCGAGCTGCTGGCGGGCCCCTGGCGCGAGACGCTGGCCGCCTCCACCATGCTCGGCCAGTCCAAGACCGCCCAGCAGGCCGAGATCGACACCCCCTGCGAGCTCATCGACTTCTGGCGCTTCAACGTGCACTACGCGCGCCAGATCCTCGCCGAGCAGCCCCCGGCGAACTCGCCGGGCGTGTGGAACCGCATGGACCACCGCCCGCTGGAGGGCTTCGTCTACGCGATCACGCCGTTCAACTTCACGGCCATCGCGGGCAACCTCCCCACCGCCCCGGCCCTCATGGGCAACGTCGTGGTGTGGAAGCCGTCCCCGACCCAGACCCACGCCGCCGTGCTGCTGATGCAGCTCCTGGAGGAGGCCGGGCTGCCCAAGGGCGTCATCAACCTGGTCACCGGCGACGGCATCGCCGTCTCCGAGGTGGCGCTGAACCACCGCGACCTGGCCGGCATCCACTTCACCGGCTCGACCCCCACCTTCCAGCACCTGTGGAAGACGGTCGGCAACAACATCGCCAACTACCGCACCTACCCGCGGCTCGTCGGCGAGACCGGCGGCAAGGACTTCGTCGTCGCGCACCCCAGCGCCGACCGCGCCGTCCTGAAGACCGCGCTGACCCGCGGCTCCTTCGAGTTCCAGGGCCAGAAGTGCTCGGCGTCCTCGCGGGCGTACGTCCCGGCCTCCATCTGGAACTCCGGCTTCAAGGAGGAGTTCGCGGCCGAGGTCGACTCGATCACGATGGGCGACGTCACCGACCTGACGAACTTCATCGGAGCCGTCATCGACGAGCGCTCGTTCGCCAAGAACAAGGCCGCGATCGACCGCGCGAAGTCCGACCCGGCGTGCACCGTCGTCGCCGGCGGCACCTACGACGACTCGGTGGGCTACTTCGTCCGCCCGACCGTCATCGAGTGCTCCGACGCCGAGAGCGAGGTCTTCACGACCGAGTACTTCGGCCCGATCCTCGCGATCCACGTCTACGAGGACGAGAAGTACGACGCCATGCTGGAGCAGATGGAGTCGGTCTCCGACTACGCGCTGACCGGCTCGGTCATCTCGGGCGACCGCGCGGCCGCCGCGTACACGATGGACAAGCTCCGCTACGCCGCGGGCAACTTCTACATCAACGACAAGTCGACCGGCGCCGTCGTCGGCCAGCAGCCCTTCGGCGGCGGCCGTGCCTCCGGCACCTGCGACAAGGCGGGCGCCCCGCAGAACCTCCAGCGCTGGACCCTGACCCGGGCCATCAAGGAGACGCTGGTCCCGCCGACCGACTACACCTACCCCCACCAGGGCTGACGCCCTCCCGGGGCGCCGCAGCACGACGCCCCGGACCCGGGGTCTCCCCGCGACGGAAGACCCCCCAGAGCACCGCCCCCCGACCGGCCCCCCTGCCGGCCGGGGGGCGGTTTCCATGAGGCGGGGGCCCTGGCCGGGCCGGCGGCTCAGACCTCCACGAACACCTGGTCCAGCGACTTGCGCACCAGGTCGGGGACCTCGCAGTCGTCGGCGGGATAGCCGACGGGGATCACGGCGAAGGCCTTCTCGTTCTCGGGCCGGTCCAGGACCTCGCCGAGGAAGCGCATCGGGCTCGGTGTGTGGATCAGCGCGGCGAGACCGGACAGGTGCAGGGCGGTGAGGAGCATGCCCACCGCGATCCCGACCGACTCGTCCACGTAGTAGTGCTTGCGCTTCGTGCCGTCCTCGCCCAGCCAGTAGCGCTGCTGGAACACCACGATCAGGGCGGGCGCGTCCGTCATGTGGGCCTTGACCGCGTCGGTGCCCAGAGGGCGCAACGCGGCGAGCCACTCCTCGCCGAGCCGCCCGTCGTAGCTGACCTTCTCCTCGTGCTCGGCGGCCTCCCGGATCCGGCGGCGTACCTCGGGATCCTTGACCAGGACGAAGGTCCACGGCTGCTGATGGGCGCCGGAGGGCGCGGTGGCCGCGCACGCGACGGCGTCGCGCAGCACCTGCTCGGGGACCGGGTCGGGGGAGAAGGCGCGGACGGTCCTGCGCTCGTCCATGCGCTCCCGAAGCCGGGCGGCGCGGGCGAGGGACTCCTCGGGGGCGATCCGGTCGGGGCGGTAGGGCGCGGGACGGTACGGGTCGCCGTGGGTGGGCGACCACTGCCGGTGCGTGGGCGTCGTGTCGGACATGGCCGCAGTGTGCGCGGTGGGGGAGGCCCGGGGGAAGCGGTGCTTCGGACAGGCGCGGGACCGGTCCCGGTCAGTGTCCGCTGACCGGGACCGGCTGTCCGCCCTCCGACGCTCCCGGTGTGCTCCAGGTCGGGCGGTCTTGTGGATTGGGTAATGAGCATGTCAAATTCCTTCTCGGTACGTCCCCACACGTCACCCCAGAAGGAGCTCCCCCATGAGACGCAACTCCCGCGCGCGCCTGGGCGTTTCCCTGCTGCTCGTCGCCGGCGCCCTCGGAGCCGCGCCCTCCACCGCCGCCGACACCCCGGCACCCGCCCCCTCGGCGATCCCCGCCCCGTCCGCGTACGCGCTCGACGCCGCCGTCGAGCGGCAGCTCGGGGCCGCCACCGCCGGAAGCTACCTCGACGCGAAGACCGGGAAGCTGGTCGTCACCGTCACCACCGACCGGGCCGAGGAGCAGGCCCGCGCCGCCGGGGCCACCGTCCGCCGGGTGGCCCGCAGCGCCGCCCAGCTCGGCGCCGCGATGGAGACCCTGGAGGCCGAGGCCAAGATCACCGGCACCTCGTGGGGTGTCGACCCGCGCACCAACCGGGTCGCCGTCGAGGCCGACTCCTCCGTCTCCGCACGGGACATGGCCCGCCTCGAAGCCGTCGCGGAACGGCTCGACGGCGCGGTCGACATCAAGCGCGTACCGGGCGTCTTCCATCGCGAGGTACTGGGCGGCGGAGCGATCTACGGCGGCGGCAGCCGCTGCTCGGCGGCCTTCAACGTCACCAAGGGCGGGGCCCGCTACTTCGTGACCGCCGGACACTGCACCAACATCTCCGCCAACTGGTCGGCCGGCTCCGGCGGTCCGGTCGTCGGTGTCCGGGAGGGCACCAGCTTCCCGACCAACGACTACGGCATCGTCCGCTACACGGACGGCTCGTCGCCCGCCGGGACCGTCGACCTCTACAACGGCTCCACCCAGGACATCGGCTCGGCCGCCAACGCCGTCGTCGGCCAGGCGATCAAGAAGAGCGGATCCACCACGAAGGTGACCTCCGGCACGGTCACCGCCGTCAACGTCACCGTCAACTACGGCGACGGACCCGTCTACAACATGGTCCGCACCACCGCCTGCTCGGCCGGCGGCGACAGCGGTGGCGCGCACTTCGCCGGTTCCGTCGCCCTCGGCATCCACTCCGGCAGCTCCGGCTGCTCGGGCACCGCGGGCTCGGCCATCCACCAGCCGGTCACCGAGGCGCTCTCCGCGTACGGCGTGACGGTGTACTGAGCCGCCACCGTCTCTCCGCGCACGGCGTGACGGCGCGGTCAAGCCGCCACCGTCACCACCGCCGCAGCACCGCCGCCGCACCGGCGCTGCTCGACCCCGCCCGCCCGGACCACCGCGCACCACGGTCCGGGCGGGCCCGTGCGCGGCGTCGATATTCGGTGTCGGGCGGGGGAGGGGCCTGGCAGGCTCAGGGCCATGGACCGGTCCCCCGCACTGCGCGTCGCCCACACCTCCGAGCTCACCGCCTCCGAACCGGGCCGGATCCGCGCCCTGCTCGACACCGCCTTCGACGGCGACTTCGCCGACGAGGACTGGGAGCACTCCCTCGGTGGCGTCCACGTCCTGGTACGCGCCGGAGACGGCCTCCTGATCGCCCACGGCAGCGTCGTCCAGCGCCGGGTCCTGCACGCGGACCGTTCCTACCGCGCCGGATACGTCGAGGCCGTCGCCGTCCACGCCGACCACCGCCGCCAGGGTTACGGCCACCGGGTGATGGCCGCGCTGGAGCGTGTCGTCGACACGGCCTACGACTTCGGGGCCCTGTCCGCCTCCGACGCCGGCGCGGCGCTCTACGCGGCGCGCGGCTGGCAGGTGTGGCCGGGCCAGCTCGCAGCCCTCGGCCCGGCGGGCCCCGTCCCGCTGCCCGAGGAGGAGGGCACCACCTACATCCGCCCCGCGGCCGGACGGCCCCTGCCCGCGCCCGGCGACCCGCTCCAGTTCGACTGGCGGGAGGGCGACCTGCTGTGACGGGCGGGGCGGGTCTCAGTCGGCGATCCGGATCAGCATCTTGCCGGTGTTCTCGCCCCGCAGCATCCCGAGGAACCCGTCCACCGTCCGCTCGAAACCGTCCACGACGGTGACGTCGGGCACGACCAGCCCACTGCGCAGACGCGGCACCACCAGCGCGTCCAACTCCGACTGTGCGTCCGGGTGGTTGCGCACCAGCACCCCTTCCAGGCGCAGGCTCTTCTCCACGATGTCGAAGAGGTTGCGCGGAGCGGCGGGCGGTTCGTGCGCGGAGTGGTATTGGGAGATGGCGCCGACCCAGGCGATCCGCCCGTGCTCACGGAGGGTGGAGATCGCGCCCTCCAGATGGTCCCCGCCGACGTTGTCGACGTAGGCGTCGATGCCGTCCGGGGCCGCTTTCGCCAGCAGTTCGCCGACCGGGCCGTCGTGGTAGTCGAAGGCCGCGTCGAATCCGAGCTCCGCGGTCAGCCGGGCGACCTTCGCGGGTGTTCCCGCACTCCCGATCAGGCGTCCGGCTCCGAGCAGTCGCGCGATCCGCCCCACCGCGGTGCCGACCCCGCCCGCCGCCGCCGAGACGAAGAGGTCCTGACCTGCCCGGAACTCCAGCGTCCGGGTGAGCGCCACATAGGCCGTGAGCCCGGTGCCGCCGAGTATCGAGAGGTGGGCGGTGAGCGGGACCCCCTCGTACGCGGGCACCGGACGCGTTCCGCCTCCACCTGGTGTCACCAGGGCGTGGGTCCGCCAGCCCGCGCGGTGCAGGACGAGGTCGCCCTCCGCGAGGCCGGGGGCCCGGGAGGCCGTCACCCGGCCGAGGGCGCGGCCCTCCAACGGGACCCCCAGCTCCCAGCCGCCGTCCATCTCCTCGCGGTGGTACGGGTCGACCGAGAGGTAGAGGTTCTCCACCACCGCCGTACCGGGAGCCGGTTCCGGCACGGGTGACTCGTCGACGGCGAAGAGATCCGCTGTCGGGAAGCCGTGCGGGCGGGCGGCGAGGTGGAAGGCGCGGGCGGTGCGCTGTGTCGTCATGCCGCTGAGGTTAGGAGGGGGTACGGCGGTCGGGCAGGGGGTGGCGTCGATGGAAGAATCGTTTCCATGAGCAGCTTTCATGTGTCCGGTGCGCCGGAGGGGCCGCGTGGGGTCCGGGACCGGCGGCGGGTGGCGCGATGAACGACCTCCTCCCGCAGGAGCTCCGCGTCATCGCCGCCGTCGCCGAAGCACGCGGATTCTCGGCCGCCGCCCGGACCCTCGGCATGACGCAGTCCGCCGTGTCCCACTCCGTACGCGCCAGCGAGCGCAAGGTCGGCGCGGTGCTCTTCGAGCGCGGGCGGCGCGGGGCGGCGCCCACGCCGGCCGGCGACCTGGCCGCCGGGCACGCCCGGCGCATCCTGCGGCTGCTCGAAGTGCTGGGCGCCGAGGCCCGCGGGGCCGCCGCCGCGTCCGGCGGTGCGTCCGGTGGTGCGGACGCGGTGGGCGGCCCGCTGCGGATCGCCGCTTTCCGCAGCGCCGCCCTGTACCTGCTGCCACCGGTGCTGGCACGCCTCACCGCCCGCCATCCCGGGATCGAGCCGGTGGTCCGGATGGTCCGCGAGGTGGGCCGGGGTACGGCCGGCGAGGTGCTGGACGGCCGGGCGGACCTGGCTCTCGCGACGCTCGGGACCACCTCACCGGTGCCGCCGGGGCTGGTCGGAGGCGTACTGCTGGAGGAGGAGTACGCCCTGGTGCACCCGGCCGGACACGCGACGCCCCGCACGCTGCCCCTGGTCGACTGGGCCGAGAACTGCACCTCGTACACCCGCGACTGGTGGGCGGCCCAGGACTGGATCCCCCGGGCGACGGTCGAGGCCGAGGACGACGGGGCGGTGCTCTCGATGGTGTCCCGCGGCCTCGGCATGGCGATCATGCCCGGTCTGTCCCTGTACGGAGCACCCGACGGAACGGAGATCACTGCTCTCGGGCCAGACCGTCCCACCCGTCGGGTGGGCTATGTCACCACTCCTGAGCAGGCGCGATCGCTCGTGGTGCAGGCGTTGATCCGGGAGCTGCGCACGGAGCGCGCGAAGGTGACCGTCTCAGATAGTAGGAAGTCCGAGTAACTGTGGAGACAGGACGGCTCCGCTGTCCTAGCTTGGTAGGAGCCGAACGAATCGCTCGATCGAGCGACCGGCGGATGCGGGCGCACGCCCCGAAGCAGGCAACCCCTGCGGCGTACGCTCCCCGCCCCTTCCGGCGCCTCGAAATCCGATCCCGGCCCGGCCTCGGCGCCGCACCGCGATGTGCGGCCCGCCCCCGGCGTCCATGCGATCTCAAGGAGTCGATCCATCATGACCACCACCACCGCTCGTCGCGTCCGTCACGCCGCCCGTCCGTCCGAGTCGGACCGCAAGAACGCCGCCGCCGCTCTCCAGCGCGCCCTGGACCGCCGGGACAACGGCGGCTCGACCGGCCACTGAGCCGCCCGCGTACCGCTCGCCCCCACCCAGAACGCCCCGAACGCCCTTACGTCCCGTCCGAATGGTGGACACCGGATGTCATGGGGTGGGACGCACCGTTAGGCTTCCGGCATGTCTCGCAGCATCGATCTCGCAGTGATCCCCGGTGACGGAATCGGCCAGGAAGTCGTGGCCCAGGGCCTCAAGGTCCTCAACGCTGTCCTCCCGCAGGATGTGAAGCTGGAGACCAAGGAGTACGACCTCGGCGCCCAGCGCTGGCACCGCACCGGCGACACCCTCCCGGACGCGGAGCTGGAAGCCCTCAAGAACCACGACGCCATCCTCCTCGGCGCGATCGGCGACCCGTCCGTGCCGTCCGGCGTCCTGGAGCGGGGGCTGCTGCTGAAGCTGCGTTTCGCGTTCGACCACTTCATCAACCTGCGGCCCTCCAAGCTCTTCCCGAACACCGCGACCCCGCTCGCCGGCCGCCCCGACATCGACTTCGTCGTCGTGCGCGAGGGCACCGAGGGCCCGTACACCGGCAACGGCGGCTCGCTGCGCACCGGCACCCCCGCCGAGGTCGCCACCGAGGTCAGCCTCAACACGGCGTACGGCGTCGAGCGCGTGGTCCGGGACGCCTTCGAGCGCGCGGCGGCCCGCCCGCGCAAGAAGCTGACGCTGGTCCACAAGAACAACGTCCTCGTCTACGCCGGCCACCTGTGGAAGAACACCTTCGACCGGGTCGCCGCCGAGTATCCGCAGGTCAGCACCGACTATCTGCACGTCGACGCCGCGACGATCTTCTTCGTCACCCAGCCGGAGCGCTTCGACGTCATCGTCACCGACAACCTCTTCGGCGACATCCTCACCGACCTCGCCGCCGCCGTCTCCGGCGGTATCGGCCTGGCCGCCTCCGGCAACATCAACCCGACGGGCGCGTTCCCGTCGATGTTCGAGCCGGTCCACGGCTCCGCCCCCGACATCGCGGGGCAGGGCAAGGCCGACCCGACCGCCACGGTTCTCTCCGTCGCCCTCCTGCTGCGCCACCTCGGCTACGAGGCCGAGGCCGCGCGCATCGAGGACGCCGTCTCCGCCGATCTCGCGGAGCGCGACGGGGCCGCCACGCGTACGACCGACGAGATCGGCGACGCCCTCGCGGTACGCGTAGCGGGCTGATCCGACGACTCCCTTCGAAGCCGCCGGGTCAGCGAAAGCACCCGGCGGCTTCACCTGTGCGGCCCTGGGTGCCACCATCGACCCCTGGACCGCATTCACACCATTTCGTGCACGGCCCCCCGCAAGTGATAATCGAACGCGGGGCCGTGGCTCGCGGTAAAGCTCGGACGTCCTAGGACCTGGCCGAACAGCGTCGGGCACGAACAGGCGTGAGCGCGGTCCATCACACACAAGACCGGTGAAGGACACGCACTCATGACGACGCCCACGATCGAGCTCAAGCCCTCCTCGAACCCGCTGTCCGACGCGGAGCGCGAGGCGATCCTGGCCAACCCCGGATTCGGCCGGCACTTCACCGACCACATGGTGACCATCCGCTGGACCGAGGGCCGGGGCTGGCACGACGCCCAGCTGGTCCCCTACGGCCCGCTGTCGCTGGACCCGGCCAACATGACCCTGCACTACGCGCAGGAGATCTTCGAGGGGCTGAAGGCCTACCGCCAGCCCGACGGCACGGTCGCCTCCTTCCGCCCCGACGCCAACGCCCGCCGCTTCCAGCGCTCGGCCGCGCGCCTGGCCATGCCCGAGCTGCCCGTCGAGACGTTCATCGAGGCGTGCGACGCGCTGGTGCAGCAGGACAAGGCGTGGGTCCCGGCCCACGGCGGCGAGGAGTCCCTCTACCTGCGCCCCTTCATGATCGCCACGGAGGTCGGCCTCGGCGTGAAGCCGGCCAACGAGTACCTCTTCCTGGTCATCGCCTCGCCCGCCGGCGCCTACTTCCCCGGCGGCGTGAAGCCGGTCTCCATCTGGCTCTCGGAGAACCGCGTCCGCGCCGTCCCCGGCGGCATGGGCGACGCCAAGACCGGCGGCAACTACGCCGCCTCCCTCCTCGCCCAGGCCGAGGCCGCCGCACACGGCTGTGCCCAGGTCGCCTACCTCGACGCGGTCGAGCACAAGTGGGTCGAGGAGCTCGGCGGGATGAACCTCTACTTCGTGTACGCCCAGGAGGACGGCTCGAAGAAGATCGTCACCCCGTCCCTCACGGGCTCGCTGCTGGCCGGCGTCACCCGCGACTCCCTCCTGAAGGTCGCCCGCGACCTCGGTTACGGCTCCGAGGAGGGCCGGATCTCCATCGACCAGTGGCGCGACGACACCGCGAAGGGCGCCCTCGTCGAGGTCTTCGCCTGCGGCACGGCGGCCGTCATCACCCCCGTCGGCCTGGTCAAGTCCGAGGGCGGCGAGTGGACCCAGGGCGAGGGCGGGCCCGGCGAGGTCACCATGAAGCTCCGGGAGCGTCTTCTCGACATCCAGCGCGGTGTCGTCGAGGACACCCACGGCTGGATGCACCCGCTCGGCTGAGGGCTGTCCCGCCGGGAATCGCGGGACAACCTTCAGGGACCCGCGTCCCCGGACCGTCAGGGCCTGCATGCTCCGGCATGCGGGCCCTGACGGCAGGATCCATGCGCCGGAACGGGCGAGGCCCAGCCTCCGGGGTTACTCGAGCCAGGAAATGTCGTTGAGGTCGTCCGACAGCGGGACGGACTCCCAGAAGTCGACAAGATGTTCCGGAGCCTCTGTGGAGTTGCCGAAGGTCACCGTGATTCTGAGCAAACCCTGATCGCGATGGATCGACGTGCGCCGCTCTCTCTCGACCAGACAGCCGGAAGAGCTGCCGCGGAATTCGACGCACATGATCTGCACGGGAGCGGTGGACGCGCGGGCGCCCCCGAACAGGGCGGAGCGCAGAACGGCCTTCCTGTTCTCGATGTGTGTCGATTCATGACCAAGAAAACGGACGCCTTCGGGCAAGCGTTCCGGAAGCAACGACGGCAGGCCTGGATTCTGCGCCGTATATGTCCTCATATAAGACTCTCCGTAGAGAGGGTCTTCGTTCTTGTCGGGCAGGAGAAGATACCCGGCGCCGACGAGTGCAACGATAAGGAAAAGGATTTGCGGCGGCCTTGCGTGCAATATCGAGACATCCCGAATGATCGGCCTGGTCACATGAAGTTCCTTACCTCGGTGGCGACGGAACCTTCGGTGGCGGTCCGGTGCGTGAGCCGGCGTGAGTGCTCCCATGGCCGTCACGGGTGCTCATCCTAGAGGTGTGATCATTCGGCGGGACCGGAACTGTTCGCACCGCCACCGCCACCCGCCCGGGGCGCGGCCGCTGCCTCCGGCCGCCCTCACGAAACGTGAAGGTCCCAGCATGAACTCCCTCCTCACCGCCGACGATGTGCGCTCCGTGTTCGGCCTGACGGGCGTAGTCCACTTCCCCCGCTACGAAGCGCCGCACCACCGGCTCGACGACCGCACAGCGCTCGTCCTGAGCACCATCGGCCTCCCCGACACCGAATGGTTCATGTCGAGGGCGAGCCTGCGCGCGGACGACCTCATCGACCTCGTCGGCTGGTGCGGCAGCCGAGGCGCCGTCCCCGACTCCTGTCGGCACTGGCTCGTGCTCGGACTCTTCGCCGACACCACGCTCGCCCTCGACCCGGACCGAGGGACCGTTCATGCCCTCGGCGAGGGAGTGAACGGACTGCTTCACAAACCGATCCACCGCGACGTGGAATCCCTTGTGTACGCGCTGACCCGGTTCGAGACGCTGCACCGGCAACTGGCGAACGACGACGAAGAGGCCGAGGGACGCGTGGACGCCCTGCGCGCTGAAATCACCTCGGTCGACCCGCTCCCCTTCGCTGACGAGGACTCACCGTGGCACCTCGCCCTCGAAGAGGTCGTCGACGGCATCTGGTAGTGCCGTGCCCTGAGGATAGAGCGCCGCTCGAACCATGTGGAAACGGCTTCCGCGCGGGCGTGGCATGTCGTTAGAGTGGCACTCTAACCACTGCGACCAGGAGCCACCATGTCCCTCACTCCCGCCCCCTCCTTCCGCATGCCCCCCGAGTGGGCCCCCCACGAGCGCACCTGGATGGCCTGGCCCGGGCCCAACCCCACCTTCGCCTCCGACGCCGAGCTGGACGAGGCCCGCCGCGCCTGGGCCGGTGTCGCCCGGGCCGTGCGGCGCTTCGAGCCGGTGACCATGGTCGTCGGGCCTGGCCAGGAGGAGAGTGCGGCGGCGCTGCTCGGACCGGACGTGGAACTGGTCGTGCGGCCGCTCGACGACGCCTGGATGAGGGACATCGGCCCCACCTTCGTCACCGACGGCCGGACGCTCGCCGCCGTCGACTGGACATTCAACGGCTGGGGCGCCCAGGGATGGGCCCGCTGGGAGCACGACCAGCACATCGCCCGGGCCGTCGCCGAGCTGGCCGGCGCCCCCGCCCACAGCTCCCCGCTCGTCAACGAGGGCGGCGCGATCCACGTGGACGGCGAAGGCACCGTCCTGCTCACCGAGACCGTCCAGCTCGGCGAGGAGCGCAACCCCGGCTGGAGCAGGGAGCAGGTCGAGGCGGAGGTCCACGCCCGCCTCGGCACCGAGAAGGCCGTCTGGCTGCCCCGGGGGCTGACCGGCGACTACGGGACGTACGGCACGCTCGGCCATGTCGACATCGTCGCCGCCTTCGTCCGCCCGGGCACCGTCGTCGTCCACGCCCAGCCGGACCCCGCCCACCCCGACCACGAGGTCACCCGGGAGAGCCTGGCGATCCTGCGGGCCGCCACCGACGCCAGGGGTCGCGCCCTGGAGGTCGTCGAGGTGCCCGCGCCCACCGTCCTGTGCGACGAGGACGGGGAATGGGTCGACTACTCCTACGTCAACCACTACCTCTGCAACGACGCCGTCATCCTCTGCGCCTTCGACGACCCGCGCGACGAGGAGGCCGCCGCGATCTTCCGCGGTCTCTTCCCGGACCGTACGGTGGCCCTCGTCGACGCCCGTACGATCTTCGCCGGCGGTGGAGGCATCCACTGCGTCACCCAGCAGCAGCCGAAGGTCCGAGCGAACCCATGACCCATGCCCCCCGTCGTACCCACCACGCCGCCCCGCCCCGCGAGGACGTCCTCGCCGCCGCCATGGCCACCGTCGCCGAGCGCGGGCTCGACGGGCTGACCATGGCCGGGCTGGGGCGGGAGGTGGGGATGAGCAGCGGGCACCTCCTCTACTACTTCCGCACCAAGGACGAACTGCTCCTCCAGACCCTGGAGTGGAGCGAGCGGCGACTCGGGGCCGAGCGCGGCGCCCTGCTCGCCCGGCCGGGGACGGCCCGCGAGCGGCTGGAGGCGTACATCGACCTCTATCTGCCCGCCGGGCACCGGGACCCCCACTGGACGCTCTGGCTGGAGGTCTGGGGCCGCTCGCAGGACGCCGACGACGACGCCCGCGTCCGCCAGGCCGCGATCGAAGGCGTCTGGCACCGTGACCTGGTGGCACTGCTCGCCGAGGGGGTATCGCGCGGCGAGTTCCGGCCCGTGGACGCCGACCGGTTCGCCGCCCGGCTGCGGGCGCTGCTCGACGGGTTCAGCATCCATGTGACGGTCGGCATCCCGGGGACGGGGCGCGAACAGGTGCTGGCGCAGGCGGCGGAGTTCCTCGACGAGACGCTGACGCCGGGCGCCCGTTGAGCGGTGCGTCCAGCATCACGACCGCATCCTGAGACGACGCCGTCACGGGGCCGACGCTGTGCCAGACTGCTCCCGTGTCCTCGTTCGTCATGATTATTGGCAGCAGGCGCGCCGGTCCGCAGTGACCGTCCCGTACCACCCCGTACGGCGCGGCCATCGTGCCCCAGACCCGCGCGCAGACCTCTCGCACCCGCGAGGGGTTTTTTCGTTTTCCGGCCCGTACCCGGGCCGGGGCGAGGCGCGCGAGATGATGGGGGCAAGTGGAGCTGGGGCCTGTTCCGGGTTCCCCGAACAGGCCCAGACCGTCCGGATCCACTCATCCGACAGGAGTCAGATCAGCATGACCACCAAGGCCAACGCCACCGACGACAGTTTCCATGTCTTCGACACCACACTGCGCGACGGTGCTCAGCGTGAGGGCATCAACCTGACGGTCGCCGACAAGCTGACCATCGCCCGTCATCTGGACACCTTCGGTGTGGGGTACATCGAGGGCGGCTGGCCGGGGGCCAACCCGCGCGACACGGAGTTCTTCGCCCGCGCCCAGCAGGAGATCACGTTCGAGAACGCCCAGCTCGTGGCGTTCGGAGCGACCCGCAGGGCCGGCGGCAGCGCGGCCGAGGACCCTCAGGTGAAGGCCCTCCTGAACTCCGGCGCCCCGGTGATCACGCTGGTGGCCAAGGCACACGACCGGCATGTGGAGCTGGCCCTGCGCACCACCCTGGAGGAGAACCTGGAGATGGTCCGCGACACCGTCTCCCACCTCCGCGAGCAGGGCCGCCGGGTCTTCGTGGACTGCGAGCACTTCTTCGACGGCTACCGCGCCAACGCCGAGTACGCGAAGTCCGTGGTCCGCACCGCGTACGAGGCGGGCGCCGAGGTCGTCGTCCTCTGCGACACCAACGGCGGCATGCTCCCCGCGCAGGTCCAGGCCGTCGTCTCCACGGTCTTCGCCGACACCGGCGCACGGCTCGGCATCCACGCCCAGGACGACACCGGCTGCGCCGTCGCCAACACCCTGGCCGCCGTCGACGCCGGTGCCACCCACGTCCAGTGCACGGCCAACGGCTACGGCGAGCGGGTCGGCAACGCCAACCTCTTCCCCGTCGTCGCCGCCCTGGAACTCAAGTACGGAATGAAGGTGCTGCCCGAGGGCGCGCTCGCCGAGATGACCCGCATCTCGCACGCCATCGCCGAGGTCGTCAACCTCACCCCCTCCACCCACCAGCCGTACGTCGGCGTCTCGGCCTTCGCCCACAAGGCCGGACTGCACGCCTCCGCGATCAAGGTCGACCCCGACCTCTACCAGCACATCGACCCCGAGCTGGTCGGCAACACCATGCGGATGCTCGTCTCCGACATGGCGGGCCGTGCCTCCATCGAGCTGAAGGGCAAGGAGCTCGGCATCGACCTCGGCGACGACCGCGCCCTGGTCGGCCGGGTCGTGGAGCGGGTCAAGGAGCGCGAACTCCAGGGCTACACCTATGAGGCCGCCGACGCCTCCTTCGAACTGCTGCTGCGCGGCGAGGTCGAGGGCCGGGCCCGGCGCTACTTCCGCACGGAGTCCTGGCGGGCCATCGTCGAGGACCGCCCCGACGGCACCCACGCCAACGAGGCCACCGTGAAGCTCTGGGCCAAGGGTGAGCGGATCGTCGCCACCGCCGAGGGCAACGGCCCGGTCAACGCGCTGGACCGGGCGCTGCGCGTCGCCCTGGAGCGGATCTACCCGCAGCTCGCCAAGCTGGAGCTGGTCGACTACAAGGTCCGCATCCTGGAGGGCCGCACGGGCACCGAGTCCACCACCCGCGTGCTCATCACCACGGGCGACGGCACCGGCGACTGGGCGACCGTGGGGGTCGCCGAGAACGTCATCGCCGCCTCCTGGCAGGCGCTGGAGGACGCGTACACCTACGGACTGCTGCGCGCGGGCGTCGAGCCCACGGAGTAACCTCCGGGCAGCACGCCCAGGACCGCACCGCGTGTGAGCCGCCGCCCGTCACCGGGTGGCGGCTCACACGCGTTCCCCGACGCCCTCGCCGCCCACCGGCCCGAGCCGAGAAAGTGCCAACGCACTGCACGGGAAGGGTAGTTGCTCGGCATCTCCGCCGACCGCTTCGCTGCCTGCGCCGCATCGTCCAGTTGAGGGAACGGTCGGACTTCTCGGTCGTGTCCATCACCCGCGACCTCCCCCTCCTGATCGAATTCCCGGACCGGATCGCGATCACGAACGGGGGCTGCTCCCCGTTCGGACAACCGCCCCGAGAAGAGAGTGCTCCCGGATGCCCCGCACACCGCACCTCCCCTCCCGGCCCCGGAAGCGCCGGAGCAGAACCGTGACGGCCGCCCTCGCCGCCGCGGCCGTGCTGGCCACCCTGCCGGCCCGGGGCGGTGGCGCGGACGACCACGGCATCGACCAGGCTCTCGGGATCGCCGGGACGGGGAGCCACGCACTCACCGTGCCCGGCGGCGTGCCCGGCACGTTCGCGATGGACGCCGTCGAGCCGGACGGCAAGGCGGCCCCGGCGCTCACCGCGAGCGTCCTCACCGACACGGCGGTCCGTCCGGTGAGGAACGGCGCAGACGCCCGGATCGAGCTCTCCGTCGCCACCACCGGCTCCGCGCCCACGAAGGAGCCCGTCACCGTCACGTACGCCACGAGGGGCGGCACCGCCGAGGCCGGGAAGGACTACGCCCCGGTCACCGGCAGCCACACCTTCCCCGCGGGCACCGCCTCCGGCACCACCCACCGGATCACCGTCCGCACGGCGAAGGCGTCGAGGCCCGCCGTCGCGAAGACGATCCCCCTGGAGCTGGTCGTCACCGGAGCCAAGGCCCCCGAGGAGAACCCTCAGTTCGTCATCGACGCGCACGGACTCCCGTACCAGAACGCGAAGCTGCCCGTGGAGCAGCGGGTGGCGGATCTGCTGGCGCGCATGTCGCCCGCCGAAAAGGCCGGCCAGATGACCCAGGCCGAGCGCAACGCGCTCCGCGCCCCCGGCGACATCGCCGCCCACCACCTCGGCTCACTGCTCTCCGGCGGCGGCTCGGTCCCCACTCCCAACACGGCGGCCGCCTGGGCGAAGATGACCGACGCCTACCAGCTGCGCACCCGGACCACCCGCTTCCAGATCCCGCTGATCTACGGCGTGGACGCGGTTCACGGGCACAACAACGTGGTCGGCGCGACGATCATGCCGCACAACATCGGCATCGGCGCGGGCCGCGACCCGAAGAGCGCGGAGCGGACCGGCGCGATCACCGCGAAGGAGGTCCGCGCCACCGGCGTTCCGTGGGACTTCGCGCCCTGCGTCTGCGTCACCCGCGACGAACGCTGGGGCCGCTCCTACGAGGCGTTCGGCGAGGACCCCGCCCTGGTCGAGGCCATGGAGACGGTCATCCAGGGCATGCAGGGCAGCCCGTCCGGGAAGGACCTGCACCGCAACGACAAGGTGCTCGGCAGCGCCAAGCACTTCGTCGGCGACGGCGGCACCGCGTACGGCTCCTCCACCACCGGCTCGTACACGGTCGACCAGGGCGTCACCGAGGTCACCCGGCAGGAGTTGGAGGCCGTCCACCTCTCCCCGTTCGAGGAGTCGGTGAGGCGGGGCGTCGGCACGGTCATGCCCTCGTACTCCTCGCTGGACGTCCTGGGCGACGACCGGGGCCCGGTGAAGATGCACGCCGGCGCCGAGATGATCAACGACGTCCTCAAGGACCGGATGGGCTTCGAGGGCTTCGTCATCAGCGACTGGCAGGCCATCGACCAGCTTCCCGGCGACTACGCCGACGATGTCGTCACGTCCATCAACGCCGGACTCGACATGATCATGGTCCCGACCGCGTACCAGGACTTCACGAAGACGCTGAAGGACGAGGTCGCGGCGGGCCGCGTCACCGAGGCCCGGATCGACGACGCCGTCGCCCGCATCCTCACCCAGAAGTTCCGCCTCGGCCTCTTCGAGAAGCCGTACGCGGACACCACCCACCTGGAGAAGGTCGGCTCGGCCGAGCACCGAGCGGTGGCCCGTGAGGCGGCGGCGAAGTCCCAGGTCCTGCTGAAGAACGAGGGCTCGGTCCTCCCGATCGAGGCGGACCGGAAGGTGTACGTCGCCGGGTCCAACGCCGACGACATCGGCAACCAGGCCGGTGGCTGGACCATCAGCTGGCAGGGCTCCTCCGGGAGGACCACCACCGGCACGACGATCCTGGAGGGCATGCGAAAGGCGGCCCGGACCCCCGAGGCCGTGACGTTCTCCCAGGACGCCTCCGCCGCCACGGACGGCCACGACGTCGGAGTGGTCGTCGTCGGCGAGACCCCGTACACCGAAGGCGTCGGCGATGCCGGCAACGGCCACGACCTGGAACTGACGGCCGCGGACCGGGCAGCGGTCGACAAGGTCTGCGCCGCCATGAAGTGCGCCGTCCTCATCGTCTCCGGCCGCCCGCAGCTCATCGGCGACCGGCTCGGGAAGATCGACGCCCTGGTGGCCTCCTGGCTGCCCGGCTCCGAGGGCGACGGTGTGGCCGACGTCCTCTACGGCAGGCGCGCCTTCACCGGACAGCTCCCGGTGACCTGGCCGAAGTCGCAGGCCCAGCTCCCGATCAACGTGGGGGACACGACGTACGACCCGCAGTTCCCCTACGGCTGGGGCCTGACCACCCTGAAGGAGCCCCCGACCGGTGGGGAGCCGGCCCTCGCGGCCCTCGCCGCCGCCGCCCGGGCCGCCGAGAAGGCGCACCTGGGGAGGACCCCGGCGGGCAGGGCGATCGTGGACCGGGCCCGGCTGCTCGTCCAGCGGAAGATCGACGGGACGTTCACCCAGGAGGTCTCGAAGCCGTTCGCGGAGGCGGACCACCTGTTGCTCACCGGCGACCTGACCGGAGCGGTGGCCCGGCTGCGCACGGCGTACCGAGCAGCGTAGGAACGGGGCGCTCCGGGCGGGCGACGGCGTTCGCCGCCCGTCTGGAGTAGCGTTAAGTATGAGGAAAAGGCTTTTTCCCGCGCTGCTGGCGGGCCTGCTGCTCATCTTCGCAGCGGCGGCTCTCGCCCTGACCTCCCCCGCGTCGGCCGCGCCCACCGCGACCATCCAGGACGCCGCCCAGGCCCTGCGGGACGACCCCGTCCACGTGGACCCGGGCGCTCGCGACCAGCTCTCCGTCGCTGACGAGAAGGCCCTGGAGAACAAGATCACGGACGCCGACAAGCCGGTGTTCGTGGCGGTCCTCCCCGATACCCCGGCCTTCCCCGAGGAAGGCCTTCTGGAGACCCTGCGCAGCGACACCGGCATCACCGGCGTCTACGCGATACGCCTCGGCGACGGCTTCGACGCGGGCGCCGACCCGCAGGTCATGCCCACCCGGGCGATCGACAACCTCACTGCCTCCGTCGAGAACCCCACCACCGCCGGGGACACGAACACCCAGCTCAACGCCTTCGTCGACCGTGCCGTCGAACAGGCCCGGGGCTCCGCCCCCGCCTCCTGGTCCGGCGGAGGGGGCGCAGCGGACGGGGCCGGTGCGCCGGTCGGCGGCCTGATCACGCTCGGCGCGCTGGTCGCGGCGGGCGGCGCGGGCGCGTACGCGATCTCCCGCCGCAACAAGCGCCGCAAGGAGGAAGAGGAGCGCGCCGCGCTCGACAAGCTCCGCGTCGTCGTCGACGAGGACATCACCGCGTACGGCGAAACCCTGGAACGCCTGGACTTCCACCCCGCCGAACCGGGCGCGGACGACACCATGCGCGCCGACTACGAACGGGCCCTGGACTCCTACGAGAGCGCCAAGACCAAGATGGACAGGGCCGGACACCCCTCGGACGTCCGGGGAGTCACCCAGTCCCTGGAGGACGGCCGCTACTCCCTCGCGGTCCTGGAGGCCCGCCGCACCGGCGCGGAGATCCCGGCCCGCCGCCCGCCGTGCTTCTTCGACCCGCGCCACGGCCCCTCGGTCGCCGACGTGCTCTGGACCCCGTCCGGCGGCGCGTCCCGCGAGGTCCCGGTCTGCGGCGCGGACGAGGCGAGGCTCACCCGGGGCGAGGACCCCATGAGCCGCACGGTCGACGTCGGCGACGGCAACCGCCGCCCGTACTGGGAAGCGGGCCCGGCGTACGGCCCCTGGGCGGGCGGCTACTTCGGCGGCGGCCTGCTCCCCGGCCTCCTGGTCGGCACCATGCTCGGCTCGATGCTCGCCACCCCGGCGTACGCCTCCGAGTACGGCGGCGGTGACTTCGGCGGCGGTGAGGGCGGCGACTGGGGCGGCGGCGACTTCTCCGGCTCCGACTTCGACGCCTCGGGCTTCGGCGGGGGCGGCGGTTTCGGCGACGGCGGAGGCTTCGGCGGGGGCGGCTTCGACGGCGGCGGGTTCTGAGCCCCCGCCGCCGTCCTCCAGCGCCCCGGGTTCCGGCGGATCACCTCAGCCGGGCCCCGGGTTCCGGCTGAGGCGATCCCGGTCCGCGGACGGCCCCGGGGCGGGCCGACGTGCAAGGGCCGAAGCTCGGAGTCGATCCTCTCCCGGCGCCGCCAGCAGGGCATTTCGCACCCGATTCCCGACGGGGCCGACGGGCCGACTCAGTTGTCGTCCTCCTCGTCCTCCTCCATGCTCGCGTACCCGGAGTGGAACAGCGCTGAGAAGCTGGGGTACTCCGTGGTGTCGCCGTACTTCGGTGTGAACTCGTAGGCGGCCCACTCGCCGTCCGGCCCGACGTCGGTCGGATCGAGCAGCCAGAAGTCCTCTCCCCGGGCGATCTCGATGGACCGGCGGAACAACTCCACGACTCCCTCGTTGCCGGGTATCGAGGCGTAGATCTCGGTCACGCGTCCGCCGGCCTCGCTGTCCCGCATCCACACGACGCCGTCGCACGGATGGACGCTGTCCACCCAGCCGTCGAGGCACTTCCACCCGTCGCTCGCCAGGAAGAATCCCCGCAGGCCGGGCGGGAACCGCACTCCGAGCCGCTCCTCGGACGCCGCCAGAGCTTCCTCCGGGGCAGGGGCTTCGCCCAGCCACGGCTCAACCCGCTCGTCCTGGTCCAGAGCCTCCAGCTGATCCTCGTCCAGCAGGTCGACCAACTCTTGCTCGTCGGCACGGACCTTCACGTACAGCTCGCCGTACCGCTCCAGAAAGACACGCCATTCCTCCGGCGTGGTCGGGGCGCCGGCAACTTCATTCTCTTCAGGCCCAGTTGTCTCAGTCACGCCGATCATGGTGCCAGGTGGCTCTGACAATGCCGATGGCCGACGAGAGGTCAGGCGTTGCTCACACCGCCCGCGGTGGCGTGGGCCCACTGTTGCGTGATGCGGCGGTACAGGGCACCGAGCGCGGCGGCCTGGACGATGGCACCGCGGGGAACGCCTGTCAGCCCCACGGGACCGGCGGCGAGGAACACCGAGGTCGGTGCGGTGGCCAGGACGGCCCACGACCCGGCGGAGCCGGCGTCTCCGGAGGAGGAAGCCGGGACGGCATCCACGGTCACCCACAGACACACCGCGAGCCCGACATGATCCAAACGAAAGGCCCTAGGCCGCGTACCAGGCGGCCACCCCGCCGAGGATGATGATCACGCACATCGCCGTATTGCTGCGCCGGTAGTCCACGAGGATCGCGGTGAACTCGCGGAGCGTCGCGTTGGGCCAGAAGTACGCGGCCGTGGGCGAGCCCACCACCTGCCCCCGGATCCGGACCCGCCGGGCGGTGAGGGCGGCGCGGAAGGCGTGGTAGTTGTTCGTGACGACGACGCACCGGTAGTCGGGCTTGGCCTCCTCCATGATCGCCTTGCTGAACCGCAGGTTCTCCTCGGTGTTCGTCGACCGGTCCTCCCGCTCGACGAGATGCGCCGGAAAGCCCTCGGCCACCAGGAGGTCGGCCATGGCGTGGGACTCCGGAAGGTCCTCGTCGGGCCCCTGTCCGCCCGAGGTGATGAGCACGGGGGACCCGCCGCGCCGGGAGAGCCGTGCGTGCACCTCCCGCCCGCGCTTCAGCCGGCTCGCGAGCAGCGGCGGCACGGTGGAGCCGCCGACGAGCCCCGAGCCCAGCACCACCACGAAGTCGGCCCTGCGGCGCACCCGCAGCCGCCCGTAGAGGAACGCGTAACAGACGAAGCACAGGAACAGGAACGAGAAGTAGAGCGCCAGCCCGCCGGCCGCCGTCGCCGCGCCGATCAGCACCGGTGTCCGCAGCGCGGCGGCGATGGCGAGCAGGGCGACCACGGCGAGGATGGCCAGGGCCGCCAGCAGGGAGAGCAGATTCGTCGGGCTCCTGCCCTCCTTGCGCAGCATGCGTACGCCGTTGAGGAACAGGAAGCACGTCAGTACGAGCACCGCCACCGCCCCCAGGCCCAGCAGCGACCACACCACGACCGCCGCGGAGGCGGAGCCGGAGTCGACCAGCCGGTACAGCAGACCCGCCAGCGCACAGAGCGCGGCGAGCCCCAGGACGACGGCGTTACTGAACTTGCGGCGCTCGCGCAGCACGCTCACACAGAAGACGAGGAAGAGGAGCGCCGCCGGGGCGTAGACCACCATGCGCACAGACTATGCAGCGCTCCGGGAGCCGTTGACGGCGAGGTGGGGGCGGGGCCGGAGGGGCCGGTGCGACCGGTGGCCGGACGCTGTGCCAGGCTCCGGGCCATGAGACGGAGCTTCAAGCCGCACGGCGGCCTGGGCGGCCTGGCGCCCGGCGAGTTGCGCCGCGCTGACGCCGCCTCCGCCGCTCGTTGACGGTGAACCGTGAGGGTGATCCTCGATCGGGGCGTGCCCTTTGCGGGGTCCGAGCCGTTGAACCGGCATGAAGAAGCGAAGCGTACTCGCCGCCGTCACCCTCGCCACCGGAGCGGTCATCGCCGCGATCAGCCCGCACCCGGGAGGCGGGGACACCGCACACGCCGCCGAGCCGCCCATCAGCCTGGGCGCGCTGGACAACGTCGGCGAGCTCGGCACGCTGGTCGACGGCGCGGCGGGGGCCACCACCTCCACCGCCGGCACGGTCACCAGCACCGTGGAAGGCGCCCGGCTCAGCTGACCCGGCTGGGAACGGGGGTGGGGGCGGCCGAAGGGGCGCCTCCGCCCCCGTTCCCGTTCCCGGCATTCCGCCGACGGGCCCGGCCGCCCGTGCGGCCCCGGTCAGGCCAGAAAGTCGACCTGTGGGCAGGAGCCCGCTCCGGCGGCGGCCCGGTGGACGGGCCAGGCCAGGGCGAGGTCCTGCCAGGGCAGTCCCACGGGGGCGTAGACGGTGATCTGGTCGCCGCTCTCGCGACCGGGCCGCTCACCGTGGAGCACCTGCCCGAAGGAGGCGTGCGCGGCGTCCGCGTCCAGCCCGCTGTTGCCGAGGGCCCCCATGGCGACCGCGAGTTCGAGGTCGTCGACCACGGTGAGGGCGCGTCGCAGCGCGTCGGCGGCGAGTTCGACCTTGCCGGGTTCATCGGCGCCGAGCGTGGTGACGTGCATGCCGGGTCGCAGATCGGAGGCGTCGAGCAGCGGGCTGCGTGACCAGGTCGCCAGGACGACGATGTCCCCACGTGCAGCGGCGCGCCGAGGTTCGGTGACCGTCTCGACCGGGATGCCCAGAAGGCGTTCGTGTTCCGCGGCGAACGCGGCCGCCCGTGCGGGATCGGTGTCGCACACCGTCAGCCCGGTCAGTTCACGCAACCGGGCGAGACCCCGCAGCACCATCCGGGCCTGGGCGCCCGCACCGACGACGCTCACCGATCCCGCGTGGTCGGCGGCGAGTGCGTGCGTCGCCAGAGCCGCGGCCAGCCCGGTGCGCCAGGCCGTGACCGTCGCCGAGTCGAGCACCGCCAGCAGCTCTCCGTCCGCCAGGTCGTGCAGGCAGACGAGCCCGCGCAGAGCGGGCGCCGCGTCGGGGAACTTCGCGTTGACCTTCACCGTGTAGGCCGGAATCCCTTCGATCACTCCGGGCAGCAGCGCTGTCGCCGTGCCCGGACCGGGAAGATCCGTCCGCACCCGCAACGGCCGAACGTCCGGACCGGCCGCGAGGAAGCCCGCGCGCAGTCCGGTCATCACGGTGTCGGGGTCGAGCAGTTCGGTGATGCGGGAACGCGTCAGTAGCAAGGTCACCCGGCCACCTTCGCCGGTCGGTCGCGGACCTGGCAACTTCGAGGAAATCGCCCGATCCCGGCACCCCGCCGGGCGGTGGTGCGCCCCCGACGTACTGGTCGTACCTCAGCCGCCCGACGTATCCGGCCTATCGATCCCGTACGACCTCACGAGGCGGGCCAACTGCCGCCCCGCCGCCAGGAGGGGCTCCTCGCTCCGGTTGACCTGGGCGGTGACCTCGGCGCCCTCCATGGCGCTGATGGCGGTGGTAGCCAGCTCGCGGGCGGCCTCCACCGGGAATCCGCAGCCCAGCAACTTGTCGCGGACGAGCCGCTCCCAGCTGTTCAGCGCTTCGGCGCAGACCTGCTGGAGCTCCGAGTCGGTCCCGAGCGTCTCCAGGGCCGCCGCCGTCACCGGGCAGCCGTCGACCCAACCCGACTCCTTGAGCCCGGTGGCCAACTGGCGGGTGCAGGAGACCATCGCCTCCGCCGGGTCGGACTCGCCGTCCAGGGCTTCCTCCAGCAGCGCTGCGAACTCCTGCGCGCTGTACCGGATCGCGACGACCGCGACGGACTCCTTCCCGCCCGGGAAGAAGTGGTAGATCGATCCCAGCGTGGCCTGCGACTCCGCGGCGATCTGCTTGATGCCGGTGCCGACGTAGCCCTGCCGCTGGATGAGGCGCGCGGTCGCCACGACGATCCGGTCCCGGGTGCTGGTCTGCATGCGGTCACTGTAGCGGGTGCTGGGTAGAGCGTTCGTTCTAGGGCTGTGCTACTTTCTCGTCGTGCTCCGAATGGAGCGATCGTTTTAGTCGGGTGGTCGGGACGGGTAGGGGCAGGTCCTGACTCTCGGTCCTGACCGACCCTGTTGGAGGCAGGCAATGAACAGCGCACCGAGCGCACCGAGCGCGGTCACCGTCGTCGGGCTGGGCCCCATGGGCCGGGCGATGACCGCGGCCTTACTCGACCGCGGATACGCGGTCACCGTCTGGAACCGCACCGCCTCCCGCGCGGACGACCTGGTGGCCCGAGGGGCGACCCTCGCGCAGAGTCCCGCCGACGCCGTCGCGGCGAACGAGGTGGTCGTCATCAGCCTCACGGATTACGCGGCGGTCAACGCCGTACTGGAGCCCGCGACACAGGCCCTGGCCGGCCGGGTCCTGTTCAACCTCACCTCCGCCACGCCGGAGGAGGCCCGCGCCGGAGCGCGCTGGGCGGCCGGGCACGGTGCCGTCCAGCTCACCGGCGGCGTCAACGCGTCGCCCACGGAGATCGGGCAGCCCGAGTCGCACGCCTTCTACAGCGGGCCGCGCGAGGCGTTCGACCGGTACCGGCCGGTGCTCGAAGCCCTGACGGGCCGGGTCGACCACCGGGGCGAGGACCCGGGGCTCGCCGCGCTCCACTACCAGATCGGCATGGTCGTGTTCTGGACCTCGCTGCTGAGCTTCTGGCAGGCGATCGCCCTCGCCCGCGCGAACGGTCTGACAGCGGCCGACATCCTGCCGAGCACCGCCGAGACGGTGAACTCGCTCGCGGGGACCTTCGCCTTCTACGCCGAGCGCATCGACGCCGGAGTGCACCTGGGAGACGTCGACCGCTTGGCCATGGGGCTGGCGAGCGCCGAACACGTCCTGCACACCACCGCCGACGCGGGCATCGACACGGTCCTCCCGGCCGCCGTCGTCGACCTGTTCCGGCGGGGCGTGGAGGCGGGGCACGGCGCGGACAGCTGTTCAGCCCTGGTGGGGCTGATGACGAAGCCCGGGACGTATCCCGCGGCGTAGCCCTTCGTCGGCCGGACCGGCCTGACCGACCCGACCGGCGCGGGCACGGACGGTCGGGTCCGGCACCCTGGTTCCCTCCTACGGTGAACGAGCAAGGGAAGGAGTCAGCCGTTGCTGGAACGACTGAACGACGCGATGGAGCACATCGAGGCACGCCTCGGTGAGCGCATCGAGGCGGCGGAGCTGGCCCGTATCGCGATGACCTCGGAGTACCACTTCCGCCGGATGTTCTCCGCGCTCGCGGGGCTCCCGCTGTCGGAGTACATCCGTCGCCGCCGCATGACGGTCGCGGGCGCCGAGGTGCTCGGCGCCCCCGACCGGACGCTGCTGGACGTGGCGGTGCGGTACGGCTACGACACGGGGGAGGGCTTCGCCCGCGCCTTCCGGGCCGTGCACGGCATCGGGCCCGGCGAGGCCCGGCGCGGCGGTGCGGTTCTGCGGTCGCAGCAACGACTGACCTTCCGACTCGTCGTCGAAGGGAGTACGGCCATGCGGTACAAGCTGGTGGAGAAGGACGCGTTCCGGGTGGTGGGCAGGAGGGCCCGCGTCCCGCTCGTCCACGAGGGGCCGAATCCGGCCATCGCGGAGTTCATCCGGGGGATCGAGCGGGAGGAGCTGGACCGCATCGCGGCCCTCTCGGACCAGGAGCCGGCGGGCATCGTCGGGGTGAGCGACCAGCTCGACCCGAGCCGCGCGGAGGGCACCGAACTCGACTACTACCACGGGGTGGTGAGCGGCGCGGAGCCACCGGAGGATCTGGACGCCCTGGCCGTACCGGCGGGCACCTGGGCGGTCTTCGAGAACGAGGGGCAGTTCCCGCAGGCCCTCCAGTACCTCTGGCGGGACGTGTTCACCCAGTGGTTCCCGTCGAACCCGTACGCCTCCCGCCCCGGCCCGGAGATCCTGCGGGTGCGGCTGACGGAGGAGGGGAAGCGGGCGGAGGCGGAGCTGTGGATCCCGGTGGAGCGGACCGCCGGGGCTTGAGCGGGCCGCACGAAATATGCGGCACGGCAGAGGTTTACGGCCATGGGGCATATGCGATGCCTTAATGGTCCAGACCTATTGTGCGGGCGTGCTCGGCTCGCTAGCTTTCTCCTGGCGGCGCGCGCTGATCGGTTCGGCTCTGTCCATTCACTGATGCACAGTCATGTGTGTTGACTGAAAAGGGAGTTACCGACATGCGTAGACGTATTGCCGCTCTCGCGGTGACCGTGGCGACCGCAGGCGCGATGCTGCTCGGCACCGCCTCGACCGCCTCCGCGACGGGCCCCGGCTTCTGGCTCCGCAGCCACCACGGCAGCCTGGCGGAGTGCCAGGCGGTAGGGAACGCCGGCGCTGACAACGCTCTCTGGAGCCGCGTCTTCATCTGCAACCCGTTCGCGGCCAAGCCGGGCGTGTACGAGCTGTGGGTGCGCTACTGATCCCGTCCGTCCAGACGGAAACCGCCCCGCTTCCGGCCCCGTTGGTGGCCGGGGGCGGGGCGGGCCGACTGCTTCAGAGGGCGGTGCTGCTGCTGCCGTGGACGAAGGCGCTCCAGGCGGCGGGCTCGACGGTGAGGACGGGGCCGTCGGTCACCTTGGAGTCGCGGACGTGGACGGCTGTGGGGTGGGCGGCGACTTCGACGCAGGCTCCGCCGTCACCGTTGCTGTAGCTGGACTTGCGCCAGTGGTAGGCGACTTCGATGCAGTTGCCGCCGTCGCCGTTGCTGTAGCTGGACTTGAACCAGTGGAGGGCTGTGGAGTCGGGGGCGGGGTGTGCTGCGCGGGACATGTCTCTCCAAGCAGTGCGTCAAGCATTGCGTCCAGTAGCCGGGTGCTCTCCGCGACGGTGAGCGCCTGGGAACGCAGCATCCCATACCTCTGCATAAGTGCGCTGACGTCGGCGGGCTCGTCGTACAGCTCTCCGCGCAGTTGGCCGTCGACGTACACGAGCCCGTCGTGGTCGGGCGTCTCCAGCAGGACGAGCGGCCCCGCGAGCCCGGCGTGCCGGGGGGTGTTCCGAGGCATGATCTGGATGGTGACGAACGGCAGATCCATGCAGCGCCGCAGGTGGAGGAGCTGATCCCGCATGACGTCGGGGTCGCCCATCTGGGCGTGCAGGATGCTCTCCTCCAGGATGAAGTGGAGGATCGGCCGGGGCTTGCGCTCCAAAATCTTCTGGCGGCCGAGCCGGTCCGCCACCCGCTTCTCGATCTCGTCCTCTTCGAGTGGCGGGTAGTTGCAGCCGAAGATGAAACGCGCGTACGCCTCGGTCTGCAGCAGTCCCGGAACGAGCTGGGACTCGTACGAGATCAGGCTCACCGCGTCCTGCTCGTACTGCACGAAGTCCTTGACCAGCGCCTGGTAGCGCTCTTTCCGTGGGATCCGCTCCACTGCGACCCGCAACACGCCCTTGGTGTCGAGCAGTTCATCGAGCTGGATGGCCATGTCCAACTGAAGCGCGCGTCGCCCCTGTTCGATCGAGGCGATCGTGTCCTCGCCCACCCCGGCCTGCTCGGCGAGCGCGGCCTGTGTCAGCCCGGCGAGTTTGCGGAGGTGGCGCACCTGCGCTCCGACCAGTTGCCATGAGGTAACTCGCCTGATGCTGCTCTGCTTTCCGTTTTGCATGACGTGGCTCTCCCCGTTCTGGTCCCGCTGTCAACCCGTCAGAACCCGTACAAAAGCTTTTGTACGCCTCTCCGGTCTGCTGAAGCGTAGTTACAGCGTGTGAGCGTGGAAGCGTGAACGAGACAGCTCAACTCCCCTACTTCCGCACCGCCTTGTACTGCCGCGAGCGCAGGTCGATCCCGGTCGTACGCAAGTTCGCCCGTAAGGCGATGGTCGAGTGGGAGTGCGAGAAGCGTTCGGACGATGTGCTGCTCTGCGTAACCGAGCTGGCGACCAACGCCCTCCGACACGGCGTCCCCCCGGGGCGTGGCTTCAAGGCCCACATCTACCTGGAGCGGATCGAGAACACGCTCCGCGTCGAGCTGCACGACAGTGGTGACGGCGAGGTGCGCCCGGCGGACGGTCTGCCGGGGGCCGACGACGAGGGCGGGCGCGGGCTGCTGCTGGTCGCGGCGCTGGCGGACAAGTGGGGAGTGGAGGAGCGGAACCCCCTCAAGACCGTGTGGTGCGAGTTCGCCCTTACGTGACTGCGGCTTGCTGTTTCGGCAAGGATGTTTGTCGTTTCAGCCTGGTCGCGCGCACCATCTCCATCAACCGGAGGTGGTCCGCATGACGAGCAGGAGCGACGACATGAAGCAGCAGCGGTACGACGTGGTGATCGTGGGCGGCGGGGCCGCCGGTCTGAGCGGGGCGCTGACCCTGGCGCGGGCCCGGCGCTCGGTCCTGGTGATCGACGCGGGCGAGCCCCGTCACGCGCCCGCGGCCCATGTGCACAACTACCTGGGCCGCGAGTCGACCCCGCCCGGCGAGCTGCTGGCGATCGGCCGGGGCGAGGCCGCCGGGTACGGGGCGGAGATCGCCGAGGGCCGGGTGGCCTCGGCGGAGAGGCTGCCGGGGGAGCGGGGCTTCCGGGTGGTGACGGAGGACGGCCGGAGCGTCGAGGCGCGCAGGCTGCTGGTGACCACGGGACTCGTCGACGAGCTGCCGTCCGTGCCCGGCCTGGCGGAGCGCTGGGGGCGTGAGGTGCTGCACTGCCCGTACTGCCACGGCCGCGAGGTGGCGGACCGCCCGATCGGCGTACTCGCCACCGGGGCCCTCGCCGTGCACCAGGCGCTGATGTGGCGGCAGTGGAGCGAGGACGTCACCCTCTTCCGCCACACGGGCCCGGAGCCCTCGGACGAGGAGTACGAGCAGCTGGCCGCCCGGGGTGTGGCCGTGGTGGACGGCGAGGTGGCGGGCCTGGAGGTCGAGGACGACCGGCTCACCGGCGTACGGCTGGACGGCGGCCGGGTGATCCCGTGCGAGGCGCTGGTGGTCCAGGCGCGCTTCGTCGCGCGTTCTGCCGTGCTGGAATCGTTGGGGCTCGCCCCGGTGGCGCAGGAGATGGGCGGCGAGGTGATCGGTACGTACATCCCCACCGACCCGACCGGCGCGACCGAGGTCCCCGGAGTCTGGGCGGCGGGCAACGTCACCCGCCTCACCGAACAGGTGATCGGCGCCGCCGCGGCCGGCCTCATGGCTGCGGCGGCGATCAACGGCGACCTGATCACCGAGGACACCCGCGACGCGGTGGAGGCGCGGCGGCGCGGCTGAGCGGTGCGCCGCCACGCGACGTCACGGGATCAGGGCCCCGAGGAGGTCGCGGGCCCATCCGAAGAACGTATGCACCAGCACCGCCAGCAACACCAGGATGCCGAGGATCACGGCGGTGACCCAGGAGCAGCTGCCCCCGGGTCCCGCCGAAGGCTCGTCCCGCCCGCCCAGCTCCGCATCGAACAGATCCATGGCCCGTCCCCGTCCCACCCCGTCGGCATCACCCGGGACCGGGTGACCGGAGCCCCCCGGCTCCGTGGGGTGCAGCCTCGCACGGTCGGACGGCCCACGGGGCGCGTTGCCGTACTCGGGTCGGGGGGGCGAACGTACTCAGCCGGCTCGGCCCACCCCGGGTGCGGGCGACTGCCCGTGCCGGTCCGCGCCCCCGCCCGTCCGGCGTAACGCAGGCAGGTCAATGACGGAGCTCCCGGGTGACGGGCGGGGCCCGGTGGATGTGTGAGTTCCGGTTGAGGGGATACGCGGAGGGTCCGGCGCCACGAGGGCGGCCGGGCGTCGGCAACGTAAAGGGAGATTTCCGTGGGCATCATCGCCTGGATCCTCATCGGCCTGTTCGCGGGGCTCATCGCCAAGGCGCTGACGCCGGGCAAGGACCCGGGGGGCTGCCTGGTCACGATCGTCATCGGCATCGTGGGCGGGCTGCTCGGCGGCTGGCTGGGCAAGGTGATCTTCGGCGTCGACTCGATCGACGGATTCTTCAGCCTGTCGACGTGGATCGCCGCCGTCGTCGGCTCGGTGATCGTCCTGCTCGTCTACCGACTGGTCGCGGGGCAGCGATCGCGCTGACGCGGCAGGGAGGACCGCCGGGAGCGATTCCCCGGCGAGTCAATTCATCCAGGTTTGCCTACATTGGCAGAGGGCCAGTAGGGCAGCCGTAGTAGGAGCCATCGCCGACACGTCCGCGGAAGACAAACAAGAGGAAACGACGACATGACCGACACCTCGCGCAAGCCGACCACCTCCGACTCCGGCGCCCCGGTGGAGAGCGACGAGCATTCGCTCACCGTCGGGCCCGGCGGGCCGATCCTGCTCCAGGATTCCTACCTGATCGAGCAGATGGCCCAGTTCAACCGCGAGCGCATCCCCGAACGCCAGCCGCACGCCAAGGGAAGCGGCGCCTTCGGCACGTTCGAGGTGACCGCGGACGTCTCCCGGTACACGAAGGCCGCGCTCTTCCAGCCGGGCGCGACGACCGACCTGGTCATCAGGTTCTCCACCGTCGCGGGGGAGCGGGGCAGCCCGGACACCTGGCGCGACCCGCGCGGCTTCGCGGTGAAGTTCTACACCAGCGAAGGCAACTACGACATGGTGGGCAACAACACCCCCGTGTTCTTCGTGAAGGACCCGATGAAGTTCCAGCACTTCATCCGGTCGCAGAAGCGCCGCGCGGACAACAACCTCCGCGACCACGACATGCAGTGGGACTTCTGGACCCTCTCGCCCGAATCGGCCCACCAGGTCACCTGGCTGATGGGCGACCGGGGCATCCCGCGGACCTGGCGCCACATGAACGGCTACACCTCGCACACGTACATGTGGATCAACGCCGAGGGCAAGCGGTTCTGGGTGAAATACCACTTCAAGACCGACCAGGGCGTCGAGACGTTCACGCAGCACGAGGCCGACCAGATGGCGGCCGCGGACACGGACTACCACACGCGTGATCTCTTCGAGCACATCCGTGACGGGGAGTTCCCGAGCTGGACGCTGAAGGTCCAGGTCATGCCGTACGAGGACGCGAAGGACTACCGGTTCAACCCGTTCGACCTGACCAAGGTGTGGCCGCACAGCGACTACCCGCTGATCGAGGTCGGCAGGATGACGCTGAACCGCAACCCCACGGACAACCACGCCGAGATCGAGCAGGCGGCCTTCCAGCCGAACAACTTCGTCCCCGGCATCGGCCCGAGCCCGGACCGCATGCTGCTGGCCCGCCTGTTCAGCTACGCGGACTCGCACCGCTACCGCATCGGCGGGAACTACCAGCAGCTCCCCGTCAACGCCCCCGTCGTCCCGGTGCACACGTACTCCAAGGACGGGGCGATGGCGTACCGGAAGACCACCGACCCGGTCTACGCCCCGAACTCCAAGGGCGGCCCGGCGGCCGACACGGAGCGCTACGGCACCCCGCCGAGCTGGTACGCGGACGGCGACATCACCCGTGCCGCCTACGTCGACCACGCGGAGGACGACGACTGGGGCCAGGCGGGCACCATGGTCCGCGAGGTCCTGGACGACGCGGGGCGGGACCGGCTGGTGGACAACATCGTCGGCCACCTGCTGAACGGGGTGACCGAGCCGATTCTCCAGCGGGCGTTCCAGTACTGGACGAACGTGGACGCCACCCTCGGCAAGCGCGTCGAGCAGGGCGTCCGCGCGAAGGCGGGCGAGAAGGACCCGAAGGCGGGCGAGCAGGGCAACCCGGCGCGCTCGTCGATGCAGCACAAGGCCTGAGGCCCGGCCGCCGGCCCGCCCGCAAGGCGGTCGGCGGCCCGCCCTCCCTCAGTGCTGGACGAGCCCGCCGACCGGGACGGGGGCCACGTGCCCGGAGGCCGGAAGCGTCCGCGCCAAGTCGAGCCCGATGTCCACCAGCGACGACCGGCGCAGGCGGGCGACCTCGGGGAGCGGGGTCCACACGGACTCGGCGGTGTCGCCGTTCGGCTCGGGCCGCAGTCGGCCACCGGTGACGCGGACCCGGTAGAAGACGCCGACGTTCTGCAGCTCGGGCGCACCGGGCAGACGGCGCTCACCCGCCGGGATCACCCGGGAATCCACACCGAGCAGGCGCTCGACCACGGCCCGGAGGCCGGTCTCCTCGGCGACCTCCCGGACCACCGCGTCGTACGGGTCCTCCGCATGCTCGACCCGGCCGCCCGGGAGGGTCCAGGTCCTCTCGCCGTCCGGCTCCACGGCGTGGGCCAGCAGCACCCGTCCGTTCTCGATGCACACCGCGTACGCGGCCAGTCGTCGATCCATGCGGGGAGGCTGGTTCCTGTCTCTTCGATCATGACCGGAGTGGACAGTCTTCCACGGGCACCGAAGCGGCTCGGGCGGCTCCCGCCACCGCTCGCCCCGCTCGCAGCGTGACGGCTATTCGATGACAGCAGTTGCTTCGACCTCGACCAGGAGGTCCGGTTCCCCCAGTGCCGCGACCCCCAGCAGAGTGATCGGCTTGACCGGATCGACGCCCAGTTTCGCTGCTGCCCGCCCCACGCCCTCACCCAACAGCGGCATCTTCTCGGGACTCCAGTCGACGACATAGATGGTCAGCTTCGCCACGTCGTCGAAGGAGCCGCCGATCGCGGCCAGAGCGGTGCCGATGTTGAGATAGCACTGCTCGACCTGAGCGGCGAAGTCCCCTTGGCCCACCGGTCGGCCGTCGGCATCGCGGGCGACCTGCCCTGCGAGGAACACCAGCTTCGATCCGGTGGAGACCGACAGCTGCCGGTAGACCTCGGGCTTCGGCAACCCCTCGGGATTGACCAGCGTCACGGACATGAACGGCCTCTTCCTCGTGGCATCGGGAGCGGTGAGATCAGCGCCCATCAAAGCATAACGATGCTATGTATTGTGAGGTCATGGCAAGGACGAAAGATCCGGCGATCCGCTCGCTGCTGCTCGACCGGGCCGCACAGATGCTGCGGGCGAGGCAACCGGTCACCCTGCGCACCCTGGTGGCCGGAACCGGCGTATCGACGATGGCTGTCTACACCTACTTCGGTGGCGTGGACGGCCTCTGGAAGGCGATGCGACAGGAAGGCTTCACGCGCCTGGCCGCCCGACTCGCGACCGTCCAGGACTCCGCGGACCCGGTACGAGACCTCGCCGCACTGGGCGCTGCCTACCTGGCCAACGCCCTGGAGAACCCCGACCTCTACCGCGTGATGTTCGACGCGGGCTTCGACCTCGAAGACGTCGGCGCCGCCGACGAAACCCTGCACCGTCTCGTCCGGGCCATCGAACGCGCCAAGGTGAACGGCCGCTTCCGCGACGAGGTCGAACCGCTGGAACTGGCAACACAGAGCTGGACCATCGGCCACGGGCTCGCGTCCCTCGTCGCCACAGGCCCTCTGCCGCACCAGAATCTTGCTCACGGCGCCCTCATCCTGACCGCGCTGTTCACCGGTGCGGGGGACGAACCCGACCGGTGCCGCCGGTCGGTCGAGCACGGCTGGGGTTGGCCGGAGGCGGCCCGATCCACCTCTCGTGATCGAAGAGACCGGCCCTAGCCTCTGCGGCACGGCGGGCCCCGTGGGCGGGGCTGCCCTGGCGGTCCTCGGCGAATCCCTCGTCCGGGCTCTGTTCACGGGTTGTGGTTCAGCCAGAATCCAGGTTTCGGCAGCACCGGTTCACGGCTTCCAGCAGTTCTCCAACCGGAGCGGGAATCGAACAGCAGGACCTGCACGGGAGGTCCGGGCCGTGAGGAGCCCGGATGCCGCAGGGGCGGAGCGCCCAGAGGCTCGGGCGAAACGCCGTGGTGATCGGCGCTGACGCCATCGTCGATCCCGCCGACGTGGCCTCCGGCAAGATCCCCGTCTACGCGGGTGCGACGTTCCTGGAGGAGTTCGCGACCGAGAGCAGCGCCATCGAACCGATCATGGGCGTGCGTGCCAGGCGTCGCCGAGCAGGCGGGACTTTCGAAACACGCCCTAGTCTTCTGAGTCAGGAATTCTGTTCAGATGTATAGGCTTGGTCTGTGGCGCGTACTGGGCGGCCGAAGGCCGAGTTGATCCTGTCCGACGAG
>NZ_JBIWLQ010000011.1:0-324332 GCF_044766265.1 Streptomyces sp. NPDC102283
CTCGGTGTCGTCACCGCACTGATGGCCCCGGTCCGGGCGGGAGCCGGCCCCCGCCCCCCCCCCCCCCCCCCCCCCCCCCCCCCCGCCCCCCCCCCGCCCCCCCGCCCCCCCCCCCCGGCCCCCCCCCCCCCCCCCCCCCCCCCCACGGCCATGCCACCGCCCGGCACAGCCGTACAGCCACCCGGCCGCCCCTACCGCCGCCCGCCCTTCCAGTTGGAGCCCCGCCGTGCCCGAGGGACACACCATCCGCCGCCTCGCCGACGACCACGCCGAACGGTTCGCGGGCGCGCCGGTACGGGTGAGCAGCCCGCAGGGCAAGTTCTCCGACAGCGCGGCCCTCCTCGACGGGCGGACCCTCACCGCCACCGACGCCCACGGCAAGCACCTCTTCCTCGGCTTCGGCGGCACCGGCTGGGTCCACATCCACCTCGGCCTCTTCGGCAAGCTCGGCTTCGGCGCCTCCCCACCCCCGCCGCCCACCGACACGGTCCGGCTCCGGCTGGTCAACGCCGGCCACCACGCGGATCTGCGCGGCCCCACCACCTGCGCCCTGATCACCGAGCCCGAGAAGCGCGCGATACACGAGCGCCTGGGCCCGGACCCGCTGCGCGGCGACGAGGACGGCGAGCGCGCCTGGCAGCGGATCTCCCGCAGCCGGACCACCGTCGCCGCCCTGCTGATGGACCAGAAGGTCATCGCGGGCGTCGGCAACGTCTACCGAGCCGAGGTCCTCTTCCGCCACGGCATCGACCCGTACCGCATGGGCAGGGACCTCGCCCGCGCCGAGTGGGACACGATCTGGGCGGACCTGGGGGAGCTGATGCGCGAGGGCGTGCGGAACAACAGGATCGACACCGTCCGCCCCGAACACCTCCCCGAGGCCATGGGCCGCCCGCCCCGCAAGGACGACCACGGGGGCGAGGTCTACGTCTACCGCCGCGCGAACCTCCCCTGCCACATCTGCCGTACGGAGATCCGCACCGCGGACCTGGTCTCCCGCAACCTCTTCTGGTGCCCCCGGTGCCAGCCCCCGGGACCCTCCGGCGACTGACGTCTTGGCCCCGCGAATCCGTGTCATCTGCCACGCGGCATCGGCTCCCGCCGTGCGGACGACCCCATTTCGAGCACATTGTCACCGGGGTCCCCCTGCACCGGAGGCGTTCGGGTGGATAAAGTCCCGGCAATGGCCCGTAGCGGAGGAGTAGACGACTTCTGGGCCCGGTGGCGCAGAAACCTGCACCGGGCCCGCATCGGCCTGCGCAAATCCGGGGTCGACTACTTCCGCGGCGACGGCTCCGACTGGATCGCCCTGGCCGGTCTGCTGCTGACGATCCCGGCCATCACCTGCGCCACCGTCGCGAGCCCGGTCTGGTTCGACCCGGCCGCCCTCGCCCTGCCCATCGTGGCGGGCGGCCTCCTGCTGCGCCCCGCCAGCCTGTTGGGCCTCTACGCGACGGCCGCCGGCGCCCTGATCATCGAGGCGCTCACCCTCGGCCCCTACCTGGACGGTCCCGCCAGGGTCACCCCTGGCACCGTGCTCGTCGTCGCCGCCTGCGGATTCTTCGGGCTGATCCTGGCCCAGTTCCGGGCCCGGGTCGGCGTGCCCTGGCGGCGCGGCGGCACGATGCTCTTCGACCTGCGCGAACGCATCCGGGTCCAGAGCTCCCTGCCCCGGCTGCCCCAGGGCTGGCACCGGGAGATGGCCCTGCGCCCGGCCGGCGGCCAGTCGTTCTCCGGGGACTTCGTCGTCGCGGCCCGCACCCACGGGGGCCGCACCCTGGAGGCCGTCCTCACCGACGTCTCCGGCAAGGGCATGGACGCGGGCTCCCGGGCCCTTCTGCTGTCCGGCGCCTTCGGCGGGCTGCTCGGCTCGCTGCCCCCGCACGCCTTCCTGCCCGCCGCCAACGGCTATCTGCTGCGGCAGGACTGGGACGAGGGCTTCGCCACCTCGATCCACCTGGTGCTGGACCTGGAATCGGGCGACTACGAGGTCTACTCCGCCGGCCATCCGCCCGCCCTCCAACTGCACGCGGGCAGTGGCCAGTGGGAGGAGAAGTCGGGGGAGGGCCCGCTGCTCGGCGTCTACGACGGGGCCGAGTTCGACGCGGTGAAGGGGTCGCTGGCGCCCGGCGACGTGCTGATGCTGTTCACCGACGGTCTCGTGGAGGCCTCCGACCGGGACATGTCCGAGGGCATCGACCGGCTGACGGGCGAGGCCGACCGCTATGTCTCCACCGGCTTCGAGGGCGCGGCCTGGCATCTGATCGAGGCCTGTGCCAAGGACGTCAACGACGACCGGGCCCTGCTGCTGCTCTCCCGCCGGGCCTGAGCGTCCTTCTGCCGGGACATGGGCACCGGACGGCGGAGCAGCCCCCGGCCGTGAACGGCGGAGAGGCGCCCGTCACCCGGAGACCGGGTATCGGGGCGCCTCTTCGCCGTTCGGCGCCGCTCAGACCGACACCGGTACGTTTTTCTGGTCCTGGTCGTCGTCCTTCTTGCGGCCGCCCGGCAGGATGCGGGTCAGCCAGTGCGAGCGTCCGGCGGCCAGAGGAGCGAGGACGGCGAGCAGCAGGACGTAGCCGGCGATGAACGGCGAGAGCCGCTCGTCCAGTCCGGCGGCCGCCGCCATCGTGGCCAGGATGAGCGCGAACTCACCGCGGGCGACCAGGGTGGTGGCGATGTTGGACGTGGCCTGCGCGCCGAAGGAGTACACCTTCGCCGCGGCGAGCCCGGCCGCGATGTTCATGGCGAGCGTCAGCACCACGGCGGCCAGCACCGGCCACAGCACGCTCGGGAGGTCGCCCGGGTCGATGGAGAGGCCGAAGGCGAAGAAGAAGATCGCGCCGAACGCGTCGCGGAGCGGGTGGACCAGCTTCAGGATGCGGTCGGCGGACGAGGTGGAGCCGAGCATCAGGCCGACCATGAACGCACCGATCGCGTCGGCCACGCCGAACATCTCGGAGACGCCGGCGACGAAGACGGCGACGCCCAGGAAGGAGATGACGAGCAGTTCGTCGTCCTTGGTGTTCATGAGCTTGCCGATGAGCTTCGTGCCGAACCGGGCCGCCAGGGCGAGCAGCAACAGGAAGCCGAAGGCCTTGCCGCCGTCGATCAGCGCGGCCGAGAGGCTGTCCGCACCGGACAGGATCGGCTGGAGCGCGGCGAGGTAGAGGGCGAGGAAGATGTCCTCGACGACGATGATGCCGAGGATCGGCCGGGTCTCCGGATTCCCGATGCGCCCGAGGTCCACCAGGATCTTGGTGACGATCGCGGACGAGGAGATGCCGAGGACACCGGCGAGGACCAGCGCCTCCGCCGTGCCCCAGCCCAGCGCGAAGCCGAAGGCGAGACCGGCGCCGACGTTCAGCAGGAGGTACGTCCCGCCGGCGATGGCCATCTTCCGGCCGCCCGTCTTGAGGTCGTCCATGTGGAACTCGAGCCCCAGGTAGAAGAGCAGGAGGACGAGTCCCAGCGCGGAGAGCATCTCCAGGTCGTGCGGGTTCTTCAGAAGCGTGTAGCCGGGGGTGTGCGGGCCCAGGAGGATCCCGGCCAGGATGAACAGGGGGATCGTCGGCAGCCCGATGCGGCCGCCGAGGCGGGCGAGGACGGCAGCGGCCAGGAAGGCGCCGCCCATGGCGAGGAGGGTGTCTGCGTGTCCGATGAGCCTGATCCTTCGGGTCGGTCAAGAGCTGGTCAAGGGGGCATCAAGAATCCATCAGTAATTAGTTTACCGAACGATTGACACTGCAAGTATCCTTCCGTCGGATTGTCAGTTTTTGTCTTTTTGATTCCGATAGGGGAATCGCCTGGCCGTGGCGTCAACGGCCCCACGAGCGAAGCGAGTTCGGCCGCGGTCCCGGATCCGGTCCCGATCGCGATCCGGGACCGCGGCCGTAGGGTCGGCGCATGACTGGACACGATCTGAGCGTCGCCGAGGTGGAGGCCATCGCCCGCGAGGCCCATGCCCGACAGACCGACAAGGCGGGCCGCCCGTACGTGGAACACCTGGCGGCGGTGGCGAGAGGCGTACGGGACCGGGGCGGCGACGACCGGCAGGTCGCGGCGGCCTGGCTGCACGACGCGATGGAGGACGCCGCGCTCCCCGCCGAGTGGTTGGCGGCCGCCGCCCTGCCGCAGGAGGTCAAGGACATGGTCCTGGCGGTGACCAAGCGGCCGGGCGAGGAGCTGTCCTCGTACGCCGCACGGATCCTGGCCACCCCGGGCGCGCTGCTCGTCAAGGAGGCGGACCTCGCCCACAACGCGGATCCCGCCCGCCTCGCGGTCCTGGACGCGCCGACGCGTACCCGACTGACGGCGAAGTATGCGCAGGTACGCGAGCTGTTGGGGCTGGCCGGCGACGAATCACCCCCGGACCGAAAGAATCCGGCCAACCCGGAGACGCGCTGATCCACCCGCGGCCGGGCCGACGGGTGGATCAGGGGAAATCCGTGGAGAGGGGCGGCCACCGGTCCGTGAACGGCCGATCCGCCCCGGGGCTCAACGGCCCGCGGGGTCCTTCCGGAACGCCCACTTCAGGTCCGGCTCGGTGGCCCACTTCAGGGCACGCCCCACCAACGGGGTGCACATGAGCGTCACGGCCACCGCCGCCGTGAGCGAGACGACGATCAGCCCGACCGGGTCGGAGAGCCAGGTGTAGCGGTCGAACAGGCCCGCGTACTCGGCCCCCTTGATCAGGAAGCCGTGCAGCAGATAGCCGCAGATCGTTCCGGCGCCGAGCGCCGTGAACCACCGGGCCCTGCCGGGTACCCAGGCCAGGAAGCCGACCGTCAGCGCGAGCGCGCAGCCGAACATCGCGAGGGTCATCACGGCGCCGGACCACCACGGCGCGTCCATCTCCTGCGCGCTGTTGGCGCGGTAGAGCCAGCCGAGCTGCATGCGCGGGGCGATCCAGTACGCGAAGAGCAGCGCGCCGGCGAACAGCGGCAGCGACAGCAGTCGCACCTCGCGCCGCCTGACCAGCTGGAAGTGTTCCGGTTTCATCAGCAGGCCGAGCACGAAGAACGGCAGGAACTGCAGCACCCGCTGGAGGTCGAGGTCGTCGCCGATCTCGGGGGAGACGGAGGCGAGCACGGCGATGGCGAGAGCCACCGGCAGCGGATGGCGCAGCGTGCGCCAGATCGGCGTGGTCACCCGCCAGATGAACAGGGCGATCAGGAACCAGGTCAGGAAGAACGGGTCGATCAGGCTGATCGCCATGTCGGGCGAGTCGTCCGCGTACCGCTTGAAGAGCGAATACGCCGTCTCGAACAGCACGTACGGCACCGCGACCGAGGTGATCAGCCGCTTCACCTTGGGCGGGGTCATGTCGAACGAGCGGGAGAAGTAGCCGGAGATGAGGATGAAGGCCGGCATGTGGAACGTGTACACGATCATGTACAGCGCCCGGGTGGCGCGGCTTCCGTCCATCACGGGTTCCCAGGCGTGTGCCACCGCGACGAGAACGATGGCCAGATACTTCACATTGTCGAAGTAGGGGTCGCGTTTCCTCGCCGTCGCGGGTACCGGAGCGGCGGCGCCCCGAGCGCCGGGCCCGGGGGCGGGGCGGGGTGCGGTGGCGGTGAGCGTCTGCTCGTGTCTGGGCTCCGGCTCCCGGGTCGCCGGGGGGAGCGGAGCCCTCTGAAATACGCTCGGAGCTTGGAACATCTCAGGCACCTTAGACCGGTCGATTGCCTCGCGTAAAACTGCGGGGAGATATCGCGTGTTCCCCTCTATTCGAATGCGAAACCGTCGAACACCGCCCGCTATGACACGCTTGATCCCGTTTAAATGGGGCATATCGTCAGCGGGTTGGGTGAAGTGAATTACGTCGCATCCATGCGGTCAATTGCCTGTGAATGAACTGTGGGGATGCGGAAACGATCTCTGTGGCGATATTCGGCCGCGCGGATTTCACAGCCGGTGCACAGGGGGCGCGAGGGTGGCGCGCCCGGGCCCGTTCGCCGCCCGGGTGCCGGGCGCGGCATGGGGCGGGCGCCACTCCGCGCCGCCCGCGGTGACGGCGCCGTGCCGTGCAGGATGGCGGGATCCCGTCAGTACGTTCCGTCACCCGGCAGCAACCACGGGGGAGTTGGTGGCACGATGGGGGTGACGGGGCGCGCGGTGTTGCACGCTTCCGGGCCGGCAAGGCGGACCGACCGAGGGTGTGATCAGACGTGGCTATTTCACTGTCTATGGTGCTGCTGTTCGCGGTCATCCTGGTGGTAATGATCCGTGGTGGCTCCATCAAGCCCGGTCCCGCGCTCGTCGCGGTGCTCTTCGGCTTCTTCCTGGCCTCGACCGGCATGGCGCCGTCGATCAACAGGTTCATGAACTCGATAGCCGACACCATCAACCAGATCAGCTTCTGAGGCCCGGACCGGCTCCGGAAGCGGCGATCGGCTTCGCAAACACCGCAACGCACGAGGGCCGGGCCGGAGGATCATCCTCCGGCCCGGCCCTCGACTGCGTGGAGCGGGCGACGGGAATCGAACCCGCGTAGCTAGTTTGGAAGACTAGGGCTCTACCATTGAGCTACGCCCGCAAGCGTCGCACCGCAGGTCCGTGGACCGCGGCACGAAGAGCATCGTAGCGGGTCGGCGGCGGTGCCCGCACACCCGTTGTGCCGGCCCACCTTGTCCGGACCCGGACCGGGCTCCTGACGCCGCTCCGTAAAGCGGCGGACCAACGGCTCCCGTGCATGTACCCTACGTGTCGCACCGACGGGGTGTGGCGCAGCTTGGTAGCGCGTCCGCTTTGGGAGCGGAAGGTCGTCGGTTCGAATCCGGCCACCCCGACCACCAGCAAGATCGCATTGTGGGAGTCATCCCCCTTGCCGTTACTATGCAAAATGCGTGCCCGTGTGTCTGATGTACCGGGCTCGGTCCGCGAAGCCGCCAATCGGCGGCCCAGCAGAACCCCAAGAAGTCAGCCACCAAGGAGACCGAACCGTGAAGAGCGCCGTGGAGACCCTGAACCCGACCCGGGTTCGGCTCAGCATTGAGGTGCCCTTCGAGGAGCTCAAGGACAGCCTCGACGCGGCGTACAAGAAGATCAACCAGCAGGTCACGGTGAAGGGCTTCCGCAAGGGCAAGATCCCCGCCCGGGTCATCGACCAGCGGTTCGGCCGCGGTGCGGTGCTGGAGGAGGCCGTCAACGACGCCCTTCCGAAGTTCTACACCGAGGCGGTCAGCGAGGGTGAGCTGAACGTCCTCGGCCAGCCCGAGGTCGACATCACCGAGCTGAAGGACGGCGAGCTGCTGGCCTTCACCGCCGAGGTTGACGTACGCCCCGAGATCGAGATCCCGGACTACTCCGGCATCGAGGTCACCGTCGACGCCCTTGAGGTCACCGACGAAGAGGTCGAGAAGGCCGTGGAGCAGCTCCGCGAGCGCTTCGCCGCCACCAACCCGGTCGAGCGCGCCGCCGCCGACGGTGACGTCGTCACCATCGACCTGGAGGCCAAGGTCGACGGCGAGATCCTGGAGGACGGCGTGGCCGACGGTGTCTCGTACACCATCGGTTCCGGCGAGCTTCTCGACGGCATCGACGAGGCCGTGACCGGCCTGGAGGCCGGTGGCGAGGCCACCTTCACCTCCGAGCTGAAGGGCGGCTCCGCCGAGGGCAAGGCCGCGGAGGTCACCGTCAAGGTCACCGCCGTCGCCGCCCGTGAGCTCCCCGAGCTGGACGACGACTTCGCCCAGATGGCCAGCGAGTTCGACACGCTGGAGGAGCTGAAGGCCGACAGCCGCAAGCGCCTGGAGACCACCAAGCAGTACGACCAGGCCACCCAGGCCCAGGAGCGCGTCCTGGAGGAGCTGCTGAAGCTCGCCGAGGTCCCGATCCCGGAGAAGCTGCTCGCGGACGAGGTCCAGACCCGCAAGCACAACCTGGAGCACCACCAGCTCGGTCAGATGGGTCTCGACCTGGAGAAGTACCTGGAGATCCAGGGCAAGACCCTGGAGGAGTTCGAGAACGAGACCTCCGAGCAGGCCATCAAGGGCATCAAGACCCAGTTCATCCTGGACGAGCTCGTCAACAAGGAGAAGCTGAACGTCAACCAGGAGGAGCTCACCGAGCACCTCATGCGGCGTGCTGCCTCCTCCGGCATGAGCCCCGACCAGTTCGCCCAGGCCGTCGTCGAGGGTGGCCAGGTGCCGATGCTCGTCGGCGAGGTCGCCCGCGGCAAGGCGCTCGCCGTCGTCGTCGAGGCCGCCAAGGTCGTCGACACCAACGGTGAGGTCGTCGACCTGGAGGACGAGGAAGAGGCCGCCGAGGCCACCGCCGAGACCACGGAGGCGCCCGCCGAGGCCGCCACCGAGGACAAGGCGGAGGACAAGGCCGAGGAGAAGAACGAGGCCTGAGCCTCGTCCCGATCCCCAGGACGGCCTTCGCGCCGACCGGCTCGACGGGCCCCGGACGCTCCACGCGTCCGGGGCCCGTCGCCGTATCGCGGCGTGGAGCGTCGTATCGCTGTGCGAGCCCCGGAACCCTTGTGCCCACTGCGGACCTTGCGCTCCCAGCGAACAGTTGCGGAAGCGGGATGGCGTTGTCCCACCTGCGCGTTAGGGTCCATGAAGAGGAAGGGTGGGGCAGTGACTTCACCCGCCCGGTACCAAGACGCTGAGACGGCCGGAGCCGTCAGAGACGAGCAGGTGGATACGTGACGAATCTGATGCCCTACGCCGCCGGAGAGCCGTCCCTCGGTGGAGGCCTCGGTGACCAGGTCTACAGCCGACTGCTCGGCGAGCGCATCATCTTCCTCGGTCAGCAGGTCGACGATGACATCGCCAACAAGATCACCGCACAGCTTCTCCTCCTTGCCGCAGAGCCCGACAAGGACATCTACCTCTACATCAACAGCCCCGGTGGTTCTGTGACGGCCGGCATGGCCGTCTACGACACCATGCAGTACATCCCGAACGACGTCATCACCATCGGCATGGGCATGGCCGCCTCCATGGGCCAGTTCCTGCTCACCGGCGGCACCGCGGGCAAGCGCTTCGCGCTCCCGAACACCGACATCCTCATGCACCAGGGTTCGGCCGGCATCGGCGGCACGGCCTCGGACATCAAGATCCAGGCGCAGTACCTGCTCCGCACCAAGACGCGGATGGCGGAGATCACCGCCCGCCACTCCGGCCAGACCGTCGAGACGATCATCCGCGACGGCGACCGCGACCGCTGGTACACGGCGGAGGAGGCCAAGGACTACGGCCTCATCGACGAGATCATCACGGTCGCGTCGGGCATCCCCGGCGGCGGCGGCACCGGTGCCTGATCCGGTTCCCACCGGACCGGCCGCACCACCTCCCGTACGCCTCTCGCACGCCGAGACCTCCAGCCCACAGAACGCCACCAGGATGGTGAACACCCACATGAACAACTTCTCCGGCGCCTCCGCGAGCGGCCTCTACACCGGCCCGCAGGTGGACAACCGCTACGTCGTCCCGCGCTTCGTGGAGCGCACCTCGCAGGGTGTGCGCGAGTACGACCCGTACGCGAAGCTCTTCGAGGAGCGCGTGATCTTCCTGGGCGTCCAGATCGACGACGCCTCGGCCAACGACGTCATGGCGCAGCTGCTGTGCCTGGAGTCGATGGACCCCGACCGCGACATCTCGATCTACATCAACAGCCCCGGCGGCTCGTTCACCGCGCTCACCGCGATCTACGACACGATGCAGTTCGTGAAGCCGGACATCCAGACGGTCTGCATGGGCCAGGCGGCCTCCGCCGCCGCGGTCCTGCTCGCCGCGGGCACCCCGGGCAAGCGCATGGCGCTCCCGCACGCCCGGGTGCTCATCCACCAGCCGTCCTCGCAGACGGGCCGCGAGCAGCTCTCCGACCTGGAGATCGCGGCCAACGAGATCCTCCGGATGCGCTCGCAGCTGGAGCAGATGCTGGCCCGGCACTCGACGACCCCGCTGGAGAAGATCAGCGAGGACATCGAGCGCGACAAGATCCTCACGGCCGAGGACGCCTTGGCGTACGGTCTGGTCGACCAGATCGTTTCCACCCGCAAGACCACCGCGGGCGCATCGCTCTGACGTCGGTCTTTCCCCTTGGCACATTCCGTTTGCACGGCCACGGCCGTGTGAACCGTGCCAAGGGGGGCCCGAACGGGGGCCCAGGCAAGGTACCGTCGGATAGAGGCACCAGGAGCCGCTGAACCAGGCGTCTCCCAGGCGAAGGGGATTCACCTCGTGGCACGCATCGGTGATGGCGGCGACCTGCTCAAGTGCTCGTTCTGCGGAAAGAGCCAGAAGCAGGTGAAGAAGCTCATCGCGGGACCCGGTGTGTACATCTGCGACGAGTGCATCGATCTCTGCAACGAGATCATCGAGGAGGAGCTCGCGGAGACGAGCGAGGTGCGCTGGGAAGAGCTTCCCAAGCCTCGTGAGATCTACGAGTTCCTGGAGGGGTACGTCGTCGGGCAGGAGCCCGCGAAGAAGGCCCTCTCGGTCGCGGTGTACAACCACTACAAGCGGGTCCAGGCCGGGGAGAACGGCGGCGCCGCCCATCGCGAGGACGCGATCGAGCTGGCCAAGTCGAACATCCTCCTGCTGGGCCCCACGGGTTCCGGTAAGACGCTGCTCGCGCAGACGCTGGCCCGCATGCTCAACGTCCCGTTCGCCATCGCGGACGCGACGGCGCTGACGGAGGCCGGCTATGTCGGCGAGGACGTCGAGAACATCCTGCTCAAGCTGATCCAGGCGGCCGACTACGACGTCAAGAAGGCCGAGACAGGGATCATCTACATCGACGAGATCGACAAGGTCGCCCGCAAGAGCGAGAACCCGTCGATCACCCGCGATGTCTCCGGCGAGGGTGTGCAGCAGGCGCTGCTGAAGATCCTGGAGGGCACCACCGCCTCCGTACCGCCGCAGGGCGGACGCAAGCACCCGCACCAGGAGTTCATCCAGATCGACACGACGAACGTGCTGTTCATCGTGGGCGGCGCGTTCTCCGGCCTGGAGAAGATCATCGAGTCCCGGGCCGGCGCCAAGGGCATCGGCTTCGGCGCCACGATCCGCTCCAAGCTGGAGATCCAGGCGAGCGACCAGTTCCAGGAGGTCATGCCGGAGGACCTGGTGAAGTTCGGGATGATCCCCGAGTTCATCGGCCGTCTCCCCGTGCTCACCTCGGTCCACAACCTGGACCGCGAGGCCCTGCTCCAGATCCTCATCGAGCCGCGCAACGCCCTGGTCAAGCAGTACCAGCGCCTGTTCGAACTCGACGGTGTGGAGCTGGACTTCGAGCGCGAGGCGCTGGAGGCCATCGCCGACCAGGCGATCCTGCGCCAGACCGGCGCACGCGGTCTGCGCGCGATCATGGAGGAAGTCCTCCAGTCCGTGATGTACGAGGTCCCGTCCCGCAAGGACGTCGCCCGCGTCGTCATCACTCCCGACGTCGTCCGCAACAACGTCAACCCGACACTGGTCCCGCGCGAGCCGCGCACGATCGGCAAGAACGACGGCGGCCGGCACGAGAAGTCGGCCTAGCCGCAGAGGACTTGCTCAACGCCGAAGGGGCGCCCACCGGATGAACCGGTGGGCGCCCCTTCGGCGTTGAGCGATCAGACCAGACCAGACCCGATCAGATCTTGGTGCGGGAGGTGTCGTAGAGCTTGGCGGCGAGCGCGGCCATGTCCTCCAGCGGCACGGACTTCTCCGTCAGCGCCGAGGCGACGTCGACACCGGCCACGATGCCGACGGTGCTGTAGTCGGCCCAGATGCAGACCGGCATGGCGAACTCCTTCGGCCCCTTCGTGGAGGCGGAGCTGCCCTGGCTGGTGTCCACCTTGAGTTCCTGGCACTTCATCAGCGCACCGTCGAAGCCGTCCGGCTTGAACTCCTTGGGGCTGCCCACCCAGGAAGCCTTGTTGCCGTCGCTGGTGGTGCCGCCGGCGTCGGCGTCTTTCGTCATGTTCTTCTCGGCCTTGGCGAACGCGCCGTCGAGCGTCTTCGCCGGGTCCGAGATCTCGCCCCAGACGCCCTCGAAGATGAGCACCTTCTGCGCCAGCGGATTGTCCTTGCTGCCGCTCTGGTACTGGGCGCCCGCCTTGTTGGCGTCCTTGACGCCCATGGCCTCGGCCTCGGCCTTGTCCTGACCGGTGGCCGGGCCGGATGCCGCGGGCTTGGAGGGATTCTTCGTGTAATCCTCCACGGATGCCGGGGGCGTGAGCTTGTACCCCTTCGTGGAGTCCGCCACGTCACCGCTGCCGCCGCCGGAGGTCAGCAAGTACACCCCGCCCGCGATGACCGCCAGGGCCACCACGGCCACGCCCACGATCAGGCCGGTCTTCTTCTTCGGCTGCTGCGGCTGCTGCCCGTCGTACCCCGGCTGCCCGCCGTACGGAGGCGCGGGCGGCTGCTGGCCGTAGGGGCCGGGCTGCTGGGCCTGCGGGTAGCCGTAACCCTGCTGCGGCTGCTGCGGCTGCGCGTACGGGTTCGGCTGCTGCGGGGTGACGCCCTGCGGGGCCTGCTGCGGGTAGCCGTAGCCGGGCTGGCCCTGCGGGGGGCCCTGGGGCGGCGGGGCTCCGTACGGGCCCGGCTGCTGCCCGTACGGTCCGGGCTGGCCCTGCGGCGGCTGCCCACCGTACGGGCCCGGCTGGTTGTAGCTCATTGCGGTGTCCCCTCCAGAATTCCTTATGCGTTGCGAACATCCTGACCGAAGCAGCCCTGACATGGGGGATCGGGTCGGACACCGTTACTGAACTAACCCGTTTCAGTGCAGACCTGTGACGGCCCTAAACTGTCTCCCGTGACCGAGAACACTCAGCAGCCAAGCGCCAGCAACCCCGAACTGCCGACCCAGTACGCGCCGGCCGATGTAGAGGGGAAGTTGTACGAGCGCTGGGTGGAGCGCGGGTACTTCGAAGCCGACGAGCACAGCGACAAGCCGCCGTACAGCATCGTCATCCCGCCGCCGAACGTCACCGGGTCCCTCCACCTGGGTCACGCCTTCGAGCACACCCTGATCGACGCCCTGGTCCGCCGGAAGCGGATGCAGGGTTACGAGGCGCTGTACCAGCCGGGCATGGACCACGCCGGCATCGCCACCCAGAACGTCGTCGAGCGGGAGCTCGGCAAGGAGGGCAAGTCCCGCCACGACCTGGGCCGGGAGGCCTTCGTCGAGCGCGTCTGGCAGTGGAAGGACGAGTCCGGCGGCCAGATCTCCGGCCAGATGCGCCGTCTCGGCGAGGGCGTCGCCTGGTCCCGTGAGCGCTTCACCATGGACGAGGGCCTGTCCAAGGCCGTCCAGACCGTCTTCAAGCAGATGTACGACGACGGGCTGATCTACCGCGCCGAGCGCATCATCAACTGGTGCCCCCGCTGTCTCACCGCGATCTCCGACATCGAGGTCGAGTACCAGGAGGACGACGGCGAGCTCGTCTCCATGACGTACGGGGACGGGGACGAGACCATCGTCGTCGCCACCACCCGCGCCGAGACGATGCTCGGTGACACCGCCGTCGCCGTCCACCCCGACGACGAGCGCTACAAGCACCTGGTCGGCAAGCAGATCAGCCTGCCGCTGACCGACCGGACCATCCCCGTCGTCGCCGACCACCACGTCGACCCGGAGTTCGGCACGGGCGCGGTCAAGGTGACGCCCGCCCACGACCCGAACGACTTCGAGATCGGCAAGCGCCACGACCTGCCGTTCCTCACGGTCCTGGACGAGCGCGCCGTCATCACCGTTCCCGGCCCCTTCCAGGGCCTGGACCGGCTGGAGGCCCGTTCCGCCATCGTCGCCGCCCTGCGAGCCGAGGGCCGGATCGTCGCCGAGAAGCGGCCCTACGTCCACTCCGTCGGGCACTGCTCGCGCTGCAAGACCACCATCGAGCCGCGTCTCTCGCTCCAGTGGTGGGTCAAGGTCGCCCCGCTCGCCAAGGCCGCCGGCGACGCGGTCCGCGACGGCAGCGTCAAGATCCACCCGCAGGAGATGGAGAAGCGCTACTTCGACTGGGTCGACAACCTCCACGACTGGACGATCTCGCGCCAGCTCTGGTGGGGCCACCGCATCCCCGTCTGGTACGGCCCGAACGGCGAGGTCGTCTGCGTCGGACCCGACGAGGCGGCGCCCACGGGCGAGGGCTGGACCCAGGACAGCGATGTCCTGGACACCTGGTTCTCCTCCGGCCTGTGGCCGTTCTCCACCCTCGGCTGGCCCGAACGGACCGACAGCCTCGCGAAGTTCTATCCGAACTCCGTCCTGGTCACCGGCTACGACATCCTCTTCTTCTGGGTCGCCCGGATGATGATGTTCGGCCTGTACGTCAACGACGGCGTCCCGCCGTTCTCCACCATCGTCCTGCACGGCATGGTCCGCGACGAGCACGGCAAGAAGATGTCGAAGTCCTTCGGCAACGTCGTCAACCCGCTGGACTGGATGGACAAGTACGGCTCCGACGCCCTGCGCTTCACCCTCGCGCGCGGCGCCAATCCGGGCACCGACGTCCCGATCGGCGAGGAGTGGGTCCAGGGCTCGGCGAAGTTCTCCAACAAGATCTGGAACGCCACCCGCTTCGCCCTGATGAACGGCGCCACGATCGAGGGCGAGCTGCCCCCGGTCGAGGAGATGTCGGTCACCGACCGCTGGATCCTGTCCCGTCTGAACAAGACGGTCGCGGACGTCGACGCGTTCTACGACGACTTCCAGTTCGCGAAGATCAGTGAGTCGCTGCGCCACTTCGCGTGGGACGAGGTCTTCGACTGGTACGTCGAGCTGTCCAAGACCACGTTCTTCGCGGGCGGCCGCCCGGCCGAGGTCTCGGGCCGGGTCCTCGGCGAGGTCCTGGACGTGATGCTGCGGCTGCTGCACCCGATCGTCCCGTTCGTCACGGAGGCGCTGTGGACCGCGCTCACCGGGCGCGAGTCGATCGTCATCGCCGAGTGGCCGGGCGACTCCGGCTTCCGCGACGACGCGGCCGAGAAGGAGATCGAGCTGGTCCAGCAGGTCGTCACCGAGGTCCGCCGCTTCCGCAACGACCAGGGACTCCAGCCCGGCCAGAAGGTCCCGGCCGAGCTGACCCTGACCGGCACGGAGCTCGCCCCGCACGAGGCGGCCATCCGCCAGCTCCTGCGGCTCCAGCCCGCCGGGGACGGCTTCCAGGCCACCGCGTCGCTCCCGGTCGCCGGGGCCACCGTCGCCCTGGACCTGTCCGGCACCATCGACGTCCCGGCCGAGCGCAAGCGCCTCACGAAGGACCTGGAGGCCGCGCGGAAGGAGAAGGCCCAGGCGGAGGGCAAGCTCGGCAACGAGGCCTTCCTGGCCAAGGCCCCGGACAACGTGGTCGACAAGATCCGCGGCCGGCTCTCCAAGGCCGAGGCCGACATCGAGCGGATCGGCGCCCAGCTGGCGGCCCTCCCGCAGAGCTGATGTGCTGAAGCCGAAGCCCCCGCACCCCGACCGACCGGGGACGCGGGGGCTTCGCCGTACGCCCTCCGTGGCCCGTCCGTCCCACTCCGCCGGGCGCTGCGCGCGATGTCGGCGCCCATCCGTAGACTGGGCCCCGTGAGTGAGCCCCGCCCTTCAGACCGGCACGACGCGCCCGATCCCGACGACACCTTCGAGGAGATCGTCGACGAGGCGACCCAGCGCGACCCCGACCTGGCGGTGATCGAGGCCGGGAGCCGCACACTGCGCGCCCACTCGGGCCAGCCCCAGGGCGAAGCGGTCCCGGCCCGCCCGGCCGACCCCGAGACCGACAAGGCGCTGCGCGCGGTGGAGCAGGAGCTCGCCGGACGCTGGGGCGAGACCAAGCTGGAGCCGTCCGTCACGCGCATCGCCGCGCTGATGGACGTCCTCGGCGAGCCGCAGCGCGCCTACCCCTCCATCCACATCACCGGCACCAACGGCAAGACCAGCACGGCCCGCATGATCGAGGCCCTGCTCAACGCCTTCGAGCTGCGCACCGGCCGCTACACCTCCCCGCACGTCCAGTCGATCACCGAGCGGATCAGCCTGGACGGCTCCCCGATCACACCCGAGCGGTTCATCGAGACGTACGAGGACGTCAAGCCGTACGTCGAGATGGTCGACGCCCAGCAGCCCTACCGGCTCTCCTTCTTCGAGGTCCTCACCGGCATGGCGTACGCGGCCTTCGCCGACGCGCCCGTCGACGTGGCGGTCGTCGAGGTCGGCATGGGCGGCACCTGGGACGCGACGAACGTCATCGACTCCACGGTCGCCGTCGTCACCCCCATCTCGCTGGACCACACCGACCGGCTCGGCACCACGCCCGCCGAGATCGCCGGCGAGAAGTCCGGCGTCATCAAGCAGGGCGCCACGGTCATCCTGGCGCAGCAGCCGGTGGACGCCGCGCAGGTGATGCTCAAGAAGGCCGTCGAGGTCGACGCCACCGTGGCCCGCGAGGGCATGGAGTTCGGCGTCACCTCGCGAGAGATCGCGGTCGGCGGACAGCTGCTGACGCTGCGCGGGCTGGGCGGAGAGTACACCGAGATCTTCCTTCCGCTGTACGGGGCCCACCAGGCGCACAACGCCGCGGTGGCGCTCTCCGCCGTCGAGGCGTTCTTCGGCATCGGCGCCGAGCAGGCCCGCTCCCTCGACATCGACGCGATCCGCAAGGCGTTCGCCTCCGTGCTCTCTCCCGGCCGCCTGGAGGTCGTGCGCTCCAGCCCGACCGTCGTGCTGGACGCCGCGCACAACCCGGCGGGAGCCAAGGCGGCGGTGGACGGCGTCTCCGAGGCGTTCAGCTTCTCCCGGCTGATCGGCGTGGTCGGCACGAGCGGCGACAAGGACGCCCGCGGGCTCCTGGAGGCCTTCGAGCCGATCTTCGCCGAGATCGTCGTCACGCAGAACTCCACCGCCCGCGCGATGGACGCGGACGAGCTGGCCGCGATCGCCGTCGAGGTCTTCGGCGACGACCGGGTCCAGGTCGAGCCGCGGCTCGACGACGCGCTGGAGGCGGCGATCACGCTGGCCGAGGAAGAAGACGAGTACGCGGGCGCCGGGGTGCTGGTGACCGGATCGGTGATCACGGTCGGCGAAGCCCGGCTGCTGCTGGGAAGGGGCTGAGAAGAGGAATGCGGACGCTCTGCGCCTCGACACTGATCGGTGAGTTCTTCGTGATCGGCTTCGCCGGTCTCGTCGCGATGAAGCTGGACGACGCCTCCATGGCCGTGGTCTGGACGGTGTGCGGCATCGGCATGGCCCTCTCCGTGCTGCTGTGCGGCATGATCACCCGGCCCGGCGGGGTCCAGCTGGGCTGGGCGCTCCAGGTCGCCCTGGTCCTGAGCGGGTTCGTGGTTCCGACGATGTTCATCCTGGGCCTGGCCTTCGGCGGTCTGTGGTGGGCCTCGATCCACTACGGCCGCAAGATCGACGAGGCCAAGGCCGACTGGGCCGCCCGACAGGAAGCCGAAGAGGCCACGGCCTGAGGCCTCGAAGCCCTTGAGGCCCTGAAGCCTGAGGCCCCGGTCCGGGCCCGCCGTCCGGATGCCCGGAGCGTGCCGGCCCCGCCCCCGCCCGACACGCTCGGCTCGCACCTTCGGCCCCCGGAAATCCGGGGCCCGAAGGTGACCCTGGGTGAACCCGGGCGCAGACCTGCCTCCGAACCCCTGTAATCTCGCCCTCACCGCACCCGTATGCCTGGCCTTGCAAGGAGCCGTACATGACTCAGCGCACTCTCGTCCTGCTCAAGCCCGACGCGGTCCGCCGTGGCCTGATCGGCGAGATCGTCGGCCGCATCGAGCGCAAGGCGGACTGGCGGATCACCGCGCTGGAGCTGCGCACCCTGGACCACGAGACGCTGGAGCAGCACTACGGCGAGCACAAGGGCCGCCCGTTCTACGAGCCGCTCATGGAGTTCATGCGGTCCGGCCCCGTCGTCGCCCTGGTGGCCGAAGGCGAGCGGGTCATCGAGGGTGTCCGCACCCTGGCCGGCCCCACCGACCCGATCGCCGCCGCGCCCGGGTCCATCCGTGGTGACTTCGGCACGATCACCCGCGAGAACCTCATCCACGCCTCGGACTCCGAGGAGTCCGCGGAGCGAGAACTGAAGCTTTTCTTTCCGGGACTTTCCTGACCCGATCGGCCAAACAGCGCTGTACGCCTGGGGCGACCGAAGTAATTCGGTCGCCCTTCGGCATAGGGTTTGGGATCGCGGGAACGCATCCCTCCGACGTAACGTCACCATGGGTAGAACGGGCACCCGTTCCGCTCACACTGGCGAAGGACCCTCGCGCTGTGTCCGTGCATACGGCACTACGATGGAAGCTTCCACGCCCGCAGCGCCAACCTCGCCTACCAGAACAAGCCATCTTCGCTACCTGGGAAGGCCCGACGCATCCTCATGGGGAACAAGGGGAACTCAATGTCGTTCATCGGCCGTGACATGGCTATCGACCTCGGGACTGCCAACACGCTGGTGTACGTCAGGGGGCGCGGCATCGTTCTGAACGAGCCGTCCGTCGTGGCCATCAACACCAACACCGGCGGAATTCTGGCGGTCGGCTCCGAGGCCAAGAAGATGATCGGGCGCACACCGGGCAACATCGTTGCCGTGCGGCCCCTGAAGGACGGCGTGATCGCCGACTTCGAGATCACCGAGCGCATGCTCCGCTACTTCATCCTCAAGATCCACAAGCGTCGCTACCTGGCCCGCCCCCGCGTCGTCGTCTGTGTGCCCTCCGGTATCACCGGGGTCGAGCGCCGCGCCGTCATCGAGGCGTCCACGCAGGCCGGCGCGCGCCAGGTGCACATCATCGAGGAGCCCATGGCCGCGGCCATCGGCTCCGGCCTGCCGGTCCACGAGGCCACCGGGAACATGGTCGTCGACATCGGCGGCGGTACCACCGAGGTCGCCGTGATCTCGCTCGGCGGCATCGTCACCGCCCAGTCGATCCGCACCGCCGGTGACGAGCTGGACAACGCGATCATCCAGCACATCAAGAAGGAGTACTCACTCCTCCTCGGTGAGCGGACCGCCGAACAGATCAAGATCACCATCGGTTCGGCGTTCGACCTGGAGAAGGACGAGCACACCGAGATCCGCGGCCGCGACCTGGTCTCCGGACTGCCCAAGACGGTCGTCATCTCGGCCGCCGAGGTCCGCAAGGCCATCGAGGAACCGGTCAACGCGATCGTCGACGCCGTGAAGACGACGCTCGACAAGTGCCCGCCCGAGCTGTCCGGCGACATCATGGACCGCGGCATCGTCCTCACCGGCGGCGGCGCGCTGCTGCGCGGACTGGACGAGCGGCTGCGCCACGAGACGGGCATGCCGATCCACATCGCCGAGGACCCGCTGGACTCGGTGGCGCTCGGCTCCGGCAAGTGCGTCGAGGAGTTCGAGGCGCTCCAGCAGGTGCTGGACGCCCAGCCCCGCCGCTAGAGCACTCAGGGAGGTGCCCCCTGCGGGGACACCACCCGATCCGGCGAGCGGACGCTGACGCTCCGCCCGCCGGATCGTTGATATAGATCGTTGCTGTAGATGTACGACGCGGAGACACATCGACGCGTACCCACCCACAGTGACGTACACACAGGCACGAACATTCCGACGAGGAAGGCACGGCCGCCGCACGTGAGGGACACACGAGAGAGCCGGCTGCTCCTGGTGCTGCTGATCGCCATCGCATTCGCCCTGATCACGGTGGATATCCGAGGCGGCGAGGAGTCACCGGTCGACGGCGCGCGGCAGGCCGCGGCCACCGTCTTCGGGCCGGTCGAGAACGGCGTGGCGGCAGCGGTCGACCCGGTGGGCAACGCCATAGGCGCGGTACGGGACTCCGGCAACCGGCACGACCGGATCTCCACGCTGGAGCAGGAGAACGCCGCGCTGAAGGCCAGACTCGGCAGCGACGACCGCACCAACAGCCGGGTCCGCCAGCTCGACGCCATGCTGAAGAACGCGGGCGCCGGACAGTACGGCATCAAGGGCGCCGAGGTCATCGCCATAGGAGCGGCCCAGGGCTTCTCCTGGACGGTCACCATCGACGCCGGGGCCAACGACGGCATCCGCCGCGACATGACCGTGCTCAACGGGGAGGGGCTGGTCGGCCGGGTCACCACCGTCGGCCCCGACACCGCGACGGTGCTGCTCGCCAACGACCCCGACTTCACCGTCGGCACCCGGATGGAGAAGACCGACGAGCTCGGCTTCGCCACCGGTCAGGGCTCGCGCCCGCTGTCCGTGCAGTTCCTCAACGGCAAGGCCACGGTGAAGGCCGGCGACCGGCTGGTCACCTTCGGCTCCAGCAAGGACAAGCCCTTCGTGCCCGGTGTGCCGGTCGGCGAGGTCGTCCGCGTCGACCCCTCCGGCGGCGCGCTGACCCGGACCGTCTACGTGAAGCCGTACGTCGGGTTCACCAAGCTCGACATCGTCGGCGTCGTCGTCCAGGCGCCCCGCGAGGACCCGCGCGACATGGTCCTGCCCAAGCAGCCCGTCAAGGCGAAGCCGAAGCCGACCCCCACGGTCACCGTCACGGTCCAGCCCAACGGGGACCTGGTGGACGGATCCGGCAAGGTCGTCGGCAACATCAACGAGCAGCCGGGCGGCGACGCCGCCGGTGACGCGGCAGGCGACCAGCAGGGCAACGCCCTACCCGACAACGCGGCCAACGACCAGGAGTAGAGCTGATCCCCATGCGCATCAACCGGACTCTGCTCTCGATCGTCCTGGTCGTCGTCGCCCTCGTCGTCCAGGTCTCCGTCCTCGCCCGCCTCCAGCTCCCCGGGGCCGTCCCCGACCTGCTGCTCCTCACCGTGCTCGGGCTCGCCTTCGTGTACGGGCCGGTCAGCGGCTCCCTCATCGGCTTCGGCGCGGGTCTCCTCGCGGACCTCGCCCCGCCCGCCGACCACGCCGCCGGGCGCTACGCCCTGGTGCTCTGCGTCATCGGCTACCTCGCGGGCCTGGCCCGGCCGGAGAACGGACAGCTGAAGTCGGCCTTCGCCCCGATGGCCGTGGTCGTCGCCGCCGCGATCGGCTCGACCCTGCTGTACGCGGGCGTCGGCGCGCTCGTCGGCGACACCGCCGCCCGCCATGTGGGCCTGGGCAGCCTGCTGTTCACCGCCGCGATCTACGACCTGCTGCTGGCGCCCTTCGTGGTGCCGCTCATCATGGCGCTGGCCAGACGCACCGAGAACGATCCGCTCGCCGAGTCCTCGTCCGGCGGCAACGACGTCGCCGCCGGCTGGCTCGCCTCGGGCACCGGTCTGCGGATCGGCAACCAGCGCGGCGGGCTGCGCGTCAAGGCCGCCCGTAGCCGGGCCGCCCGCGCGGGCAGGATCAAGGGGGTCAAGCGACTGTGAGGCCGTGTTTCCCGGGGGACGACCCCCGTACCCCCAGCAGGACCACCAACGGGGGCACCGCGTGAGCAACATTCCCGAGACCGGGCGGACCCAGCGGGTCCAGATCCGGCTCATCGTCATCCAGGTCCTCGTCTTCTCGCTGCTGCTCACCCTCGGCGGGCGCCTGTGGTACCTCCAGATCCGCAACGGCGACGAGTACACCGCCGAAGCCGCGGGCAACGGTGTGCAGCAGGTCGTCCAGCCCGCCGTGCGCGGCTCGATCCTCGACGCCCGCGGCGTGCCGCTCGCCGACAACGAGACCCGCCTCGTCGTCTCCGCGAGCCGCACCGAGCTGCTGAAGATGAAGGACGACGGCGTCGGCGTCCTCACCCGGCTCGCCGACGTCCTGGACATGAAGGCGAAGGACGTCCAGGACAAGGTCCGCCTCTGCGACTCCAAGACCCCCCAGCCCTGCTGGAACGGATCGCCGTACCAGCCGATCCCGGTCACCGACGAGGCCACCACCCAGCAGGCCCTCCAGATCCGCGAGCGCGCCGAGGACTTCCCCGGCATCACCGCCGAACCCACCGCCGTACGCCGCTACGCCGCACCCGGCAAGGCGAAGACCGCGCAGGTCCTCGGCTACCTCTCGCCCGTCACCGACGACGAGATCCAGAAGGCGCAGGACGGCCCGTCGCCCTACCTCCGCTCCGACCAGGTCGGCCGCTCCGGCCTGGAGCGCACGTACGACAAGGAACTGCGCGGCAAGGCGGGCGTCACCCGCTACGAGGTCGACAACCTCGGCCGCGTCATGGGCGAGGCGGAGAACGACCCGGCGGTCTCCGGCTCCACCCTCGTCACCAGTCTCGACGCCCGCGTCCAGGCGGTCGCCGAGTACGAGCTGGCCGCCGCGATGAAGCTGGTCCGCGGCGAGACCGACAAGATCACCGGCCGTAAGTACGAGGCCGACTCCGGCGCCGTCGTCGTGATGGAGTCGAAGACGGGCCGCATCGTGTCGATGGCCTCCCAGCCCGACTACGACCCCAACGACTGGGTCGGCGGCATCTCCGGCAAGCAGTACGCCAAGCTCACGAGCAAGAAGTCCAACTACCCGCTGCTCAACCGGGGCATCCAGGGCCAGGCCCCCGCCGGCTCGATCTTCAAGGTGGTCTCCGCCAGCGCCGCCGTGCGCGGCGGCCACGCCTTCAACGACCTCTACCAGTGCAGCAGCTCCTACAGCCTCGGCAACCAGACCTTCGCCAACTTCGAGTCCCAGGGGCACGGCCCCATCACCCTCGGCGACGCGCTCAAGTACTCCTGCAACACCGTCTTCTACCGCCTCGGCCACGAGGAGTGGGCGAAGGACGGCGGCATAAAGCCGAAGAAGGATGCCAAGGACTGGTTCTACCGCACCGCCCGCGACTTCGGGCTCGGCGCCGAGACCGGCATCGACCTGCCCAACGAGGTCAAGGGCCGCATTCCGGACCGCCAGTGGAAGCAGGACTTCTGGGAGGCCAACAAGGACTCCTGGTGCAAGGAGGGCAAGAAGGGCGGCACCTACGTCCAGCAGATCGCGTACGAGAGCTGCCTCGAAGGCAATCAGCTCAAGGCCTACGACAGCATCAACTACTCGATCGGCCAGGGTGACGTGCTGGTCACACCCATCCAGATGGCCACCGCCTACGCCGCCATCAGCAACGGCGGCACCCTCCACGAGCCCACCGTCGGCAAGGCCGTGATCAGCCCCGACGGCAAGACCGTGCGGGAGATCGAGCCCAAGGCCAGCGGCAAGCTGCCGGTCGACGCCCAGACCGTCAAGGACCTCGACAAGGGGCTGCGCTCGGTGGTCGAGCCCGGCGGCACCGCCGCCTGGCGGTTCGGCGGCTGGCCGCAGGACAAGATCCCGATGCGCGCCAAGACCGGTACCGCCCAGGTGTACGGCAAGCAGACCACCGGGTGGTTCGCGACCTACACCGACGACTACACGATCGTCATGACGATCTCCCAGGGCGGCACCGGCTCCGGCTCCGCCGGGCCCGCCGTCCGCAAGATCTACGACGCGCTCTACGGCCTCGACGCCGAGGGCAACCAGGACAAGAAGAAGGCCCTGCTGCCGAAGCCCCAGAAGGCGCTGCCGAAGATCCAGCCCGACGGCTCGATCTACGCCCCCAAGGTCAAGCCCTACGACCCGACCCCGGCCGCGCCCGAGGAGCAGCCGGGCGGACAGGAACCCCAGTTGCCCCTGCCGCCCGGAGGCCAGCCCGGACTCACCGGATCACCGGCGTCGAACGGGAGGCAGCCCTGATGGCAGGTGGATTCTCCGTCTCCCGCTACGGCCCCGACGAGGGCTCCTGGGCCAAGCTGACCGCCCGCGACTCCCTCGTACGTCGGCTGGACTGGCCGCTGCTCGGGGCCGCGCTCGCGCTCTCGTTCCTCGGCGCGCTGCTCGTGTGGTCCGCGACCCGCAACCGCGACCACCTCACCCAGGGAGACCCGTACTTCTTCCTCCTGAGGCACGCCCTCAACACCGGCATCGGCCTCGCCCTGATGATCGGCACGATCTGGCTCGGCCACCGCACGCTGCGCGGGGCCGTCCCGGTCCTCTACGGCATCTCGGTGCTGCTGGTCCTGGCGGTCCTCACCCCGCTCGGCACCACGGTCAACGGCGCCCACGCGTGGATCAAGCTCCCCGCGGGCTTCTCGATCCAGCCCTCCGAGTTCACCAAGATCACCATCATTCTCGTGATGGCGATGCTGCTGGCGGCCCGCGTCGACGCGGGAGACCAGGTCCACCCCGACCACCGGACCGTCGCCAAGGCGCTGGGCCTCGCGGCCATTCCCATGGCCATCGTCATGCTGATGCCGGACCTCGGCTCGGTGATGGTGATGGCCGTCATCGTCCTCGGCATCCTGCTGGCCTCCGGAGCCTCCAACCGCTGGGTCTTCGGCCTCCTCGGCGCGGGCGTGGCCGGAGCCGTCTCCATCTGGCAGCTCGGCCTGCTCGACGACTACCAGATCGCCCGCTTCGCCGCCTTCGCCAACCCCGCGCTCGACCCGGCGGGCGTCGGCTACAACACCAACCAGGCCCGCATCGCGATCGGCTCCGGCGGACTCACCGGCACCGGGCTCTTCGAAGGCACCCAGACCACCGGTCAGTTCGTGCCCGAGCAGCAGACCGACTTCGTCTTCACCGTCGCCGGCGAGGAGCTGGGCTTCCTCGGCGCGGGACTGATCATCGTGCTCCTGGGCGTCGTCCTGTGGCGCGCCTGCCGGATCGCCCGCGAGACCACCGAGCTGTACGGCACGGTCGTCGCCGCCGGGATCGTCGCCTGGTTCGCCTTCCAGTCCTTCGAGAACATCGGCATGACACTCGGCATCATGCCGGTCGCCGGGCTGCCGCTGCCCTTCGTCTCCTACGGAGGATCCTCGATGTTCGCCGTCTGGGTGGCGATCGGGCTGTTGCAGTCCATCAGGGTGCAACGGCCGATGTCCGCCTGAACCCGCCGCCCGCCGGGTAGGTGTCCGTACATGGCGGACACCAAGCGCGAGATCGAGCGGAAGTACGAAGCCACCGACGACACCCGGCTGCCCGACCTGACCCGGGCGGCCGGGGTCGACCGGACGGTCCACCGCGGCCCGACCGAGCTCGACGCCGTCTACTACGACACCGCCGACCTCCGCCTCGCCGCCGGCGCCCTCACCCTGCGCCGCAGGACCGGCGGGGCGGACGAGGGCTGGCACGCGAAGTTCCCCGTCGCCGTCGGCGTCCGGGACGAGATCCACGAGCCGCTCTCCGACGCGGTGCCGCCCTCGCTGGCGGCCCTGCTCCGCTCCCGGGTCCGCCACGCGGAGATCGCCCCCGTCGTCCGGCTGCTCTCCGCCCGCGACGTCCACCACCTGCTGGCCGCCGACGGGACCCTCCTCGCCGAGGTCAGCGTCGACAACGTGCTCGCGGAGCGCCTCGCGGGGGAGGGCAGCGGCGCCACCGCCACCTGGACCGAGATCGAGGTGGAGCTGGCCGACGACGGCGACCCCGCGATCCTGGACGCCGTCGAGAAGCGGCTGCGCAAGGCCGGGGTGCGCCCCGCGGAGTCCTCCTCGAAGCTCGCCAGGGCGCTGGCGGAGACGACACCCGTACAGGACGGGGAAGCGCGGGAGAAGGACGCGCCGCACACCGCGGGCGACCACGTCCTCGCCTACGTACGCAAGCAGATCTCCGCGATCGTCCGCCTCGACCCCGCCGTCCGCCGCGACCTGCCCGACTCCGTGCACAAGATGCGCGTCGCCACCCGCAGGCTGCGCAGCACCTTCAAGACCCACCGCAAGATCCTCGACCGCGAGGTCACCGACCCCCTCGGCGCGGAGCTCAAGTGGCTCGCCGCCGAGCTGGGCCTCGACCGTGACCAGGAGGTCCTGGACGAGCGCCTCGGCTCCCGCGTCGAGGCCCTGCCCGCCACCCTGACGCTGGGCCCGGTCCGCGGCCGCCTCCGCGCCTGGTCGGCCGCCCGCCGCACCGGATCGCGCCGCAGGATCGTCGACGTACTGGACGGAAAGCGGTATCTGGACCTGCTGGACGCCCTCGACGCGCTGAGCACCGACCCGCCCCTGCGCCCCGCCGCCGGCCGCGCGCCCGGCAAGGCACTGCCCCGGGCGGTGCTCAAGGACTACGAGCGCCTCGCCGCCCGCGTCGGCCACGCCTTCGGCCGGCCGCCCGGACCGGAGCGCGACGCGGCGCTGCACGAGGCCCGCAAGGCCGCCAAGCGTGCCCGGTACGCGGGCGAGGCGGCCCGCCCCGCGCTCGGCAAGCCCGCCAAGCGCTTCGCCAAGCGCGTGAAGGCCGTGCAGAGCGTCCTCGGCGACCACCAGGACAGCGTCGTCGCCCGCGAGACGCTGCGCGCGCTCGCGATCCAGGCGCACGCGGCGGGGGAGACCGCGTTCACCTGGGGTCTCCTGTACGGGCAGGAGGAGGCCGCCGCCGAGGCCCGGGAGCGGGAACTGCCCGATGTCTGGGCCCGCGCCAGTGCCCCCGGACCGCTCGCGGATCTGAGGCCTTGAGTACCGGGGTACGCTGGATGGTCACCCCTGCCGGCTCACGAAGGTTCGCGAGATGTCTGCCGCATCGGTCTTCCCACAGCTCGAAGCTCTGCTCCCGCATGTGCAGAAGCCCATCCAGTACGTCGGCGGTGAGCTGAACTCCACCGTCAAGGAGTGGGACAGCTGCGACGTCCGCTGGACCCTCATGTATCCCGACGCCTACGAGGTCGGACTCCCCAACCAGGGCGTCATGATCCTCTACGAGGTGCTCAACGAGCGCGAAGGCGTCCTCGCCGAGCGCACGTACAGCGTCTGGCCCGACCTCGAAGCGCTGATGCGCGAGCACGACGTGCCGCAGTTCACCGTGGACAGCCACCGCCCCGTCGGCGCGTTCGACGTCTTCGGGCTGAGCTTCTCCACCGAGCTGGGCTACACCAACATGCTCACCGCCCTGGACCTCGCGGGCATCCCGCTGGAGTCCAAGGACCGCACCGTCGATCACCCGATCGTCCTCGCGGGCGGCCACGCCGCGTTCAACCCCGAGCCGATCGCGGACTTCATCGACTGCGCGGTCGTCGGCGACGGCGAGCAGGCCGTCCTGGAGATCACCGAGATCATCCGCGCCTGGAAGGCCGAGGGCCGCCCCGGCGGCCGCGACGAGGTGCTCTTCCGGCTGTCGAAGACCGGCGGCGTCTACGTCCCGCGCTTCTACGACGTCGAGTACCTCCCCGACGGCCGCATCGGCCGCGTCGTGCCCAACCGGTCCGGTGTGCCGTGGCGGGTCTCCAAGCACACGGTGATGGACCTCGACGAGTGGCCCTACCCCAAGCAGCCGCTCGTCCCGCTCGCGGAGACCGTGCACGAGCGGATGTCCGTGGAGATCTTCCGAGGCTGCACCCGCGGCTGCCGCTTCTGCCAGGCCGGCATGATCACGCGCCCCGTGCGGGAGCGAAGCATCACCGGCATCGGCGAGATGGTCGAGAAGGGACTCAAGGCGACCGGCTTCGAGGAGGTCGGCCTGCTCTCGCTCTCCTCCGCCGACCACAGCGAGATCGGCGACATCGCCAAGGGCCTGGCCGACCGCTACACCGAGGACAAGGTCGGCCTCTCGCTGCCCTCGACCCGCGTCGACGCGTTCAACGTCGACCTGGCCAACGAGCTGACCCGCAACGGCCGCCGCTCCGGCCTCACCTTCGCCCCCGAGGGCGGCTCCGAGCGCATGCGCAAGGTCATCAACAAGATGGTCTCGGAGGAGGACCTGATCCGGACGGTCGCCACGGCCTACGGCAACGGCTGGCGTCAGGTGAAGCTGTACTTCATGTGCGGCCTGCCCACCGAGACCGACGAGGACGTCCTCCAGATCGGCGACATGGCGGTCAACGTCATCGCCAAGGGCCGCGAGGTCTCCGGCCAGAACGACATCCGCGCCACGGTCTCCATCGGCGGCTTCGTGCCCAAGCCGCACACGCCCTTCCAGTGGGCCCCGCAGCTCAGCGCCGAGGACACCGACGCCCGGCTGAAGAAGCTCCGCGACAAGATCCGCGGCGACAAGAAGTACGGCCGCTCCATCGGCTTCCGCTACCACGACGGCAAGCCCGGCATCGTCGAGGGCCTCCTCTCGCGCGGCGACCGCCGCGTCGGCTCCGTCATCCGCGCGGTCTACGAGTCCGGCGGCCGCTTCGACGGCTGGCGCGAGCACTTCAGCTACGACCTCTGGATGAACTGCGCCGACAAGACGCTGCCCGGGTTCGGGGTCGACGTCGACTGGTACACCACCCGCGAGCGCACCTACGAGGAGGTCCTGCCCTGGGACCACCTCGACTCCGGCCTGGACAAGGACTGGCTCTGGGAGGACTGGCAGGACGCGCTCGACGAGACCGAGGTCGAGGACTGCCGCTGGACCCCCTGCTTCGACTGCGGCGTCTGCCCGCAGCTCGACCTGGACATCCAGATCGGCCCGACCGGCAAGAAGCTCCTGCCGCTCAGCGTCGTGAACAAGTAACGCGCCCCCGATCGACCCGCAGGCCCGGTCCGGCAACCCCGGACCGGGCCTGACGCGTCCTTGAGGGCATGGACTACGGCAAGCACCGGGCCCCTCAGGGCTACGAGCCCGGCGAATCCATCCCGACCACCCTGATCAGGGTCCCGGTGCGGATCGTGGTCGTGGTGCTCGTCCTGCCCGTCCGCATGGTGGGGGACGCGCTCACCGCCCTCTGGCGCGCCGCCGACCGCGTCCTGCTGCGCCCGCTCGGCCGGGCCCTGGCGTGGCTCCTCGACACCCTCGTACTGACCCCGCTGACCTGGCTGTACAGCTGGGTCCTGACACCGCTCGGCAAGGCCGCCTCCTGGCTGGCCGTCGCCCTCCTCCTGTGGCCCTGGATCGGCCTGTGGCGGTACGTGCTCGTCCCCGTCGCCCGCTACGGGATCGCCGCGCCGGCGGCCTGGCTGTACCGGGCCGTCCTCACCCCGCTGGGCCACGGGCTGCGCTGGATCGGCACCGCCCTGCCGGCCCCGGCGGCACGCGGTCTCGGAACCGGCCTGGCCCGGCTGCTCGCCACCCTGCTCGTCCTGCCGGTCGCGGCGCTGTGGCGGTACGTGGTCGTCCCGGTGGTCCGCTACGGCCTGATCCTCCCGGTGGTGTGGCTGTACGGGACCGTCCTCACCCCCATCGGCCTCGGCACCGCCTGGGTCCTGGACAGGCTGTGGCAGGGCACGGCCTGGGTCCTCGGCCAACTCCGGCGGGGGATCGCGGCCATCGGACGCGGGCTGGCCATCGCCCTCGCCCGGCTGGTCATGACGCTGCTCGTGGCGCCCGTCTCCTGGGCGTACCGCCACGTCCTCGCCCCGGTCGGCCGGGAGATCGCCGCCGCGTTCGAGGTCGCCCGGCGGATCGCCGGGTACGTCTCCCGAGCCGTCGGCCGGGCCCTCGCCCGGCTGGTCATGGCGCTGCTCGTGGCGCCCGTCTCCTGGGCGTACCGCACCCTGTTCACCCCGGTCGGCCACGTCCTGCGCGACTCCGTGTGGGCCCCGGCCCGCCGCGCCGCCGCCGAGGCGGGCCGGGCCGCCCGCGCGGCCCTCGCGTCCGCCCGGGAAACCGTGCGCCGGGCCCGCCGCGACGCCTGGCGGGCACTGGCCGGCAGCGCGGGCGGCACCCGGTCCGGGGAACCGCTGGGGATGCCTGCGCGTACTCTGGGTAGTACAACGACTGTCCCCAGCGCGGCGCAGGCGCCCGAGACCCCTCTTCCCGGCGAGAAACTCGTCTGGCGGGGGTGAGCCGGAGCGGCACCCGGGGGTCACCCGAATCTCGTGGGCGGCGCGCCACCGCGCCCGCCCCGCACCGAGGAGAAGAACCACTGGGCAAGCGACAGCCCGAAGGCCCGCCGCCCGCACCGGCAGTGCAGCGCATCCGCCTGCGCTACACCAAGCGCGGCCGCCTCCGGTTCACCAGCCACCGAGACTTCCAGCGGGCCTTCGAGCGGGCACTGCGCCGCTCCGAGGTGCCGATGGCGTACTCGGCGGGCTTCACCCCCCACCCCAAGGTCTCCTACGCCAATGCCGCACCCACCGGCACGGGCAGTGAGGCGGAGTTCCTGGAGATCGCCCTCACCGAGACGCGGGACCCCGAGGTCCTGCGCGGACTGCTCGACGCGTCGATGCCGGACGGCCTCGACATCATCGACGCGGTGGAGGCCCGCACCTCGGGCCTGGCCGAGCGACTCACCGCGTCCGTCTGGGAGATGCGCCTGGACGGCGTCGACCCCGAGGACGTCCGCACGGCCGTGGCCGCGTTCAACGACGCCGAGGCCGTGGAGGTCCAGCGCAAGGCGAAGAACGGCATCCGGACGTTCGACGCCCGTGCCGCCGTCGCCGACCTGCGGGTCGTCGACGCTCCGGCCGATAGGCCGGGCGAGCGGCCCTGTGCGATACTGCGCCTGGTTGTTCGGCACGTGACACCTGCCGTGCGACCCGACGACGTCCTGTCCGGTCTCCGAGCTGTGGCCGACCTGGCGCCGCCCGTCCCCGCCGCGGTGACGAGGCTGGCGCAGGGGCTCTTCGACGAGGAGTCCGGCACGGTGACCGACCCGCTCGCGCCCGACCGCGAGGCCGCCCCGACCGCACATTCCGCGGTCGCCGGGGCAGCCGTCGCGACGGCGCCGGAAGGTGCAGGTTCCGCGTAAGGCGGTCGTTGTAGCGCAGCCCTCCGACTCGGGAGCCACCTGGGTCGGGCCGCGCACTGACCCATAAGACTTTCGCCAGGCCGTAGGCATACCGCATACGGAACCGGCGAGCCAGACATCAGTTCCCGTGCGGCGCCCGCGCCCCGGACGGCGGTATCGCACCACTGCGGACCGTGCCGGACCGGAATCAGACGCGGCGCCCGGGAGCACGACGGGAGAACCGCCCGCATGCCTCAGCCGAACGAACCCGGCACGACCGGGAACAACGAAGAGAACACCCCCGGGGACAAGCTGCCGCCGCGCCGCAGGCGCCGCGCCGCTTCCCGCCCGGCGGGCCCGCCCGGTGCGACCGCGGCCCCCGCCGAGGACGTCACGCCGGCCATACCGGCCGACGGGTCCGCCGCCCCGGCCGCGGACGACACGCCCGGGGAAACGGTCGCCGAGACCGCCCCGCCCGCCCGTGCGCGCCGTCGCGCCGTGCGTAAGGCCACCGCGCCCGCCGGAGCCCCGGAGCCGGTGGAGCACACCCAGCCCGCCCCGGTCGCCGAGGCCCCCGCGCCCGTCGCCGCCGAGGAGGAGCCCGGCGCACCCGCGCCGCGCACCCGCCGCCGTGCGGTGCGCAAGGCGACCGCCCCGGCCGGCGCGCCGGAGGCCGCCGAGACCGTGGCCCCGGTCGTCGAGACCCCGGCCGAGCCCGCCGATGAGGCCGAGCCCGAGGAAGAGGCCGAGGCCGTCGTCGAGGTCGTGGAGGAGCCCCCGGCGCCCCGCCGCCGTCGCGCCTCCCGCAAGGCCACCTCGCCCGCGGGCGCCCCGGCAGCGGCCGAGGCCGCCGTCGTGGTCGAGCCGGCCGTCGTCGCCGAGCCCGCCGTAGTTGCCGAGCCCGCCGTCGCCGAGCCGGAACCCGTCGAGGCCCCTCGCGGCCGTGCCCGCCGCCGTGCGTCGGCCCCGGCCGGTACGCCGGGCGTCGCCGGGCCCGCCGCCGCGACGGTGACCGAGCCGGCGCCCGTCGCCGCCGAGGCCCCCGCGGCCGAGGCCGGGGCCGTGGAGGAGACCCCGGCCCCGCGCGCCCGCCGCCGGGCGTCCCGCAAGGCGTCCGCGCCCGCCGGTACGCCGCAGTCGGCCGTCGAGACCCCCGCGGAGTCCGTCGAGGCCGGCGAGAGCCTGCCCGCCGCCGTCGCCGAGGAGCTCGCCGCCGAGGTGGAGGAGGTCGAGGAGGCCGCCCCGCGCGGACGCCAGCGCCGCCGGGCCACCGCCGCCGCCGGTCGCCCCGAGTTCACCGCCAAGACCGACGAGCCGACCCGCAAGGGCCGGCGCGCGACGCGCCCCGCCGTCGCCGTCTTCCAGGCCCCGGTCTTCGCCGAGCCGATGTTCCAGACCCCCGAGACCGCGGCCGCCGCCGCTGCCGCGGCCGGTTCCCCCTCGGCGCCCGACGAGGCCGACGAGGTCGAGGAGCAGCAGACCGTCGAGGTCGAGCAGAGCGCTCCGCCCGCCGAGGCCGCGCCGCAGGGCGGCTCGCGCCGCCGTCGCCGCCGTCGTGGCGAGGCCGACGCGACCGAGCAGGCCGCCGAGCCCGCCGCTCCCGTGGAGGCCCCCGCCGAGCAGCCCGCCGACGAGGCCCCCGAGACCGAGACGGACGAGCACGAGGGCGAGGACACCGACGAGTACGGCGACCGCCCCTCGCGCCGTCGCCGTCGTGGCGGCCGTCGCCGCCGTCGTGGCGAGGCCAACGACACGGACGACGAGCAGCACGGCGACGACGCGCCCGCACCGTCCCGCGCCGAGGAGCCCCGCTCCGAGGACGAGCAGGACCGGGGCCGGGGCCGGGGCCGGGGCCAGGCCGCGGACGCCGACGAGAACGACGAGGACGACGACGACTCCTCGGCCTCCGGGTCGAGCAGCAGCCGCCGTCGCCGCCGTCGCCGTCGCCGCAGCGGTGACGCCGCCGCCGAGGCCGACCACGGCACCACCGACGACCCGGAGCGCACGGTCGTCAAGGTCCGCGAGCCCCGCAAGAAGGAGGAGCGCGAGCCGGGCACCGGTTTCGACGAGGTCCAGTCCATCAAGGGCTCGACCCGTATGGAGGCCAAGAAGCAGCGCCGCCGCGAGGGGCGCGAGCAGGGCCGCCGCCGGGTCCCGATCATCACCGAGGCGGAGTTCCTCGCCCGCCGCGAGGCCGTCGAGCGGGTGATGGTCGTCCGCCAGAGCGGCGAGCGCACCCAGATCGGCGTCCTCGAGGACAACGTGCTCGTCGAGCACTACGTCAACAAGGAGCAGGCCACCAGCTACGTCGGCAACGTCTACCTGGGCAAGGTCCAGAACGTGCTGCCGTCCATGGAGGCCGCCTTCGTCGACATCGGCAAGGGCCGCAACGCCGTCCTGTACGCCGGTGAGGTCAACTTCGAGGCGCTCGGCATGGCCCACGGGCCGCGCCGCATCGAGACCGCGCTCAAGTCCGGCCAGTCCGTCCTGGTCCAGGTGACCAAGGACCCGATCGGCCACAAGGGCGCGCGTCTGACGAGCCAGGTCTCGCTGCCCGGCCGCTACCTCGTCTACGTGCCCGAGGGCTCGATGACCGGGATCAGCCGCAAGCTGCCCGACACCGAGCGCTCCCGCCTCAAGACCATCCTCAAGAAGATCGTCCCCGAGGACGCGGGCGTCATCGTGCGCACCGCCGCCGAGGGCGCGAGCGAGGACGAGCTGCGCCGTGACGTCGAGCGGCTCCAGGGGCAGTGGGAGGACATCCAGAAGAAGGCGAAGGGCACCAGCGGCTCCAACGCGCCGACGCTGCTCTACGGCGAGCCGGACATGACCGTCCGGGTCGTCCGCGACATCTTCAACGAGGACTTCTCCAAGGTCATCGTCAGCGGCGACGAGGCGTGGGAGACCATCCACGGCTATGTCTCGCACGTCGCACCCGACCTCACCGAGCGGCTCTCCCGCTGGACCTCCGAGGTCGACGTCTTCGCGACGTACCGCATCGACGAGCAGCTGATGAAGGCGCTGGACCGCAAGGTCTACCTGCCCAGCGGCGGTTCGCTGGTGATCGACAAGACCGAGGCGATGATCGTCGTCGACGTCAACACCGGCAAGTTCACCGGCCAGGGCGGCAACCTGGAGGAGACCGTCACCAGGAACAACCTGGAGGCGGCCGAGGAGATCGTGCGCCAGCTGCGGCTGCGCGACCTCGGCGGCATCGTCGTCGTCGACTTCATCGACATGGTGCTGGAGTCCAACCGGGACCTGGTGCTGCGCCGTCTCCTGGAGTGCCTGGGCCGCGACCGCACCAAGCACCAGGTCGCCGAGGTCACCTCGCTGGGCCTGGTCCAGATGACCCGCAAGCGGGTGGGCCAGGGTCTGCTGGAGTCCTTCTCCGAGACCTGCGTCCACTGCAACGGGCGCGGCGTCATCGTCCACATGGAGCAGCCGACGTCCGTCGGCGGCGGTGGCGGCGGCAAGAAGTCCAAGAAGCGCGGCCGCGGCGGCGCCGGCCAGGACCACGAGCACGGCCTGGACCACGAGCACGGTCACGACGAGCACGCGGCCGAGCCCGCCGAGACCGAGGCCGAGCTGGCCGCCGAGGTCGCCGCCCCGGTGGCCGTCGAGCCCGAGGTCACGGCCGACGAGGAGTTCTACAGCAGCCCCGCCGAGGCGGAGGCGGCCGCCACGCGCGGCCGTGGCCGCCGTCGGGCCTCCCGCAAGGCGTCGGCCCCGGCCGGCGCCCCGAGGGCCGAGGCTCCCGCCCCGGCCGTCGAGGCCCCCGTGGCAGAGCCCCGGCCCGAGCCGGTTCCCGACACGCCCGCCGAGGTCGCTGCCGAGGAGGCCGCCGAGGCCCCCGAGGCTCCGGTCGAGGCCGCGCCGCAGGGCCGCCCGCGCCGCCGGGCCACCCGTAAGGCGACCGCCCCGGCGGGTTCGCCGAAGCAGGCCGAGGCCGCGGAGCCGGTCCGGCCGGCCGAGCCCGCCACGGACCCGGTCGCGGTCGAGGACCCGGTCGTCGAGGCGCCCGCCGTCGACACGCCGGCGCCCGAGGCCCCGGAGGAGAAGGCCCCCGAGGAGAAGGCCCCCGAGGCCGAGGCTCCCGCGGCCGCCCCGCCGCGCGCCCGGCGCCGGGTGACCCGCAAGGTCACCGCACCGGCGGGCTCGCCCACCGGGTCGGACGACGCGGAGGTCGTCGTGGTCGCTCCGGCGCCCGAGGCGAAGGCCCCGGAATCCGACGGCCAGGTCGCCGAAGGAGTCACGGAATCCACCGGAACGGCGGAATCCGAATCCGCTGAGCCGGCCCCGGCGAAGAAGACGGCCCGCAAGGCCGCGGCCAAGAAGGCCCCGGCGAAGAAGACGGCCGCCAAGAAGACCGTCGCGAAGAAGACCGCCGCGAAGAAGACGACGGCCAAGACGGCCGCGAAGAAGACGACGAAGAAGACCGTCGCCGCTGAGCAGTCGTCGCCGTCCGTAACGGCTTCCGCGCCTTCCGTGGAAGGCGAGTCGTCGGCCGGCTGATGAATGCGTAACCGGTTGTTCATCTTCAGGTGTCCCGCTCCGAGCACATGGGGGCGGGACACCTGCTTTGTTTCAGAACTGATGCAAGGGTCGGTTAACGAGCCCGAAATGGGGCGAGAAATCCCTGATAATGTGACGGCGGTTGCCATGCGTGTGAGCGTTCTTCACGAAACTACGGTTGGTGACAAGGCCCGGCGAAGATACCGACCGGGCCGGATTCCTCGGCAGGGCGTCGGCATCGCGCCGGTGGGGTTTGCGCGCGACCTCGGTGAGACGTCCCGCACCTCGGAGCTCTGCCTGGTTACGAGCTCTTGCGGTGTTCAAGGAGGACGTTCATGACGAGCATCAACGAGCAGCCGATTCCTGCTGCCCGCCCGGTCATCGGGGAAGACGAGATCGAGGCCGCGGTGCGTGTGCTGCGCAGCGGTCGCGTCGTGCAGGGCCCGGAGGTCGCGGCCTTCGAGGAAGGCTTCTCCCGCCTGGTCGACGACCGGCACTGCGTCGCCGTCAACTCGGGGACCTCGGCCCTCCACCTGCTGCTGCTGGCCCTGGGCATCGGCCCCGGCGACGAGGTGATCGTCCCCTCCTTCTCCTTCGCCGCCTCCGCGAACGCGGTCCGCCTCGTCGGCGCCGACGTGGTGTTCGCCGACATCGAGCCGGGCAGCTTCGGCCTCGACCCGGCGGCGGTCGAAGCCGCGATCACGCCGCGCACCGCCGCCATCATGCCGGTGCACCTCTACGGCCACCCCGCCGCGATGGACAAGCTCATGCCCATCGCCGACAGGCACAAGCTCGCCGTCGTCGAGGACGCCTGTCAGGCCCACGCCGCGGCGCTGAACGGCACCCCGGTCGGCGCGTTCGGCGCGGGCGGCACCTTCAGCTTCTACCCGACCAAGAACATGCACTCCCTCGAAGGCGGCATGGTCACCACGGCCGACGCCGAGCTGGCCCGCACCCTGCGCCTGCTGCGCAACCAGGGCATGGAACAGCGGTACGCCAACGAGATCGTCGGCGCCAACATGCGGATGACCGACGTGTCCGCCGCCGTCGGCCGCGTACAGCTCGGCAAGGTGGAGGGGTGGACCGAGCAGCGCCGCGCCAACGCCGCGTACCTCGACGCCCGCATCACCGCCCCGGCCGTCACCACGCCGCCGGTGGCCGAGGGCGCCCGGCACGTCTACCACCAGTACACCGTGCGGATCAGCGGCGACCGGGACGCCGCGATGGCGAAGCTCACCGAGGCGGGCATCGGCAACGCCGTCTACTACCCGACGCCGATCCACCGGCTCAAGCCCTACTGGGAGCCGGACCAGAAGGCCGGCCGCACCTGGGACCTGCCCGAGACCGAGCGGGCCGCCGCCGAGGTCGTCTCGCTGCCCGTCCACCCCTCGCTCACCGAGGGTGACCTGGAGCGGATCGCCGCCGCCGTGAACTCGCTGGGGGAGAACCTGTGAGCGCCGTACTGAAGGCCGGACTCGTCGGCCTCGGCTCCATGGGCCGCCACCACGCCCGCGTCCTGGCGAGCCTGGAGGGCGTCGAACTGGTCGGCGTCGTCGACCCGATGGGCGACAAGAACGGCTGGGCCCAGGGCGCTCCCGTCCTGTCCACCGTCGAGGAGCTCCTCGCCCTCGGCATCGACTACGCCGTCGTGGCCTGCCCGACCGCGCTGCACGAGGAGGTCGGCCTCCAGCTCGCCGACGCCGGTGTCAGCGCCCTCGTCGAGAAGCCGCTCGCCGACACCGTCGAGGGCGCCCGCCGCCTCGTCGAGGCGTTCGAGTCGCGCGGCCTGGTGGCCGGCGTCGGCCACATCGAACGCTGCAACCCGGCCCTGCTCTCGCTCCGCGCCCGCCTGGAGGCGGGCGAGCTGGGCGACGTCTACCAGGTCGTCACCCGCCGCCAGGGCCCCTTCCCGCACCGGATCGCCGACGTCGGCGTGGTCAAGGACCTGGCCACCCACGACATCGACCTGACGGGCTGGGTCACCGGACAGACCTACACCTCGATCGCCGCCCACACCGTCTCCAAGTCCGGCCGCCCGCACGAGGACATGGTCTCCGCCGTGGGGCAGCTGTCCGACGGCACGATGGTCAACCACCTGGTCAACTGGCTGAGCCCGCTCAAGGAACGCTTCACCTCGGTCACCGGTGAGCGCGGCTGCTTCATCGCCGACACCCTCACCGCAGACCTCACCTTCCACTCCAACGCCGCGGTCACCACCGAGTGGGAGGCGCTGCGCGCCTTCCGCGGGGTCTCCGAGGGCGACATGATCCGCTACGCCATCCCCAAGCGCGAGCCGCTGCTCGTCGAGCACGAGCTGTTCCGCGACGCCGTACAGGGCAAGCCCGCCGACATCTGCACGCTGCGCCAGGGGCTCCGTACGGTCGAGGTCGCGGCCTCCGTGCTGGAGTCCGCCACCAACGGCGCCACGGTGCTGCTCGCGGGGGACCGGGAGCGGAACCAGGGGTCGAGTAGGTGACCTCACCCGATGTCACGGTGATCGTAGCCGTCTACAACACGATGCCGTATCTCACCGAGTGCCTGAACTCGCTGGTGGGTCAGAGCATCGGCCATGAGCGACTCCAGGTCGTGGCGGTCGACGACGGTTCGACCGACGACAGCGGTAAGGAGCTCGACCGCTTCGCGCAGCGGTACCCGGACGTCTTCACCGTCGTCCACCAGCCCAACTCGGGTGGCCCGGCCGCTCCGAGCAACCGCGCCCTCGACCTGGCGACCGGCCGGTTCGTCTACTTCATCGGCTCGGACGACCACCTCGGCGAGGAGGCGCTGGAGCGGATGGTCGCCTGCGCCGACGCCAATGGGTCCGACGTGGTCGTCGGCAAGATGGTCGGCACCAACGGGCGTTATGTCCACCAGAAGCTCTACACGGGCAACCGCGACGTCACGCTCGACGACGCCGAGCTGCCCTTCACCCTGGCCAACACCAAGCTGTTCCGCCGCGAACTGGTGGAGAAGCACGGGCTCCGCTTCCCCGAGGACATGCCGGTCGGCAGCGACCAGCCGTTCACGATCGAGGCGTGCGTCCGGGCCCGGAAGATCTCCGTGATCTCCGACTACACCTGCTACTACGCGGTCAAGCGCGGTGACGCGAGCAACATCACCTACCGGGCGGACCATCTGGCGAGGCTCCGCTGCGTCGAACGGATCATGCAGCACACCGCCGCGCTGATCCCCGCCGGCCCGCGGCGTGACGCCGTGTTCAAGCGGCACTTCGCCTGGGAGCTGACCAAACTCCTGCAGAGGGACTTCCCCACGCTCGACGCCGACACCCGCCGCCAGGTGTGCGAGGGCGTGGGCGCGCTGGTCGACGCCTACTTCACCGACGCTCTGCGCGACGCCACCGGCGTCAAGCGCCGGGTGCGCTTCGGTCTCGCCCGCAGCGGCGCCGTCGAGGAGCTCACCCGCGCCATCGCGGAGGAGACCGAGCACGGAGCGCCTCCGTTCGTGCTGGACGGCGACCGGGCCTTCGCGTCCTACCCCGGATTCCGGGACGCCGCGGTCGGCCTGGACGACCGGTACTACGAGGTGCGGGAGACGGTGGCCGGCCGCCTCTCCACCGGTACGCGACTGGAGAAGGCCGACTGGGAGCAGCACGGCACGGAGCTGTCCTGCGTCGTGAGGCTGCGTGTCGGCATCACCGGTGACACGTCCTCGGCCGTCATCGCCCTAGCCCAGGGCGCCATGCCGCAGAGCGCGGACAAGCCCGGCGCGCGCAAGCTCCCGAAGGACGCCCCGCGCCCGAAGCGCAGCGGCACGCTCACCGCCGACGCGGCCGAGGACGGCGGCACCCTGCTGACCGCCCGTATCCCGCTCGCACCCGGGCGGGCCAAGAAGGGCGTCCGCCTCTACGTGGAGGTGGCGGGCTCCCGGTACGAGATCCCGGTCCGCACCGAGGGGCGGCCGATGCCGCTGGCGCGGCGCTGGGGGAGCACCGACCCCCACCGGGTGGCGGCGAACACCAACACCAAGGGCCGGCTCGTGATCACGACGGCCCCGCTGCGGGAACCGAAGTCCGGCGTGGGCGCACGGCTGCGCCGAACGCTTTCCAGGTCGAAGAGGAAGTAACCCGATGAATATCTGTGTAGTCGCGCTCGGCAAGATCGGACTTCCGCTCGCCGTGCAGTTCGCCGCCAAGGGCCACAAGGTCATCGGCGCGGACGTCAACGAGAAGGTCGTCGAACTCGTCAACGCGGCCACCGAGCCGTTCCCCGGTGAGCACGACCTCGACCGTCTGCTCAAGGAGACCGTGGGCGCCGGCCTGCTCTCCGCCACGACGGACACCACGGCCGCGGTCGCCGCGTCCGACGCCGTCGTGGTCGTCGTCCCGCTCTTCGTGGACGCCGAGGGCACCCCCGACTTCGGCTGGATGGACTCCGCCACCAAGGCCATCGCGGCGGGCCTGAAGCCGGGCACCCTGGTCAGCTACGAGACCACGCTGCCGGTCGGCACGACCCGTACCCGCTGGGCGCCGATGCTGGCCGAGGGCTCGGGCCTGACCCCCGGCGAGGACTTCCACCTGGTCTTCTCCCCGGAGCGGGTGCTCACCGGCCGGGTCTTCGCCGACCTGCGCCGCTACCCCAAGCTCGTCGGCGGCATCGACGAGGCGTCCGCGGAGCGCGGCGTCGCCTTCTACGAGGCCGTCCTCGACTTCGACGAGCGCGAGGACCTGCCCCGCCCCAACGGCGTCTGGGACCTCGGCACGGCGGAGGCCTCCGAGCTGGCGAAGCTCGCCGAGACCACCTACCGCGACGTCAACATCGGCCTGGCCAACCAGTTCGCCCGGTTCGCCGACCGGAACGACATCGACGTCAAGAAGGTCATCGAGGCCTGCAACAGCCAGCCCTACAGCCACATCCACCAGCCCGGCATCGCCGTCGGCGGCCACTGCATCCCGATCTACCCGCGGATGTACCTGTGGAACGACCCGGAGGCCACGGTCGTGCGCTCGGCCCGCGAGGCCAACGCCGCGATGCCCGCGTACGCCGTCGACCTGCTGGCCGCCGCCTACGGCGACCTGGAGGGCGTCGGGGTCCTGGTGCTGGGCGCGGCCTACCGCGGCGGCGTCAAGGAGACCGCGTTCTCCGGCGTCTTCGGCGTCGTCGAGGCCCTCAAGGCGCGTGGCGCGGTGCCGTTCGTCTCGGACCCGATGTACACGCCCGAGGAGCTGACCGCCCTCGGCCTCGTCCCGCACGATGCCCACCAGGCCGTCACCGCCGCGATCCTCCAGGCCGACCACGCCGAATACCGCGAGCTGTCCGCCGCCGACCTCCCGGACGTCCGCGTGCTGGTCGACGGCCGCCGCACCACGGACCCCGCGAACTGGGCGGGCGTACGCCGCGTGGTCATCGGTGGCTGAACACCCACCCGCAGAGAAGATGGAAGACATGCCACAAGGACGCCCCGGACGAGTCGTGATGCTCGTCGACAACACCATCGACGGTGACTCGCGCGTTCAGAAGAGCGCGCGGGCCATGGCGGAAGCGGGCTGGGAGGTCCACCTCATCGGTCGGGCTCCCTCGTCCGGCCCCGACAGCTACCAGCTCGGCGACGCCTGGATCCACCGGCTGGCGCTGAGGCGACTGCCGCCGCGCAAGACGCTCAGGCGGCGCCTGTCCCGACTCCGCTACCCCCTGGCCTACCAGAACCAGGACAAGGCGATGCTCAAGACCCGGAGCATCAAGGTCATCTGGGCCGAACTGGAGATGACCAAGGCCGCGGCCGACGCGCGCACCGGCATCTCCCGGGAGCCCAGGACCAAGCAGCTGCCGATACTCGCCCAGCGGACGGCCGGGAAGCTGCGGCGCACCACGATCAAGGTGCGGGCCCAGCAGACGAAGGCGCGCGCCGGTAACTGGGGCGACCAGGACGGTGCCTGGGAAGAGGTGGAGCGCCGCTTCTGGAGCACCGCCATGGGGGACCGGGCCTGGCGACGGCTCGACCCGCTGCCGCTCCGCTACGAGCTCAGCTACCGGGAAAAGATCGAGGAGCTTCAGCCCGATCTGATCCACGCGCACGACTTCCGCATGATCGGTGTCGGCGCCCGTGCGGCGGTCCGCGCCCGCCAGTCGGGCCGGGACGTCAAGGTCGTCTACGACGCCCACGAGTTCGTACCGGGCCTCGCCCAGGCCAAGCGCTCGCGGAAGTGGCTGGCCTCACAGGTCGCCTACGAGCGCGAGCACATCGGATTCGCGGACGCGATCGTGACGGTCTCTCCCGCCCTGGCGGAGATGCTGGAGACCGCGCACGGCCTCGCCGAGCGTCCGGTGGTGACCCTCAACGCACCGCCCAAGCTGGTGCCGGACGAGGTGGGCGGCGAAGAGGCGTGGACCACGACCGAAGGCGCACGGGACGTTCGTGAGGCGTGCGGGCTGGGTCCGGACGTGCCCCTGGTGGTCTACTGCGGAGGGGCCGCGCCCCAGCGGTGCCTGCACACCATCGTGGAATCGCTGCAGTACGCGCCCGACGTGCACGCCGCGTTCATGATCAACAATCTCGACGGCGACTACGTGAACTCCCTCCGCGCGCTCGCCGCCGAGCTCGGGGTCACGGACCGGATCCACCTCATGCCGTACGTTCCGTACGACGTGCTGGTGCGGTTCCTGTCCACCGCGGACGTCGGCATCCACCCGCTGCGCAAGGGACCCGTCAATCACGAGGTCGCGCTGAGCACGAAGTTCTTCGAGTTCATGCAGGCGCGGCTGCCCGTGGTGGTGAGCGACGTCAAGGCGATGTCGGACGAGGTCACCCGCGTCGGCAACGGCGAGGTCTTCCGTTCCGAGGACAGCAAGGACCTCGCGCGCGCGGTCGGCATGATCCTCAACGACCGGGACCGCTACACCGCCGCGTACGACCGGCCCGGCATGCTCGACGAGTGGAGCTGGGAAGCGCAGGCGGAGAAGTACGTGGTCCTGTACGAGCGGCTGCTGAAGGATCTCGCCTGATCACGGCCGGCTGTGGTCCCGGCCGGCCGGAACCACAGCCGGCCGGGACGGCGAAGGGCTCACCCGCAGGTGCGGGTGAGCCCTTCGCCGGTTCTCGGGTCAGCCGCGGCGGGTGGCCTGCTCCATGAGCTGGACGACGCGCTGGGCGGCCGTGCCGTCGCCGTACGGGGCGCCGCGCGGGGCCTCGGGGACGGGGCGGGTGGCGAGGGCGCTCCACTCGGCCGGAGCCATCGTGTGCGGGTCGGGGACGAGGTGGTTCCAACCGTCCTCAAGGGTCTCGACCCACTCGGTCTCCGGCCGGATGGTCGTGCAGACGCGATCCAGCAGGAACGCCTCCTTCTGGAGCCCGCCGGAGTCCGTCACCACACCGGACGAGGCGAGAACGGCCGCGACGAGCCCGGCGTACGGCAGCGGTCGGCCCACGTGGACCGAGCCCTGCGACAAGTCGATGCCGTGCTGCGTGGCGCGGGCCGTGAGCCGGGGGTGAGCCAGGAGTGCCACCGGCACCGGCAGCGAGGCCAGCGCCCCGATGATGGCGGACAGCCGCTCGGGATCGTCCGTGTTGTCCGGGCGGTGCAGGGTCGCGAGCAGGAACGGCTCGGCGGGGTCGATGCCCTCGGGCAGCGCCGGAGCCGGGTGCTCGCCCGCGAGGACGGCGTCCCGGATCCGCAGACAGATGTCGACCATCACGTCGCCGGCCAGCGCCGACCGCTCCGCGAGGCCCTCGGCGGCGAGGTGGCGCATGGCCTCCTCGGTCGGCGCCAGCAGCAGGTCGGCGCAGTGGTCCGTCAGCACCCGGTTGTGCTCCTCGGGCATCCGGCGGTTGAACGACCGGAGGCCGGCTTCGAGGTGCGCGACGGGAAGGTGCTGCTTGACCGCCGAAAGGGCCCCGGCGATCGTGGAGTTGGTGTCGCCGTACACCAGGACCCAGTCGGGCTGTTCGGCTTCCAGCACCGGGTCCAGGGCGGAGAGCACCGACCCGGTCTGCACCCCGTGGCTTCCGGAGCCGACGCCGAGGTGCACATCCGGATCCGGGATGCCGAGGCCGGAGAAGAAGACATCCGAGAGGTCCGCGTCGTAGTGCTGTCCGGTGTGGACGATGACGTGTTGGTGATCCGTCTGAGCGAACGCCGCCGCGACAGGAGCCAGCTTCACCAACTGGGGGCGGGCACCTACGATGCTGATGACTTTCATTGCACGCTCTTCTTCTCGGTTGTTCGACGTGGAGGTACGGGCAACGCCGCTGCGTTCACGAACGCGGCGGGACCTGTCCGGGACCTGCACTCACGGATTGCTCCGCGCGCGGGCGGCGGGCCGACCCGCCAGGACCCCGGCTGCGGAGCAGACGTTCGAGTGGATGTTCCAGGCAATGGTAAGCAAAGGCGGCCAGGGCCAGGCTCAGTACGAGGGTCGCGACCCAGATGCCGACGATCTCGGGTCCTCCCACCGGGGTGCCGAACGCTCCCACCAGAGCTCTGAGCACGATCTCGTGGAACAGGTACCAGGCGAACGACCACTGCCCGAGCCTCACCATGCCGGGCCCGGCGAACGGAGTCCGCCGCCGCTCGACGTCGGCCGTCGCCGCCGCCGCGACCAGGAGGGCGAAGAACGGCGCGGACAACAGGTGGGAGGCGCTGTACGGGCTGTACCAGACGCTGTCGGGCACCGCGTCGGACCAGGGGATCAGCACCAGGTGCCAGGCGATGACCAACGCGACGGCCGCGCCGAGCCCGCACGGGGGACGCCAACCGCGCTTGACGGCCAGCCCGGCGGCCACGCCGAGGGCGAACTGGAGCGTCCGGGTCGGCGGGAAGTAGTCGAGCGCCCACAGCCGCACCAGCGAGTCGGTGAACAGGGCCCCGCTCAGCCAGACGCCCACCGAGCCGGCGCACACGGCGACGGCGATCACCGCACGGCCACGTGGGCTCCGCATCAGGGGGAGCGTCAGCAGCACCGGGAAGAGCAGGTAGAACCACGCCTCGTCGCTGAGGGACCAGGCCGCCGGGTTCCCTCCCACCAGATAGGAGCGCTCGGGAACCCAGGAGTTCACCAGGGCCAGTGTGGCCGCGACCCCGCGCAGGGACACGTCGGTGCCCAGCGCCCGCCACACGGCGACGGAAGCCACGGTCGACACCGCCAGCAGCGGCCAGATCCGGGCGAACCTGCGCCAGAGGAAGACGCCCGCGGGCACGGTCTTGCCGTCGTACGTCCAGGCCAGTACGAACCCCGACAGGATGAAGAAGAAGGTCACCCCGCTCCGTCCGTACCAGGCGAGATCGCTGATGCTGGGCAGCTCCCCGGCCTGCCGGGAGAGGTGATAGAGCACCACGGCCAGGGCTGCCCAGAAACGTAGTCCGGTCAGCGAATCCAGCCGGGCACGGCCTGTGGCCTCCGGCTTGAGGTCCCTCGCCATGAGCGTCGCTTTCTTCTAGGGGTGGAAGTGCCGAGGGCCCTCGGTGAGGCCGCCCGCTCCGGCCCGCGGACCCGCGGGGGCACACGTCGGCTGCCCTCCGCGAGGGAAGCGGGCGGTGCCCGGCTCAGACCCGCACTTCTTCGAGAGCCCCGTCCTTCTCCTCGTACGCCGCCCCGCTCTGCGGGCACTCCCACACCCCCGGCTCGCCCTCGCGTGCGACCAGGCGGACACCGCTGCGGCCGACCCAGCCGATCCGCCGGGCCGGCACGCCGACGACCAGAGCGAAGTCCGGGACGTCCTTGGTCACCACGGCACCCGCCGCGACCATGGACCACCGGCCGATCCGCACCGGCGCGACACAGACCGAGCGCGCGCCCAGCGAGGCGCCCTCGGCGACCTTGACGCCCACGGCCTCCCAGTCACCGCCGCGCTTCTGCTTGCCGTCCGGGTCGACCGAGCGCGGGTTGTGGTCGTTGGTGAGGACCACCGCCGGGCCGACGAAGACGCCGTCGCCGAGCTCGGCGGGCTCGTACACGAGGGCGTAGTTCTGGAGCTTGACGTTGTTGCCGATGCGCACACCCGTGCCGACGTAGGCGCCCCGCCCGACGACGCAGCCCTCCCCGAGCTTCGCTCCCTCACGGATCTGCGCCAGCTCCCAGACGCTGCTGCCCGCCCCGATCTCGGCGGTCTCGTCGACCTGGGCGGTGGGCTGGACCCTGTAGTTCACGGCATGCCTTTCGGAGAGCTGGTGAGCCCCGAAAGCATAAGGCGGGCGGTGCGCGGCCTCCCCGGCCGGAGGCCCGGCCCCGGCCCCGCGCCCCGGTTTGACCCCCACACCCCCGCCCCGTAACCTTGACCCTCGGTGTGTTTCCTTAATACGCCTACCCCTGAGCACATCCCTCCCGGTAACGGTCGGTGTTCGCGCCGTCCGCCAGGAGAGGCCGCTCATCCTTCCGGATCGTCCCGGGCCCCGGCCCGTGCGAGCGGCTGGCATCAGGGGATCCGTTCCGAGCGAGAGAGAGATCCGCGTGTACGCCATCGTGCGCAGCGGTGGTCGCCAGCACAAGGTAGCTGTCGGCGACATCGTTGAGGTTGACAAGATTTCCACTGCCAAGGTTGGCGACACGGTCGAGCTCTCGACCCTGCTCGTTGTCGACGGTGACGCGGTCACCAGCGACCCGTGGGTGCTGGACGGCATCAAGGTCACGGCCGAGATCGTGGACCACCACAAGGGCGCGAAGATCGACATCCTTCGCTACAAGAACAAGACCGGCTACCGCCGTCGCCAGGGTCACCGCCAGCAGTACACGGCGATCAAGGTCACCGGTATCCCCGCGGCTGCGAAGTAAGGGACTGAGAACACATGGCACACAAGAAGGGCGCATCTTCCACTCGGAACGGGCGCGATTCCAATGCTCAGCGGCTCGGCGTGAAGCGCTTCGGCGGTCAGGCCGTCAACGCCGGTGAGATCCTGGTCCGCCAGCGCGGCACCCACTTCCACCCGGGCACGGGCGTCGGCCGTGGCGGCGACGACACGCTGTTCGCGCTGGCCGCCGGTGCGGTGGAGTTCGGTACGCACCGTGGCCGCAAGGTCGTGAACATCGTTCCGCTCGCCGTCTGATCCTTCTCAGCGCGCGCAGAACGACACACAGCACCTTCCGAGGGCGGATCTCAGCTTTCCCGGCGAACGGGGAAGCGGGTCCGCCCTCGGCGTGTTACGACAGAGACAATTCCGTATTTTCCTGCTGTACCTGGAGGCACCAACCATGACCACCTTCGTGGACCGCGTCGAGCTGCATGCCGCCGCGGGTAACGGAGGCCACGGCTGCGCCTCCGTCCACCGTGAGAAGTTCAAGCCGCTGGGAGGCCCCGACGGGGGCAACGGCGGACGCGGCGGCGATGTGATCCTCGTCGTCGAGCAGTCCGTGACCACGCTGCTGGACTACCACCACAGCCCCCACCGCAAGGCCACCAACGGCCAGCCCGGCGCCGGCGACAACCGCTCCGGCAAGGACGGCCAGGACATGGTCCTGCCGGTCCCCGACGGCACCGTGGTGCTCGACAAGGCCGGGAACGTGCTCGCCGACCTCGTCGGCCAGGGCACCACCTTCGTGGCCGGTCAGGGCGGCCGCGGCGGCCTCGGCAACGCGGCGCTGGCCTCGGCCCGCCGCAAGGCCCCGGGCTTCGCGCTGCTCGGCGAGCCGGGGGAGAGCCGGGACATCGTCCTGGAGCTCAAGACCGTCGCCGACGTGGCCCTCGTGGGCTACCCGAGCGCGGGCAAGTCCTCGCTGATCTCGGTGCTCTCCGCGGCCAAGCCGAAGATCGCGGACTACCCGTTCACCACCCTCGTGCCGAACCTCGGCGTCGTCACCGCCGGCTCGACCGTCTACACCATCGCGGACGTCCCCGGGCTCATCCCCGGCGCCAGCCAGGGCAAGGGCCTCGGCCTGGAGTTCCTGCGGCACGTCGAGCGCTGCTCGGTGCTCGTGCACGTCCTGGACACCGCGACCCTGGAGTCCGACCGCGACCCCGTCTCCGACCTCGACATGATCGAGGAGGAGCTGCGACTCTACGGCGGCCTGGAGAACCGGCCCCGCATCGTCGCCCTCAACAAGGTCGACATCCCGGACGGCCAGGACCTCGCCGACATGATCCGCCCCGACCTGGAGGCCCGCGGCTACCGCGTCTTCGAGGTCTCCGCGATCGCGCACAAGGGTCTCAAGGAGCTCTCGTTCGCGCTCGCCGGGATCATCGCCGAGGCGCGCGCCACCAAGCCGAAGGAGGAGGCGACCCGCATCGTCATCCGCCCCAAGGCCGTCGACGACGCGGGCTTCACGGTCACCGCGGAGGGCGAGGACCTCTACCGGGTGCGCGGCGAGAAGCCCGAGCGCTGGGTGCGCCAGACCGACTTCAACAACGACGAGGCCGTCGGCTACCTCGCCGACCGGCTCAACCGCCTCGGCGTCGAGGCCGCCCTGATGAAGGCGGGCGCCCGGGCCGGCGACGGCGTCGCGATCGGCCCCGAGGAGAACGCGGTCGTCTTCGACTGGGAGCCGACCGTGACCGCCGGCGCCGAGATGCTCGGCCGCCGCGGCGAGGACCACCGCCTGGAGGAGCCGCGCCCCGCCGCGCAGCGCCGCCGGGACCGCGACTCCGAGCGCGACGACGCGGAGAAGGAATACGACGAGTTCGACCCCTTCTAAAGAGGCGTCCCGAAAGGGCTCCCCGAAAGTGCTCCCCGGGAGGGCGCCCGTGGGGGAGCCCCTGGTCGTGGCCGACGGCCCGTCTCTCCGGAGACGGGCCGTCCGGTAGCCTCGGGGCCGGGCGCCTGCGGTTTTCGCCGGTCACGCCGGGTGCACGTGCCGCGGATGTGCGGATTGAGCAACACATCTGTGGAGTCGGTCACCCCGCGCGACCGCCCCGAAGCGCCCAACCTCCCTGGCCAGAGGGTGAACTGCGGGTATCCGCAGGACGATCGGCGGACGACGTCCACCTTGCGAGACGGTCACGGAGAGTGCGACCATCACACTGTTCCCCCGTCATAGCAAGGTAGGTCGTCTGTGTCTGTGCCGCACGAAGCCAAGCCCCGGACCACAGCGGTCGTGCTCGCCGGTGGGACCGGCCAGCGCGTGGGCCTGTCGATCCCCAAGCAGTTGCTGAAGATCGCCGGCAAGGCTGTCATCGAGCACACGCTGACCATCTTCGAGAACGCCGAGGGCATCGACGACGTCATCGTGCTGATGGCGCCCGGTTTCGTGCCCGACGTCGAGAAGATCGTCGCGAAGGCCGGACTGACCAAGGTCACCCGGATCATCGAAGGCGGCAGCACCCGCAACGAGACCACCGAGCGTGCCATCGAGGCCCTCGGCGAGGGCCTCGCCGAGGGCGAGGACCGCAACGTCCTCTTCCATGACGCGGTGCGCCCCCTGTTGTCACAGCGCGTGATCACGGACTGCGTCGACGCGCTGGACCGCTACCAGGCCGTCGACGTCGCCATCCCGTCAGCGGACACGATCATCGTGACCCGCACGCACGGTGAGGACGGCGAGTTCATCACCGAGGTGCCCGACCGCTCCCGGCTGCGCCGCGGCCAGACGCCGCAGGCCTTCAAGCTCTCCACGGTCCGCAGGGCGTACGAGGTCGCGGCGGGCGACCCCAACTTCCAGGCCACCGACGACTGTTCGGTGGTCCTCAAGTACCTCCCCGACGTGCCGATCTACGTGGTCGCGGGCGACGAGTACAACATGAAGGTGACCCAGCCGGTCGACGTCTTCATCACCGACAAGCTCTTCCAGCTGGCCTCCACCGCCGCCCCGCGCCAGGCCGACGAGGCCGCCTACCGGGAGCTCCTCACGGGCAAGACCCTCGTGGTCTTCGGCGGTTCGTACGGCATCGGTGCCGACATCGCCTCCCTGGCGGAGAACTACGGCGCGAAGGTCTACGCGCTGGGCCGCTCCACCACCGGCACGCACGTGGAGAACCCGGAGCACATCGACGACGCGCTCTCCAAGGCGTACGGCGAGACCGGGCGTATCGACTACGTCATCAACACCGCGGGCGTGCTGCGGATCGGCAAGCTGGCCGAGACCGACAACACGACGATCCAGGAAGCCTTGAGCGTCAACTACCTGGCGCCCGTCCAGATCGCCCGCGCCTCGTACAAGTACCTCGCCGAGACCCAGGGCCAGTTGCTGCTCTACACCTCCAGCAGCTACACCCGGGGCCGTGCCGAGTACAGCCTCTACTCCTCCACCAAGGCCGCCATGGTCAACCTCACCCAGGCGCTCGCCGACGAGTGGGCGGGCGAGGGCATCCGGGTCAACTGCGTGAACCCGGAGCGCACCGCGACCCCGATGCGCACCAAGGCGTTCGGCCAGGAGCCGGAGGGCTCGCTGCTCTCCTCGGAGGCCGTGGCCCGCACCTCGCTGGACGTCCTGCTCTCCGCCCTGACCGGTCACGTCATCGACGTACGGCAGCAGGACCCGACGGCGGGAGCCGCCGAGTCCTCCGGCTTCGAGCAGGCCCTGGCCTCCGTGCTGGACCGTCAAGCAGATGTGTAATAATTCTTGACAAATGTGTTTTTCCGGGCCTCTGTTGTCGCTTAGTGCGATGGCAGAGGCCCGAATGCGTGAAGCCTCACCTTCACATTTCCGCCAATACGTGAATCAACCGGCACCCCCTGGAGCAGGTTCTTCGTGATCTCGACAGCCATTCGCCTGGCCCGTGTGGGCAGCAGGTCGGAACTGGCGGCAGCGTTGTTGATGGGGCTGGGATATCCCTGCGTCATGCTCGCCGCGCTCATTCCCCACATCTGGTTCTTCGCGGCGGCCACCGCTGTCACGTATGCCGCCGACTGGTATCTGCACCAGAAGGGGAGTTATCTGGTCAACCGGCTGGGCAAGGTGCGCGCCGGGTTGTCGATCCGCTTCCTGCTGCGGCAGTTGATGGTCATCCTGCTGCTGGCCCGTCTGGATCTCGCCGAATCGCCGCTGTTCTACTCGGCGGTGGCCTGCTTCCTGCTCTTCTACGGGCTCCAGGCGCCGCACGGCGCCCTGACGACCCTGATCCGGCTCCGCCGCACCATGCCGGTCGTCACCCGCAACGTGGATCTGCACGCGGTCCGTATCCCCGACGCCCCGCCCGGCGCGCTGCTGCGACGCTCCGCCGAGAAGATGCTGCACCTCGACATTCCGGCCGTGCTGGGCATCCTGATCGCCGCCGGCACCGGTGAGGACGCCATCGGCTACGCGGGCATCGGCCTGACGCTGCTGCTGGCCCTGCTCTACCTCGGGATGCTCGTCCCGTATGTGCGCCGCGGCCGGCTGGCGCCTCCTGCCCCCGCCGTGCTCAAGGCCGTCGACGGCTGGCTGCGCGATTACCAGCCGACCGTGGTGCTCTACTTCTCCGGCTCCAACGAGTCCGCCTACCAGGGCAACATGTGGCTGGAGACGATGGCCCGGATCGAGGGCCGACCGCTGATCATCATGCGGGAGCGCGGCCTGGTCCCGCAGCTGGCCGAGACCTCCGTCCCGGTCATCTGCGTCCCGGCGGGCACCCACCTGATGAACCTGGACCTCTCGACCGTCCGGGTCTGCCTGTATCCCGCCAACGTCGGCAAGAACATCCACATCCTGCGGGTCCCGACGATGAAGCACGTCTTCATCGGTCACGGCGACAGCGACAAGCTCGCCAGCGTCAACCCGTACTCCAAGGTCTACGACGAGGTCTGGACCGCGGGGCGGGCCGGCCGCGACCGTTACGCACTGGCCGACGTGGGCGTCCTCGACCAGGACATCGTCGAGGTCGGGCGTCCGCAGCTGGAGCCCATCAGGAGTTGGACGGGCGCCGTCAAGAACCCCGTCCCGACCGTGCTGTACGCGCCCACCTGGGAGGGCTGGGACGACAACCCGGGCAACACCTCCCTGCTGCTGGCGGGCGAGAACATCGTGCGCCGACTGCTGAACGCCGCCGAGCCGGTCCGGATCATCTACAAACCGCACCCCTTCACGGGCATCCGCAGCGGCAGGGCCAAGGCCGTCAACGTCCGGATCCGGGCGATGCTGGAGCAGGCCGCGACCGAGCGCGCCGCCGAGCCCCGCTGGGCGAAGGAGGCATCGTCGGCCGCCGCCGGGCAGAGCGCAGCCAAGGCCGAGCTGGCCCGGATCGAGGCGCGGCTCGCGCAGCTGGCGGCCACCGGCCGCTCGGGCGGCGACGACGCGGAGGAGTCGCGGCTCTCGCTCGCCGACCCCGACCGCGAGGCGGAGACCGCCCGGCTGCGGGCCGAGTGGAACGACGCCTACTGGCGCTCCTTCGGCTGGTGGGAGCACCGTACGGTGACCGGCGCGCAGCCCAAGCTGTACGACTGCTTCAACGAGTCCGACGCCATGGTTTCGGACATCTCCAGCGTGGTCTCCGACTTCATCGCGAGCGGCAAGCCGTACGCGGTCACCGACTCCGCGTCGCTCGGGGCCGAGGAGTTCAAGCGGCAGAACACCGCGGTGCGCGCCGCGGTCATCCTGTCCAACGGCGCGGAGGAGCTCGACGCGCTGCTGGCCGCGGTGGCCGACCCGGCGGCGGACACGCTGGCGGACGCCCGCGGCGAGCTGAAGACCTATCTCCTGGGGCCGGACGAGCCGACCTCCATGGAGCAGTTCAACGCGGCCGTACGGGCGCTCGCCGCCAAGGCCGAGGCCCGCAACCTGGGCGTCGCCCAGCGGCTCGGCGACCAGGCCGTGTCGGTGCCGGACGAGGAGGCCGCCACCAGCGGCGTCGGCACCGGCGATCCGCAGGCGGTGGCCGAGGCCGACGCCACGGCGGACCCGGACGCGCCGGAGGTGGACGCGGAGGCGGACACCGCCCTCGCCGAGGGGTCCTCGTCCGTGCGCTGAGCGACGCGCAGCCGAGAGGGTCACGTACAGCCGAGCGGGCTACGTACTGGCGAGCGCCGTACATCCGATCGAACTGACTGAAAAGCAGGCAACCCCGATCACGACCCGTACGTCTCTCCTGGGGGAGGGATGTACGGGTCGTTCGGCATGCGAATGCACAAAAGGTGCAGAGTCGGGCAATCTGCCTTCTTTCGTGATCAAATCGACAGGTGCACATGGCCGACATGCCCAGGAAGAACGACGAGCCCGATGTCAGTGTGATCATCGGAGCTTATGACGCGATGCCCTACCTGGTCCGGTGCCTGGAGTCCGTCGAGGCACAGACCATCGGCGCGGACCGCATGGAGATCGTCGCGATCGACGACGGCTCCACCGACGGCACCGGCGCCTGCCTGGAGGAGTTCGCCGCCCGGACCGCGATTCCCATGAAAGTCGTCCGGCAGGAGAATTCCGGCGGACCCAGCGGCCCGCGCAATCGGGGGCTCGGTCTCGCCCGCGGCCGGTACGTCTTCTTTCTCGACGCGGACGACTATTTCGGCGAGGAAGCCCTGGAGCGCATGGTCGCCATGGGCGACCGGGCGGGCACGGACGTGGTGCTCGGGAAGATCGTCGGCGTCAATCGCGGTGCCGCGAAATCGATGTGGAAAGAGACCGTCGAGCGCGCCGACCTGTATGCGTCCAACGTCAAATTCACGTTGAGCGCGCAGAAGTTGTTCCGGCGCGACCTCCTCGTACGACTCGGCATGGCCTTCGACGAGACGCTCAAGACGGGCGAGGACGCCCTGTTCACGATGGAGGCGTACATCCGCGGCAACGGGATCTCCGTCGTCGCCGACTACACCTGCTACTACCTGGTGGGCCGTGAGGACCGCAACCAGATGACCAAGAAGGGCGGCTACAAGCGCCGCTTCGACTCGGCCCGCGCCCTCATGGGGCTCATCGCCGAACACGTGCCCCCCGGCCCCCGGCGCGACGTCCTGATGGTGCGGCCCTTCGTCATCACGCTGCTGCCCCAGTTCGGCCCCGGACTGGTGAAGCAGAAGGGCGAGGTCCGCGAGCGGAAGATGGCGCTCGCCGCACCCCTGATGAGGACGTACTGGACGCCGGAGCTCGGCCGCAACCTCAAGGTGAACGAACGGCTGCGGCTGATGTGCCTCGCCGAGGGCCGGCTCGACCTGCTCCTGGACATCGCGGCCTTCCTGCGCGACAAGAAGGAGCCCGAACCCGTCCGCCGGGGGAACCCGCCCCGTCTCCACCTCGCCTACCCGCACTTCGGTGAGAGCTCCGTGCTCCCCGACCGGGCCTTCGAGGTGACCGTCACCGAATGGATCGGCGGACGGCGGATCGAGGCGCCGCACGCCAAGCCCCGTCTCTCCCTCGCCAGGCGCGTCGTCCGCAAGGCCCGCCGGACGGTGCTCAGCGCCCTGCGCACCCCCCGCGCCCACCGCGTCTGACCGACGCCCGGAGGGGGGCCGGAGAAGACCCGGACCTCCCTCTGCCCACCCCGGCGGCTACCGGGGCGGGTTCGTCCTGTGAGAGGTGTCACGTCATACTGTGGGGCAACCATGAGACCGTTGGAGACGTCTCATTAACGCCCCGTCCTCCTGGGGTTCATCATCTGCACGTCCCCCCGGAAAGGCCCTCCACCCGTGGCGTCCCTCGAAGCGATCCCCGACGAGCTCAGCCGGCTCATGAAGTACTTCCCGGAGACTCCGGTCGAGGAGCGCCCCGCATTCCATCGAGCGGCCAAGGACTTCCTGGCCCGGGCCGCCCCCAAGGTCGTGCGGCAGTTCTCCCCGATGGCCCGGGTCAAGTGGCACCTGGCGGCCAACGGCCGCGGTGACGAGCTGGTGGACCTGCTGCACTACGAGCGCGAGAACCCGGGCGCCTTCTCCGTCCGCGGCCTGCGGCGCGCCCGCATCGAGCTGCCCGGCGTCGAGAGCTCCTCGCTCCCCTCCTCGGTGCGCAACTTCAACCGCAGCGAACTCCCCGTACGCGGCAAACTCCTGGACCTCGGCTGGGAGGACGGCAAACTCCTCGTCAAGGGTTACGCCTACATCCCCAACGTCTCCTCGGCCACCGGCAAGCGCTCGCTGCGCGTCGCCGTGCTGCGCCGCCAGGGCAGCCGCTCCACCCTCCCGCTGCGGATGCGCACCGTCCTGGAACCCCGCGCCACCGCCGAGGCCAAGGGCGCCCTGCACCACTACGACTGGTCCGGTTTCGAGATCGGCATCGACCCGTCCAGGCTGCGCGTACGCGGTCAGTGGCAGCCCGGCACCTGGCGCCTGGGCATCGGCATCCCGCGCCCCGGCGGCATGTCCGTGGGCAGCATCACCAAGAACAACTCGGGCGCGTCCGGCCACAGCTACACCCGGGTCCTGGACGACGGCGTCCGCCTCGTCGCCGGCTTCGACCGCAACCGGCTCAAGCTCTCCGTGGACGTCGTCCCCGCCGAGATCATCGCCCAGGAAGCCGACGGCGAGACCCTCACCGTCACCCTGCGCTCCCGCGTCACCACCCCCGCGGGCAAGTACCCCACCGCCCTGCGCATCGACCACGAGCCCAGCGGTTTCGCCACCGACCTCCCGCTCCAGCAGGGCGAGACCGGCACCGACGGCTGGCTCCGCCACACCGCCCGCCTCGACCTCGCGGACCTCCCCGTCAACGGCGTACGCCCCGGCAAGGCCGTCAAGTACCGCGCGCTGATCGTCTTCGCCGACGGCACCACCCGCCGTGCCACGGGCGGCGCGCAGCCCGTCACCGGAGTCCACCCGCTGCCCGAAGGACGCGAGCTCGCGATCCTCACCGACGGCGCGGGGAACTTCACCCCGCAGCTCCGCACGGTCCAGCCCGTCGTCGACAGCGTCGAGTGGGCCGCCGGGGGCGAGCTGGTCCTCTCCGGCGTCTACACCGGTCCCGCCGAGCAGATGAAGATGGTCCTGCGCCACACCGGCCGCAACGAGGACCGCCCGCTGCCCGTCGAGTTCGCCGAGGGCCGCTTCACCGCCCGGCTGCGCCCGGACACCATGCCCACCTACGAGGGCACCGTGCCGCTGCGCGCCGGCCGCTGGATGCCCCGCCTGCGCCTGCGCACCGAGTGGGACCACACCCGCGATCTCCCCGTCACGATCCGCCCCGACCTCGTGGACACGCTGCCGCTGGCCCACCGGGGCGAGCACCGCACGTACACCGTCGAGCGGCTCGACTTCGACCGGATCTTCGTGGAGTCCGGGCCGGTCCTCGACCCGGAGCTGCGCGGCGCCTACCGCCAGCGGCTGATGCGCGACGTCTACACCCCCGAGCAGCGCAAGCTGCCGCTGCGCGAGGCCGTGCTCTACAACAGCTTCGGCGGCAAGCAGTTCTCCGACTCGCCCCGCGCGGTCTACGAGGAGCTCAAGCGCCGCGGCACCGAGGTCGAGCACATCGCGATGGTCCACGACCAGCAGGTCGTCCTGCCGCCCGGTGTCCGCGGCGTCGAGTGGGGCAGCAAGGAGTGGTACGAGGCACTGGCCCGCAGCCGGTACGTCGTCACCAACGGCGGCATCCGCGAGTGGTTCGTCCGCCGCGAGGGCCAGGTCGTCGTCCAGACCTGGCACGGCACCCCGCTCAAGCGCATCGGCGCCGACCTGCTCGGCACCCCCAAGGCGAACCTGGCCTACATCGCGAGCCTCCCGCAGCGCTCGCGCCAGTACAGCCTGTTCATCACGCCGAACTCCTTCACCACCCCGATCATGACCAACTCCTTCCGCCTCCAGTGCGAGGTCCTGGAAGCGGGCTACCCGCGCAACGACGTCTTCCACGCCCCCGACCGCGTCAAGCGCGCCGCGGCCGTACGGGAGAAGCTCGGCATCCCCGCGGGCAAGAAGGTCGTCCTGTACGCCCCCACCTGGCGCGACGACCAGCGCTACGGCGGCCGCCGCTTCAAGCTGGACAACCAGATCGACGTCGAGGCCGCGAAGCGCGAGCTCGGCGAGGACCACGTGCTGCTCTACCGCAAGCACCACAAGGTCCTCGACTCCATCCCCGGCGCCGGACAGGGCTTCGTCTACGACGTCACGTACTACCCGGACATCGCCGACCTCTACCTGATCGCCGACGTGCTGATCACGGACTACTCCTCGGTGCTGTTCGACTTCGCGCACTCCGGGCGGCCGATGCTCTTCTTCACGTACGACCTGGAGCACTACCGCGACACCCTGCGCGGCTTCTACTTCGACTTCACCTCCCGCGCCCCCGGGCCGCTGATCAAGACCTCCGAGGACCTGGTCTCCGCGATCCGGAACATCGACGAGGTGAGCGAGGAGTACAAGGAGAAGTACGCCCAGTTCCGGGTCGACTTCTGCGAGCCCTCCGACGGCCGCGCCGCCGCCCGGGTCGTGGACCGGATGCTCGCCGTCAAGGACGAGCAGCAGGGCTGAGCCCGCCGCGGCCGCCCCCGCCGCCCGCCCGCGCCCCGCTCACCGGCCGCCCTTCGGCCGTCCACCGAGCGGAACGGGCAGGCGGCGGGGGCGGCCGCTCGCGTACTGTGCTGTGCCGGGGCGGCAGGAAGGCCCCGCATCGGACACCGGGGCGATCCAGAGCGGGGAAGCACGTGGCAGAGCAGAGGCCGTCGGGCCGCGAGCCGGCGGTGACCGGCGCCCGCAGGGTCGTCGTCAAGGTCGGCTCCTCCTCGCTCACCACGGCGTCCGGCGGCCTCGACGCCGACCGGGTCGACGCCCTCGTCGACGTCCTGGCCAAGGTCAGGGACGGCGGCGAACGCGAGGTCGTCCTCGTCTCCAGCGGAGCCATCGCCGCCGGACTCGCCCCCCTCGGCCTCGTGCGCAGGCCCAAGGACCTGGCCCGCCAGCAGGCCGCCGCCAGCGTCGGCCAGGGACTCCTCGTGGCCCGCTACACCGCCTCGTTCGCACGCTACGGCGTCCGCGTCGGACAAGTGCTCCTCACCGCCGACGACACCAGCCGCCGCGGCCACTACCGCAACGCCTACAGCACCCTGGACAAGCTCCTGGAGATGGGCGCCGTCCCCGTCGTCAACGAGAACGACACCGTCGCCACCGACGAGATCCGCTTCGGCGACAACGACCGGCTCGCCGCGCTCGTCGCCCACCTCGTCCACGCCGACCTGCTCGTCCTGCTCTCCGACGTGGACGGCCTCCACGACGGACCGCCCGGCACCCCCGGCGCCTCCCGGATCGCCGAGGTCACCGGCCCCGAGGACCTGGCGGGCGTCACCATCGGCAGCGCCGGGAAGGCGGGCGTGGGCACCGGCGGCATGGTCACCAAGGTCGAGGCCGCCCGCATCGCCACCGCCGCCGGCATTCCCGTCGTCCTCACCTCCGCCAGCCGGGCCGCCGACGCGCTCGCGGGCCGCGACACCGGCACGTACTTCCACCCCACCGGACGCCGCTCCGCCGACCGGCTCCTGTGGCTGGCCCACGCCTCCACCCCGCAGGGCGCGCTCACCCTCGACGACGGTGCCGTACGGGCCGTGGTGGAGCGGCGCACCTCCCTGCTGCCCGCCGGAATCTCCGCCGTCGAGGGCGAGTTCAGCGCCGGCGACCCGGTCGAACTGCGCGACCCGCACGGCACCCCGGTCGCCCGCGGGCTCGTCAACTTCGACGCGAAGGAGATCCCCCAGCTACTCGGCCGCTCCACCCGGGACCTCGCCCGCGAACTGGGGCCCGCCTACGAACGCGAGGTCGTACACAGGGACGATCTGGTCCTCCTCGCGCCGCGCCTCACTCCCTGAAACGGCTGAAAGTCCCGCCATCCAGCGGGGACCTTCCCCAAAACCACCCCACGCCCGGCTGTGGACTGGTCCACTTTGTAGTGGGGAAACAGGGGTACCGCACAGCAACACATCACAGGAGGCCGCCGGTGAGACGAGTGCGCCCGGGGGCGCCGCCCCGAGGCACGGCCAACCGCGCCCTGACGAGTGTCGGAGCGGGGGCGGATTTCGACCGGCCGCTCCCGACGGACGCCGTCGAACGGGAGCCGGTCACGACGGCGAAGGAGGAGTCCTCGCAGTCCAAGCTCTGGCACATCACGCTCAGCGTGTCGGGCGCCGAGACTCCGCTGGGGGAGGTCAGACGCGGCCTGGAACAGCTCGCGCACGACCATCCCTTCCTGCTGACCAGCCGCTACGCGAGCGATCACGCGGAGATCCGCTACTGGGAAGAGGCCCGCGACCTGCACGACGCGGCCGCGGTAGCGCTGCGGCTGTGGGGCGAGCACCGCTCCAGCGCCCAGCTCCCGCCCTGGGAGATCGTCGGCCTCGAAGTCATCGACCGCGAGACCTACCACCTGCGGATCGCCGAGGGCTACGGACCGCCGCCCGCGGCCCCCGTGGGCGTGCATCCCTACTGACCTAGGGCGATCCATGGGCGAAGCGGGGCGATCCGGACCGGCCCCGGTGTGCTCCGTGGGCGGACCGGGACGCGTCCGTCTCCCGGTTCGACCGTCTCGCATCACGGGATACGTGACGGATGCCCGCAGAGTGCGCATTACTCTGCGGGCATGACCACGCTCTCGCCCTACGACAACCTCTCCCCGGTCGCGCAGACCGCTTACCGGGCCCGTGCCGCCGCCGCAGACATCGCGCCACTTCCGCGCGCGGCCAAGGACGACGCGCTGCTGGCCATCGCCGACGCCCTCGAAGTGCGCACGAGCGAGATCGTCGAGGCCAACGCGAAGGACGTCGAGCGCGCCCGCGAGGCCGGGACGAGCGAAGGCATCATCGACCGCCTCACCCTCACCCCGGAACGCATCCGCGCCATCGCCGCCGACGTACGGGACGTCGCCGCGCTGCCCGACCCGGTCGGTGAGGTGGTGCGCGGCTCGACCCTGCCCAACGGCATCGACCTCCGGCAGGTGCGGGTCCCGCTCGGCGTGGTCGGCATCATCTACGAGGCCCGGCCCAACGTCACCGTCGACGCGGCCGCGCTCTGCCTGAAGTCCGGCAACGCGGTCCTGCTGCGCGGCTCCTCCTCCGCCTACGCCTCCAACACCGCCCTCGTGCGGGTCCTGCGCGACGCGGTCGGCGGCTCCGGCCTGCCGGCCGACGCGGTGCAGCTCGTCCCGGGCGAGAGCCGTGACTCCGTGCGCGAACTGATGCGGGCCCGCGGCCTGGTCGACGTCCTCATCCCGCGCGGCGGCGCCTCGCTGATCCGCACGGTCGTCGAGGAGTCCACCGTGCCCGTCATCGAGACGGGCACCGGCAACTGCCACGTCTACGTCGACGCGCAGACGGACCTGGCCATGGCCGTCGACATCCTGATCAACTCCAAGGCCCAGCGTCCCAGCGTCTGCAACGCGGCCGAGACCCTGCTCGTCCACAAGGACGTGGCGGACGCCTTCCTGCCGCTCGCCCTGGACGCGCTGGCCGAGGCCGGAGTCACCGTCCACGGCGACGAGCACGTCCTCGCCCGCGCCGAGGGATCCAGGGCCACCGTGGTCGCGGCGACGGCCGAGGACTGGGAGACCGAATACCTTTCGTACGACATCGCGGCGGCGGTCGTCGACTCCCTGGACGCGGCGGTCGCCCACATCCGGCTCTGGTCCTCCGGACACACCGAGGCGATCGTCACCACTTCGCAGGCCGCCGCCCGCCGGTTCACCCAGTTGGTCGATTCGACCACGGTCGCCGTGAACGCCTCCACCCGCTTCACGGACGGCGGACAGTTCGGCTTCGGCGCCGAGATCGGCATCTCCACGCAGAAGCTGCACGCCCGCGGTCCGATGGGCCTGCCCGAGCTGACCTCGACGAAGTACATCGTCACGGGGGACGGGCACACCCGCTAGACCTCCTTCCCGGCCCTACCGGTCGGCCCCTTCCACCAGGAGGGGCCGACCGCGTGTTCCCCGTGCCGATCCGGGGGAGTTCGCGGGGTCCCTGCCCAAAAGGTCCCGTCCGGGCTACGCTGAATCCGTGCCGGACGACGTGGGGGGCAAGCCGTTTCCTGACGGCTGGGAGCCCGACGACGACCGCGGGGGCGCGGACGAGGACTTCGCCTCCGTGGTGTTCGACGAGGATTTCGTCCGGTCGGCGCCCGTCCACGAGCCCACCGCCGTGGAGCGCCTGCTCGCCGCCGCCGAGGCCCGCGCCGAGGCCGACGCCGCCCGCGCCCGACGGATCCGTCGCTCGGACGACGACGCATACGGCCCCTACGGCGGCCCCCGGGGCTACCACGACCCCCAGGACCTCGATTACGACCCGGACCACGGCATCGGGGACGACGACCACGCCCCGGGGCCCTACGGCCGCCACGGCGGCTCCCTGCGCCCCTACCGCAACTCCGCCCGCTGGCACCGCCCGGTCGCCTGGCTGCTCGCCCTGGTGATGGGCGTCGGCCTGGTCTCCCTCGCCTTCACCGCCGTCTACCGGGGCGCCTCGAACAACCGCCAGGACCAGGTGCCGCCCCCCGTCACCAGCGGCGTCGACAAGCCCGGGGCCGCCCCGTCCGCCTCCGCGGACTACTCCCGCCCCACGGTCTCCGCGGAGCCCCGGGTGCCCTGAACACGCCCCTTCCGTCACCCGTTCGCCGTCGGCCGTCCCGGACGCCCCGCAGTTCCCGGCCGTCTCCGCGTTTACGCGGGCCGTAATCGACCTACCCTCAAGATGTGACCCCTCGTTCCCAGGGGGGCTTCTCGCTGTGGACGCCGCCCGGCCGAAGCAGACCGTTGCGCACCGAACCGACCGGTGTGGAGATCGGGAGAGAAGTCATGACAGGCCGCTCAGAACCACCGGACGGTGCGCCCGAGAACCCCGCGGGCGGCGAGGACGAGTACCGCTCGCTCGTCTTCGACGAATCGTTCGTCCGGGCTGCGCGTATGCAGGAGTTCTCGGCGCAGGAACGGATGGGCGAGCACGCCCGCGCCGTCCGTGCGCTGCCCGAGGCGCATGTCTCCATCCGCAGCGGCGGCGGCTCCCGGGCCGTCATAGCCCTGGTCGTCCTCATCGCCCTGGCCTTCGCGGTGGCCGTCTACATCGGATTCCGGAGCCCGTACCCCCAACCGGCCGCCCGGCGCGCCGAACCCCTGCGGACCACCGTCGTCCCCCTGGCCCCCCGCGGCGCCGTACCGGGCGGGTCACCCGAGCGGCTGTACCGGGCCGAGCCGGTCTCCGCGCACCGCACGGGCGCGGCAGGCATCAACTCCCCCGCCGTGGAGCGCACCCAGAACTTCTCCGACAGCCAGATCACCGCCGCTCTCGCCACGGCCAAGGACTACCTGGTGGAGTCGTCCCTGAACCCCGACGTCCTCACCGGCTCCGTACGCCGGCCCGTCGAGCACCTCCTCGACCCGGACCAGCGCCCCCAGTTCGAACAGAGCCTGAGCGGCCCGGCGGACGACGGGAGCGGAGCCACCACCGGCTGGCTGGTGCGCTTCGACCCGGAGCAGGTGGAGCTCGCGGACCCGCGGATCCGGGTCCACGGCACCCTTCGCTACGAGGAGGAGGCCCCGGGCATCCTCGGCGTCGTCTCGGACCACACGTTCACCTACGCCCTGCGTCCGGCGGACGGGCCCCACCGGGACGACGACGCCTCCCTGTTCACCGTGCGGCGCGAGCTGCACTTCCGCTTCGACCGGGAGGACCTGCGACTGCACCGCCTGGAGGTGCGCACGGCCCATGTCCAGGCCGGGCCGCAGTCCTGCTCGGCCGACGCGACCGCGATGCTCCGCCCGCTCCTCGCCGGGGAACGGGCGGACCCCCGCGGACCCGCCGGCACCGACCCGTACGCCACGGGCCGGCCCACGGCGGCGCTGTGCGGGGCCCTGGAGGCCGTCAGCTCCCCGACGGCCCCGACGATGTCCCCGGGTTCCCCTCCTCAGGGTCCTGAGGCCGGCCGGACGTCCCGTCCCCGTCCGTAGCGGAGCCGTCGGACGGGCCCTGCGCCCCGCCCTTCGCGCCCGCTGTTCCGGTGAACCGGTCGCGCAGCTTGCCGCCCAGGTCTCCCGCGCCGCCGGCGATGTCGCCCACAAGCTTCATCAGCGGGTCCTTGCTGGTGCGCACCGTGTCCGCGTAGTGCGAGGCGGACTCCCGGAACGAGTCGGTCACCGAGGTGTCCTTGTCCTCGTCGCGCCGCGGGTAGTGGCCGTCCATGATCCGCTGGAAGTCGCGGGTCTCCGCCCACTTCTTCAGCTCGGCGGCCCGGACGGTGGTGAACGGGTGCGTGCGGGGCAGCACATTGAGGATCTTGAGGACGGAGTCCCGGAGGTCGCCACCCTTCTCGTACTCGTCGGCCTGGGCGAGGAAGGCGTCCACGTTCATCTCGTGGAGGTGATTGCCGCCCGCGATCTTCATCAGACCGCGCATGGAGGCCGTGATGTCCTGGCCGACCAGCAGCCCGGCCCGGTCCGCGGACAGCTCCGACTTGCGGAACCACTCGCGCAGCGCCGTCACTATCGCCATGATCGCCACATTGCCCAGCGGGATCCAGGCGACCTTCACGGCGAGGTTGGTCAGGAAGAGCAGTATGGTCCGGTACACCGAGTGACCGGAGAGCGCGTGGCCCACCTCGTGGCCCACCACCGCCCGCATCTCCTCCTCGTCGAGCAGCTCGACCAGGCCGGTGGTGACCACGATGATCGGCTCGTCCAGCCCGATGCACATGGCGTTGGGCTGCGGGTCCTGCTTCACGTACATCGGCGGGACCTTCTCCAGGTCCAGGATGTAACACGCGTCCCGCAGCATGTCGTTGAGATGGGCGAACTGCGCGTCGCTCACCCGGACGGAGTCGGAGAGGAAGAGCAACCGCAGACTGCGCTCCGGGAGCAGCCCGCTGAGCGCCTTGAACACGGTGTCGAACCCGGTCAGCTTGCGCAGGGCCACCAGGGCCGAGCGGTCGGCGGGGTGCTCGTAGGCCCGGGAGGAGATCCCGGGGAATCGCCGACGCTGCCTGCTCGGCACGTTCTCGTGACTGTTGTCGGTCATGGATGGCCCCCTGTTCGTACGAGACGTTGCTCGTCCCCCGGACAAAACCCAGCGTATGCGCTGGCGCTACGGTGTGCGGGGGGCTGTGGATAACTTTGAGGAGCGCCCGAAATGCCGCACACCGCCGTACTGCTCGCCGCCGCGTCCGAGGAGCAGGGGCCGGGTGACACCCTCCGGATCGTGCTGCTCGTCTCGATCCTCGGAGCGGTGCTGCTCGCCTGGTTCCTGCTGCGCGGATACCGCAACGACGACAACAACGACTGAGTCGCCGTGAGCGTGCCCGAGGGTCCCGCATACGATGGGGCCGACGTCTTCCTTCCGATTCACGATCGATAGGTCCTGCCGAAGATGAGCCTCACGAGCACCGCACACCAGCTTGCCACTCTTGCCTCCGGGGGCGGCGAGGGCGGCGGCAACCACGAAAGCCTCAACCCCTACTTCGTCGGCGCCGGGGCCTTTGTCGCGCTGATGCTGCTTCTGTGGATCACCATCAGCTTCAACCGCGACCGCTGAGCCGGGGCGTACAGCTGTGCCAGTAGGCTCTGCACGCATGGGAGAGCAGGAAGTGCCTACCGGCCCCGGCAAACGCCGTATCGGCGTGATGGGCGGGACATTCGACCCGATCCACCATGGACACCTGGTGGCGGCCAGTGAAGTGGCCGCCCAGTTCCATCTCGACGAGGTCGTCTTCGTCCCGACCGGGCAGCCGTGGCAGAAGAGCCACAAGAACGTCTCCCCGGCCGAGGACCGCTATCTGATGACGGTCATCGCCACCGCGTCCAACCCGCAGTTCTCCGTCAGCCGCAGTGACATCGACCGTGGCGGACCGACGTACACCATCGATACGCTGCGGGATCTGCGCGAGGTCCACGGCGAGGCGGACCTCTTCTTCATCACCGGCGCCGACGCGTTGTCCCAGATCCTCACCTGGCGCGACGCGGAGGAGCTGTTCTCACTCTCCCACTTCATCGGTGTGACCCGTCCGGGTCACGTGCTCACGGACGACGGACTGCCCGAGGGCGGTGTCTCCCTCGTGGAGGTGCCCGCGCTCGCGATCTCGTCCACGGACTGTCGTGAGAGGGTCGCGCAGGGGGAGCCGGTCTGGTACCTGGTGCCGGACGGCGTGGTCCGCTACATCGACAAGCGCCAGCTGTACCGCGGCGAATGAGCCACGGAGAGGGGCACCGGTGAACGACCGACAGAACCCGTACGACCCGTACTACCAGGAGCCGCAGATCGTCGGCTACGACGCGTACGGGCAGCCGGTCTACCAGCAGCAGGGCCACGAGCAGGGCCACCAGCAGCACGACCAGCAGGGTCAGCAGGGTCAGGTCTACGACCCCTACGCCGCCCAGCCGGGTCAGGGGCACCAGACCCAGGACGCCGGCTACGGCTATGACGCGTACGGCAACCCTCCGCAGCAGCCCCAGAGTTACGACCCCTACGCCGGCCAGTACCCGGGCCAGCAGCCCCAGTCGCCCCGGCCGCAACAGGGGCAGGGCGCCGACCAGGGGTACGGCTACGGCGCCTACACCGACTACGGCTACACGGCCGGGCAGCAGCCCGCCGCGGTCGACACCGGCCGGCACTGGAGCGTGCCGCAGCAGGGCGTGGCCCCCGCACCGGAACAGTCCCCGCAGCAGGCTCCCGCACCGCAGCCCCAGCACCCCCAGCAGCACCAGTCGCCGGGAGCGGCGGAGGCAGAGGCGGAGCCCGCGCTTCCGGGGCAGCGCGAGCCCGCCCCCGACTACCGCACCGAGCAGTTCTCGTTCATCGAGGAGCCCGACGAGGACTCCGAAGACGTCATCGACTGGCTGAAGTTCACCGAGAGTCGCAGCGAGCGGCGCGAGGAGGCGCGGCGCAAGGGCCGCAACCGGATGGTCGCCCTGATAGTCGTCGCCGTTCTCGTCGTCGTCGGCGGGGCCGGCTATCTCTGGTCCGCCGACATGATCCCGGGCCTGTCCGGATCGGACGAGAAGAAGGCCGTGGCCGCCGGCGCGCAGCAGCGCGACATGATGGTGGTGCACCTGCACGACACGAAGAGGGGCGGCACCTCGACGGCGCTGCTCGTCGACAACGCCACCACCGAGCAGGGCACCACCGTCCTGCTGCCCAACTCCCTCGCCGTCGCGGGCGACGACGGGACCACCACCACGCTCGGCAAGTCCGTCGAGGACGACGGCAGGACCGGCACCCGTGAGGCGATCGACACCATTCTGGGCACGCGGATCACCGGCACCTGGCGGCTGGACACCCCGTACCTGGAGAACCTCGTCGAGCTCGTCGGCAACATCGAGGTCGACACCGACACGGCTGTGCCCGGCGCGAAGAAGGGCGAATCGCCCCTGGTGAACAAGGGTGAGGGCCAGACGCTCAGCGGCCCGATGGCCGTCGCCTACGCCACGTACCGTGCGCCGGGGGAGCCCGAGGCCAAGCAGCTGACGCGGTTCGGCGAGGTCATGCGGGCCACGCTGCGAAAGGTCTCCGAGGACCCCAAGGCAGCGACCGTCACCATCGAGACGCTGCTCCAGGTGCTGGACCCGTCGCTGCCCGAGAAGGACCTCGGGGCCTCGCTCGCCAAGCTGGCCTCGCGTGCCAAGGTCGGCGACTACAAGACGGCCCTGCTGCCGGTCCAGGAGGACGGCACGCTCACCGAGGCCGACACCCGCGGCGTCGTCAAGGACATCCTCGGCGGCACGGTGAAGGCTCCCGAGGCGGGCGCTCCGCTCCGGGTCGCCGTCCGCGACGTCACCGGGAAGCAGAAGGCCGCGGAGGCCGCCCGGGTCCAGCTGGTCAACGGCGGTTACGCCTTCGTGGACAGCGGCAAGGCGGGGGCCGAGGCGTCGTCCGTCGTGCTCTATCGGTCCGCCGAGGACAAGGAGAAGGCCGTCGAGGTGGCCAAGACCCTGGGCCTTTCCGCAGCCGACGTGAAGAAGGGCGAGCCGGCCGCCAACGCCGACGTGTCCGCGGTCCTCGGTCAGGACTACGAGATCCCGTAGCCCGCCCGGGATCACCGGCCGACGCTCCGGCGTCGCCCGGTGATCCCGATCCGGCCGACGAGTGTCGTGGAAGCGGGCCGGTGTCCGCCGTCGGGCCGGGCCGGATCCGGGTCCGAAGCCCGGCCGTGAAACGCAGTAAGGCTCTGTCGGCGGTCCGTGAGACCCTAGAGGTTGCATCCGACCGCCGACGAAAGCCTGCATGTGACCGCCACGGACCGCTCCATCGAGCTCATCAACGCCGCCGCTCAGGCGGCCGCCGACCGGCTCGCGCACGACATCATCGCCTACGACGTCAGCGACGTGCTGTCGATCACCGACGCCTTCCTGCTCGCCTCGGCCCCCAACGACCGCCAGGTCAAGTCGATCGTCGACGAGATCGAGGAGCGGCTCCAGAAGGAGCTCGGCGTCAAGCCGGTGCGCCGCGAGGGCGACCGCGACGCCCGCTGGATCCTCCTCGACTACGTCGACATCGTCATCCACGTCCAGCACAGCGAGGAGCGCGTCTTCTACGCGCTGGAGCGCCTGTGGAAGGACTGCCCGGAGATCGCCCTCCCCGAGGACGCGATCAAGACCCGTGGCAAGGCCGAGGAGCACGCACAGCTCAACGGCGGCACGGAAGGTGACCAGAGCTGAACGGCAGCGGCAGCGGCACGGGCCGCAGGATCGTCCTCTGGAGGCACGGCCAGACGGCGTGGAACCTGGAGCGCCGTTTCCAGGGTTCCACGGACATCGAGCTGACCGAGGTCGGCGTCGGGCAGGCCCGCCGTGCCGCCCGGCTGCTCGCCTCGCTCAAGCCGGACGCCATCGTGGCCTCCGACCTGCGACGGGCGGCGGCCACCGCCGCCGAGCTCTCCGCCGTCAGCGGCCTCACCGTCGCACACGACGCCGCACTCCGTGAGACGTACGCGGGCGCCTGGCAGGGGCTGACCCACCAGGAGATCGTCGAGCGCTTCGGCGACCAGTACGCGGCCTGGAAGCGCGGCGAGCCGGTACGCCGGGGCGGCGGCGAGCTGGAGACCGAGGTCGCCGACCGGGCGGCGCCGGTCGTTCTGGAGCACGCGGAGAAGCTTCCGGAGAACGGCACGCTCGTCGTGGTCAGCCACGGCGGCACGATCAGGACGACGATCGGCCGGCTGCTCGGTCTGGAGGCCCACCACTGGGAGGGGCTCGGCGGGCTGTCCAACTGCTGCTGGTCCGTCCTCGGCGAGGGCGCGCGCGGCTGGCGTCTGCTGGAACACAACGCCGGCACGCTCCCGGAGCCGGTCCTCGGCGACGACGACTAGACCCTGCCGGGAGGCAGTTGAGAGGCCGTTCGCGGGCCGTCCTCGGGCGGCCCGGGCCGGATTTCACTTTCCGGCCGGTCGCAGGCTAAAGTTCTTCTTGTTCGCAGCGCGGAAACGCAGGGAATCAACAGCGAACAGCGGGGCTATAGCTCAGTTGGTAGAGCGCCTGCATGGCATGCAGGAGGTCAGGAGTTCAATTCTCCTTAGCTCCACAATCAGGATCCCGTCCCCACCAGGGGGCGGGATCTTCTGTATAGGGGGCACCGAGCGGGCTGACCCCCTTGCGGGGCCATGGCAGAATCGGAACGCCGGAGGGGGCGACGTACCGATCGGGAGGGAGCGCGATGCCTGCGAGTCGCGAACACGTCCCCGACCAGCCTCTTGTCTCCGGCCCCGTACCGTTCGAAGATCGATCCCGTCTCGGCTGTCCGTCCTGCGGTTCGTCCCATGTGGCCCAGGTTCTGGGTGACAACGGAGGGGTCTCCTACGTGTGCACGGCCTGCGGCCACAGCTGGAGCTGACTGATGGGTGCACACAGGCGTAAGTGCGACTGGTGCGGCAGCGGTACGCCCATCGTCAGGGACATGGACCCGGTCAACGCGGAGTACCAGTACTGGTGCGAGGAATGCGCGCGGGCGCTGATCATAAAAGGCGATCCCATCGAGACCTATCGGGAGCTGGAGGGGGAGCCGATCTACGGGCGGCTCCTGGAGGAGCACTGCACTCTCAAGCGCTTCTACTCCTTCGCGACCGCCTGACCTGCGGTTGACGATCCACCGTTCGGGATGATTCGGGCATATCGGTGCGGACTGGAAACGATTTGGTGAAGCACCGGGGGGACCGTGTAATGTTCTCGATGTCGCCAAGGGAAGCCGGGCGGCAAGCAGCGAGGGGCTATAGCTCAGTTGGTAGAGCGCCTGCATGGCATGCAGGAGGTCAGGAGTTCAATTCTCCTTAGCTCCACAAGATCGACAGTGAAGAAGCGGGCCACCCGGATCGGGTGGCCCGTTTCTTTTGTCCGGCCGGGTCCGGCCGGTGGGTCTGTCTGTCCGGTCGCGTCTGTCCGGTCGCCTCTGTCCGGATCAGGCCCGTCCGGACGGGCTTCGCTCCGGATCGGCTTCGTCCTGGATCAGCCGCGCCCACTGCCCAGCACTCGTCGGTCCGAGGCCGGCAGGGTGGGCCCGCCGTTCGCCGCCCGGATCCCCGTGCGCGCGATGTCCGCCCCCTGGTTACTCCCCGCTCCCATCCGGGCCCGTGCGGTACTCTGACGCCATGCGTGCCGTACGCCTTCTGCTTAGCGAGCCGCGCTGAACAGTCCCGACCGGTGAGAACGCCTGGTCGGAGTCAGCGCGGCGTCCCCTCCTGTGCGAGGGGATTTTTTGTTTCCCGGCAGATGACGATCGATGGAGCTTTGAGGATCATGAGCGAGACGAATTCCGCAGCCGAGACGGTCGCGCCGCACCGCTACACGGCGGCCATGGCCGCCGACATCGAGGCACGCTGGCAGGACTTCTGGGACGCCGAGGGGACGTACGAGGCCCCGAACCCCACCGGGGACCTGGCGGGCGACCCGGAGCTGGCCGCCAGGCCGAAGAAGTTCATCATGGACATGTTCCCGTACCCCTCGGGTGCGGGCCTGCACGTCGGACACCCGCTGGGCTACATCGCCACCGATGTCTACGCCCGCCACCAGCGGATGACCGGCCACAACGTGCTGCACACCCTGGGCTTCGACGCCTTCGGCCTGCCCGCCGAGCAGTACGCCGTGCAGACGGGCACCCACCCCCGGGTCTCCACCGAGGCCAACATGGAGAACATGAGGGCCCAGCTGCGCCGACTGGGTCTGGGCCACGACAACCGCCGCTCCTTCGCGACGATCGAGGCCGAGTACTACAAGTGGACGCAGTGGATCTTCCTGCAGATCTTCAACTCCTGGTACGACTCCCAGGCCGACCGGGCCCGCCCGATCGCCGAGCTGGTGGAGCAGTTCGAGAGTGGCACCCGTGCCACCCCCGACGGCCGTGAGTGGAGCGCGCTGAGCGCCACCGAGCGCGCCGACCTGCTGAGCGAGTACCGCCTGGCGTACGCCTCCGACGCCCCCGTGAACTGGTCGCCCGGCCTGGGCACCGTCCTGGCCAACGAGGAGGTCACCGCCGACGGCCGCTCCGAGCGCGGCAACTTCCCCGTCTTCAAGGCCAAGCTGCGCCAGTGGAACATGCGCATCACCTCCTACGCCGACCGGCTGCTGAACGACCTGGACGGGCTGGACTGGCCCGAGGCCATCAAGCTGCAGCAGCGCAACTGGATCGGCCGCTCCGAGGGCGCCCGGATCGAGTTCCCGGTGGACACCGCCGGTGGCATCACCGTCTTCACCACCCGCCAGGACACGCTGTTCGGCGCGACGTACATGGTGCTGGCGCCCGAGCACGACATGGTCGAGCGGATCATCCCGGCCGCCTGGCCCGAGGGCACCCACCCGGTGTGGACCGGCGGCCACGCGAGCCCGGCCGAGGCCGTCACCGCGTACCGCAAGCAGGCCGCCGCCAAGTCCGACGTCGAGCGGCAGGCGGAGGCCAAGGACAAGACCGGCGTCTTCACCGGCGCGTACGCGACCAACCCGGTCAGCGGCGAGAAGGTCCCCGTCTTCATCGCCGACTACGTCCTGATGGGCTACGGCACCGGCGCGATCATGGCCGTGCCGGCGCACGACGCGCGCGACTTCGCCTTCGCGCGCGCCTTCGAGCTGCCGATGCGCTGCGTCGTCCAGCCCTCCGACGATCGCGGAACCGACCCCTCCACGTGGGACGACGCCTTCGTCTCGTACGACGCGAAGCTGGTCGACTCCGCGAACGAGGAGATCTCGCTGGACGGCCTGGGCGTCGTCGAGGCCAAGGTGAGGATCACCGACTGGCTGAAGGAGCACGGTGCCGGCGAGGGCACCGTCAACTTCCGCCTGCGCGACTGGCTCTTCAGCCGACAGCGCTACTGGGGCGAGCCGTTCCCGATCGTGTACGACGAGGACGGCATCGCCCACCCGCTGCCCGAGTCGATGCTGCCGCTGGAGCTGCCCGAGGTCGAGGACTACTCCCCGCGCACCTTCGACCCGGAGGACGCGACCGCCCAGCCCGAGACTCCGCTGTCGCGCAACGCCGACTGGGTCAACGTCACGCTGGACCTGGGCGACGGCGCCGGTCCGCGGAAGTACCGCCGCGAGACCAACACCATGCCCAACTGGGCAGGCTCCTGCTGGTACGAGCTGCGCTACCTGGACCCGAACAACGACCGGCAGCTGGTCGACCCGGCGATCGAGCAGTATTGGATGGGCCCGCGCGACGGTCAGCCCACCGGCGGTGTCGACCTGTACGTCGGCGGCGCAGAGCACGCCGTGCTGCACCTGCTGTACGCGCGCTTCTGGTCCAAGGTGCTGCACGACCTGGGCCACATCTCCTCCGCCGAGCCGTTCCACAAGCTGTACAACCAGGGCATGATCCAGGCCTTCGTCTACCGCGACAGCCGGGGCATCGCCGTCCCCGCCGCCGAGGTGGAGGAGCGCGACGGCGCGTTCTTCCACGAGGGCGAGAAGGTCAGCCGCGTCCTGGGCAAGATGGGCAAGTCCCTGAAGAACGCGGTCACGCCGGACGAGATCTGCGCCGAGTACGGTGCGGACACCCTGCGCCTGTACGAGATGGCGATGGGCCCCCTGGACGTATCGCGACCCTGGGACACCCGGGCCGTGGTCGGCCAGTACCGGCTGCTGCAGCGCCTGTGGCGCAATGTGGTCGACGAGGAGACCGGTGGGATCACCGTCGTCGACACGGAGCCCGGCGAGGACACGCTGCGCGCCCTGCACAAGGCCATCGACGGGGTCGGCCAAGACATGGCGGGGATGCGGTTCAACACCGCCATCGCCAAGGTCACCGAGCTGAACAACCACCTGACGAAGGCCGGCGGCCCGCTGTCGCGCTCCGTCGCCGAGCGGCTGGTCCTGCTGATCGCCCCGCTGGCCCCGCACATCGCGGAGGAGCTGTGGCGGCGCCTGGGCCACACCGGTTCGGTCGTGCACCAGGACTTCCCGGTGGCGGACCCGGCGTACGTCGTGGACGAGACCGTCACCTGCGTCGTCCAGATCAAGGGCAAGGTCAGGGCCCGCCTGGAGGTCTCGCCCGCCATCGCGGACGAGGAGCTGGAGGCGCTGGCCCTGGCCGACGAGGCGGTCGTCGCGGCGCTGGGCGGGGCCGGAATCCGCAAGGTGATCGTGCGCGCGCCGAAGCTGGTGAACATCGTTCCCGCGTGACGGTCCCGTTTTCGCCCGACGGCCGTCCGTCGACGGCTGCGGTGCATGGTCAGGGCCATCCCCTACGGGCAGGTTGGGGGTTCCGAAGGAACCCTCGGCCTGCCCGTTCCGTTTACGGTGGAGGGGCGACCGGTATCGGCGGCCGCATCGAGATATCGAGGGGCATTCATGGAAGCCGCGATCACGATCCTGGCGTTGCTCTTGGTCGCGTTCGTCGCGCTGGGTGTCTACGCGACCGTGAAGGCGGTCGGCGCGGCCAAGCGCGGCGTGGACCGCACGATCACACAGGCCCGGCGCACCGTGGAGGACACCACGCTCCGGGCCAAGAGCTTCGGGCAGACGGGTGTCGCCGGCGAGCTGGCGCAGCTCCGGCTCGCCCTGCGCACCTCGATGCGGGCCACGCAGGACGCCCTGCACGCCGGCGTCGCCGAGGACGCGTCCCTGACCGAGTCGGTGGCGCTGTTCCGGCGGCTGAGCGAGCACGGCCTCGAACTGGACGACGAGCTGAAGCGGCTGGAGCGCGAGCCGGACCGGGCGACGGTCGCGGGCCTGCTGCCCAAGCTGAAGGAACGCACGCAGCGGATCACGCACTCGGCGGAGTCGCTGCGCTGGGCGGCGCGGGATCGGGCGCGGCAGTTCGCCGACGACGACCTGGACGCGCTGAACGCGCAGATCGACATCGAGGCCGGCGCGCTGCGGCACTGGACCGTCGAGGAGCCGTCGCAGGCATCCGGCGCGAGGGCCTCCGCCTCGACACCGGGCCACGGTCCCGGGACGGACTGGCCCGAGCCGGCCGCCTCGGCGGGCCCGTCGGCCGGGAACAGCAGCACGGCCGACCAGGCGTGGTCCGGACCCGCCCGCGCGGAGGGTCCGCAGGCGATCACCGCACCGGACCCACGGCTGCGCACGACCTACCCCTGGCAGAAGTCCACCCGGCCGGAAACGACGAACTGACGCACACCCGACCGTGCGACCCCTCCTGAGTGCATACGACCCGGCTGGATACGCTCCGAAGCAGCCATGAACGATCAGAGGGCCGGGGCCGGGCCGCCGCACTCCCACCACGCCAGGTAACCTCCGGCTCATGTCCCGCCATGTCGCTATCGTCACCGATTCCACGGCCTACCTGCCGCCCCCGACGATGGAACGGCACGGCATCACCGCAGTGCCGTTGACCGTCGTCCTCGGCGACCGGGCGCTGGAGGAGGGCACGGAGATCTCGGCCCGCTCGCTCGCCCTGGCTCTGCAGAAACGCCACTCCGTGACCACGTCCCGCCCCAGCCCCGAGGTCTTCGCCGCGGCCTACCGGGCGGCGGCCGAGGACGGGGCCGACGCGGTGGTGTCCCTGCACCTGTCGTCGGAGTTCTCGGGCACGTACGACGCGGCGCTGCTCGCGGCGAAGGACGCCCCCGTTCCGGTACGGGTGGTGGACACCGGCATGGTCGCCATGGCCCTGGGATTCTGCGCTCTGGCGGCGGCGGAGAGCGCCGAGGCGGGCGGCGGCCCGGACGATGCGGTGTCGGCGGCGGAGAAGCGGGCCGCCGGCACCTCGGCGTATTTCTATGTCGACACGCTCGACTATCTGCGCCGGGGCGGACGCATCGGCACGGCGCAGGCCCTGCTGGGATCCGCGCTGGCGGTGAAGCCGATCCTGGAGCTCGACGCGGGACGGATCGAGATGCTGGAGAAGGTGCGGACGGCGTCCAAGGCCATCGCCCGTCTGGAGGAGATCGTCGCCGAGCGGGCGGGGACGGCCCCGGTGGACATCGCGGTCCACCACCTGGCCGCCCCGGAGCGCGCGGAGCGCCTGGCCGAGCGGCTGCGCGAGCGCGTTCCAGGCCTGGTCGATCTTCACGTCAGCGAGGTCGGCGCGGTGATCGGGGCCCATACGGGGCCGGGGCTGCTCGGTGCGGTGATCTCGCTGCGGTGAACGCGTTGCGGTGAATGACCAGGGGAGACGTGCTGCGGAGCTTCACCCCGGGGAGTGGCCGAGTTGTCCACAACTGCCGGACCGTCCACAGAAATCGTGGCTGCTCAGCGCGTTCGGGCGGATGTGCCTAACGTCGTGAGGCATGGCCCTTCGATCTCCTCGGGCGTCGGCTCCCGACGCTCTGCACACCGCTGCCCCGTCGTCCGATTCCGCGTCCTCCTCCACCCTCACCTCCATCTCCACCCGCACTTCCTCGTCCACCCACCCTTCCTCGTTCCTGCCTCCGCCCGACCTGTTGTCCGGTCGGAGGCCCGCACGGGTGCGGCATGGATCCGGCACTCGCCCGGGCGGCCGGGCGGGAGCGGGCCCCGGCGCTCGTGCCGGGGCCCGCCACGGTGGGCGGCGGGCCGTGCGAGGGCGTTCCGTCCTTGCGGCGGCGGCCGCGCGTCGCCGGGCGGATGCGCTGATGGCGGGCGCCTCCGGGCTGGGGAGTGATGCCGCACCCCCACCGGTACACGAGTCGGCAGCCGCATCTGTACAGGCACCGGCACCTGTACAGGCACCGGCACCTGATACCGAACCTGAACCTGTACCGGTCCCGGTCCCGGTACGTGAGACCCGACCTGTCCCTGTGCCCGTACCGGTGTCCGATACCGCGGGGGAGGAGCCCGGTGGCATGCCTAAGGTGCGCCGTCTCGTGTCGGCCGTCCGGGAGCGGCTGCCGCTGTGGGTGCGGCTCCGGTGCGGGATGGCGCCGCGCACGCCGATGGTGCTCGGGCTGGTGCTGCTCGCCGCCGTGGGTGTCGCCGCGTTTCACTTCTGGTCCGTACGCCCCCAGGCCGTGCGTGCGCCGGAACCGGTCGCGGACGAAGCGGCAGCGCCCGTGCTGCCACCGGATCCGTTACGGTCCGGCGTCCCCGGTCCGGCTTCCCGTCCGGCCGCGGGGGAGCCGCCGGGCGCGGGCGGGAGCGGGCAGATCGTCGTCGATGTGAGCGGGAAGGTGCGTCGGCCGGGGGTCCGCCGGCTTCCGGCGGGCTCGCGGGTGACGGACGCGCTCGACGCGGCGGGCGGTGTGCGCGCCGGCACGGATGTGACGGGGCTCAATCGGGCGCGGGTCCTGATGGACGGTGAGCAGGTCGTCGTGGGTCCACCGCCGGGCCCGCCGGTCTCCGGGGCGGTGGCCGGTAGCGGGCCCGCCGAGGCCGGCGCGCCGGGCGGGCCCGGCCCCTCGGCACCGCTGAGCCTGAACACGGCGACCGCGGAGCAGCTCGAAACGCTGCCCGGGGTCGGGCCCGTGCTGGCCCAACACATGATCGACTACCGCACGGAGAACAACGGATTCCGGTCCGTCGACGAACTCCGGGAGGTCAACGGGATCGGCGACCGCCGCTTCGCCGAACTCCAGCCGCTCGTACGGCCATGAGCAGCCGTGAGGCGCGAGCGGATGGGCCCGCGGATCTGCGGCTGGTTCCGCCCGCCCTGGCGGTCTGGGCGGCCGCGGCGTCGACGCTGGGGCTGCCGGGGCGGTGGGTGGCCGCCGTGACCGCCGCCTGTCTTCTTCCGGCGGTCGTCCTGCTGCTGTTGGCCTCGCGCACCTCGCGGGAGGGGAGGTCCGCCGGACGGTCCCGGGCCGTCGCCGCCGGGGGAGCCGTCCTGCTGTGCGCGGCGGCGGGCGCGGCCGTGGCCGGATTCCATGGGGCCGATGTGCGGCGCGGTCCCGTCCCCGGGCTGGCAGCGGAGTACGCGCGCATCGACGCCGACGTCCGGGTGACCTCGGACCCCCGGACGACCCGCCCGGCGGTCCGGGGCAACCACAGCGCCCCGGCCCTTCTCCTGATCGACGCCGAGGTCATGGAGGTGCGGACGCCGGACGGCCCGAGTACCCGGGTCAGGACACCGGTGCTGCTCATGGTCGCGCCGGGTGGCCATCGGGCGGACTGGCAGAAGCTGCTGCCGTCCACCCGGCTCCGGCTCGGTGGCAGGCTCTCGCCCCCCGCACACGAGGGCGAACGCCTGGCGGCGGTCCTGCGGGTGGACGACGGGGGAGCGCCCCGGATCACCGGGCCTCCGACGTGGATCCAGCGCACGGCCGGGGAACTGCGCGCCGGGTTGCGGGAGGCGACGGACGGTCTGGACGCGGACGCGCGTGCGCTGTTACCGGGGTTGGTGGTCGGGGACACGTCCAGGGTCTCGTCCGAACTCCACGACGCCTTCAAGGCAACTGATCTGACACACCTTTTGAGCGTGTCCGGAGCAAACCTATCGATTCTGCTCTTTCTCCTCGTCGGGCCGCCGGGGTCGGCGTTGAGCGCGGAACGACGCGGACTGGCACCCCTGTTGGGCCTTTCGCTGCGGGGCACCGCGTTGATCGGCGGTGGGCTGACGCTCGCCTTCATCGTCGTGTGCCGTCCGGAACCGAGCGTGCTCCGCGCGGCAGCCTGCGGTCTCATCACGCTCCTCGCGATCGGAACGGGCCGCCGGAGATCCCTGATTCCCGCGCTGGCGGGGGCTGTCGTCCTCCTGGTGCTCTACGATCCCTGGCTCGCCCGGAGCTACGGTTTCCTGCTGTCGGTGCTGGCCACCGGCGCGCTGCTGACCCTCGCGCCACGGTGGAGCGTCGCCCTGCGGGCGCGTCGCGTGCCGGGCAGATTCGCCGAGGTTCTGGCCGCAGCGGCGGCCGCGCAGGCGGTGTGCGCGCCCGTGGTGGTCGTCCTGGCCTCGCGGGTCAGCCTGGTGGCGGTCCCGTGCAATCTGCTGGCGGAGTTCGCGGTGGCGCCGGCGACGGTGCTCGGGTTCGCGGCCCTCGCCGTCGCCCCCGTCGCCCCGCCGGTGGCCGAGCTGCTGGCCACGATCGCGAGTTGGCCGGTCGGGTGGATCGCCACGGTAGCCCGCACGGGGGCGGGCCTTCCCGGGGCGGAGGCCCAGTGGCCCGGAGGGTGGTCCGGAGCGGCGCTGCTCGCCGGCCTCACGGTGCTGGCCGTGCTCCTGGCGCCGAGGCTGGCGCGCCGCCCCTGGATCTGCGCGGCCGCCGGGCTGCTTCTCGTGCTTGCGGTGCTGAGACCGGTTCCGCTGACCCGGATCATGACCGGATGGCCGCCGCCCGACTGGGCGTTCGCGCTCTGCGACGTGGGGCAGGGCGATGCGATGGTGCTCATGGCGGGGGAGGGCACGGGCGTGGTCGTCGACGCCGGACCCGACCCCGGTGCGGTCGACCGGTGCCTGCGCGACCTCGCGGTGACCCGCGTCCCGCTCGTGGTCCTCACCCACTTCCACGCCGACCATGTGCGCGGGCTGCCGGGCGTGCTCCGGGGCAGGGCGGTGGGCGCGATCCAGACGACGAGCCTCGAAGAGCCGCCGGAGCAAGCCGCGTTCGTGCGGCGGACAGCGGCTGCGGCGCGGGTCCCGACGATGCGTGCCGTGGCCGGTGAGCACCGCCGGGCGGGCCCGGTCGACTGGCGTGTCCTCTGGCCGCGCCAAGGGCCCGGGGGCGCGGGGGCGATGGCGCGGGAGCCGAACGACTCCAGTGTCACCCTGCGCGTACGGGCGGCCGGCGGGCTGACACTGCTGCTCCTGGGCGACCTCGAACCCCTGGCCCAGCGGGAGTTGCTGCGCGGTCAGGAGGCGTCGGGGCCGGTGGACGTCCTCAAGGTGGCCCACCACGGCTCGGCCTTCCAGGACGCCGGGCTGCTCCGCAGCGTACGGCCGAGGCTGGCGCTCATCTCGTGCGGCGCGGACAACCCGTACGGCCACCCCTCGGCCCGCACGGTGGGCGCCCTCAGGGCGGCCGGGGCCCGGGTTTTGCGCACCGACACCGACGGCCCGATCGCGGTGACGGGCACCGGGAAGGAGCTGCGGGCGGTGGGCCGGTCATGACACCACGCGGGTCAGACCAGCCACGTTCCGGCGAGCATCAGGTCGCGGTCGGCCAGTTCGTTCACCTCGCGCCAGGCACGCACGGTGTGGGGGGTGATCTGCAGAAACACCCAGACGGGGATGCGCGGGTCCCATCGCAGCTTCGCGGCGAAGGCCTCCCTCGTCGGGGTGGGAAGGTCGGCTCCCTCCAGGATCCTCGCCCCGCCCTCGATCAGCACCACGTCGCGCGTGTGGCCGAGGGTGATGCGGATCGGGCCGCCGGGGGTCACGTTGACGGCGGTGGGATTGGTCCGTCGGGTGGCCATGACCAGGGTGCCGGTGTCGTCCTCCCAGAGGAACGACAGCGGGACCAGCGTGGGAACGCCGTCCGGGGAGGCGGTCGCCACCCACGCGTCGTCGTCCTCTCGCAGACGGTCCAGGGTGTCCTGCTTGCGCTGCTCCCGGCTGCGTGCGGGATCGGGCTCGCTCATGGCCGCCACGCTAGACCGCGATCACCGTGCCACGCCTCGGGCAAGGGGCCTCGGCCAGTAGTCCTAGGACCCGCCGTGGGACCCCGCCGTGGGACCCCGCCGTGGGACCCGCCGTGGGACCCGCCGTGGGACCGGTGGTCCGCGGGGCGGGAGCGGGAGCGGACTGGGCCGATGGCCGTCGAAGCGCTGCGTGACCTGCGGCACCGGCATCTGCTCGCCGTTCCGTTCGAGAACCTCTCGGTCCATCTGGGCGAGGACATCGTGCTGGAGGAACGGGCGCTCATGGCCAAGGTGGCCGGCGGTCGCGGCGGCTTCTGCCACGAACTGAACGGTGCGTTCGGGGCGTTGCTGCGCGCCCTCGCCTTCCGTGTGACCCTGCTCCAGGCCCGGGTCTTCGGCGACGGCGGCCGTCTGGGCATTCCGTACGACCACCTGGCGCTGCGGGTGGAGACCGAGGACGGCACGGGGCCCTGGCTGGCGGACGTCGGGTTCGGCGACAACGCGCTGTGGCCGCTGGCGCTCGACGGCCGGGCGGATCAGGAGGACCCCCGGGGCGTGTTCCGGCTCCGCCCGGCGCCGCAGGGGGACCTGGATCTGCTGCGCGGAGGGTCACGGCAGTTCCGGCTCGACCTGAGGCCGCGGACGCTGCCGGAGTTCCGGGGCGGGGCCTGGTATCACCGCACCTCGCCCGACTCGCACTTCACCCGGTCGCTGGTGTGCTCCCGGTACACGGAGACCGGGCGGGTGACGTTGAGCGGACGGACCCTGGTCACCACGGTCGGCGGGGATCAGCACCGTACGGAACTGGCCACGGACGAGGAGGTGCTCGCCGCCTACCGGGACCGCTTCGGGGTGCGGCTCTCCCGGGTTCCGCAAGAGGCGGAACCAGAGATTCGGACCTCCGGTAACACGTGCGTACAGCCCGTCACCGATCGGCGCGGCTCGCCACACATGCGCACGCCCCATTACACCTTGTGGTGGCTCAGTACAACCCCTTCCAAGTTTCTCCGTTTGCCTCGAACGCCACATTAGTGATCGAATGCATGCTCGTCGGCGGGCCGCTGATCCGACGAAGACGTCCACCTGTCAGGGGCCCGAACCACGAAGCGCCCCTGGGGGTACGTAGAGATGTTCGGCCGTTGGCTGGGAAACAGAGGCCAGGCGGGTGGGCGTGGTGGGGCCCTCGCCGGATTCCAGGTGCCCCGTACCGCGGGCGTGCTGAACTGCCGGGTGCTGGATCCGGTCAACGAACCGGTACGGCAGGCCGAGTACGTCGTGACCGACAGCGTCGGCCGCAAGGTGACAGGCGGCGAGACGGACCCCTTCGGCAGTGTTCTCGCCACGGTCCCGGCGGGCGACTACCGGCTGGCGGTCACGGCCGAGGGCTTCACCCCGTTCCACGGGGCGGTGACGGTGGCCGAGGGGGCGCACGCCACCCTGGGCGATGTGACCCTCCAGGTGGCGCAGCCTCCGCAGCTGCCCGACCCCGGCGACTGGGACGTCGAGCCGAACCATTCGCAGATCGGCTTCACCGCCCGGCACATCGGGCTGGCGCGCATCCACGGCAGGTTCAACAACTTCGCCGGGGCGGTCCGGATCGCCGATCGCATGGAGGACTCCGCCATGCACGTGATCATCGACGCCGCCTCGATCGACACCAATGTGCAGATGCGCGACGATCACCTGCGCTCCGGTGACTTCCTCGACGTCGGCCGCTATCCGACGTTGGAGTTCTACAGCGAGCGCTTCGTCCACCGGGGCGGCAGCCGCTGGGGTGTCACCGGTGCGCTGACCCTGCACGGCGTCAGCCGTACGGTGACGCTGGACACCCAGTACCTCGGTATCGGCAACGGCCTGGAGGGCGAGACGCGCGCCGCCTGCCGGGCCACCACCGAACTGCACCGCGAGGACTTCACCCTCACCTGGCAGACCATGGTGGCGCGCGGGATCGCCGTGGTGGGGCCGAGCATCGTCATCGACCTGGACATCCAGATCGTTCCCAAGGGCTGAGCCGCCCGGTTCGTGCCCGAGGCCGAGCCGGCACGGTTCGTTCCCAAGGCCGAGCCGGCCGGCGTCACGGCTTCTCCAGCCAGCCTTCGTACTCCTCCGCGAACGCGTCGAGCGCGACCGGGTCCAGGCGCCCGGCCGTATCCTCCACGACCACCAGCCACTGAGCGTCCTCGGCGTCGTCCTCGCCGGCCAGCGCGTCCCGTACGAGCTGAGGCTCCTCGGCGACCCCGAAGCGGTCCGCCAGCTCCTCGGCCACCTCCTCCGCGGCGTCGCGGTCGGGCAGCACCAGTACATGTCTCACATCGCTCACCCGGTCATTCTCCGGTACGGGCGTCCGTGCTTCGTGCCCAGGGCCGCCCGGACGTCGGGCCCGTCGAGGCCGTCCGGGCCGTCCGGGCTGTCAGTGGGGCGTGGGATGCTGGATCGCGATGGCCACCAGGAAGAATTCCACCGACGATCCGCTCGCACCCCTCACCCTCGCCGTGGGCCAGGAGGACCTCCTCCTGGACCGTGCGGTGCAGCAGGTGGTGGCGGCCGCCCGTGCTGCCGACGCCGACACGGACGTACGCGATCTGGCGTCCGACCAGTTGCAGCCCGGCACGCTCGCCGAGCTCACCAGTCCCTCGCTCTTCGCCGAGCGCAAGGTCGTGATCGTGCGCAACGCGCAGGACCTCTCGGCCGACACGATCAAGGACGTCAAGCGGTATCTCGGCGCGCCGGTCGAGGAGATCACCCTCGTCCTGCTGCACGCGGGCGGCGCCAAGGGCAAGGGGCTGCTGGACGCGGCGCGCAAGGCCGGGGCACGGGAGGTCGCCTGCCCGAAGACCACCAAGCCCGCCGAGCGGCTCTCCTTCGTACGGTCGGAGTTCCGGACGCACGGGCGGGCCGCGACGCCGGAGGCCTGCCAGGCGCTGGTCGACTCCATCGGCAGCGATCTGCGGGAGCTGGCGAGTGCGGTGTCCCAGCTGATCGCGGACGTCGAGGGCACGATCGACGAGGCGGTCGTCGGGCGCTATTACACCGGGCGGGCGGAAGCCTCGTCGTTCACCGTCGCCGACCGGGCGGTCGAGGGGCGCGCTGCGGAGGCGCTGGAGGCGCTGCGGTGGTCGCTGTCGACCGGGGTCCCGCCCGTCCTGATCACCAGTGCGCTGGCGCAGGGTGTGCGGGCGATCGGGAAGCTGTCCTCGGCCCGGGGCGGCCGGCCGGCCGATCTGGCCCGGGAGCTGGGTATGCCGCCGTGGAAGATCGACCGGGTGCGGCAGCAGATGCGCGGGTGGACGCCGGACGGGGTCGCGGTGGCCCTGCGGGCGGTGGCGGCGGCGGACGCGGGGGTGAAGGGCGGAGGGGACGATCCCGAGTACGCCCTGGAGAAGGCCGTCGTCGTCGTCGCCCGGGCCGCGAGGGCGGGGCGGTAGGCCTCTCGGGGCGGGTGGGCGGTTCGCCGGGGCGTGCGGGGTCTTGTGAGCCCCGGTCCGTCCTCGAGCGCCGGACGGGCTGGGTGGGTGTGCTCCTCACGCGCGGAAGCCCCGGTCCTCGATCTGGGGAGATCGGGGCCGGGGCTTCCGGGTCACACTCTGGGTGCGCCGCACCCGCGTGGCGAACGCAGGTTCGGTGTGCGGCGCGGGGTGCCGGTCAGGGGCGGGAGAGAGGGCCCGTCTGGTCCGTTCCGGCGGTCACATCAGTGAGCTTCGGGAAGAAGCTCAGGCCTGCAGGGCGGCAACCTTGGACGCCAGCGCCGACTTCTTGTTGGCGGCGGCGTTCTTGTGGATGACACCCTTCGAGACAGCCTTGTCGAGCTGACGGGAAGCGTCGCGGACGGCCGTGGTGGCCTTCTCGACGTCACCGGCAACGGCGGCCTCGCGGGCCTTGCGGATCGCGGTCTTGAGCGACGACTTGACGGCCTTGTTGCGCAGGCGCGCCTTCTCGTTGGTCTTGTTCCGCTTGATCTGGGACTTGATGTTCGCCACGAAAGAGCCTTTTCAGGTTCGTTGGATCTTCTAGGTGAGCCCCGCCGCTCATGAGAGCCACGAGGCACAGCTGTCCACGGTAGCAGTCACCCTCCGACCGGCCCAAACCGGTCGCTGCCCCGCAGGCGTGGGACGATGGAGCCTACGTATCGATCCGACCGACCCGACATCGACCCGAGACACGGCGTTCGGCGTCTCAAGAATCAGGACCCTGCGTGCCCGCGACTCCTTCCAACGTGCCCGAGCCGAGCCGTACCGACCCGGCGCTGATCCGCAATTTCTGCATCATCGCGCACATCGACCACGGCAAGTCGACCCTCGCCGACCGGATGCTTCAGCTGACCGGAGTGGTCGACCAGCGGCAGATGCGTGCTCAGTACCTCGACCGGATGGACATCGAGCGCGAGCGCGGCATCACCATCAAGTCCCAGGCGGTCCGGCTGCCCTGGGCCCCCAACACGGGTGAGGACACGGGCACCACCCACATCCTCAACATGATCGACACCCCGGGCCACGTGGACTTCACCTACGAGGTCTCCCGTTCGCTCGCGGCCTGCGAGGGCACGGTCCTGCTGGTCGACGCCGCGCAGGGGATCGAGGCCCAGACGCTGGCCAACCTCTATCTCGCGATGGAGAACGACCTCACCATCGTCCCGGTGCTCAACAAGATCGACCTTCCGGCCGCGCAGCCGGAGAAGTTCTCCGAGGAGCTGGCCAACCTCATCGGCTGCCAGCCCGAGGACGTGCTCAAGGTCTCCGCCAAGACCGGCGTCGGCGTGGACGCGCTGCTCGACCGGGTCGTGCGGGACGTGCCGGCCCCGGTCGGCGTCGCGGACGCCGCCGCCCGCGCGATGATCTTCGACTCGGTCTACGACGCGTACCGCGGTGTCGTCACCTACGTCCGTGTCATCGACGGCCAGCTCAACAAGCGCGAGCGCATCCGGATGATGTCGACCGGGGCCACCCACGAGCTGCTGGAGATCGGGGTGTCGTCCCCGGAGATGACCCCGGCCGACGGCATCGGCGTGGGCGAGGTCGGCTACATCATCACCGGCGTGAAGGACGTGCGGCAGTCCAAGGTGGGTGACACCATCACCTCGCTGCACAACGGGGCGACCGAGGCGCTGGGCGGCTACAAGGAGCCCAAGCCGATGGTGTTCTCCGGGCTGTATCCGCTGGACGGCTCGGACTACCCGGACCTGCGCGAGGCGCTGGACAAGCTCCAGCTCAACGACGCCGCCCTGGTCTACGAGCCGGAGACCTCCGCCGCGCTCGGCTTCGGCTTCCGCGTCGGCTTCCTCGGCCTGCTCCACCTGGACGTGGTCCGTGAGCGGCTGGAGCGCGAGTTCGGCCTCGACCTGATCGCCACCGCCCCCAACGTGGTCTACCGCGTCGAGATGGAGGACGGCACCGAGCACGTCGTCACCAACCCGAGCGAGTTCCCCGAGGGCAAGATCGACAAGGTGCACGAGCCGGTCGTCCGCGCCACGGTGCTGGCCCCGAGCGAGTTCATCGGCGCGATCATGGAGCTGTGCCAGAACCGGCGCGGCACCCTCCTCGGCATGGACTACCTCTCCGAGGACCGGGTCGAGATCCGCTACACCCTGCCGCTCGCGGAGATCGTCTTCGACTTCTTCGACCAGCTGAAGTCCAAGACACGGGGTTACGCCTCCCTCGACTACGAGCCCACCGGCGAGCAGTCGGCCCAGCTCGTCAAGGTCGACATCCTGCTGCACGGCGACAAGGTGGACGCGTTCTCGGCGGTCACCCACAAGGACAAGGCGTACGCGTACGGCGTACGGCTCGTCGCCAAGCTGCAGAAGCTCATCCCCCGGCAGAACTTCGAGGTGCCGATCCAGGCGGCCATCGGCGCCCGGGTCATCGCCCGTGAGACCGTCCGCGCCATCCGCAAGGACGTCCTCGCCAAGTGCTACGGCGGTGACATCTCCCGTAAGCGGAAGCTGCTGGAGAAGCAGAAGGAGGGCAAGAAGCGGATGAAGATGGTCGGCAACGTGGAGGTTCCGCAGGACGCCTTCATCTCCGTCCTGTCGACCGACGAGTCCGCGGGTGAGAGCAAGGGCAAGAAGTAGTCCGCTCTCCATCCGCTCTTCAGGGGCCCCCACGCGGCAGTACCGGCGTGGGGGCCCTTTCGTTATGAAAGCCGCGGTCCGTTGCCTCTTACGTGGCGGACACGGGCGCTCTACTCTGATCACGACTCGATGGTTACTGGTCAGTTAAACAAGCCCGGACAAGCAGGGTGCGCAGCAGCACGGGAGCAGTAGGCGGTAGGCAGTAGGACCACAGCAGCCAGTCGCCGTATCAAAGAAGCCGGTCGTAGCAATGCCGCAGGCCCGGAGGACGTCGTGAGCGACACACAGACCTTGATCGATAACCGGCCGCCCTCCGTGGCGGCCCTCTTCATCGACCGCGTGGCGGCGACCCCGGACGGGGAGGCGTACCGCTATCCGGTGCCGTCGGCCTCGGGCGCGGGTCCCGACGACTGGAAGTCGCTGAGCTGGGGCCAGGCCTCGGAGCGGGTCTACGCGATCGCCGCCGGGCTGATCGCGCTCGGCGTGCGGCCCGAGGAGAGGGTCGCGCTCTGCTCGGCCACCCGGGTGGAATGGATTCTCCTCGACCTCGGGGTGATGTGCGCGGGCGCCGCGACCACCACGATCTACCCCTCCACGAACGCCGAGGAGTCCGCCTTCATCCTGGCCGACTCCGAGAGCCGGATCCTCATCGCGGAGAACGCCGAGCAGCTGGCCAAGGCCCGGGAGACCCGCGCCGGCCTGCCGGACCTCGCCCATGTCGTGGTCATCGACCCGGCCGGTGTCGAGCCCGCCGACGACGACCCCGAGGGCTGGCTCATCACCCTCGCCGAGTTGGAGGCCCAGGGCGCCGAGCTCCTCGCCAAGACCCCGGACGCGGTCACCGAGCGGGTCGCCGCGATCACCGCCGACCAGCTCGCCACCCTCATCTACACCTCGGGCACCACCGGCCGCCCCAAGGGCGTACGGCTGCCGCACGACAACTGGTCGTACATGGCCAAGGCCACCGTCGCGACCGGGCTGATCAACGCCGACGACGTGCAGTACCTCTGGCTGCCGCTCGCCCACGTCTTCGGCAAGGTCCTCACCTCCGGGCAGATCGAGGTCGGCCACGTCACCGCCGTCGACGGCCGCATCGACAAGATCATCGAGAACCTGCCGGTCGTCCAGCCGACCTACATGGCCGCAGTGCCCCGGATCTTCGAGAAGGTCTACAACGGGGTCGCCTCCAAGGCCCGCGCGGGCGGCGGCGCCAAGTACAAGATCTTCCAGTGGGCCGCCGGAGTCGCCCGCGAGTACGCCAAGGTCTCCCAGGACAACTTCCGCCGCACCGGCAAGGCGTCCGTCCCCTTCGCGCTCGGCGCCAAGCACAAGGTCGCCGACGCCCTCGTCTTCTCCAAGATCCGTGAGGCCTTCGGCGGCCGGCTGCGTGCCTGCGTCTCCGGCTCCGCCGCCCTCGCCCCGGACATCGGCTACTTCTTCGCGGGCGCCGGCGTCCACATCCTGGAGGGCTACGGTCTCACCGAGACCAGCGCCGCCTCCTTCGTCAACCCGGGCGAGGCCTACCGCACCGGCACCGTCGGCAAGCCGCTCCCCGGCACCGAGGTGCGCATCGCCGACGACGGCGAGATCCTGCTGCGCGGCCCCGGCGTCATGGAGGGCTACCACAAGCTGCCCGACAAGACCGAGGAGGTCCTGGAGTCGGACGGCTGGATCCACACCGGGGACATCGGTGAGCTGTCGGCCGACGGATACCTGCGCATCACCGACCGCAAGAAGGACCTGATCAAGACGTCCGGCGGGAAGTACGTCGCCCCGGCGGAGGTCGAGGGCCAGTTCAAGGCGGTCTGCCCGTTCGTCTCCAACATCCTGGTGCACGGCGCGGACCGTAACTTCTGCACCGCGCTCATCGCGCTCGACGGCCCCACCCTCCTCGGCTGGGCCGCCGAGAACGGCATGGAGGGCAAGTCGTACGCGGAGGTCGTCGCCGCCCCGCGGACCGTCGAGCTGATCGACGGGTACGTCAAGCGCCTCAACGAGGGCCTCCAGCGCTGGCAGACCATCAAGAAGTTCCGGCTCCTGCCGCGTGACCTGGACGTCGAGCACGGCGAGCTGACCCCCAGCCTCAAGCTGAAGCGGCCGGTCGTCGAGCGGGAGTACCGCGGGCTCATCGACGAGATGTACGCGGGCTCGCGCGAGGCCTGAGCCACGCGGCCGTCGCGAGGCGCGGGCCGCTCACGGCGGTCGGCCGGGGGCTCGGCCCCGGACGGGCGCCGACGGGGCGGCCGGACACCCAGGTGTCCGGCCGCCCCGTTCCCGCCGGCCGGCCCGGCCGCTGCGAACGACCGGCGCGACCGCACCCGACCACCGCTGTGAATGTGGTCGAGTGCGGTCGCGCCGACCTCAGTCGGATCGGCCTCGCAGGACCCTGGCGAGGACCACCACCAGCAGACCGGCGCAGGGGATCACCAGCAAGCCGGTGCGCAGGCTGGTCGCGTCGGCGACGTATCCGACGACCGGCGGCGACAGCAGGAAACCCAGGCGCATGAGCCAGGAGACGATCGTCAGGCCCGATCCGGGCTTGAGGCCGGGCAGGGTGTCGGCTTCGTGCATCGCCGCGGGCACCAGCGTCGCCACCCCGAATCCGGCCAGGGCGAAACCCAGGATGGTTCCGGGCAGCGTCGGCACAGCCAGGGCGAGTCCCATACCGGCCGCGGTGATCAGGCCGCCGGTCCTGGCCACGGCACGCTGACCGAAGCGGTCGAAGAGGCGGTCCCCGATGATGCGCCCGATGAACTGGGCGCCCACCAGGGCGATGAAGCCCCAGGCGGCGAGCGCCGCGGAGGTGTGCAGGGAGTCCGTCAGGTAGAGGGCGGCCCAGGAGTTTCCCGCGTCCTCGACGAGCGTGCCGGCCGTGGCGATCAGGACGAGCGCCGCCAGCACGTATCCGACGCGCGAGGCGCCGACCGCTCCCTCGGTGCTCCGCCGTTCCGGGCCGGCCTCCTCCGGTTCGTTGTCCGGGCCGGGCAGGCAGAAGCGCCACGCGGTCGCGGCGGCGAGAACGAGGACGATCGCCGAGATCGTGAGGTGGACGCCGAGCGACAGGCCCAGCGACATCGCTCCGGCGGCCATCAGCCCTCCGGTGACGGCGCCGATGGACCAGATCGCGTGGAACGAGTTCAGGATGGAGCGGCCGTAGAGCCGCTGCACCCGTAGACCGTGCGCGTTCTGCGCGACATCCGTCAGCGCGTCCATGGCTCCGGCCAGGAACAACGCGCCCGCGAACAGCACAGCCGACGGGGCGAGGCCGGCGGCCAGGAGCCCCATCGCCGTCAGCAGGGTGCCGACGACCGCGACCTGCGCCGAGCCGACGCGGCGGATGAGCACCCCAGCCGCGAGTCCGGCCGCGATGGCGCCCGCCGGGAACGCGGCGACCGCCAGTCCGTAGGCGCCGTTGCTGATCGCCAGATCCTCCTTGATCTGCGGATACCTCGGCAGCAGGTTGGCGAACAGGGCCCCGTTGGTGAAGAACAGAACGGCTACGGCGGTCCGCGCGTTCCGCCCGGCGCGGAGAGGCTGTGCCTCGGTGTCGACGGTCATGCGGAGGACCCTAACCCCCGAGCGTACGAACGTACACTCCCGCTGGCGGTAAATTCCGACCGAGTGGTAAGTATTCCGTCCGGCGGCCGACGACCACCGCCCCGCGTCCGCCGGGTGAGCATTCGGTTAGGCTGGCCTTCCTTGGCGGGGGCCGGGGCGTCCGGGCCCGGGTTCCGGCGCGCGCCGCGGGTGAAGACCCGGCGGACCGGACGGACGCGCAGGGCGCAGGTGAGAGGCGGCGACCGGACGCGCGCGCGTCGTGCGCCCGGCGGGCGGGACCGCTCACGAGGATGACGGAGAACGCGGGTTTCGGGCCTGCGCGCGAGGTGGGGCACTGTGGATGGGATCGCGCTCGCGGCCGGGACCCTGTACGTCATCGTCCTGCTCCGCGCCGGAGGGACGTTCGCCGTCGGGTGGCTCGCGGGAGCCGGTGTCCGGCGCGGCAGGTTCGCGGGGGCGGCCTCTTCGGCCAAGTTCCGGCGCGCCGAGCGCGCCATCCAGCGGTGGGGCGCGCCGGTGGTGGCCGTCTCCTTCCTGACGATCGGCTTCCAGACCGCCGTCAACTTCCTCGCGGGCAGCATGCGCATGCCGTTGTCGCGCTACCTGCCCGCGCTGTTCGTGGGCGGAGCGGCCTGGGCGCTGATCTACGCGACCGCGGGGCTCGGCGTGCTGGAGGTCCTGGGCAGGCTCTTCGCCGAGCGGACGGTCTTCGGGGTGTCCGCCGTGGCGGTGCTCCTGCTGGCGGTGTGCGGGGTGGTGGTTCACCGCAGAAGAAAGGTTCACCGCGGAGGAAAGGCGGCTCCGTCCTCCGGCGACACCGCTGCCGACGCGTCGTGAATCCGGCCGGCGGAGGTCTTCCCCACCTTCGATCCGGCTCTGGCCCTTGCGATGGCCCGTTTTCCGAAGCGTTGCGTTCGAATCTGCTCGATTTTCTGCCCACTTCGGTAACTCGGTGCTTATGGATGCGGCCGGTCTGTCACTCTGTCGGTGTCGTCGGACCGTAGGAGCCGCACCGTGGCGCCCATTCCCTTGCAGCGGGACCTCGTGCAGCGTCCCGGCACCATCCGTGCCGGGCACGCGCACGGCCCGCGCCCGGCCAGCCGCACCAGCCTGCCCGGCATCCCGCTCGCCCCGTCCGCCGCCCGCCGGTTCGTGCGCGCCGCGCTCGCCGAGTGGACCGGGATCGGGGTGCCCGCGGCCGTGGGCTTCAGCGACCGGCTGGCCGACGACGCCGTGACCGTCACCAACGAGCTGGTCACCAACGCCGTGGTGCACGCCGGGACCACCGTCGACCTGGTCCTCAGGCTGGAGGAGGAGGGCGGCGACGAGCCGTCCGCCGCCCTCGTCCTGGAGGTCACCGACCACCACCCGGCCCGCCCGGTGAGCGGCGACGAGCCCGGCGCGGGCCCCGGACCGGCCGGGACGCGTCCGGGGGAGCTGCCCGACCCCGCCGAGTACGGCCGGGGCCTCCAGCTCGTCGCCACCCTCGCCGACTCCTGGGGCATCACCTACCGCACCGGCCTCAAGACCGTCTGGGCCCGCCTCCCCGTCGACGACTGGAGCGCCCCGCCCGCCCCGCCCGACGGGGAGGCCCTCAGACGCGGCCTGCGCGCGGCCGAGATCCTCGCCCCCGCGGCCAGGCGCGCCGAGCGCGACGACGCGGTCTGGGACAGCCGGGGCGCCCCGGCCTTCCTCGCCGAGGCCTCCGACCTGCTCGCCGGGCAGCTCGACGAGGACCTGGTGGCCGCCATAGCGGGCCAGCTCCTGGTGCCCCGGCTGGCCGACTGGTGCGCGATCTGGCTGGAGGCCGAGGGCGGGGGACCGGCCGCCGAACCCCGGCTCGCCCGGGTCTGGCACAGCGACGAGACCGGCACCGAGCCCCTGCGCGCCGTCCTGGAGCGGGAGCCCCTCCGCCTCCCGGCAGGCATCGGCTCCGGGCCTGTCCCCGTCCCCGTGCCCTGGCCCGCCCACCTCGCCGAGAAGGACCGGGCGGACACCCCCGCGCCGCCTCCGCACCCCGGCGGCCGGGACGGGGCCGCGCTCGCCTTCCGCATCACCGCGGGCGGCCGGGCGCTCGGCACCGTCCTCGTCGGCCGCGAGGGCGTCGCCCAGGTGCCGGAGGCCGTCGCGTCGCTCATCGAGGACTTCGTCCGCCGCCTCGGCCTCGCCGTCGGCGCCGCCCGCGCCTACACCCGGCAGGCCACCATCAGCCGGATCCTCCAGCGCGGCCTGCTCCCCAGCAAGGTCGCCGAGATTCCCGGTGTCACCAGCGCCCTCGTCTACGAACCCAGCGACGACGGGGTGGTCGGCGGTGACTTCTACGACATCTTCCCGTGCCCCGGCGACCGCTGGTGCTTCGTTCTCGGCGACGTCCAGGGCAGCGGCCCCGAGGCCGCCGTCGTCACCGGCCTCGCCCGCCCCTGGCTGCGGCTGCTCTCCCGCGAGGGCTTCGGCGTCGGGGAGGTCCTGGACCGGCTGAACCGGCTGCTCCTCGACGACGCCATGGAGGCCGCCGAGGCCGCCGCCCTCATGGTCGCCGCCGCCGGGGGCCAGCAGCTCCACGACGGCACCCAGTCGCGGTTCCTCTCCCTGCTGTACGGGGAGGTCGTGCCGCTCCCCGACGGCGGGGTCCGCTGCACGGTGGCCAGCGCCGGGCACCCGCTGCCGCTGCTGCTGCGCCCCGACGGCTCCGTACGCCCGGCCGCCGAGCCCCAGGTGCTGCTCGGGGTCGTCGAGGATGTGGCGTACGAGAGCCAGGTCTTCGACCTCGCGCCCGGTGACACGCTGCTCTGCGTCACGGACGGGGTGACCGAGCGCCGGTCGGGCCCGCTGATGTTCGACGACGGGGACGGGCTGGCCCGGGTGCTGGCCGGGTGCGCCGGGCTGCCCGCCGAGGCGACGGCCGAGCACATCCGGCGGGCCGTCCACGAGTTCGCCGAGCAGCCCCCCGACGACGATGTGGCCCTGCTGGTGCTGCACGCGGACTGAACGGCCCGGCGGGCGAGCAGCCACCCGGTCCGGGAAGCTCCCGCGGCGAGCGACAATGGTCGGTATGCCTTCCGTACTGCCCGATGGTGAGCCCGTGCCCGACGACGGGGCGCTGCCCCGCCACGCCCTGGAAGGCGCAGCCGACCGCCCGCTCGGCTTCTACCTGCACGTCCCCTACTGCGCCACCCGCTGCGGCTACTGCGACTTCAACACCTACACCGCCACCGAGCTGCGCGGCTCCGGCGGGGCGCTGGCCTCCCGCGACAACTACGCCGCCCATCTGATCGAGGAGGTCCGCCAGGCCCGCAAGGTCCTCGGCGACGACCCCCGCCCCGTGCGCACGGTCTTCGTCGGGGGCGGCACGCCCACCCTGCTGCCCGCCGCCGACCTGGTGCGCATGCTGGCGGCGATCAGGGAGGAGTTCGGGCTCGCGGACGACGCGGAGATCACCACCGAGGCCAATCCGGAGTCCGTCGACCCGGCCTACCTCGCCGCGCTCCGCGAGGGCGGTTTCAACCGGGTCTCCTTCGGCATGCAGAGCGCCCGCCAGCACGTCCTGAAGATCCTGGACCGCACGCACACCCCCGGCCGTCCCGAGGCCTGTGTCGCCGAGGCCCGTGCGGCGGGCTTCGACCACGTCAACCTCGACCTGATCTACGGCACCCCCGGCGAGTCCGACGACGACTGGCGGGCCACCCTGGACGCCGCGATCGGCGCGGGCCCCGACCACGTCTCCGCGTACGCCCTGATCGTCGAGGAGGGCACCCAGCTCGCCCGCCGCATCCGGCGCGGCGAGATCCCGATGACCGACGACGACGCGCACGCCGACCGCTACCTCATCGCGGACGAGGCGTTCGCCGCCGCCGGCTTCGACTGGTACGAGGTCTCCAACTGGGCCACCACCGAGGCGGGCCGCTGCCTGCACAACGAGCTGTACTGGCGCGGCGCCGACTGGTGGGGTGCGGGCCCCGGCGCCCACAGCCACGTCGGCGGGGTCCGCTGGTGGAACGTGAAGCACCCCGGCGCGTACGCCCAGGCGCTCTCCGAGGGCCGTTCACCCGGCGCGGGCCGCGAGATCCTCGGCCAGGAGGACCGCCGGGTCGAGCGCATCCTGCTGGAGCTGCGGCTGCGCGAGGGCTGCCCGCTCTCCCTCCTGAAGCCCGAGGGCCTCGCCGCCTCCCGCCGCGCCCTGACCGACGGGCTGCTGGACCCGGAGCCGTACGGGAAGGGCCGCGCGGTCCTCACCCTGCGCGGGCGGCTCCTGGCCGACGCCGTCGTCCGCGACCTGGTCGACTGACCCGGACAGGGGGCCTCACGGCTTGCAGTCCTTCGCTGTCAGGGGTCGCGCGACCCCGGCGGGCTTGCCGCAGACCACGGTCCGATCGGCCTCCGGTTTGGGACGGACCACCTTGACGATGTTGAGGCCGTGCACGTTGTCGGAGACCGAGGACCTCGTCCGGCTGAACGAGATCGTCCCCGTCGGCATGTTGTTGAGGTCCACCGTGTGCAGCGTCGCCCAGGTCTCCGCCGCGCTCCGGCGCTTGTCGCCGCGTGCCGCCGCGTCGTACAGGGCGGCCGTCGCGCTGTAGGCGATGACGGTCTGCCCGCTGGCGAACAGGCCGTCCTCGTACGCGGCCCGCCCCGACGCCAGCGCGGTGACCTCCCCCTCGGGGTGCAGCGCCCGCAGGGTGCGGTACGCGTCCGCGTAGAAGCCGAGGTTCGTTCCCCGGTCCAGCGGGGCGAGCGAGCTGTGGTAGAGCGTGACATTGGCCGCGATCGACGTGCTGTCGTCGAACGTCCCCTTCGTCAGGTCGTCCCCGGTGAACACCGTCATCTGACGGTCCGAGCACCCGGTGGTCACCGACAGACCCCCCATCAGCGTCGGTACGTCCTCGACCCGCCCGGCGAAATACAGCGCGTCCGGTACCCGCTCGGCCTGGCAGATGGTCGTCAGCGGAGCGTTCAGGCTCGCCGCGCCCGCCAGGTCGTACGTCACGTCCTTGCCCGGCTCGAAGCCCGCGTCCGCCAGCATCTTCCGGCCCGCGTCCCGCTGCTCGGCGGTGTACCGGTCCAGATCCCCGTTGACATCCTCGCGCGACAGCACGATCGCGTGCGGGTTGTCGAGGCGCTTCGCGATCTGCCGGGCGACCAGCCCCAGCACATGCGTCTGCTCCTCGTCCGTCGCCGCGAGGCCGAAGTAGTTGGGGAACTCCCGGGGCAGGTCGCTGCTGGAGTTCGTCGTGTTCACCACCGGCAGCCCGGCCTCGCGCAGCAGCTTCACCGCCTTCTCGCTCTCCTGGGTGTTGCGGCCGAGGCCGACCACTCCGACCACCGTCGGATCCCGCCGGGCCACCTCGACGATCTTCCGCACGGCGGTGAGCTGCCGCAGCATGTCCTCGCCGCCGTTCGCGGTCAGCACCCGCAGCTTCACCGACCGGCGCACGGTCTTGTTCAGCTCCCGCTGCTGGAGATAGACGCCGGTCAGCTCCTCCAGGCCCTTGCGGGTCGCCTCCGGGTCTTTGCCCGTGGCGGTGAGCGGACCCGCGTACACGACCGTCACGTACGTGTCGCCCGGCTCGATGTCGTCGTTCTCGTTCCGGATCGCCTGCTCGATCCGCTCGAAGGTGATGCCCTCCCCGGCCCCGGCCAGATCCAGGTCGTTGCCCCGCGCGAAGCGCACCTCGGGGGCGGTCGCCACCCCCACGCACTCCCGGTCGTCCCCCTCGCCGTCCCAGATCGCGTCCGTGTTGCGGTCGGTCAGCGGCCCGTGGCAGTACGTGTCGCGCCAGTGCCCGGCCCACAGGAACGCCCCCAGCAGACTGCCCACGACGAGCACGGCGATGCTCGCCCGCGACATCACCCACCACGCCCAGGTCCGCCGCACCCGGTGGGTGACGAGCTGCGCGTGCGCGTGCTCGTGGGTCAGCTTCTCGGTGGACAGCGGCAGCAGGAGAACCCACGCCAGGGTCGCCGCCGCCACCGGCGACTGGCCCAGACTCAGATCGTCGACCCAGCGCTCGTAGCGGGCCCGCGCCCCGGAGGAACCGGTCGCCGCACCGGGACCCGGCCGCTCCGGGGGCAGCGGCGGGGTGTGCCGCATGATCTCGGGGGCCTGGAGCGAGGCGAGCAGCAGCAGCGGATCCACCTCGCTGCGCCGCGACCGTACGCTGTTGATCGCGTTGATCAGCAGGATGCCGCCGTTGTCCTGCGTGGCCCGGGGCAGGAACACCACCGGCGGGACCGTGCGCTTGCTGCGCCGCCAGTCCAGGGAGTGCGGGCGGTAGTTGTGCCGCAGGTCCTCCAGCAGCGCCTGCACCCGCAGTTCCAGATGGAACTGGCGCGCGTGCTCGTCTCCCGCCCCCGCGTCCGCCACCCGCTCCGCGACCGCCGCCGCCCGCGCCCGGATCACCCGCCACGAACCGCTCGGCGACAGCCACGACCAGCCGTCCGACGGATAGCCGGTGCTGGACGCGGCCAGGGACGAGGTGGTGGCGAACCACCGGCTGGCCCGGCGCAGCCACAGCAGCGGCGGCGCGGCCCGGCTCGCCAGCCCCACCACGGCGAGCCCGATCAGCGCGACCGCCGCCACCAGGGCCGTCAGCAGCCAGTCGATCTCCCCGAGCAACACGCTGAGCAGGGCGATGAAGAGCGCGCCGACGAACGTCTCGGGCCGCACCGACTGCCGCAGCGAGGTCCACCGGGTGCCCCCGCGCGGCCGGCCGGACCGCCAGCGCAGCCTGCTCAGCTGCTCCAGAATCCCTTCCTCGCGCACCTCGGAGGTGTTCCCGTCGGACTGCTCGACCACCGTCGCGGTGGCCTGCTCGATCGCCCCGAGCAGCCGGGAGCGGGGGAAGGCGAAGGTCTTGTACTGGGTGTTCTCGCGGGTCTCCCACGGCTTCTCGGAGAGCGTGCGCACCATGTCGAGCGCCGCCTCGTACGGTGTCGCCCCCTCGCCGTCCAGCAGCCGTACCGGCACCCGGCGCAACTCGTTGGCCCGGTGCACCTGATGCACGAGCTGCTCCACCCGCGCGTCGATCTCCGGCCCGGCCCCGGCGTCCGCCGCCTGGACCACCACGAGCGGCATCACCGGCCGGTTGACCCGGTAACGGTCGATCAGTTGCTGTATCAGGTGGAAGACGGCCGAGGCCGCCTCGTTGTCCGCACTGTCCCGCCAGACCTCGCGTGCCATCGGACCCAGTCCTTCCCCCGTGAGCCGTTCGGCTCGTGAACCGCCTGCTCGTTCTTCCCCTTCACTATCCGATGGTGCGTGTGGGGCGCAGGCATTCATAGGGATCGGTACGAGATCCTCTTCGACAGTCCCGCAACAGGCCGGTACCAGACCGGAGTCAGGCCCCGGACATCAGTCCGGAAGGGTGACGAAGTCGATCAATTCCTCTACTCTGCCCAGCAGTTGGGGTTCGAGGTCCTTGTAGCTGCGGACCTTGGACAGGATGTGCTGCCAGGCCGCCCCCGTGTTCTCCGGCCACCCCAGCGCGCGGCACACGCCCGTCTTCCAGTCCTGCCCCCTCGGCACCACCGGCCAGGCGTCGATCCCCACCGAGGACGGCTTCACCGCCTCCCACACGTCGATGTACGGGTGACCCACCACCAGCACATGCGCGCCGGTCACCCGCTCGGCGATCCGGGACTCCTTGGAGCCGGGCACCAGATGGTCCACCAGCACCCCCAGCCGGGCGTCGGGCCCCGGCGCGAACTCGCCGACGATCGCCGGAAGGTCGTCCACGCCCTCCAGGTACTCCACGACCACGCCCTCGATACGCAGGTCGTCGCCCCACACCCGCTCCACCAGCTCCGCGTCGTGCCGGCCCTCCACATAGATCCGCCCGGCCCGCGCCACCCTGGCCCGCGCCCCGGGCACCGCCACCGAACCGGAGGCCGTACGGGTGGGACGCACCGGGCCGCCGGGGCCCGGGCGCACCAGCGTGACGACCTTGCCCTCCAGCAGGAAGCCGCGCGGCTCCATCGGGAACACCCGGTGCTTGCCGAAGCGGTCCTCCAGGGTCACCGTCGGCCCCTGGGCCGTCTTCTCGCAGCGGATCACCGCCCCGCAGAAGCCGGAGGAGACCTCCTCCACGACCAGATCGGGCTCGGCGGGCACCTCGGGCACGGGGGCGGACCTCTTCCACGGCGGGGTCAGGTCCGGCTGGTAGCTGCGCATGGCACGACGATATTCGCCGTACCGGCGTCAGGGCTCATCCCACGTCGAGTCCAGCGTCGAGGGCCACGTCGGGCCCCCCGTCGCGTACCGCGCCGGGTGCCGCGTCGAGGTCCACCGCGAAGCGCTCCGCCAGCGACGCCCGCTGCGCCCGGACGAACGCCGCGTCCACCACCGCGCCGTGCCCCGGTACGTAACGAGCGCTCTCGCCGCCCAGCGCCAGCAGCCTCTCCAGCGCGGCCGGCCAGCGCGAGGTGATCGCGTCCCGGCCCGCCTGCGGCTCGCCCGACTCCTCGACCAGGTCGCCGCAGAACACCACCGGAGGCTCGCCCTCCGTGCCCGGCACCAGCGCCGCGAGGTCATGGCCGCTGTGCCCGGGGCCCACGTTCGCCAGCAGCACCTGACGGCCGCCGCCCAGGTCGAGCGTCCAGTCGCCGCACACCTCGTGGTGCGGGACCACCAGCGTGTCCGCCGACCGGGCCGCCTCGCCCTCCGGCACCCCGTGGCGCACCGCCGACGCGCACAGGCTCTCCGCCCCGCCGCGCAGCAGGGCCACGACGCCGACGGCCCCGTACACCTGGGCCCCGGCGAACGCGGCGGTGCCCAGCACATGGTCGAAGTGCGGATGGCTCAGTGCGATATGCGTCACCCTCCGCCCGAGCAGCGCCTCGGCCTGCCGTCGCAGCTCGACGCCCTCGCGCAGCGTGGAGCCGGTGTCGTACAGCAACGCGCCGTCCTCCCCGGCGACCAGCGCGGCGGTGGCGTCCCAGCCCGGGAGGCGCCGCCTGCCGATACCGTTGCCCAACCGCTCCCAGCCGAAGTCTTCCCAAGCGACGTCCATACCACGACGCTATCGGCAACGACCTGCGCGGTCTCGTGGAGGCGTGGCCGGCCGCCCTTGCCCCCGCCCCACCTCACCCCCGTACACTGACTGCGGGGATTGCTGGCACTCGAACGCACCGAGTGCCAGACAGACACCGGGAAACACAGCTGGAGGTGTGCGCGATGCTCAGCGAACGCAGACTCGAAGTGCTGCGCGCCATCGTCCAGGACTATGTCGGCACCGAGGAGCCCGTCGGCTCCAAGGCGCTGACCGAGCGGCACCGGCTGGGGGTTTCCCCGGCCACCGTCCGCAACGACATGGCGGTGCTGGAGGACGAGGGCTTCATCGCCCAGCCGCACACGAGCGCGGGACGCATCCCGACCGACAAGGGCTACCGCCTCTTCGTCGACAAGCTCGCCGGCGTCAAGCCGCTGTCCTCGCCCGAGCGCCGGGCCATCCAGAACTTTCTCGACGGCGCGGTCGACCTCGACGACGTGGTCGGCCGGACGGTGCGGCTGCTCGCGCAGCTGACCCGGCAGGTCGCCGTCGTGCAGTACCCCTCGCTGACCCGCTCGACGGTGCGGCACGTGGAACTGCTGGCGCTCGCCCCCGCCCGGCTGATGCTCGTCCTGATCACGGACACCGGCCGGGTGGAACAGCGTATGATCGACTGCCCTGCGCCGTTCGGCGAGGCATCGCTCGCGGATCTGCGGGCCCGGCTCAACAGCCGGGTCGTCGGACGCCGCTTCGCGGATGTCCCGCAGTTGGTGCAGGAGCTGCCGGAATCCTTCGACAGCGAGGACCGAGGGACGGTTTCCACGGTCCTTTCCACCCTCCTCGAAACACTGGTCGAGGAGACGGAGGAGCGGCTGATGATCGGCGGCACCTCCAACCTCACCCGCTTCGGACACGACTTCCCGGTGATGATCCGGCCGGTGCTGGAAGCACTGGAAGAACAGGTCGTCCTGCTGAAGCTGCTCGGTGAGGCCACGGACTCCGGCATGACCGTACGGATCGGGCACGAGAACGCCCACGAGGGGCTCAACTCCACGTCCGTCGTCGCGGTCGGCTACGGTTCGGGCGACGAGGCAGTCGCCAAACTCGGCGTGGTCGGACCGACCCGCATGGACTACCCCGGAACGATGGGAGCGGTACGCGCAGTGGCACGTTACGTCGGACAGATCCTGGCGGAGTCGTAAGTGGCCACGGACTACTACGCCGTACTCGGCGTGCGCCGCGACGCATCTCAGGACGAGATCAAGAAGGCATTCCGTCGGCTCGCCCGCGAGCTGCACCCGGATGTCAACCCGGACCCGAAGACCCAGGAGCGGTTCAAGGAGATCAACGCCGCTTACGAGGTGCTCTCGGACCCGCAGAAGAAGCAGGTCTACGACCTCGGCGGCGACCCCCTCTCCGCCAGTGGCGGCGGCGGTGGCGCGGGCGGATTCGGAGCCGGCGGCTTCGGCAACTTCTCCGACATCATGGACGCGTTCTTCGGCAACGCCGGGCAGCGCGGGCCTCGTTCGCGGACCCGGCGGGGCCAGGACGCCATGATCCGGCTGGAGATCGACCTCAACGAGGCGGCCTTCGGCACCACCAAGGACATCCAGGTCGACACGGCCGTCGTCTGCAACACCTGCAGCGGCGAGGGCGCGGCCCCCGGCACGTCCGCCCAGACCTGTGACATGTGCCGCGGCCGCGGCGAGGTCTCGCAGGTCACCCGGTCCTTCCTGGGCCAGGTCATGACCTCGCGGCCCTGCCCGCAGTGCCAGGGGTTCGGCACGGTCGTGCCCACCCCGTGCCCGGAGTGCGCCGGCGACGGCCGCATCCGATCGCGGCGCACCCTGACCGTGAAGATCCCCGCGGGCGTCGACAACGGCACCCGTATCCAGCTCGCCGGCGAGGGCGAGGTCGGCCCCGGCGGCGGCCCGCCCGGCGATCTGTACGTGGAGATCCACGAGCTGCCGCACGCCGTGTTCCAGCGGCGCGGCGACGACCTGCACTGCACGGTCACCGTCCCCATGACGGCCGCGGCCCTCGGCACCAAGTGTCCGCTGGAGACGCTGGACGGCCTGGAGGACATCGACATCCGGCCCGGCACCCAGTCCGGCCAGTCCGTGCCCCTGCACGGGCGCGGCATCACCCATCTGCGAGGTGGCGGCCGGGGCGACCTGATCGTGCACGTCGAGGTGATGACCCCCTCCAAGCTCGACGCCGAACAGGAACGGCTGCTGCGGGAGCTGTCCAAGCTGCGCGGCGAGGAGCGTCCCCTGGGCCAGTTTCAGCCAGGTCAGCAGGGGCTCTTCTCCCGGTTGAAGGATGCTTTCAACGGCCGCTGAACCCGCTTTCCGCCTTTCACCGCACCGCCCGCCGGTTCCGAACCGGCGGGCGGTGCGGCGTACGGCGGCAGAACCGGTCACGGCATCGGCTGGCTGATTCGGCCCCGTTGGGCGGGACGTGGCACGATGCGGTCATGTCCTCCGAGTTGACCGATCTCTGCCGGTATCCGATCGTGCAGGCCCCCATGGCGGGCGGCGCGTCCGGACCTCAGCTCGCCGGGGCCGTCGCCGAAGCGGGCGGGCTCGGATTCCTGGCCGCCGGCTACAAGACGGCGGACGGGATGTACAACGAGATCAAACAGCTGCGCCGGCTCACCGGCCGGCCGTTCGGCGTCAACCTCTTCATGCCGCAGCCCGCGCTCGGCGACCCCAGCGCCGTCGAGGTCTACCGCCACCAGCTCGCCGGCGAGGCCGCCTGGTACGAGACCCCGCTCGGCGACCCGGACAGCAGCGGCGACGACGGCTACGAGGCGAAGGTCGCGATCCTGCTGGAGGACCCGGTTCCGGTGGTCTCCTTCACCTTCGGCTGCCCCACCCGCGACACCCTGGACGCCTTCGCCAGGGCCGGGACGCACACCATCGTCACGGTCACCTCCGCCGAGGAGGCCCAGAGCGCCCAGTGGGCGGGCGCCGACACCGTCTGCGTCCAGGGCGTCGAGGCGGGCGGCCACCAGTCCACCCACCGCGACGACCCGCAGCTCGACCAGACCGGCACCGGACTGCTCTCCCTCATCACCCAGGTCCGCGAGACCGTGCAGATCCCGATCGTCGCGGCCGGCGGCCTGATGCGCGGCGCGCAGATCGCCGCCGTCCTCGCGGCGGGCGCGGACGCCGCCCAGCTCGGCACCGCCTTCCTGGTCTGCCCCGAGTCCGGGGCGGACCTGCTGCACAAGCAGGCCCTGACCAACCCGCTGTTCGTCCGCACCGAACTGACCCGCGCCTTCTCCGGGCGCCCCGCCCGCGGCCTGGTCAACCGCTTCGTCCGCGAACACGGCCCCTACGCCCCCGCCGCCTACCCCCAGGTGCACTACGTCACCAGCGGGCTGCGCCGCGCCGCCGCCAAGGCCGGGGACGCCCAGGGCATGGCCCTGTGGGCCGGACAGGGCCACCGGATGGCCCGGGAACTGCCCGCGGGCGAGCTGATCGAGCTGCTCGCCGCCGAACTGGAGGCCGCCCGGTCGGCCCTGAGCATGAGGAGCCCCCGGTGACCGCACCGGTCTTCGTCGTCGATCGGATGCCCGCCGGGCCGGAGTTCGTCCTGGAGGGGCCCGAGGGGCGGCACGCCGTCTCCGTGAAGCGGCTCGACCCCGGCGAGGACGTCGTCCTCACCGACGGGCTCGGCCACTGGGCGGAGGGAGTCGTGCGGGCCACCGAGGGCAAGGACCGGCTCACGGTCACCGGCCTGAGCAGCATCCACGAGGAGCCCGCGCCCACCCCGCGGATCACCGTCGTCCAGGCACTCCCCAAGGGCGACCGCGGCGAGCTGGCCGTCGAGACGATGACCGAGACCGGCGTCGACGCGATCGTGCCCTGGCAGGCGGCCCGTTGCATCACCCAGTGGAAGGGCGAGCGCGGAGCCAAGGCGCTGTCGAAGTGGCGCGTCACGGCGCGGGAGGCGGGCAAGCAGTCCCGCCGGGTCCGCTTCCCCGAGGTGGCCGAGGCCATGACGACCAAGCAGGTCGCCGGCCTGCTCGCCGCCGCCGATTTCGCCGCCGTCCTCCACGAGGACCGCGACCACGACAGCACTCCCCTCGCCACCGCCGAACTCCCCGCCGAGGGCACGATCGTGCTCGTCGTCGGACCGGAGGGCGGCGTCTCCCCGCAGGAGCTGGCCGCCTTCGCCGAGGCGGGCGCCCGCCCCTACCGGCTCGGCCGCAGCGTGCTGCGCACCTCCACCGCCGGGACGGCCGCGACCGCGCTGCTGCTGGGACGCACCGGCCGCTGGGGCTGAGCCGGCCCGACGCGGGCGTCGGGCCGGCTCAGCCCGGTCGGGAGGAAGAGCGCCCGCGAGTGAACCCGGGCGGTCTGTTGTCAGTGACGTTACGTAGAGTGAAGTCATGTCCACCGAGTCGCCTTTGATCATGAGCCTGCGCACCGCCGTCGACGCGGCGCCCGCGGACGTGCCTCTGCGACTGCACCTGGCGGAGCTGCTGCTCGACGAGGGGCAGGCCGAAGCCGCCGTGGCCCAGGCCGCGGTGGCGCTCCAGCACGCGCCGGGGGACGCGGCGGCACGGGGACTCATGATGCGGGCGATGGGCCTGCCGAGGCCGGCCCGCGCTCCCGGGGCCCCGGGCGAGGACGCCGCCGCGCCCGAAAGCCCCACCCCGGCAAGCGGGTTCGACTGGCGGTCCGCCGAGGACGAGATCAAGGACGTGGTCCCGCCCCGCTTCGTGTCCGCGCCGCCCCGGCCGCCCGCCCAGGCACCGTCCCGGCCGCCCGCCCAGGCACCGTCCCGGCCGCCCGCCCAGGCACCGTCCCGGCTGCCCGCCCAGGCACCGTCCCGGCCGTCCGCCCAGGCACCGCCGCCCGGCGCCGCCCCCGAGGCGCTGACCGTGGACGGCAGCGGCGATCCCGGGGACGCCGCGGCGTGGGAGACCGAGGCGCCCACGCTGCGCCTCGCCGACGTCGGCGGGATGCACGAGGTCAAGGAGCGCCTCGAAGCGGCCTTCCTGGCCCCCATGCGCAACCCCGAACTGCGCAGGCTCTTCGGCAAGAGCCTGCGCGGCGGACTCCTCCTCTACGGGCCGCCCGGCTGCGGCAAGACGTTCATCGCCCGCGCCGTCGCCGGCGAGCTGGGCGCCCGCTTCCTCTCCGTCTCGGTCAACGATGTCCTCGACATGTGGATCGGCAACTCCGAGCGCAACATGCACGAGGTCTTCGAGACCGCCCGCCGACTGGCCCCCTGTGTGGTGTTCCTCGACGAGCTGGACGCACTCGGCGCCAAGCGCAGCCGTACGGCCACCAGCGGCATGCGCAACACCGTCAATCAACTCCTCACCGAACTCGACGGCGTCGACGGAGCCAACGAGGGCGTCTTCGTGCTCGCCGCCACCAACATCCCCTGGGACGTGGACATCGCGCTGCGCCGCCCCGGCCGCCTGGACCGCACCCTGCTCGTGCTGCCGCCCGACGCCGCCGCGCGGGAGGCGATCCTCCGCTACCACCTGCGTGAGCGGCCCATCGAATCCGTCGACCTCGGCAAGCTCGTCAAGGTCACCGAGGACTTCTCCGGCGCCGATCTCGCCCACCTCTGCGAGTCCGCGTCCGAGACGGCCCTCCTCGACTCGGCCCGCACCGGCACCGTCCGGATGATCAACATGAAGGACCTGCTGGCCGCCGCCAAGGCGGTACGGCCCTCGACCGAACCCTGGTTCGCCACCGCCCGCAACGTCGCCATGTTCGCCAACGACGGTGGGTCCTACGACGATCTGCTCGCCTACCTCAAGAAGAAGCGACGCCTGTGACGACTCAGCACCCGCTCACCGAACAGGCCGAGGCCCTGCACGCCCTGGGCCGCGACGACGAAGCCAAGGACCTGCTGGCCCGCCGGCTCGCGGAGGACGGCGAGGACGGCGCGGCCTGGGTCCAGCTCGCACGCTGCCACCTCGCGTCGCGCGAGTTCGACGAGGTGATCCGCACGACCGCCGAGGCCCTGAGGATCGCCCCCGACGACTGGGACGCGCTGGTGGTGCGGACGTACGGGCTGCGGCGCACCGGCCGCAGGGACGAGGCGCTCGCCGCCGCGTTGGAAGCCGTCCGGCTGGCCCCCCAGTCCGCGATGGCCCATGTCGCCCTGTCCGAGGCGCTCATGGCCTGGCCGGAGCGGATGCTCGACTCGGTCGCGGCGGCCGAGCAGGCGGTCCGCCTCAACCCCGAGTACGGCGGGGCCTATTACGCGCTGTGGAAGTCGGCGACCTTCTCGGGGCGGCCCGATGCCGGCGAGATCCGGGAGTTCGCCGTGAGGCAGGCCCTCCGCCTGGACCCGGAGGACGCCTGGGCGGTGGAGGAGTACGCCGGGATGCGGGCCGCCGCCCCCGGAGCGCGTCTTCCGGCGAAGGCCTCGGCGTACGCGGACGCCCTCGCCGCCTCCCCCGACTCCACCAGCATGCGCGCCCGACTGGACCAGACCGTCTTCCGCATGCTCCGCGGGACCCGCTGGCTCGCGGTGCTGAGCCTCTGTATCGCGGGGGTCTGCGTCGACCTCTTCCCCACCGAGGGTGAGACCCCCAAGGAACTGCCGCTGCCGCTCGGCATGCGCCTCTACGCGCTGTTCCTGATGGCGGTGGCCTGGGGCCTCGGCGCGCTGCTGCGCTACCGCAGTCTTCGCCAAGGGGTCCGGCTCTCCCTCCAGTCCTTGCTGAGGAGGATGTTCTGGGCGCGCCTGGTGCTGGCCCAAGCGGTCTGGGGGACGCTGTTCGCCGTGGTGATCGCCCTGGTCCCGTGGAGCGGACGCGGCCTACCGCAGGTGCTGTTCTGGACCGGGCTCGTACCGGTCCTGCTGACCATCTGGTTCGACCGCCCGCGCAGGCGCTGACCCGCGCCGGCCGTCCGGACCGCCCACCTCGCCCGCAGCGGCCCCGATAGCATGCCCGTGTACCGATCTTCGGAGAACCGAAGCGACCACCAGCGACGAGGAGGCCCGGCCATGGCGGGAGAGCCGCAGTCCGACTGCCTGTTCTGCAAGATCGTCTCGGGAGAGATCCCGGCGACCATCGTCCGCGAGAGCGAGACCACCGTCGCCTTCCGCGACATCAACCCGCAGGCCCCGACCCACGTCCTGGTCATCCCGAAGGTCCACTACCCGGACGCCGCCTCCCTCGCCGCCGCCGAACCGCTCATCGCGGCGGACGTCCTGCGCGAGGCCGGAGAGGTCGCCGCCGAGGAGAAGGTCGACGGCAGCGGATACCGGATCATCCTCAACACGGGCTCCGGCGCCGGCCAGACCGTCTTCCACGCCCACGCACACGTCCTGGGCGGCCGCGGCCTCCAGTGGCCCCCCGGATAACGGAGCGCCCCGACCATGTCCGTACGCGAGCTGGTGGTGCTCGGCACCGCCAGCCAGGTCCCCACCCGGCACCGCAACCACAACGGCTATCTGCTGCGCTGGGACGGCGAGGGCATCCTCCTCGACCCCGGCGAGGGCACCCAGCGCCAGATGCTGCGGGCCGGGGTCGCCGCGCACGACATCCACCGGATCTGCGTCACCCACTTCCACGGCGACCACTCCCTCGGGCTCGCCGGGGTCATCCAGCGGATCAACCTCGACCGGGTGCCGCACCCGGTGACCGCGCACTACCCGGCGAGCGGGCAGCACTTCTTCGACCGGCTGCGGTACGCCACCGCCTACCGCGAGACCGTCCAGCTGAACCAGGCCCCGGTCGCCGGAGCCGGCGGAGTCCTCGCCACCACTCCGGCGTACACCCTGGACAGCAGGAAGCTCTCGCACCCGGTCGAGTCGTACGGCTACCGCCTCACCGAGCCCGACACCCGGCGCATGCTGCCCGCCCTGCTGAAGGAGCACGGCATCGCCGGACCGGACGTGGGCCGTCTCCAGCGCGACGGCGTCCTCGGCGGCGTCACGCTGGAGCAGGTCTCCGAGGAGCGGCGCGGCCAGCGGTTCGCGTTCGTCATGGACACCCGGCTCTGCGACGGGGTGTACGCGCTCGCCGAGGGCTGCGACCTGCTCGTCATCGAGTCGACCTTCCTCGACGAGGACGAGAAGCTGGCCGTCGACCACGGGCACCTGACCGCCGGGCAGGCCGCCCGGGTGGCGAAGGAGTCGGGCGTCCGCCACCTCGTGCTCACCCACTTCTCCCAGCGCTACGGCGACCCGGAGCTCTTCGAGACCCAGGCACGCGCCGCCGGCTTCGACGGGGAACTCACCGTCGCCCAGGACCTGATCCGGGTCCCGGTCCCCACCCGGCACCACTGAACCGACCCCGTCCTCCCCGTTTTTCCCCATCAGCACCACCGTTTGCGAGACACCGTGCCCCTCCCCAAGGCAGAACTCCACCTCCACATCGAAGGCACCCTCGAACCCGAGCTGGCCTTCGCCCTCGCGGAGCGCAACGGCATGGCCCTGCCCTACGCCACCACCGACGAACTGCGCGCCGCCTACCGGTTCGAGGACCTCCAGTCCTTCCTCGACCTGTACTACGCGCTGATGGCAGTCCTGCGCACCGAGGACGACTTCGCCGAACTCGTCGACGCCTACCTCGCCCGCGCCGCCGCCCAGGGCGTCCGGCACGCCGAGATCTTCTTCGACCCGCAGGCGCACACCGCCCGGGGCGTCCCGATCGGCACCGTCATCGAGGGGATCGGCCGGGCGCTGGAGCGCAGCGAGGAGAAGCACGGCGTCTCCACCCAGCTGATCATGTGCTTCCTGCGCGACCTCTCCGCCGAATCGGCCCTCGGCACCCTGGACGCCGCGAAGCCGTATCTGCACCGGATCAGCGCGATCGGCCTGGACTCCGCCGAGGTCGGCCACCCGCCCGCCAAGTTCCGCGAGGTGTACGAGGCGGCCACCGCCCTCGGCCTGCGCAAGGTGGCCCACGCGGGCGAGGAGGGCCCGCCGGAGTACATCAGGGAGGCCCTGGACGTCCTCGGCGTCGAACGCATCGACCACGGGCTGCGCTGCATGGAGGACCCGGAGCTGGTGGAGCGGCTGGTCGCCGACCGGGTGCCGCTCACGCTCTGCCCGCTGTCGAACGTGAGGCTGCGCACGGTCGACAAGCTCGCGGACCACCCGCTGCCGGCGATGCTGGCCGCCGGACTCCACTGCACGGTGAACTCCGACGACCCCGCCTACTTCGGCGGATACGCCGGAGACAACTTCGACGCCGTCCGCGACGCGCTCGCCCTGGAGCCGGAGCACCTGCGCACCCTCGCCCGCAACTCCTTCGAGGCGGCCTTCCTCGACCACGACGAGGAGCGCCGGGCGCGCTACCTGTCCGAGGTCGAGGCGTACGCGTTCGACTGACCGGAATCGCCGTCCGGACCGGCCGTCCGGATCGCGCTGCGCACCAGCCGCCTGCGCCGCAGGGCCGGGACCCGCAGCTCCGTGACGGCCTGCTCCGGTGAGCCGAGCTTCGGCACCGCACCGGGCAGGCTCCCGGTGGTGGCGGCGAGCAGGGCGGCCGGGGCGCCACCGCGACGGCGCACCGAACCGGGCACCAGCGGACGGCCGCCGGCGTGCAGCGCCACGGCGGTCACCGGGGCGGCGACCAGCAGGGTGGCCGCCCCCAGGATCAGCCCCATCGTGGGATAGCCGGCCTCCGCGGAGAGCACGCTGCCCAGCAGCGGACCGCAGGCCACCCCCACGGAGGAGGCCGAGCCCGCCAGCACCGCCCAGCGGCCGCGCACGTCCAGGGAGGCGGCAAGACCGATGAGGTAGGAGAGGACCACCGGGTAGAAGGTGTTCCACATGATCTCCCCGGTCGCGAACGATCCGAGGTCCCGGGCCGATGAGCTGAGCACGATGCTCGCCGCGATCACCACGGTCCCCAGCCCGATCGGCACCGCCCGGCCGAGCCGGGCGCCGAGCAGCCCCGCGCCCGTCACACCGAGCAGCCCCGCTCCGAGCGCGGCGGCGAACACCGCGCCGACGGTGACCTCGGACAGCCCCACCTGCACCGCGCCGATGCGGCTGCTCACGCCCCACAGCGCGTTCTGCGCCATGGACCAGACGAGCATGCCGCCCGCCAGGACGAGCCCGGAGCGGCGGTGCGGAAGCCGGCCGGTGATCGGCGGGACGGTCTCCTCGGCCGTCGTCACACCGCCGAGCCGGGCGGTCGCGGGCCAGACGAGCAGGGCGACCAGGGCGATCGCCGCGAACGGAAGCCGGTGGCCGCCGCCCAGGTGGGGGATCGTCAGATAGAGGACGCCCGCGGTGGCGGACACGGTGAGCAGCCCGAGCGAGGACGTCCGGTGCGGGTCGCGCCGGGCGGCGATCCCGGCCGCGGCGACCGCCGTCGCCGTGCCGGAGCCGAAGCCGCCGACCACCACGCCGAGCACCACCAGCGGCACGGACCCGGCGAGCGCGGCGGACCCGTAACCGATGGCGGCCAGCAGAAGCCCGACGCGGGCGGGGGTGCGTGCCCCGTACCGCTCGACCCGGCCGGCCAGGGAGAAGCCGGCGCCGGCCGAGCTGAGGAGCAGGGCGCTGCCGACCAGGCCCGCCTGGGCGGGACTCAGCCCCAGCTGGGCGCTGAGCCGGCCGACGAGCGTGGGGAGCAGATAGGAGGCGAGGTAACCGGCGGTGAACACGGCCACCAGGGGCCACGCGGCACCAGGGCGCGAGGACATGGGCGTTCCTGAAGACATGCCTGAGCAGGCAGGGGGAGGGGGGAGGGGGAGTGGAGCGGGGGTGGAGCGGGGCACAGCGAAGCGAACGGAGGCATGCGAAGGCATGCGGGTACGACAAGGGTCTGCGGCGGATTGCTGGGATATGCGGCTCTCGTCGGAGAAGACCCCAGAAGGTGCTCGCGGGGCAATTTGTATCAAGCGCTTCCGGCCCGCCGAAAGCCGCCTCGCTGTGATCTGGGCCACTTATGCGTTTATGCAGGAAAACACAGGGTATTAGCGCATGTTTATGCAGGTCAGGCGTGCTGCGAACACATGGCCGCAGTCGCTGCGTTCCCCCGGGCGTATCGGGCAGACTGGCCGCACCTCACACGGTCCGGATCCCGCCGAGATCCGCCGCACGACCCCGGGAGCGCACGGTGAGCACAGACACTCCGGGCATCGACCCGCTACAGGCGCTGCGCGCCCCCCGGGATCCCGCCTGCGACGTCTTCCTGACGGGCCCGGTCTTCCTGGACATCATCTTCACCGGCCTGGACAGCGCCCCCGTGCGCGGGACCGAGTCCTGGGCGCGGGGCATGGGTTCCAGCCCCGGCGGCGTCGCCAACATGGCCACCGCCCTCGCCCGCCTCGGCCTGCACACCTCCCTCGCCGCCGCCTTCGGTGACGACCACTACGGGGAGTACTGCTGGGACGCCCTCGAACAGGGCGAGGGAATCGACCTGTCGATGTCGCACACCGTCCCCGGCTGGCACTCCCCGGTCACCGTCTCCATGGCGTACGAGGGCGAGCGCACGATGGTCTCGCACGGCCACGAGGCACCCGCGCCCCCCGGCACCGCAACGCCACACCCACCCTCCGCGCCCCCCGGCACCGCAGCACCACCCATCGGGACCCCGGTCTCCAGCGGAGCCGCGGTCCCTGCTGCGGCCCCCGCCGCAGCCCCCGCCTTCCCGCACTGCCCGCCGCGCGCCCGCGCCGCCATCGCCTCGCTCGCCCCGGGCCGGAGCGAGCCCTGGGTGGCCACCGCCGCCAGGAACGGAGCGCTGATCTTCGCCGACGTCGGCTGGGACGAGACCGGCCGCTGGGACCTGGACGCCCTGCCCGACCTGGCGCACTGCGAGGCGTTCCTGCCCAACGCCGAGGAGGCGATGCGCTACACCCGCACCGACTGCCCGCGCGCCGCCGCCCACGCGCTCGCCGAGCGGGTCCCGCTCGCCGTGGTCACCCTGGGCGCCGAGGGCGCGTACGCGGTGGACGGCCGCACCGGAGCCGCCGCGGCCGTGCCCGCCATCGAGGTGGAGGCGCTCGACCCCACGGGCGCCGGGGACGTCTTCGTCGCCGGCTTCGTGACCGGCACCCTCGCCGACTGGCCGCTCGCCGACCGCCTCGCCTTCGCCGGGCTCACCGCCGCCCTCTCGGTCCAGGAGTTCGGCGGCTCGCTCTCCGCTCCCGGCTGGGCCGAGGTCGCCGCCTGGTGGCAGCTGATCCGCACCTGCGCGAGCCAGGACCCCGCCGCCCTGGAGCGCTACGCCTTCCTGGACGACCTCCTGCCCGCCTCGGCCCGCGCCTGGCCGCTGCGGCGCGCGGTGCCCACGATCGGCTTCCGGCAGTGAGCGGCCGCCGGCCCGAGTCGCACACACGGGCGGTAAAAGGACTCCGCGTTGTCACCGCCAGGTCGTAGGCTTGGATGTCCAGAGGTTGTCGAGCAGCGAGAACCCTGCAACGGGAGGTATGCGCAGGCCCGAGGGCCGGCCCATGACTCAGACACCCACACAGCCGCAGGCGCGTGCCCAGATCAGGATCCCGGCCGCACACCCCATGGTGATGCTCCTGGGATCGGGTGACTCGCTGTTGCGCGTGATCGAAGAGGCTTTCCCGGCGGCCGACATCCATGTCCGGGGCAACGAGATCAGTGCCACGGGCGAGGCTGCCGACGTCGCCCTCATCCAACGCCTGTTCGACGAGATGATGCTCGTGCTCCGCACCGGAGCGCCGATGACGGAGGACGCAGTGGAACGGTCGATCGCCATGCTCAGGGCGGCCGGCAACGGGCAGGGAGACCCCCAGGGCGAGACGCCCGCCGAGGTGCTCACGCAGAACATCCTCTCCAACCGCGGCCGCACCATCCGCCCCAAGACGCTCAACCAGAAGCGGTACGTGGACGCGATCGACCAGCACACGATCGTGTTCGGCATCGGTCCCGCCGGTACGGGCAAGACCTACCTCGCCATGGCCAAGGCCGTGCAGGCCCTCCAGTCGAAGCAGGTCAGCCGGATCATCCTGACCCGGCCCGCGGTCGAGGCGGGGGAGCGGCTCGGCTTCCTGCCGGGCACCCTGTTCGACAAGATCGACCCGTATCTGCGCCCGCTCTACGACGCCCTGCACGACATGCTCGACCCCGACTCGATCCCGCGGCTGATGGCGGCGGGCACGATCGAGGTCGCGCCACTGGCGTACATGCGTGGCCGTACGCTCAACGACGCGTTCATCATCCTCGACGAGGCGCAGAACACCAGCGCCGAGCAGATGAAGATGTTCCTCACCCGCCTCGGCTTCGACTCCAAGATCGTCATCACCGGTGACGTCACCCAGGTCGACCTGCCGAGCGGCACCAAGAGCGGGCTGCGGCAGGTCCAGGACATCCTGGAGGGCCTGGACGACGTGCACTTCTCCCGGCTCACCTCCCAGGATGTCGTCCGGCACAAGCTCGTCGGCCGTATCGTCGACGCGTACGAGAAGTACGACAGCCGAAACGGTCAGCAGGACGGTCAGGCGGAAGGCCGCGAAGACGGCCGACGCGACCGCCGAAAAGGGAAGTAGTCGCAGCGCACCATGTCGATCGACGTCAACAACGAGTCCGGAACCGAGGTCGACGAGCAGGCGATCCTCGACATCGCCCGCTACGCACTGGCCCGGATGCGGATCCACCCGCTGTCCGAGCTCTCGGTGATCGTGGTGGACACCGACGCCATGGAGCAACTGCACATCCAGTGGATGGACCTCCCCGGTCCGACCGATGTCATGTCCTTCCCGATGGACGAGCTCCGTCCGCCGGCCAAGGACGACGAGGAGCCCCCGCAGGGACTCCTCGGTGACATCGTGCTCTGCCCGGAGGTCGCGAAGAGGCAGGGCGAAGAGGCCCCGACGCAGCACTCCATGGACGAGGAGCTCCAACTCCTGACCGTCCACGGAGTGCTGCACCTGCTGGGGTACGACCACGAGGAGCCGGACGAGAAGGCCGAGATGTTCGGTCTCCAGGCCGCCATCGTGGACGGCTGGCGCGGAGAGCACGGGCTCACCGGCGCGTCCCCCGCCCCCACCGTCTCGTGAGCACGCCCTTGATCATCGGGGCCGTGCTGCTGGTCGTCGTCGGCTGGCTGGCCGCCTGCGCGGAGGCCGGCATCGCCCGCACCTCCAGCTTCCGGGCGGACGAGGCGGTCCGGTCAGGCCGGCGCGGCAGCGCGAAGCTGGCGCAGATCGCGGCCGACCCGACCCGCTATCTCAACGTCGCCCTGCTGGTGCGGGTCGCCTGCGAGATGTCGGCCGGGGTCCTCGTCACCTACGCCTGTCTCCAGGAACTGCCCGAGACCTGGGAGGCGCTGGCCGTCGCGATGGGCGTGATGGTGCTCGTCAGCTACGTCGCCATCGGCGTCTCCCCGCGCACCATCGGCCGCCAGCACCCGCTGAACACGGCCACGGCCTCCGCGTACGTCCTGGTGCCGCTGGCCAGGATCATGGGGCCGATCCCGCAGCTGCTGATCCTCGTCGGCAACGCGCTGACCCCGGGCAAGGGGTTCCGCAAGGGCCCGTTCGCCAGCGAGGCCGAGCTGCGCGCCATGGTCGACCTCGCCGAGGCGGAATCGCTCATCGAGGACGACGAGCGCCGCATGGTGCACTCGGTCTTCGAGCTGGGCGACACCCTGGTCCGCGAGGTCATGGTGCCGCGCACCGATCTGGTCTCCATCGAGCGCTACAAGACGATCCGGCAGGCCCTCACCCTCGCCCTGCGCTCCGGCTTCTCCCGGATCCCGGTCACCGGCGAGAACGAGGACGACGTCGTCGGGATCGTCTATCTGAAGGACCTGGTCCGCAAGACGCACATCAACCGCGAGTCCGAGGCCGACCCCGTCTCCACCGCGATGCGCCCCGCCGCCTTCGTCCCCGACACCAAGAACGCCGGGGACCTGCTGCGCGAGATGCAGCAGGACCGCAGCCATGTCGCGGTCGTCATCGACGAGTACGGCGGCACCGCGGGCATCGTCACCATCGAGGACATCCTGGAGGAGATCGTCGGCGAGATCACCGACGAGTACGACCGGGAGCTGCCGCCCGTCCAGGAGCTGGAACACGGCTGCTACCGGGTCACCGCCCGGCTCGACATCGGGGACCTCGGCGACCTCTTCGACCTCGACGAATACGACGACGAGGACGTGGAGACCGTCGGCGGCCTGCTCGCCAAGGCGCTCGGCCGGGTCCCGATCGCCGGTGCGTCCGCGCCCGTCGAGCTGCCCGACGGCCGTAGGCTCCGGCTCACCGCGGAATCCCCCGCGGGCCGCCGGAACAAGATCGTCACGGTGCTCGTCGAGCCGGAGCACAAGGAGACCGAGGAGACCGGGGAGAAGGAAGCGGAATGACGCCGGAGCGGCTGCGGGCCTTCTGCCTGGAGTTCAACGCGAGCGTGGAGGAGTTCCCGTTCGGACCGGAGACCTCCGTCTTCAAGGTGCTGGGCAAGATGTTCGCCCTCACCGCGCTGGACGGTCGGCCGCTGACCGTCAACCTCAAGTGCGATCCCGACGAGGCGATCCGGCTGCGCGGGACGCACCCCGCGATCGTGCCCGGCTGGCACATGAACAAGCGCCACTGGAACACGGTCACCGTCTCCGGCGTCCCGGACCGGCTGCTGCGCGAGCTGGTCGAGGACTCCTACGACCTGGTGGTCGCCGGACTCCCGAAGGCGGAGCGGCTGCGGCTGGACCGCCCGTAGAGGAGTGCGTACGAGAACGGGCCCGCCTCCTCCCGGGCGGGCCCGTCCTCGTGCTCGGCTCAGCTCCGCCGCAGTCCGGCCGCCACCGCCGCGCCCGCCGCCAGCAGAACGGCCCCCGCGACCGCGACCACCGTCCGTACGCCGTCGAACAGCGTGTCCTGCGTCGTGGCCAGCACGCCCAGCAGCGGGATGCCGACCGTGAGGCCGACCTGCTGGGTCGTGGTGACCAGACCGGTCGCCAGGCCCTGCTCCTCGTCCGGGACGCCGGACGTCACGGTCAGCCCGTACGAGATGATCGCGCCCAGGTGGAACATGCTGGACAGCGACACCGCGGCCGTAGCCAGCAGCACCCCCGTATCCGGCCCCAGGCCCAGCAGTGCGCCGATGAACAACCCCTGGCCGAGCAGCGACAGCGCCAGGGTCCGGCGGGCGCCGATCCGGCCGATCAGCTTCGGCGCGTACATTCCCGCCACCACCGACAGCACGCCCTGCACTCCGAAGACCAGACCGGTGGAGAACGGTGAGAGGTCCAGGACCTCCTGGAGGTACAGGGTCAGGACGAAGACGACGGTGCTCATCATCGAGAAGGTCACCAGGCCGCCCAGGTTGCCGAACGCCACCGTCCGCCGCCGCAGCATCGGCAGCGACACCAGCGGGGCCGCCGAGCGGGACTCCACCACGGCGAACGCCGAGAGCAGCGCGACGCCGAGGAACAGGGTGACCAGCACGTCCACGCCGCCGAAGCCGCGCTCCGCCGCCGTGGACAGTGCGTAGATCAGCGCCAGCAGACCGCCGGTGACGCTCACCGCGCCCGGCACGTCCAGCCTGGGCCGGTCCTTCGTGCGCGACTCGGCCAGGATCCTCGGGGCCGGCACCAGCACCACGACCGAGGCCACCGCCAGCAGGCCCATCGTGGAGCGCCAGCCCAGCGTCTCGGTCAGCGCACCGCCCGCGACCATGCCCACCGTGAAGCCGAGCGACATCAGCGTTCCGCTGATCCCGAGCGCCCGGTCGCGCAACGGCCCCTCGGGGAACGTGGTGGTCAGCAGGGACATCCCGGTCGGCACGATGACCGCCGCCCCCAGGCCCTGGAGCGCCCGCCCGGCGAGGAAGGAGGCCGGGTCCCAGGCCAGTGCCGCCAGCAGGGACGAGGCGCCGAAGAGGGTGAGCCCGATGAGGAACAGCCTGCGTCGCCCGTACAGATCGGCGATCCTCCCGAAGAGCAGCAGGAAGCCCCCGGACGGCAGCGCGAACGCGGTGACGGCCCACTGGAGGCCCGTGGTGCTCAGCCCGAGGTCCTTGCCGAGCACCGGCAGCGCCACGTTCAGCACGGAGAAGTCCAGGGCCACCATGAACTGGGCGGCGCACAGCACGAAGAGGACCAGCCGGGCCCGGCCGGAGAGCCGGGGCGGTGCGGAAACCGGAGCGGAGGACGCAGCGGCGGGAGGGGAGGTGGGAGGGGATTCGATCGCCATGCCTCCCACCCTGCGGCGGCCGGAATAACCGTGGGGAGCGGGAACTTATCCTGTTGCCCGCACCACCAGGCAGGCGCACACACGGACACCAGGGGGAGTACGTGGCCACAGTGGCCCAGCAGGCGGCGGACGACACGAAAGCCCATCGCCTCGCCGAACTGCGTGCCTTCCTCAGGAGCCGCCGGGCCCGCGTCACCCCGGACGAGGCCGGGCTGCCCGGGGGAGCCCGCCGCCGCACCCCGGGGCTGCGTCGCGAGGAGGTCGCCGTCCTCGCCGGGGTGGGCGTCTCCTGGTACCAGTGGCTGGAGCAGGGCCGCGACATCACCGTCTCCCCGCAGGTGCTGGACTCCGTCGCCCGGGTGCTGCGCCTGAGCAGCGCGGAGCGCCGTCATCTGTACGCGCTGGCCGGGCTGAACCCGCCCCCGCCCGAGGTCGATCCGGCCGACGCCGACATGTGCGAGGGGCTGACCAGGCTCATCGACGCCTGGATGCCCTACCCGGCCCACATCATGGACCGGTACTGGAACACCGTCCTGTACAACGAGGCCGCCGCCTCGGTGCTCGGCATGCGCCCGGGCATCCGGCAGAACTGCCTCATCGCCTTCTTCACCGACCCCGTCTACCGCAACCGCACCGGGGCGAGTTGGGACGCGCTGGCCCCCCAGGTGGTGGCGCAGTTCCGGGCGGCCTGCTCGGAGGCGCCCGAGGACGACGGTTTCCGGGCCGTGGCCGAGGAGGCGAAGGCGGCCAGCCCCCTCTTCGCCGAGCTGTACGAGCGGCGCGACATCGCCCCCGCGGGACAGAACCGCAAGGAGGTCGAGCACCCGGTGGTCGGCCGCCTGTCCCTGGAGTCCACCCAGCTGCGGGTGCCCGCCCGGCCGGACCTGGCGATCGTCCTCCACACTCCGCTGCCCGGCACCGGCTGCGAGGCCAGGCTCCAGTGGCTCGCCTCGGCGGAGGGGCGGCGCGGCTCGTTGTACCCGGTGCCGGGGTGACCGGTTCCGGACGGCCGGAGACTTCCGGTACTCCCGGTGCCGGGGTGACCTGCGCGGGCCCGCCGCCCGCTTCGTATGCTCGTGCCATGACCGACACCACGGAGCTCGACGCCGAGGACCGCAAGATCGTCACCCTGGCGCGCAGCGCCCGTGCCCGCAACGGGGTGCCCGAGGGCGCCGCCGTACGCGACGAGACGGGACGCACGTATGTCGCGGGCACGGTGGCGCTGGAGTCGCTGAAGCTCAGCGCCCTGCAGACCGCCGTCGCCATGGCGGTGGCCAGCGGCGCCGGCTCGCTGGAGGCGGCCGCGGTCGTCTCCGCCGCCGGGACGCTCTCGGACGACGACCGGGCCGCGGTGCGGGACCTCGGCGGACCGGACACCCCGGTGCTGCTCGCGGGCCCGGACGGCACGCTGCGGGGCCGCGTGACGGCGGGCTGAGCGGGGCGCGTGACGGCGGGCTGATCCGGCGTGTGAAGGCGGGCCGAACGCGCCCGCCCGGCGGTCGGCCGAAGGGGCAACCCCGCCCGGCCGCCGATCATGCCATCATCTGATGGGCCATCAGTCACCGCATTTCGTCTGCATTGACTTCTTTTTCGCCCGGGTCATCAATGGCCCCCTGCCGGTACGGAAGAGCCGCCGTACCGCTTTCCGCAGGAGGGCACCGAATTCATGCGACCGACCATGCGAAGATCCACCGAACCGCGGCGCCGCTGGGCCGCCGCCCTGGGCATCACCGCACTCGTCGTCACCGGGGGAGGGCTGCTCGGGGGTCCGGCGCAGGCCGCCGCGACGGCCTCCGTCGAGGTGGACTTCCCCACCCACTGCATCCCGCCGCCCATCGCGGGCATCCCGCCCATCGACGGCACCACGACCGCGCAGATCACCGTCGACGACGCGACCCCGCAGGTCGGCGACACCGTCGCCGTGACCTACACCGTGGTCGTGCCCGCCGCCAGCAACCCGGTCGACCTGGCCCTGCCCGCCGACATCATGACGCCGACCGGGAAGGTCACCCTCGGCGGTGCGCAGAGCGGCGACGTCACCGTCGCGGGGCCGAAGAAGAACCCCCCGGTCCCCGGCAAGGGCGCCTTCCCGTCGTTCGCCATGACGGGCACGTTCACCGTCACCGCACCCGGCGCGATCACCCTGTCGCCCGGCGACTACAACATCCACACCAGCTACATCATGGAGCTGGACACCCCCTGCACGGTGACGGGTCCGCCCGCCCCCGTGTCGGAGACCGTCGTCGCCACCGGCGGCGGCCAGGTCAACGAACGAGGCGTCCGGCTCTCGGCCGCCTCCGGGCAGGCGGGCGACGAAGTCACCGTCACCGGCACGAAGTTCACCCCGGGCGCGGGCATCACCGTGGCGGGCCGCGACGGCGACGCGCAGACCGGTGACACCACCACGGCCACCGCCGACGCGTCCGGGGCCTTCACCGCCCGGCTCGCCGTCAGCGACCCGGACACCACCGGCATCGTCGCCTACGAGGGCGGCGCCTGGGACGCGGAGAAGGGCGCGGGCCCGCTGGCGTACACCGTCACCGGGGGCGGTGAGATCCCCGACGGCAGCCAGCAGCTCACCACGACCGTCCGTCCGGGCACCCTGTCCATGACCCAGGCCGGCGACAGCGTCCCCTTGTCCGGGGTCGACTTCGGCCGGGGTGGCGCCTCCACCGGCGACCTGCGCACGGTGACCGTCGAGGACTTCCGCGGCGGCCCCGCGGGCTGGTCCCTCACCGGAAAGGTCACCGACTTCAAGGGGCCGGGCGGGGCGCGGATCAGCGCCGACGCCCTCGACTGGACCCCGTCCTGCGCCACGAAGCCCGGCAGCCCGAGCACCTGCGCGGCGGGCAGCGCCGGAACGGTCGGCAGCGGCGGGGCCACCCTGGCGTCCACGCCCGACGGGGCGGCCACCGGAGGGGAGTTCACCGTCGACGCGGGGCTCTCCCTGGACGTGCCCGCCTTCACCGGGGCCGGTTCCTACGCGGGCGTGCTGACCCTCACGCTCACCTGAGGCACCGACCCGCACCCGAGGCCCTCGGCCTCACCACCGTGGGCCGGGCGCGCACCCGGCCGGCCCACTCCACCCGGACGCGACCTGGGGGTCCCGTACCGTGCGCAAGCTCTCCGTACTCCTCCTGACAGCTGCCCTGCTCCTCCTCACCACGCCCGCCGCCCACCCGGCGGACAACGGCAGCTGGTCCGTCCGGCCGGCCACCGGCCCGTCCGGGACGCGCCCCTCCCTCTACCTCTTCGCCGCCCCGGGCAGCACGCTCACCGACCGGGTCACCGTCACCAACAAGACCGCGAAGCCGCTGACCCTGCGGCTGTACGCCGCCGACGCCTACAACACCCCGCGCGACGGCGGCTTCGCGGTCCGCGACCGGAAGGAGAAGCAGCGCTCCATCGGCGCCTGGGCCCGCACCGACCGCGACACCGTCACCGTGGGTCCCAAGGCCTCGGTCACCGTGCCCCTGACCATCACCGTCCCGGAGAACGCCGAGCCGGGCGACCACCCCGGCGCGCTGATCGCCCTGGACGAACGCGTCGCGGCCACCCGCCGCGGCGCCCTGGCCGTCGGGCTCCGCCGGGCCGTCGGCGCCCGGATCCACCTGCGGGTCAACGGGCCCACCGTCCCCGCGCTCTCCGTCGAGGACATCCGGATCGAGCAGGACCGCCCACTGGTCCCGGGCACCGGCACGAGCCGCGCCGTCATCTCGTACACCCTGCACAACCGGGGGAACGTCACCCTCGCCCCCACCGTCGCCCTGCGCGCCGAGGGCCTCTTCGGCCGGACCCTGCTGAGGCGCGGCCTGACGAAGCCGCCCGCCGAGCTGCTGCCCCGCCAGCGGGTCCGGCTGACCGAGACCTGGGACGGGGCGCCGCAGCTGGACCGGGCCGAGGTCGAGCTCACCGCCACCGCGAAGGGCACCCGGGAGTCGGCGGCCGTCACGTTCCTGGCCGTGCCGTGGCTCCTGGCCGGACTGCTCGCGGTGCTCGTCGCCGCCGGAGGGGCCCTGTGGGCACGGGCCCGCCGACGCCGTTCGCGTACGGAGTGAGGCGTCCGTGACGACCTCGCGCGGCCCACTGTGCTCCGCAGCCGCCGGGATCGGGGAGAATGGTCGCCATGAGCGCTCGACCGAACCAAGAATCCGCTGCCGCGCAAGCGGAGACCACCTCCCCCCACCGGGCCGGCTTCGCCTGCTTCGTGGGCCGCCCCAACGCGGGCAAGTCCACCCTCACGAACGCTCTCGTCGGTCAGAAGGTGGCGATCACCTCCAACCGCCCCCAGACCACCCGGCACACGGTGCGCGGCATCGTGCACCGTGACGACGCGCAGCTGATCCTGGTCGACACCCCCGGCCTCCACAAGCCGCGCACCCTCCTGGGCGAGCGGCTCAACGACGTCGTGCGGACCACCTGGGCCGAGGTCGACGTCATCGGCTTCTGCCTGCCCGCCGACCAGAAGCTCGGCCCCGGCGACAAGTACATCGTCAAGGAGCTCGCGGGGATCAAGAAGACCCCCAAGATCGCCATCATCACCAAGACCGACCTGGTCGAGTCGAAGGCGCTGGCCGAACAACTCATCGCCGTCTCCGCGCTCGCCGACGAACTGGGCTTCGAGTGGGCCGAGATCATCCCGGTCTCGGCGGTCAAGGACCAGCAGGTGAGCCTGCTCGCCGACCTCATCGCCCCGCTGCTGCCCGTGAGCCCGCCGCTCTACCCGGAGGGCGACCTCACCGACGAGCCGGAGATGGTCATGGTCGCGGAGCTGATCCGCGAGGCGGCGCTGGAGGGCGTACGCGACGAGCTGCCGCACTCCATCGCGGTCGTCGTCGAGGAGATGCTGCCGCGCACGGACCGCCCGGCGGACAAGCCGCTGCTGGACATCCACGCCAACGTCTACATCGAGCGCCCCAGCCAGAAGGGCATCATCATCGGCCCGAAGGGCCAGCGGCTGAAGGACGTCGGCACCAAGTCCCGCAAGCACATCGAGGCACTGCTCGGCACGCCGGTCTTCCTGGACCTGCACGTGAAGGTCGCCAAGGACTGGCAGCGCGATCCCAAGCAGCTGCGGAAGCTCGGGTTCTAGACACGTCCGGCCGAAGGTGCCGATCTCACGCGCCCTCCTTGAGGACGCGTGAGATCAGCGTGCGCTGCGCCCCGGTCAGATCGGGGTCAGCGCAGTACACGGTGCGGTCCCCGACGGTGATCTCGTACCGGAAGCCGTCCGGTACCCCCGTCGTCGGGGTGTGCCGCGCGGAGGCGAGCGCCTCCTCGGCGAGCGAGTGCCACTCCGCGGCGTCCGCCCGGCCCTCGGTGTCGACCTCATGGCGGCGGGCGATGCCGGCGAAGCCGCCGGTCCGGCTGACCTGAATACGCATGGGGTCCTGTCTATCGGGGGCCGTGCGGTCGCTCAACCCCGCCTGCCGGAGCGGCGGCCATCCGTCCGCTTCGTGGCCGCCTCCTGGGCGGGCCGGGTCACGCCCGGGTCGGAACGCCCACCTCCGACCAGGCCTTCAGGACCGCCTCCCGCTCGTCGCCCGCGCCGAAGCGGTCGCCCGCCGCCGCGACCGTCAGCCGGGCGAACTCCGCGAAGTCCGCGGTGGCCGTCAGCTCGCCACCGGTCAGCACGTCGAACCAGATCTGCCCGGCACGCTCCCAGGAGTTCCCGCCCAGCGAGGTGGCCAGGAGGTGGAACGCGCGGTTGGGGATGCCGGAGTTGAGGTGGACCCCGCCGTTGTCCTCCTCCGTCTCGATGTAGTCCGCCATGGAGCCCGGCTGCGGGTCCTTGCCGAGGACGTCGTCGTCGTACGCCGTGCCCGGGGCCTTCATCGAGCGCAGCGCGTCCCCGCTGACCCGGGGCGCCAGCAGCCCGGCCCCGATCAGCCAGTCGGCCTGCTCCGCGCTCTGGCCCAGCGAGTACTGCTTCACCAGCGAGCCGAAGACGTCGGACACCGACTCGTTGAGCGCGCCCGACTGGCCCTCGTAGCGCAGGTTGGCGGTGTGCTGCGTCAGGCCGTGGGCCAGCTCGTGGGCGATCACGTCGACCGCGACGGTGAAGTCGAGGAAGATCTCGCCGTCGCCGTCCCCGAAGACCATCTGCTCGCCGTCGAAGAACGCGTTGTTGTACTCCTCGCCGTAGTGCACGGAGCCGATCAGCGGCAGCCCCTTGCCGTCGATGGAGCTGCGCCCGTACGCCGAGAGCAGCAGCTCGAAGGTGGCGCCGAGGCCGGCGTAGGCGCGGTTGACGCTGGCGTCCGAGGTGGGTTTGTCACCCTCGTCGCGGACCTGGCGGCCGGGCAGGTCGGTGCCGTTCCGGCAGTCGTACAGGGTGCGGTGGGGCTTGGTGGGGACCGCCAGTACGCCGGGGGTGCTCGGGACGGCGGCGAGGGCCTTCGTCCGACGGCCCTCGCGGCGGAGGCCGTCGGCGGCCAGGGTGCGGCGGGCCGGATCCGCGAGCCGGGCGTCGGCGGACCGGGACAGGTGATCGAGGACGTGGGGCGGAACGATGGTGCAGAAGACGGGGTGGAGATCGCCGTCGGTTCGAAGGTGCATGAAACGACTGTGGCACTCCGTCACGGCTCTGTCACTGGTTGCGACGATGATTGACGAAATGGAGTGATGAGTCACTGTTTACCCGTCATCGATGCCCGATCCCGCATACTGATACGGACCGACACCACGGGCCACACTCGGTTACGCTCGTCGCATCATGCGTTTCGGGCTGCTTCTCCTTAGCTGCCGCGGCGAGGGCCTGTAGTCGTAGGCCGACCCCCTCCCCGCGGAGTCTGGTGCTGCAGCGACACAGTCGGCCGACCCCCGCTGGACCGAGGAGCCCTACGCCATGACCACCGTGAATCCTGCCGGTAATCCCGTGAATCCCGCCCGTGATTCCGTCGGCCGCCCCACCCCGATCACCAACGCGACGCAGCTCCAGAAGCCGTCCGGGATGCCGGTCCACAAGTACCGCGGCTACGAGGCCGTGGACATCGCCGACCGCACCTGGCCCGACAACCGGATCACCGTCGCGCCCCGCTGGCTGTCCACCGACCTGCGCGACGGCAACCAGGCGCTGATCGACCCGATGTCCCCGGCGCGCAAGCGCGAGATGTTCGACCTGCTGGTCGCGATGGGCTACAAGGAGATCGAGGTCGGCTTCCCGTCCTCCGGCGAGACCGACTTCAACTTCGTCCGCTCCATCATCGAAGAGGGCGCGATCCCCGAGGACGTGACGATCTCCGTCCTGACGCAGGCCCGTGAGGAGCTGATCGAGCGCACCGTGGAGTCGCTGGTCGGCGCCCACCGGGCCACCGTCCACCTGTACAACGCCACCGCCCCGACCTTCCGCCGCGTCGTCTTCCGCGGCTCGCGCGAGGAGGTCAAGCAGATCGCGGTGGACGGCACCCGGCTGGTCATGGAGTACGCGGAGAAGATCCTGGGCCCGGAGACGGTCTTCGGCTACCAGTACAGCCCGGAGATCTTCACCGACACCGAGCTGGACTTCGCCCTGGAGGTCTGCGAGGCCGTCTGCGACGTCTGGCAGCCGGAGGAGGGCCGCGAGATCATCCTCAACCTGCCCGCCACCGTGGAGCGTTCGACGCCCTCCACCCACGCGGACCGCTTCGAGTGGATGTCCCGCAACCTGACCCGCCGCGAGCACGTCTGCCTGTCGGTCCACCCGCACAACGACCGGGGTACCGCCGTCGCCGCCGCCGAACTGGCCATCATGGCCGGCGCCGACCGCATCGAGGGCTGCCTGTTCGGCCAGGGCGAACGCACCGGCAACGTCGACCTGGTCACCCTGGGCATGAACCTCTTCTCCCAGGGCGTCGACCCGCAGATCGACTTCTCGCAGATCGACGAGATCCGCCGCACCAGCGAGTACTGCAACCAGATGGAGATCCACCCGCGCCACCCCTACGCGGGCGATCTGGTCTACACCGCCTTCTCCGGCTCCCACCAGGACGCCATCAAGAAGGGCTTCGACGCCATGGAGCGCGACGCCGCCGCCCAGGGCAGGACGGTCGACGACATCGAGTGGGCCGTGCCGTACCTGCCGATCGACCCGAAGGACGTCGGCCGCTCCTACGAGGCTGTCATCCGGGTCAACTCGCAGTCCGGCAAGGGCGGTATCGCCTACGTCCTGAAGAACGACCACAAGCTGGACCTGCCGCGCCGGATGCAGATCGAGTTCTCCCGGATCATTCAGGCCAAGACCGACGCCGAGGGCGGCGAGGTCACCCCGGCCCAGATCTGGACCACCTTCCAGGACGAGTACCTGCCGAACGCGGAGAACACCGCGGCTCGATGGGGACGCGTCCAGCTCCGCTCCGGCCAGACCACCACCGACACCGACGGCCGGGACACCCTGACCGTCGAGGCCACCGTCGACGGCGCGGACACCGTGCTGAGCGGCACGGGCAACGGCCCGATCTCCGCGTTCTTCGAAGCGCTGCAGGCCATCGGCATCGACGCCCGGCTGCTGGACTACACCGAGCACACGATGAGCGAGGGCGCCAGCGCCCAGGCCGCCTCGTACATCGAGTGCGCGATCGACGGCAAGGTCCTGTGGGGCATCGGCATCGACGCCAACACCACCCGCGCCTCGCTCAAGGCGGTCGTCTCCGCGGTCAACCGCGCGGCCCGCTGACCCGACCGGCCCCTCCCGGGCCTTCACGTCCCCCTCTTCGACGGACGTCCGGTTCGACCCCGTACGACGGCATTGACGGACCCCGACCACCCGCTCCGGGTGGTCGGGGTTCGGCCATATCCGGGGGTTGTGACGTCCCAGAGGCTGACGCCGCAACTCGCGTGTGGCTAACATCACGTCCAACACACGGCAATGTTGCCGGAGCGTTACGGAGGTGTGCGACGTGCGGTCAACCAAAGGACAACGCGCTATGAGGCCGGTCCTCTGCGGCGTTCGCACCATCTGGGACGCCGTCGGCGACGGCGCCTTCTTCTGCCCCGGTTGCGGGGGAGACCGCAACTACCGCCGGCTCACCGGCCGCCGCCGTCTCACCGTCCTCGGCGTCCCGCTGGTCCGCCGGGGCGAGACCGAGCCCGTCGTCGAGTGCGCCGCCTGTCTCACCCACTACGCCCCCGAGGCGCTGGACCACCCCACCACGACCCGGTTCTCGGCGATGCTCCGCGAGGCCGTCCACACCGTCACCCTGGCCGTCCTCGCCGCCGGGGGCACCACCTCCCGCACCGTCCTGGAGGCCGCCGTCGCCACCGTGCGCGACGCCGGGCTCGACGACTGCACCCAGGAGCAGCTGTTCACCGTCGTCGAGGTGCTGGCCGCCGACACCGGCCGGGGCTCCGGTTCCGACCCGGCCGCCGAGGCCTGCGGCCCGACCCTCGCCATCGAGCTGCACGAGGTGCTGGCCCCGCTCGCCCCGCACCTGGCCACCGCCGGCCGCGAGTCCGTCCTCCTCCAGGGCGCCAGGATCGCGCTGGCCGACGGACCCTACTGCGCCGCCGAGCGCCAGGTCCTGACCACGGTCGGCAGCGCCCTCCAGCTCGCCGCCGACGACACCGCCCGCCTGCTGGCGGCAGCCGCCCGTACGCCCTCGTAGAGCCTTCCGGGCAGCCGACCCGCCAGGGGCCCCAGGTGGGCGACAATGGGCCCATGAGCTTGTTCCGGGACGACGGCGTCGTACTGCGTACGCAGAAACTGGGCGAGGCCGACCGGATCATCACGATCCTGACCCGCGGCCACGGCCGGGTGCGGGCCGTCGCCCGCGGGGTGCGCCGCACCAAATCCAAGTTCGGCGCCCGCCTGGAGCCCTTCTCCCACGTCGACGTGCAGTTCTTCGCCCGCGGCAGCGAGCTGGTCGGCCGCGGGCTGCCGCTCTGCACCCAGAGCGAGACGATCGCCCCCTACGGCGGCGGGATCGTCGCCGACTACGCCCGTTACACGGCGGGCACCGCGATGCTGGAGACCGCCGAGCGGTTCACCGACCACGAGGGCGAACCGGCCGTCCAGCAGTATCTGCTGCTCGTCGGCGGCCTGCGCACCCTCGCCCGGGGCGAGCACGCCCCCCACCTGATCCTGGACGCGTTCCTGCTGCGCTCGCTCGCCGTCAACGGGTACGCGCCCAGCTTCGAGGACTGCGCCAAGTGCGGAATGCCCGGTCCGAACCGGTTCTTCTCCGTCGCGGCGGGGGGCGTCATATGCGGTGACTGCCGGGTCCCCGGCAGCGTCGTACCCTCGGCACAGGCCCTGGCCCTGCTGAGCGCGCTGCTCAGCGGCGACTGGGCGACGGCGGACGCGTGCGAGGCACGTCATGTCAGGGAGGGGAGCGGACTGGTGTCCGCCTATCTGCACTGGCATCTGGAGCGCGGACTGCGCTCGCTGCGGTACGTCGAGAAGTGACGCGGTGTGTGGAGAAGTGACGCGGTGCGTCGGGCAGACGACGCGGTGCGTGGAGAAGTGACACAGGGAGACTGAGAAGCTCATGGCAGTACGCGGGATCCTCGGCGGCCGTAACCGGCGCACCTACAAGACCCCCGAGCCGCACCCCACGGGCGCGACGCCTCCGAAGATCCCCGGCGAGCTGGTGCCCCAGCACGTCGCCGTCGTGATGGACGGCAACGGCCGCTGGGCCAAGGAGCGGGGTCTGCCGCGCACCGAGGGCCACAAGGTCGGTGAGGGCGTCGTCATGGACGTTCTCAAGGGCTGTATCGAGATGGGCGTGAAGAACCTCTCGCTCTACGCCTTCTCCACGGAGAACTGGAAGCGCTCGCCGGACGAGGTGAAGTTCCTGATGAACTTCAACCGCGACGTGATCCGCCGCCGCCGCGACGAGATGGACGAGCTCGGCATCCGCATCCGCTGGGTGGGCCGCATGCCCAAGCTGTGGAAGTCCGTCGTCCAGGAGCTCCAGGTCGCCCAGGAGCAGACCAAGGACAACGACAGGATGACGCTGTACTTCTGCGTCAACTACGGCGGCCGCGCCGAGATCGCGGACGCCGCGCAGCGCATCGCCCAGGACGTGGCGGCCGGAAAGCTCGACCCCTCCAAGGTCAACGAGAAGACCTTCGCGAAGTACACGTACTACCCGGACATGCCGGACGTGGACCTCTTCGTGCGGCCCAGCGGCGAGCAGCGCACCTCGAACTACCTGATCTGGCAGAGCGCCTACGCCGAGATGGTCTTCCAGGACGTTCTCTGGCCGGATTTCGACCGTCGGGACCTGTGGCGGGCCTGTCTGGAGTACGCCCAGCGCGACCGCCGCTTCGGCGGGGCGGAGGCGGTGGAGGCGGCGAAGGCGGCGAAGGCGGCCGAGGCCGCCAAGAAATGACGCGAGTGACGCGAAAAGTGACGTGAAAAGTGACGTGAAAGAGGCGGGCCCGGGACGTTGTCAGTGTCCCGGGCCCGCCTCTTCTCGTTCGTGTTCCGCCCGCTACGCCTTGCTACGCCTTGCTCGCGGCGCACTCCGCGCAGGTGCCGAAGACCTCGACGGTGTGCGCGACGTTCACATAGCCGTGCTGGGCGGCGATCGTCTCGGCCCACTGCTCGACGGCCGGACCCTCGACCTCCACCGCCTTGCCGCAGAGCCGGCAGACCAGGTGGTGGTGATGGTCTCCGGTCGAGCACCGCCGGTAGACGGCCTCGCCCTCGGTGGTGCGCAGGACGTCGACCTCACCCGCGTCGGCGAGGGACTGCAGGGTCCGGTAGACCGTGGTCAGGCCCACGGAGTCGCCGCGGTGCTTGAGGACGTCGTGCAGCTCCTGAGCACTCCGGAACTCGGCGACCTCGTCGAGCGCCGCCGCCACCGCCGCCCGCTGCCGGGTGGACCGGCCGCGCACCGGCGCTGCGTTCGTGCCACTGATCGGCGCCGTGGCCACAGCTGCCTCCTCGTGTCGCCCGTACATGTGTCGGGCCATTGTGCCAGCCCGGCCGGGCGCCGCCGGCGAACACGTACGGTGCGACTCGGTCACACGTACCGCTGTCACACCCGTACGTCGTTCCGCTCCCGGCGGGCTCCCGGTACTCCAAGGGTGCACTCGGCGCCCTTCGCCTCGCTCGCCCGCGCCCGGCGTCTCGCGAGCGGAGCGGCCAGCGCGGTCAGCGCGACGAACACCGCGATGGCCAGCAGCACGATCGTCGCGCCGGGCGGAACGTCCTGGTAGTACGAGGTCACGGTGCCGGTGAGGGTCACGGCCGTGCCGATCACCACGGCCAGCACGAAGGTGACCTTGAAGGACTTGGTGATCTGCTGCGCCGCCGCCACGGGCACCACCATCAGCGCGCTGACCAGCAGCAGGCCGACGACCCGCATCGCGACGGTCACGGTCACGGCCGCGGTCACCGCGATCAGCAGGTTCAGCACCCGTACCGGCAGCCCGGACACCCGGGCGAACTCCTCGTCCTGGCTGACCGCGAACAACTGCCGCCGCAGCCCCACCGTGACCAGCACCACGAAGGCGGCCAGCACGCAGATCGCGATGACGTCCGACTCGGAGACGGTGGCCAGCGAGCCGAAGAGGTACGAGGTCAGGTTGGCGTTGGAGCCCGTGTCGGACAGGTTGATGAGCATGACGCCGCCCGCCATGCCGCCGTAGAACAGCATCGCCAGGGCGAGGTCGCCGCGCGTGTGTCCGTACCAGCGGATCAGCTCCATCACGACCGCGCCGGCCACGGCGACGGCGGTGGCCATCCAGACGGGGCTGGTGGAGAGCAGGAAGCCGAGGCCGACGCCGGTCATCGCGATGTGCCCGATGCCGTCGCCCATCAGGGCCTGCCGGCGCTGCACCAGGTAGATGCCGATGGCGGGCGCGGTGATGCCGACCAGCACGGCCGCGATGAGCGCCCGCTGCATGAAGGGAGGGTTCAGGAATTCGAGGAGCATCAGGTCAGCAGTCCCGTCCGGACGGGCCCGGCGGCCGCGTGGGGGTGTACGTGGTCGTGGCCGGGCAGAGCGTGCTGGCCGAGCGCCTCGGGCGGCGGCCCGTCGTGCGTCACGCAGCCGTCGCGCAGGACGACGGCCCGGTCGATCAGGGGCTCCAGCGGGCCCAGCTCGTGCAGCACGAGCAGCACGGAGGTGCCCAGCGCCACCTGCTCGCGCAGGGTCGAGGCGAGGATCTCCTGGCTGGCCAGGTCGACCCCGGCCATCGGCTCGTCCATGATCAGCAGCTCCGGCTCGGAGGCCAGGGCGCGGGCGATCAGGACCCGCTGGTGCTGGCCCCCGGACAGCGCGCTCACGGAGTCCTTGGCGCGGTCGGCGAGGCCCACCAGCGCGATGGCCCGCTCCACGGCCGCCCGGTCCGCCTTCCCGGGCCACCGCAGCCCCGTACGGGACAGCCGGCCGGAGGCGACGACCTCGCGGATCGTGGCGGGCACGCCGCCCGCGGCCGTGGTGCGCTGCGGGACGTAGCCGATCCGGCCCCACCGGCGGAAGCGGCGCAGCTCGGTGCCGAACAGTTCTACGCTGCCGCCGGTCAGCGGGACCTGCCCGATGACGGACCGTACGGCGGTGGACTTGCCGGAACCGTTGGCGCCCAGCAGCGCGACGACCTCGCCGCGGTGCACGGTCAGGTCCACCCCGCGCAGCACGGGGCGTGCGCCGAGGGTGGCCGTGGCGCCGCGCAGGGCGATGACGGGCTCGTGGGCGGCCTCGCGTGTGGTGCTCTCACGCTCCGGCATGAGCGCCTCCGATCCGATGGTCGTACGGGTGCTGCGGGTCACTTCGCGCCGAGTGCCTTCTGCAGCGCGGCGAGGTTGGACTCCATGACCTCGATGTAGTCAGCGCCCCGGGACTTGTCCGTGATTCCCTCCAGCGGGTCCAGGACGCCGGTCTTCAGCCCGGTGTCCTTCGCGAGGGTCTTCGCGGTCCTGTCACTGGCGAGCGTCTCGAAGAAGACCGTGGTGGCCTTCTCCTTCTCCGCGATGGTATGGATCTCCTGGATCCGGGCGGGGCTCGGCTCGGCCTCGGGGTCGATGCCCGCGATGCCCTGCTGGGTGAGCCCGTAGCGCTCGGCGAGGTAGCCGAAAGCGGAGTGGGTGGTGATGAACGTCTTGGTGGAGGTGTTCTTCAGCCCGGTCTCGTACGCCGTGTTCAGCTCGCCCAGCTCGGCGACGAGGGCGTCGGTGTTCTTCTTGTAGTCGGCGGCGTGGTCGGGATCGGCCTTCTCCAGCGACTTGCCGACGCCCTTGGCGACCTCGGCGTACTTCACCGGGTCCAGCCAGACGTGCGGGTCGGCGCCGCCCTCCTCGCCGTGGTTGTGGCCGTCGCCCTCGGAGTGCTCCTCGTGCTCCCCGTGCGCCTCTTCTTCGTGGCCGTGGTCGTGGCCGCTGACCTCGGAGCCGTGGTTCTCCAGCGTGGTGAGGGTCGCGGCGTCGACGGTGTTCCGCACACCGGACTGCTTGATCGCGTCGTCCACGGCGGGCTGGATGCCCTTGAGGTACAGCACGTAGTCGGACTCGCTGATGGAGCCGATCTGGCGGGGGGTGAGCTCCAGGTCGTGCGGCTCGACGCCCGGCTTGGTGAGGCTGGTGACCGCGACGTGCTCGCCGCCGATCCTCTCGGTCAGGAACTGCATCGGGTAGAACGACGCCGTCACCTTCAGCTTGTCGCCGTTGCCCCCGTCCGCTGCGTCGGAGGTGGAGCAGGCCGAGAGAGCGGTCAGACCGAGGACGACTGCTCCGGCGACGGCGGTGGTGGGTATGAGGCGGCGTACGTTCATGACAGTCATTTTCAACTAAAGTGGAAACGATTGTCAACAAGGCTGATGAGATGCCCGGAAGGTCACATAGGGGCACCGGGAAGATCACCGGCAAGATCCTTCACGTCCCACCGATTTGATCCCAGGGGTGCGCCCGCCGGTAATCTGAGGCATTCGCCGTTCGTCACCGTCGTAATGAAGAGAGCACCGTGGCCGCCGACAAGATCGACACCATCGTCAGCCTGAGCAAGCGCCGTGGCTTCGTCTACCCCTGCAGTGAGATCTACGGTGGGCAGAAGGCCGCCTGGGACTACGGGCCGCTGGGCGTCGAGATGAAGGAGAACCTGAAGCGTCAGTGGTGGCGCTACATGGTCACCGCGCGCGAGGACGTGGTCGGCATCGACTCGTCGGTCATCCTGGCCCCGGACGTCTGGGTCGCCTCCGGACACGTCGCCACCTTCTCGGACCCGCTCACCGAGTGCACCTCCTGCCACAAGCGCTACCGCGCCGACCACCTGGAGGAGGCGTACGAGGAGAAGCACGGCAAGCCGCCGGTCAACGGCCTCGCCGACCTCAACTGCCCCAACTGCGGCAACAAGGGCACCTTCACCGAGCCCAAGCAGTTCTCGGGTCTGCTCTCCACCCACCTCGGCCCGACCCAGGACTCCGGCTCGGTCGCCTACCTGCGCCCCGAGACCGCCCAGGGCATCTTCACCAACTTCGGCCAGGTGCTCCAGACCTCGCGCAAGAAGCCGCCGTTCGGCATCGCGCAGATGGGCAAGTCCTTCCGGAACGAGATCACTCCGGGCAACTTCATCTTCCGGACCCGTGAGTTCGAGCAGATGGAGATGGAGTTCTTCGTCAAGCCGGGCGAGGACGAGGAGTGGCAGCAGTACTGGATGGACCAGCGCTGGAACTGGTACACGGACCTCGGCATGCGCGAGGAGAACATGCGCTGGTTCGAGCACCCGAAGGAGAAGCTCTCCCACTACTCCAAGCGCACCGCCGACATCGAGTACCGCTTCCGCTTCGGCGGCAGCGAGTGGGGCGAGCTGGAGGGCGTGGCCAACCGCACCGACTACGACCTCAAGGCGCACTCCGAGGCGTCGGGCACCGACCTCCAGTTCTACGACCAGGAGGCCAACGAGCGCTGGACGCCGTACGTCATCGAGCCCGCGGCCGGTGTCGGCCGCGCGATGCTGGCGTTCCTCCTGGACGCCTACGTCGAGGACGAGGCCCCCAACGCCAAGGGCGTCATGGAGAAGCGCACCGTCATGCGCCTCGACCACCGCCTGGCCCCGGTCAAGGTCGCGGTCCTGCCGCTCTCCCGCAACCCGCAGCTCTCGCCGAAGGCCAAGGGCCTGGCGGCCGACCTGCGCAAGAACTGGAACATCGAGTTCGACGACGCCGGCGCCATCGGCCGCCGCTACCGCCGTCAGGACGAGATCGGCACCCCGTTCTGCGTCACCGTCGACTTCGACACCCTCGACGACAACGCGGTGACCGTGCGCGAGCGCGACACCATGAAGCAGGAGCGCGTCTCCCTGGACCAGATCCAGGCGTACCTCGGCTCGCGTCTGCTCGGCTGCTGACACCCGCATCCGTGCGTGAGGCCCCCGGTTCCGGGTACGGAACCGGGGGCTTCGTCGTACGGTCCACCGGAGCCCCCGCCGCCGTTCCGGGAGGTACGCGATGCCGTCCAGCACCACCAGCAAGGTCAGCAGATGGGACCAGCACGGCCGTGAACACGTCGTGCGGGTGAGGAAGTCGAGCGTGACGCGCCAGCTGACGTGCTCCACCTGCGCGTGGCAACGCCCGGCGCAGTTCCTGCCCTGGCTGAAGGCCGAGGAGCACCTGGCCGATGCCCATCAGGCGACGGTCGACCCGACGGCCTGATACCCGGGCCGCTCGTCCGGGCCAGGTCGGACCGGGGAGCGGCGCCGGGCGGCCGGAAAACCTGGTGCGGGGCGCTCCGGGCGCGGGGTACGGTCTCCGCATGTCTTCGTTCTTCCAGATCTACGAGTGAGAGCGCGGCGGGTGCGCACACCCCGCCGCAGCCCGGGACCGGCGCGACCGGCCCCGATCACGTTCACCTGATTCACTTCACACGTCACATGGGAGAACGCCATGGCCAAGAGCCGTAACAACCTCCTCGGCGTCGGCGGACAGCGCAAGAAGCTGTCCCGCGCCGAACAGCAGGGCGCGGGTTCCGCGCGAGACGCCGACCGCAAGGTCGCCGAGGACAAGAAGCAGGAGCTGGTGCGCAGGATGCGCGAGCGCGCCGAGGCCCAGGCGGCCACCACCGCCACAGACACCGCCTCCGAGCAGGGCGAGCAGGACGCGTCGCCCGCGCAGAGCTGACATCTGAGTATTACGCCGTAATGGGACCGTGGGCCCGGATCATCCGTGATCCGGGCCCACGGTCGTGATCAGAGCCTGATCGTCCGCCCGTCCGCCCGTACGTGGTCCGTCACCGGTGGAACAGATGCGGGTGCCGCCGCGCCAGCTCGCGCGTGATCGCCTCGTCGGTGGGGTCGGTGACCTCCCAGCCGTGCCCCGGCGGGTGCCCGGCGAACAGGCCACAGGCCGCGTCCTCGTCCCGGGGATCGTGGACCGCGCACCAGGGGAGCGGCAGCAGCCGGACCTGCCCAGCACGCCACCGCGCCCAGACGGCGCTCCCCGGCCGCCCGCCCTCGTCCCACAGCATCGTCGCGTGCGTCCCGTCGTGGCCCTCCGCGAGTTCGCAGAGCAGGTGTCCGGCCTCCGGACGGCGATCCGGGACCGAGAGGGCGAGCACATGCTTGGGGGGCGGCAGCAGAGCGACGGCGGTGCACTGGTTCACGGGTACGGGTCATCCTTCGGGGGAGTGGTCGCCTGACAGGAGGCGCTCCGCGATCAGGTCGCCGAGCGGATCGCCCACGTCCCAGGAGTGGGGCGCGGTGTGGTGGTCGAAGAACGCGCAGCGCCGCACGACGTCCGTGTCGAGCCGGCGGAGGAGGGCGGGGCACCAGTGCGCGCTGCCGGTCCGATGGGCACGTTCCGGTCCGTCGCCGGTCCAGAAGAACCACTGGGCCGCCGAGTCGGGCGTCCGGCCCGGTCGGAGGAAGGCGGCGTGTTCGGTGTGCGGGCCGTCGTGCTCGCCGAGTTCGCACAGGACGTACGGCTCCGGATCGCCGGAGTCGTCCAACCCGGCGGAGGGGAGCCGCAGCACGGCTTCTGGAGGGAGAAGCGTGACGGCGGTGCACTGGAGCACGGTGTTCAACTCCGGTTCGTGTGGCGGGACTACCGGTCGGCCGGGTGGCCACGCCACCCGGCGAGGGTCAGGCTGAGCCCGACGGCGGGATCGAGCACGGTGAACAGTGCGGGGAACCCGGCCTCCAGGGCCCGTATCGCGTGGTCCTGGTGCGCGCCGTCCGTGGCCCAGCGACGCAACTCCTCGGGCGCATCGGAGCCGTGGAAGCGGACCGGGCGTACGTCGCCGGTGGGCGGCGTTACGGGTTCGGGAGCGAGCAGGAGCCCATGACCGTTGGCCAGGCGGAGCGCCTGGCGCCGGAGCCAGAGGAGGACGAGCCGCCGGTTCCGTACGACGACCCCGCCGAGCGAGGCGAACTGCTGCCCGTCGGAGAGGCTGACCTCGGCCGCGTAGACCGGCACGCGCGTCATGCGGACCGGCGGGGTCCGTCGAGCGGCCGGCGCGACGTTCACAGGACCTCGCCCCGGCTACGGGCGTTGAGGCGCGCGGTACGGGCGCGGAGCTGCTCTATCAGGATTGCGGGCCGCACATGGCGGGGCTCGACCTCCCACTCCGCGCCGCCCCCGACCGGCCGTAGCGACCAGTAGGGGCCGGCGACCCCTCGGAACTCGCCCACGCGGTCGGCGCGGCTGGTGTCGACCAGGAGGGTTCCGAGGGCGGGGGTGGAGGCGGTGGAGGGCGTGGGCGTATTCGGGCGTACGTTCTCGCCGTACATCGATCGCTCCTCTCCGTAGTCGTTCGGCTACCGGGGCGATTCAGCGTGACCTAGGGTCGGGCTGTCTTCAACCTGCGCCTTTTGCTCAGAGAGTTAGGGCTTCGACATGGTGAATCGCAAGCAGCTCGACCCCGACGACCCGGACGTTTCCTTCGGCTTGCAGTTGAGGCAGGCCAGAGACGCGCGGGGCTGGACGCAGGACGAGTTAGCCGGGCGCATGGGATGCTCGGGGACGCACATTTCGGCTGTGGAAACTGGTCGGCGCTCTCCAACTCCTCGCTTCACGAGGAGCGCTGACAGAGCGCTGGGGACGGGTGACAAGTTCAGCCGCATGGTCCAGGCGATGAAGGAAACGGCACTGTTGGAGGGCTTCCCTGAGTTTGTTCGGCAGGAGATCCGTGCTGCGGAGATCAGACTGTTCGAGGTCGGGATTGTGCCGGGCCTGCTTCAAACTGCCGAGTACGCCGAAGCGATCTGCAACGGCGCAATGCGACGAGGGGCTATCACTGATGAGCAGGCTGAGGAACGACTCGGCCTGCTCGCCGAGAGGCAGGCATCTCTTGCCAGGACTCCGCCGCCGATGGTCTACGCGGTCCTGGACGAGAGCTGCATTCGCCGGGCAGTCGGTGGAGCCGACGTCATGAAGGCGCAGTTGGACAAGCTTGTCGCGTTCGCTGAGCTGCCCTCCACGGTTCTGCAGGTCGCGCCGTTCGAGCTCGGAGAACGGCGTGCTTTTGATCTGCCGGTGACCCTATTGACGCTTCCTGACAGGACTCAACTGGCCTACTCCGAGTCTGCACAGCAGGGCAGGGTGGAGCGCGATATGCACTTCGTCCAACTCTTCATGACGGCCTACCATCAGATGCAGGCCGAAGCTGCCTCTCAGGCTGATTCTGTGGCCGCGATCAACAAGTTACGAAAGGGCGCCTTGTGACGACCGAATCCCCCCGCTGGTTCAAGTCTTCGTACAGTAGTAACGGTGGCCAGTGCGTTGAGGTCGCCGCCAACCTCGCTACCACGCGTGGCATCGTCCCGGTCCGTGATTCCAAGGTTGTGGGCGGGCCTGTGGTCGCCGTTCCCGCCGCCGCCTTCGCGGCGTTCGTCGCGGGCGTCCAGGGCGGGACGTTCGACACCGTCTGAGGAACCGAGCAGCAGGAACCGAGCAACCGGATGCCCCACCCTGCCACGCAGGGTGGGGCATCCTGCTGCTCGGAGGGAAAGGGCGCCGTTTGAGGGCCACCACCGACTTCGCGCCGGGGCATCCTGGTGTCCGACAGGCGCTGTCATGCATGGTGGTAGTTCCTGCGGCGAAGGGACACCCATGATGCCCCCCGAATCCCCCCGATGGTTCAAGTCCTCGTACAGCGCGAACGGTGGCAACTGCATCGAGGTCGCCGCGAATCTCGCCGCCTCGCGCGGCATCGTTCCCGTCCGTGACTCCAAGGTCGCGGGCGGCCCGGTGGTCGCCGTCCCCACCACCGCCTTCGCGGCGTTCGTCGCGGGCGTTCGCGGCGGGACGTTCGACACCGTCTGATGAACTCGACCGAGGAAACTGCGCTGTCGGCGCGTCGGAGCACCGTCAGAGCTCCGGGGCGTCGAACCGGTCGTCGGTCCGCACCAGGCGCAACGCGATACGGGTGACCCGCCCGCCCGCCGTGCTGATCCCGATCGTGGCGAAGGGGTGTCCGCCCGGGGCGATGACGTACATCGGCCGGCCGTTGACGGTGAGTCGGCAGGCCGCCCGGATGCTGTCGCGGAACTGGGCGGTCTCGGCGGCGATGTCGGCCGCGCCGGTCACGGTGGTGCGGCCGCCGTGCGGCAGGAGCGCCGCCTCGGCGTCGCGCACGCTGTCGGGCGCGAGCAGCCGGATCATGCCGCGCGTGTCCCCGGTCCGGGCCGCCGCCATGAAGGCGTCCACGATCCGCTGATCAGCCCGGCCGGTCTCCTCCGCGTCCTGCCGGGCTGGGGCGAGGCGTCGGCGGGCGCGGCTGGCGTGCTGCTTGGTGCTGGGCACGGTCGCGCCCAGCACCTCCGCGATCCGGTCGAACGGGGTGGAGAACAGATCGTGCAGGACGTACGCGACCCGTTGGGGCGGGGTCAGCCGGTCCAGCAGGACCATCAGCGCCCGGGAGACGTCCTCGGCACGGAGGACCGCCTCGTCCGCCGCCAGGTCCGCCGCCGGGACGGCGTCCGCGAGCAGCGGTGCTTCGGCGCGGCGGCGTCGGGCGCGCAGCTCGTCCAGGCAGACCCGGGCGGTGACGGTCGTGAGCCAGGCCGACGGGTTCTCGATCGCTGCGGAGGACCGGGCGGTGGCCGCCCGTACCCAAGCGGTCTGGACGGCGTCCTGGGCGTCCTGGGCCGAGCCCAGCATGCGGTGGGCGACGGACAGGAGACCCGGTCGTGCGGTCTCGAATTCTTCGGCCGTGATCGGCATGGGTGTCACCTTCCGGGGCGGGCGGACGTCAGGACGGTCGGATGAACCCCTTCCTGTCCGCCTTCCTGCCGCGCCTTCCCGCGCGGCTCCCGAGGAGATGAGAATGCCATGTGCCGACAGACGGTGAGGTCATGACCTCCGTACTGCTCATCGCCACGGTGACCTGTGCCGTCGCGAACGTGTCCGTCGCGGTCGCGGACTACGTACGGGCGCCGTTCGTACGGGCCAACTCGGCGGAGGTGCACGTTCCGCCCTGGGCGGTGCCGTATCTGGCGACGCTCAAACTCGCGGGTGCGGTGGGCCTCGTCGTCGGCCTGCTGGGTGTCCACCGGCTGGGCCTGGCGGCGGCGATCGGCCTGACCGTGTTCTTCGTCGGAGCGGTGCTGGTCCACGTCCGGACGCGCGTCTTCCACAACATCGCCTTCCCGGGGGTCTACCTGTTGCTCGCCGTCGCCAGTACCGGCTTCTTCGCGGGCGGCGGGTGACCGCAGCGGGTGCGTGTTTTCGTGCCGTCGCAGCCCTGTCCGCCTCCGCCGCCACGCCCGCCTCCGCCGAAAACGACAGCGACCCCCGACGGGCCGGGGCACCGCCCGCGCCCACACCCCGGCGTCCCCGGCCGGGCCCGGACCGCCCCGACAGCGAGGCGTCACGGTTTCGAGCCGAGCCCTGGGGGCAACCGGCCGCCATGGACACCAACGCGCACACCGAAGAAGTGGCCCCGACCCAGGGGGACGAGCACCACGTCCTCCTCAGCGCCGACACCAATGGCGACGGCAAGCCCGATGTATGGATGACGGACACCACCGGTGACGGGAGAGCGGACCTCTACCAGTTCGACACCACCGGCGACGGCGCGATCGACGTGACGGTGGTCGAGGGAGCGGACGAGCCCGGCACGGACCGGCTCGTCGTCGAGGGCGACGGCGGCCACCCCCAGCAGGTCTGAAGCCATGACGTCCCATCGCGGCGGAGGGGTGGGGGCAGGCCTGACCGCTTCGGCCGGAGAAGCACATGACGGCACGGGACGCCGGAGCGTGGCGGGGACCGTCCTCGTCAACCCGCTGACCATGCGCCGTCGTCGCCGGCGGGCTCCGGGCCTCTCCCCGCCCACCTGATCCCCCGGACGCGCTGCTGCTCGCGGTCGCCGCCACCGCCCACTTCGCGGGCGGACGGTGACGCCGACGCCATGCTCCCGCGCGGCTCCTCTCCGACATCGGCACGCACACCGGGTGAGCCGGGGCGTCCGGTCAGGGGCGCGAACCGTCCTCGACCGTCCTCGCGGACCTGTTCGACGAAGCGCTACGTCAGGAAAGGCCCTACGTCAGGTGCCGGGCGAAGAACCTGGCCCCCGGTGTCCAGCTCGAACCGCGGGACGCCGGGGTGCCCGCCGAGGCTGGCGTGCAGGGTCTTCTCCGTGGAGCCGAAGGAGTCGAACACGGCGGCGGGCACGAGACTTCCGGCGAAGAGCCCGGCGGCCACGATGCGCGGTTCGACCGCGGCGAGACGGACGCCGATGGAGATCACTCCGCCCTAGTACCCGACCGGGCCGCCGACCTCGGGCAGCGTCAGGAGCGCGTCCAGGACGGCCTGTCATTCCGGGACCGCCCTGTCGACCAGCGGCAGGACGAGGGCGTCGACGATCTCGTCGCCGACCGGCCCGCCCGCCTCCATCGCCCGGCGCAGGTCGGCGAACGCAGCAGCGGTCGCGGAGGTCCGCCAAGCGGATTCCGGGCCCGGGGCGCCCGCGCAGTCGTCGGCCTCCCCGGCGCACGCGAACAAGTGGATCCGGGTGATCCGCTCGCCCTACGTCCGAGGTAATCGTCTCGGCGGGCCCGCACTGGCAGGGTCGGAGATCTTCTCCGCGTCGCAGGACGCGGACCAGGACGGAGAGGCCGGTCATGTCCACAGTCACACCTACGAACACGCGCGAGGTCGTTGAGGAGTTGCTGCGCAGAATCGGCGGGGGCAACCCCGAGCACATCGCCGGGATGTACGCCGAACACGGCGATTGGAAGCTCGCCTGGCCGGAGGCCGAGCACGGCCGTACCGCCACGCCGTGGATCCGTCACCGGTCCACCCGGGCTGACGCGGCCGCCCACTATCGCGAGCTCGCCGAGCACCACGTGCCGGAGGAAGTGGCGACTGAGGTCGAGCGCATCCTCGTCGACGGAAGCGACGCGGTCGTGCTGGGCGTGATCCGTCAGACCGCCCGGCTCACGGGGCGTGCCTACCAGGCGCGGTTCGCTCTGCATCTCACCGTCGCGGACGGCCTTGTCACCCGGCACCATGTCTACGAGGACAGCCTGGCCGTCGCCCAGGCGTTCGAGGCGAAGGGTCGGTGAAGGGCCCCGACCACCGCTGCACGCTGCACGCTGCCCGGGTGCGGGGCGGGGGTAGCCGCTGAGCACCGGAGAGTGGTGGGGGCGGCCTGCTGCGCTGCCGCGTGACGGAGACGGCCCGTCTATCCTGCGGGCATGATCCAACCGATCGAACTCGTCATATTCGACTGCGACGGTGTGCTGGTCGACAGCGAGCGCATCGTGGTGCGCGTGGATGCCATCGTCCTGGCCGAGTTGGGGTGGGAACTCACCGAAGCCGAGATCATCGACCGGTTCATGGGCCGCTCCAGCCGGTCGATGACGCGGCAGATGGAGGAGCACCTCGGGCGCAGCCTGCCGGCCGACTGGGAGGAGGAGTTCAAGCCCCTCTACCACGATGCGCTCGCCGCCGAACTCGCCCCCGTCCAGGGCGTCGTCGAAGCCCTCGACGCGCTCACGCACCTCCCCACCTGTGTGGCATCCAGCGGGAGCCACGACAAGATGCGCTTCACCCTGGGGATCACCGGTCTCTACTCGCGCTTCGAAGGCCGTATCTTCAGCGCCACCGAGGTCGAGCACGGCAAACCGGCACCGGACCTGTTCCTCCACGCCGCGCGGCGGATGGGGATCGCGCCCGAGGCTTGCGCCGTGGTCGGGACAGCCAGTACGGACTTCACGCAGCCCGAGCCGCAGGCATGCGCGCTTTCGCCTACGCCGGGGGAATGACTCCCGTGGACCGGCTCGAAGGGCCCGGCACCGTCGTCTTCGACGACATGCGCGGGCTGCCCGGCCTCCTCGCGGATCAGTGAGCCTCCGCCCACCCGAAGTCGCGGGTCGAAGGGCTGGTGGGACCGGTTCTACGGGTACGCGTGCTGATCGTGGGAGGAAGTCCGCGTCGAAGATCGTTCGACGCGGGCCCGGCTTGTCCCCGAGACGGAACTCAGTCCGGGCCGGTGCTCCGACCTGCGCACCTCGGCCGGACGCCACAGTCCGACCAGCTGGTCAGCGCATGGCATGCTGACTCGGTGCTCCTGAACGATCTCGCCAGCAGTGTCGGCCTCCGCCCCGTGCGCTATCAGTTCGCCACGGCCCGGGGCGAGTCGTACGACGACAACTGGCTGGTCATCGATGGCACGGTGACGTCTCCTGAGGGAAGCTGGTTCTTCGCCGATCCGTGTCTGCTCACCGATGAGGCTCACCGGGTGGGCGCATGGCTGCGCGCGGTGGCGGCGGGGACGGTGGCCGTGACCGAACCCGATGCCGAAGGTGAGCTGTCGCCGGACACGTGGTTCACCGAGCCGGTCGTGGCTTTCAGCCTCGCCGGTCGAAGCGGGAGCGGGGCCTCGGTGATTCGCGTTCACCTGTCCTTGGAGGCGGCACCCCCGTGGCAGCAAGGTGACGACGGGGCTGATATCTACCAGTACGTCGTGGAGATCACGATGGACGCCGCGGCCCTGCTGCACGCCGCTGACCAGTGGGACCTCTCCCTGGCGTCCTTCCCGCCCCGCTGACCACCGTTCAAGTGCGACAACCTGTAGGGGCGACCTCCCGCTCCGCCCGCCGGGCCTCCTCGCCTCTCTCCGTCAGGAATCGCCGTGTCCCACCCCTCCGCCGCCCCTCGGGCGAGCAGCACCGCACCGCGCGCCGACGCACACCGCTTCAGCTCCGTCATCAGCCGCATCGCCGAGGAGATGGGCGCACTCGCCGGCCACGGCACTCCCGCCGACTACATCCCGATGCTCGCCGACGCCGACCCCCGGCGCTTCGGCATGGCCGTCGCGGAGCCGGACGGAACCGTCTACGGCGTCGGCGACTGGCAGCAGCCGTTCTCGACGCAGTCCATCTCCAAGGTGTTCGCCCTGGCCCTGGCGCTCTCCCTGGACGGCGAGCAGATATGGCGGGGAGTCGGCCGGGAGCCTTCGGGCAACCCGTTCAACTCCCTGGTGCAGCTGGAGTACGAGAACGGCATCCCCCGTAACCCGTTCATCAACGCCGGGGCCCTCGTGGTGACCGACCGGCTCCAGGCGCTGACCGGGGACGCCGCCGGCCAGGTGCGGGAGCTGCTGCGCTCGGAGAGCGGCAATCCCGCCATCGACTTCGTACCGGAGGTCGCCGCCTCCGAAGCGGCCTTCGGCGACCGCAATGCCGCGCTGGCCCACTTCATGGCCTCCTACGGCAACATCACCCTCCGGGTCCCCGAGCTGCTTTCGGCCTACTTCCGCCAGTGCTCGATCGAGGCGTCGTGCGCGGACCTGGCCCTCTCCGCGGGGTTCCTGGCCCGGCACGGCATCCGGGCCGACGGCTCCGCGCTGCTGACCCGCAGCCAGGCGAAGCAGATCAACGCGGTCATGCTCACCTGCGGGACGTACGACGCGGCCGGAGAGTTCGCCTATCGGGTGGGGCTGCCGGGCAAGAGCGGCGTCGGCGGGGGCATCATCGCCATCGTGCCCGGAGTGTGCACCCTGTGCGTGTGGAGCCCGGGGCTCGACCGGCGCGGCAACTCGGTGGCGGGCGTGTCGGCCCTCGCCCGCTTCACCACACTCACCGGGCTGTCCGTCTTCTGACGCGTCCCGTGCGGAGAGCGGCCGGGCCGCCGCCCCGGGGCGAGGAGAGGGAAGCGCCGGGCTACCGGTCCGCCCTGGTCCAGAACTGGCGCGGCGCGTAGCCCTCGCGCCGCAGCCAGTGCTCCGTATAGACGATTCGCTCGGCGTCGATCACCACGAGGGGGCCCGACTGGGGCTCGTCGAGGGAGCGTGACCGCTCGACGTGGTCGGACTGCCAACGGAAGGCCGGCCAGTAGTGCGCGAAGTCGGGGTCGTCCTCGGACAGCACGCGAGCCCGCCCGAAGAGCTGGGCCCCTCGGCTGCTGGCCTGTCCGACCAGCGGGGCGAAGATCCCCACCGACACACGGGGGTCGGCGGCGAGGTTCCTCATCTTCGGGGAACCGGGCGCCGTACTGAACATCACCGCGAAGTCGAGGGGGAAGTACCGCACCGGTGTCGCGAGGGGCCCATCCGGGCCTGCCGTCGCGAGCACGCACATGTTCTGCGTCGACAGCAAATTGAGTATGCGTTCTTCCAGGCGCTCGCGATCGAGCCGCATCTCGGGTGACGGGCCGGCCAGCCACGGGTTGGTCACAGGCATGGTCGAGTTTCCCACACCGCATGATCACCGCATCGCGGGAGGTCGGACATCTGCTCCCAACTGCCGCCGCGGCGTTACGCCTTCAAGGCGATGAGAGGGTACAGCGGGTCCGGGCGGGGTGTGTCCTGGTCCGGCAGCGCGGCGAGGCTCCGGCACACGTCGGCCACCTGCTCCCGGGGCGCGTGGGTGCACCAGGAGATGAGGCCCGCCTCGATCACCTCGCGCCAGCCGCGGGGACTGCGGCCCTGCCCCGTGCCGGGGAACCGCGTCCGGCCCGCTGCCCCCAGTCCCTGTTCCGCCGCCCAACGGAGCAGCCGGGCGGAGTGGTCGGGCACCTGGGGTGCGTGCCGGCCGCGCAGGTCGGCGGTGACCCCGGCTATGTCGCTGTCCTCGGCGAAGTACGCGTCGTTCTTGTCGACGGTGGTGATCAGCACCCCGCCGGGCCGCAGCACCCGGGCCGCCTCGGTCAGCACGGGCACGGGGTCCGGCAGCAGGTGCAGCAGCCAGATGATCACGACGGCGTCCACCGCGTCCGACGCGAAGGGCAGCCGTGCGCCGTCGCCCCGCACGATTCCTCCCGGCACCCGCCGCGCGGCGAGCCCCAGCATCCCGGGCGAACGGTCGACGCCCACCACCGTCCGCCCCGGACGCCGAAGCCGTTCCGTCACGATGCCCGTGCCGCACGCGAGGTCCAGGACGGTGCGGGGCCCTTGTGGCAGGAGCCGCTCCACCGCGTCCGCCGCCGTCCGGGCCCTCGGCCCACCACCCCGGGACGCGTCGTAGTGCCGGGCCTCGTCGTCGTAGTCGAGCATGTCCGTCCCCTGTCCCCTGTCCCCGGCGCCGGTTCCGCTGGCTCCGCGCCGGTGTCGTGGGCACCCTACGGGCCGTGACCCGCCTCGCCTCGCCCCGACCCGTGGTCAGACGATCACGACACGGCGGCCACGCGTATGCCCCGCCCGGCTGTCGATGTGCGCGGCGGCGGCCTCGGTGAGCGGGTAGGACTTCTCCACCGGGATGTGCAGCCTGCCGCGGGAGATCAGCGCCGCCGCCTCGGCCAGCGCTTCCGGCACGCTCCCCGCCACGCCGGAGAACCGGACGCCGAACTCCGGTGCGTCCAGGTCCGCGATGGTGACCACCTTCCCCGGGTCACCGGTCAGTTCGACCAGTTCGCCGAGGACGCCCGAGCCCGCCAGGTCGAGCGCGGCGTCGACGCGGCCGAGCAGCCGCACCCGCTCGACCCAGCCCTCGCCGTACGTCGTGGCGAGCGCGCCCAGGCCGCGCAGGTACTCCTGGTTGGCGGCGCCCGCCGTGCCGATGACCGTGACGCCCCGGTCGCGGGCGATCTGCAGCACCGCCGAACCGACCCCGCCGGAAGCGCCGTTGACCAGCAGCGTCTGGCCGGGCCGGACCCCGACCTCGCGCAGGACGCGCAGCGCGGTCTCCACCACGGACGGATAGCCGGCCGCCTCCTCGAACGTCAGGCCCTGCGGCATCCGGGCCCACGCCGACAGCACGGCGAACTCGGCGTACGTGTCGGAGCCCTCGCCGAACACGTGGTCGCCGACCGCCACTCCTTCGACGCCCTCGCCCACCTCGTCCACCACTCCGGCGGCGTCGAGGCCCACTCCTGACGGCAGTTCGACCGGATGGGCACCCAGGATCTGGCCTTCGCGGATGCGCCAGTCGACGGGGTTCACTCCGGCGGCCCGTACCCGGACGCGTATCCGGCCGGGGCCCGCGTGGGGCCTTTCGGTGTCGATGAGGCGCAGTACGCCGGGGCCGCCGAACGCGGCGAAGCTCACCTTCTTCATGCTCCTTGTGCTCTCCATGCCCCGGAACCTAGCACTAACCGTTAGCTTTTCCTATCGGTTTCGGTTTTGTATTTGCTAGTGTCAGCGCATGAACGAGCCCAGCGGGCGCCGCGAGCGCAAGAAGGCCGCGACCCGCCAGAAGATCGCCGACACCGCTCTGCGGCTCTTCCTGGAACGCGGGTACGACGCCGTGGGCATCCGTGACGTGGCGGCCGAGGCGGACGTTGCCGTGACCACGCTCTTCTCCCACTTCGCCTCGAAGGAAGCGCTGGTCTTCGAGCAGGACCAGGGCTTCGAGCAGGGCCTCGTCCGGGCGGTGGCCGACCGCACGGCGGACGAGCCCCTGATTCCCGTGCTGCGCCGCGAGATCCACACCCTGGTGCGCCACTGCGCGGCGCCCGGGGCCGCCCCGGTCCGGAACATGATCGAGTCGTCGCCGTCCCTGCGGGAGTACGAGGAGTCGATGCGGCTGCGCCACGCGGAGGCGCTGGCCGCCGCGATCGCCGCCGACCTCGGCGTACCGGAGACGTCGACGGCCTGCCGGACCATCGCGAGGTTCGCGATCGACGCCTACGCGCTCGCCCGCGAGGCGGCCGATCCGCAGGCCGCGGTGGACGAGATCTTCCGGATGATCGAGGCGGCCTGGGGGGCCTCCCGCCTCGCCTGAGGAGTGTCAGGGCTCAGGCGTCCGTCCGGCGGATCCCGCCACGAGGCCCCTGCCAGTCCAGACACAGGACGGTGGCGTCGTCCTTCGGTGGCCGACCGCCGTAGGCGTCGGCCACCGCGGCGACCAAGGTGCGTACGACCTCCCGCGGATGCTCGGCCGCGGTCCGCAGCAGGAGACCGGGCAGGTCGACCGTCTCCGCCTCGCGTTCCTGCATTCCGTCGGTGAACAGCACGAGACGGTCGCCGGGGCGCAGATCGATGTCCTGTACCTCGTAAGGGCCCTGGGAGGGGAACCCGAACGGCATGTTGACGCGCAGGCCCAATTCCTCGACCGTGCCCTCGCGCAGCCGGAGCGGCCCGGGGTGGCCGGCGTTGACCATGTGGGCGCCGCTGCCGTCCAGGGCGATGCGGAGCAACTGGCCCGTGGCGTAGGTGTGGCGCCCGTGGTCGAGGAGGGCCTGATGCATGTGGCGGGCCTGTTCGGCGAGGTCCGCTCCGGCGCGGCGGGCGCCGCGGGAGGCGTTCACGACCAGGGTGGCGGTGAGGGAGGCGTCGACGTCGTGGCCCATGGCGTCGGTGACGGACAGGTGCAGGGTGTCGTGGTCGAGGCTGTAGTCGTAGGTGTCCCCGGCGATGTCGGAGGCCGGGACCAGGGCTCCGGCCAGGGTGAATTCGGCCGCCTCGCAGGAGGGGGCCGAGGGGAGGAGCTGCCGCTGGATCTCCGCCGCCAGACTGACCGTCGTGGTGCGGTTCCCCCAGTGGTAGAGGTCCGTGAAGCGGCGGTCGGTGACGATGATGTACGCCAGCGCGTGTGCGGCCTCCTCGACCTGCTCCAGCACGCTCTCGGTCACGACGTCGAGGAACAGCTCCAGCACACCGATGGTGTCACCGCGGTTGGTGACCGGCGCGAGCACGCGCTGCCCCAGCCCTCCCTCCTCCGTCAGCACCGGCTTCTGGGCGCGCAGAACCTTGTCGTAGATGCCGCTGCCGGCCAGGGGGACTCTCTCGGTCCGGTGCGCCTGGGTGGCACCGGCCGCGTCGTTGACCCGCAGCAGACGGCTGCCGACCGCGTCGACGAACAGGAACGACACGTACCGCGCACCGAACCGGGCGCGCAGATTCCGCGCCACGACATCGATCGAATCCACCGGGGCCGCGTTCTCCGCCGCCGCCAGCACTTCAGCCAGTCCCATCCGGTCATACGTCACCACAGCCTCCAAAAGTTGAGAGTGCTTCTGCCCGCTGACGCCTCTCTCATGGCACCGGTCGAGAAAGCCTGCGGTGGCGGCGAGCGATTCCGACCGGGGCGTCCGCCCGGAAGGTCGCCCGGAACGAGCCGATTCCGCCTGCGGTGTTCGACTTCGTAGGCACACCACTCCGCTTGTGGTGATATAGGCAATATTGCCCCACTGGGTGATTAGCTTCCCTGGTCGGCCCGATGACCGCCTCGACAGGGGAGCGCCATGACGCACGCCGAACCTCATCAGGCCGAGGCGGGCCCGGCGGTGGCCCTGACGCTCCTGGCGCTCACCGCGATGGTCGTCGGCTCGATGGTGGGCGCCGGGGTCGTGGCGGCGGCCGCGGGCTGGATCGAGCCCTGAGCGACCCGGCACCCACTCCGAGCGACCCCGCACCCACTCCGAGCGACCCCGTGCGCCTCTGAAAACCCCCGTCCGTTCACCGCCGTCGTCGCCGAGCGACCCCGCACCCTCCTCCGTCACCGAGTGAAAGGCCCCCCGTGAACAGCACCGCCCCCGCTTCCGCCCTCGGCGTCCACTCCGAGGTGGGACGTCTGCGCAAGGTCCTGGTCTGCGCCCCCGGACTGGCCCACCGCCGGCTGACCCCGACCAACTCCGGCGACCTGCTCTTCGACGACGTGATGTGGGTGGAGAACGCCCAGCGCGACCACGCCGACTTCGTCGCCCAGCTCACCGCGCGCGGCGTGGAGGTCGTCGAACTGCACGATCTGCTCGCCGCCACGGTGGCCGTGCCCGAGGCCCGGGCGTGGCTCCTGGACCGGAAGATCACCGCCAACGAGGTGGGCCTCGGCCTGATCGACGACACCCGCGCCTTCCTGGAGACCCTGACCCCGCGGCAACTCGCGGAGTACCTGATCGGCGGCCTCGCCACCGCCGACCTCCCCGACGCGTTCCGCTCGGGGTACGTGGCGCTCGCCCGCGAGGGGGCCGGGGCGCGGGAGTACCTGATGCCGCCGCTGCCCAACACCCTGTACACCCGTGACACCACCTGCTGGCTGTACGGCGGAGTGACGCTGAACCCGCTCTACTGGTCCGCCCGGCGTGACGAGACCCTGCTGATGAAGGCGATCTACACCTTCCACCCCGACTTCCGGGGCAGCACCGTCTGGTGGGGCGACCCCGAGAAGGACTGGGGCCAGGCCACGTTCGAGGGCGGGGACATCATGCCCGTCGGCAACGGCGTCGTCCTCATGGGCATGAGCGAACGGACCTCCCGCCAGGCCGTCACGCAGGTCGCGGCCGCGCTGTTCGAGCAGGGCGCGGCCGAGCACGTGATCGTCGCCGGGATGCCGAAGCTGCGCTCGGCGATGCACCTGGACACGGTGTTCACCTTCGCGGACCGGGACATCGTCACGCTGTACCCGCGCATCATGGACGGCGTCCGCGCCTTCTCGCTGCGGCCGTCCGACCTGGCACCCGGCATCGAGATCACCGATGAGGGCGGCACCCCGTTCACCGAGGTCGTGGCCCGCGCCCTGGGCCTGTCCCGGCTGAGGGTGATCGAGACGGGCGGCGACGTCTACGCCTCGGAGCGCCAGCAGTGGGACAGCGGCAACAACGCGGTGGCGCTGGAGCCCGGCGTGGTCTTCACCTACGACCGCAACACCCAGACGAACGCGCTGCTGCGCCGGGCCGGTGTGGAGGTCATCACCATCGTCGGGGCGGAGCTGGGCCGGGGCAGGGGCGGCGGGCACTGCATGACGTGTCCGCTGATCCGCGACGCGGTGACGTTCTGACCCAGGGACCACCGTACGTCGCCGTCACCTCGCGCTTGGCCAATTGGCCGTGTAGGCAAAGGACTTCGGGGCACACGATCGACAGGCCGGTCCGCCTCGGGACCGGATTCCGGCGCGACCGTCCCGAAGGAGCGACAGATGGCTACGCAGTACGGCGACCAGCCGACCGGGCAGGGGCACCACGGTGCGCAGCGGGGAGGCGCCGAAGGCAACGTCTTCAGCATCATCGCGATGGTCCTGGGCGTGATCGGGCTGATCTTCCTGCCGATCGTCTTCGCCCTGGGCGGTCTGGTCATGGCCATCATCGCCAAGGCCGTGCGGCACGAGCGGCTCGCCACGGTCGCCATCGTGGTCAGTGCCGTCGGACTGGTCGGCGGAATGGTCCTCGGCGCCATCTTCGCCAGTATGTGAGCGAGCCGAGCGATGTCGACGAGCCCGGGGCGGGCCCCGCCCCGGGCTCCCGGTGTGTGCCCGGCGCCCGACGGACTCACCCCGCCGAGGCGGTCACCCCTCCGGCGTACGCGACAATGGAGCCATGACCACGCTCGCCCCCGCCCTCCCGCAGCTCCGCATCGGACCGCACATCGTGCGGCCGCCGGTCGTGCTGGCCCCGATGGCCGGCATCACCAACGCCCCGTTCCGGACGCTGTGCCGGGAGTTCTCAGGCGGCAAGGGGCTGTTCGTCAGCGAGATGATCACCACGCGGGCGCTGGTCGAGCGCAACGAGAAGACCATGCAGCTCATCCACTTCGACGCGACCGAGACCCCGCGCTCGATCCAGCTGTACGGAGTGGACCCGGTCACCGTCGGCAAGGCGGTCCGGATGATCGTCGACGAGGATCTGGCCGACCACATCGACCTGAACTTCGGCTGCCCGGTCCCCAAGGTCACGCGCAAGGGCGGCGGCTCCGCGCTCCCGTACAAGCGGCCCCTGCTGCGGGCCATCCTCAGGGAAGCCGTGTCGGGCGCCGGGGGCCTCCCGGTCACCATCAAGATGCGCAAGGGCATCGACGACGACCACCTCACCTTCCTCGACGCCGGCCGCATCGCCGTCGAGGAGGGCGTCACCGCCGTCGCCCTGCACGGGCGCACCACCGCCCAGCACTACGGCGGCACCGCCGACTGGGACGCCATCGCCCGGCTCAAGGAGCACGTGCCGGAGATCCCCGTGCTCGGCAACGGCGACATCTGGTGCGCGGACGACGCCCTGCGGATGATGCGGGAGACCGGCTGCGACGGTGTCGTCGTCGGGCGCGGCTGCCTGGGGCGGCCCTGGCTCTTCGCCGACCTGGTGAGCGCCATGGAGGGCCGCGAGGCCCGGCACGCGCCCGCCCTGCGCGAGGTCGCGGACGTCATGGTGCGCCACGCGACGCTGCTGGGGGAGTGGATCGGCGACGAGGCCCGCGGCGTGATCGACTTCCGCAAGCACGTGGCCTGGTATCTCAAGGGCTTCGCGGTCGGCTCCGAGATGCGCAAGAAGCTGGCGGTCACCTCGTCGCTGGAGGAGCTGAGCGGCCAGCTGCACGAGCTGGACCTCGATCAGCCCTGGCCGGACGGCGCCGACGGGCCCCGCGGCCGCACCTCGGGCAACAACCGGGTCGTCCTGCCGGACGGTTGGCTGAAGGACCCGTACGACTGCGCGGGCGTCAGCGCCGACGCGGAGCTGGACACCTCCGGCGGCTGATCCCGTACCGGCCCTCCCCGCACAAGACCTCCCCGCACAAGACCTCCCCGCACAAGACCTCACCGCGCAAGACCTCACCCCCTCGCCCCTTCATGCCCTCATGCCTTCCTGCCCACGTCCGGCGCGGCGTGGCGTGGCGGCGTGTCCGGGGATCCGGTTCGGCGTCGGAGCCCGCGCGGGGGCGGACCGTCGCCCGTAGCCTGGAAGAGGCCGCCCCCGGGGTGCTCAGCGACTGCCCGAGGCGTCCGGATCCTGAAATCCGAGGTCCGAAACGAGCGTGATTCACGCCACCCTTGATCGGGGTTGCGCTCAGATGAGCGTTTTCGATCTGGCTGCACTTCTGGAAGACGTGGCACTCAGTGCCACTTAGCTGGATTCAAGAACTGAACTCACATGGTGAGTCGTGCGCTCAGGTGAGCGGAAACGGTCAAGTTTCGGCCATGTCGCATTCGGGAGGTGAAGGCGGAACGTCAGGTGCCTCGGCCGGGCGAGCCTTTCGATCTGCTGGCGGACGGGTGGTTGCGGCCGTATGACGACCAAGTGGACGTACCCATCCACCTTCGATCTGGGTATGTTCCTCGCCGTCAGGGCAGCCACCGCGTCCTCGAGGAGTCGAGACCCGTGTCGGAAAACAAAGATCCCCAGAAGTTCGTCTACGACTTCACCGAGGGCAACAAGGATCTGAAGGATCTTCTGGGCGGCAAGGGCGCCAACCTCGCCGAGATGACCAACCTCGGGTTGCCCGTCCCTCCGGGCTTCACGATCACCACCGAGGCCTGCAAGGTCTACCTGGACAGCGGCGACGCGCCGACCGCGCTGCGCGACGAGGTGAGTGCGCACCTCACGGCGCTGGAAGAGCGCATGGGCAAGCGGCTCGGCCAGGCCGACGACCCGCTGCTGGTCTCCGTCCGCTCCGGCGCCAAGTTCTCCATGCCGGGCATGATGGACACGGTCCTGAACATCGGCCTCTCCGACGCCTCGGTGGTCGGTCTCGCCACCCAGTCCGGCGACGAGCGCTTCGCCTGGGACTCCTACCGCCGGCTCATCCAGATGTTCGGCAAGACCGTCCTCGGGGTCGACGGCGACCTCTTCGAGGAGGCGCTGGAGGACGCCAAGGCGGCCAAGAAGGTCACGGTCGACACCGACCTGGCCGCGGCCGACCTCAAGAAGCTCGTCAAGCAGTTCAAGAAGATCGTCGAGTCCGAGGCCGGACGCGCGTTCCCGCAGGACGCCCGCGAGCAGATGGACCTGGCCATAAACGCGGTCTTCGACTCGTGGAACACCGACCGGGCCAAGCTCTACCGCCGCCAGGAGCGCATCCCCGGCGACCTCGGCACGGCCGTCAACGTCTGTTCGATGGTCTTCGGCAACCTGGGCCCCGACTCCGGCACGGGCGTCGCCTTCACCCGCGACCCGGCCAGCGGCCACCAGGGCGTCTACGGCGACTACCTCCAGAACGCGCAGGGCGAGGACGTCGTCGCCGGCATCCGCAACACGGTGCCGCTCGCCGACCTGGAGTCGATCGACAAGAAGTCGTACGACCAGCTCATGCAGATCATGGAGACCCTGGAGAACCACTACAAGGATCTCTGCGACATCGAGTTCACCATCGAGCGCGGCCAGCTCTGGATGCTCCAGACCCGGGTCGGCAAGCGCACCGCCGGCGCCGCCTTCCGGATCGCCACCCAGCTCGTGGACCAGGGCCTGATCGATGAGGCCGAGGCCCTCCAGCGCGTCAACGGCGCCCAGCTCGCCCAGCTGATGTTCCCGCGCTTCGACGACGAGGCGAAGACCGAACTGCTCGGCCGGGGCATCGCCGCGTCCCCGGGCGCCGCCGTCGGCAAGGCCGTCTTCGACTCGTACACCGCGATCAAGTGGTCCCGCTCCGGCGAGAAGGTCATCCTGATCCGTCGCGAGACCAACCCCGACGACCTCGAAGGCATGATCGCCGCCGAGGGCATCCTGACCTCGCGCGGCGGCAAGACCTCGCACGCGGCGGTCGTGGCGCGCGGCATGGGCAAGACCTGTGTCTGCGGCGCCGAGGACCTGGAGGTCGACACCAAGCGACGCCGGATGACGGTCGGCGGCCGGGTGATCGAGGAGGGCGACCTCGTCTCCATCGACGGCTCCACCGGCAAGGTCTACCTGGGCGAGGTACCCGTCGTACCGTCCCCGGTCGTCGAGTACTTCGAGGGCAGGATGCACGCCGGGGCCGACGACGCCGACGAACTGGTCGCCGCCGTGCACCGGATCATGGCGTACGCGGACCGGGTGCGCCGGCTGCGCGTGCGGGCCAACGCCGACAACGCCGAGGACGCCCTGCGCGCCCGCCGCTTCGGCGCCCAGGGCATCGGCCTGTGCCGCACCGAGCACATGTTCCTCGGCGAGCGCCGCGAGATGGTCGAGAAGCTGATCCTCGCGGACACCGACGACGAGCGCGAGACCGCGCTGGCCGCTCTTCTCCCGCTCCAGAAGGCCGACTTCATCGAGCTGTTCGAGTCGATGGACGGCCTGCCCGTCACCGTCCGCCTCCTCGACCCGCCGCTGCACGAGTTCCTCCCCGACATCACCGAACTGTCGGTCCGCGTCGCGCTCGCCGAGTCCCGCAAGGACGCCAACGAGAACGACCTGCGCCTGCTCCAGGCCGTGCACAAGCTGCACGAGCAGAACCCGATGCTGGGGCTGCGCGGGGTGCGCCTCGGCCTCGTCATCCCCGGCCTGTTCGCGATGCAGGTGCGGGCCATCGCCGAGGCCGCCGCCCAGCGCAAGAACGCCAAGGGCGACCCGCGCGCCGAGATCATGATTCCGCTCGTCGGCACGGTCCAGGAGCTGGAGATCGTCCGCGAGGAGGCCGACCGGGTCATCGCCGAGGTGCAGGCGGCCACCGGCACCGACCTCAAGCTGACCATCGGCACCATGATCGAGCTGCCGCGCGCCGCGCTGACGGCGGGCCAGATCGCCGAGGCCGCGCAGTTCTTCTCCTTCGGCACGAACGACCTGACCCAGACGGTGTGGGGCTTCTCCCGCGACGACGTGGAGGCCTCGTTCTTCACCGCGTACCTGGAGAAGGGCATCTTCGGGGTCTCCCCGTTCGAGACGATCGACAAGGACGGCGTCGGCGCGCTGGTCCGCAGCGCCGTCGAGGCCGGCCGGGCCACCCGCCCGGACCTCAAGCTCGGCGTCTGCGGCGAGCACGGCGGAGACCCGGAGTCGGTGCACTTCTTCCACGAGGTGGGCCTGGACTACGTCTCCTGCTCGCCGTTCCGCATCCCCGTAGCCCGCCTGGAGGCGGGCCGGGCCGCAGCCGAGTCCCGGGGCAGTGACAGCCGCTGACCCGGACTCACCGGTCGGTGGCTGCACGAACAGCCTCCGACCTCATGGGCAGGGCTGCACGAACAGCCCTGCCCACCGACCAGGGCCGCATGGACGGCCCGATCCTCCGGGGCCGCCCCCGAAGCCGAGTCCGGCCCTCACCGGCTCATCGGCCCGGCGGCGGCCCCGGAACACCGAGAAGCGGCGGCACCCTGTGCGGGGGTGCCGCCGCTTCGCCCTGTGCCGCCCGTGGCGGTTCCGTACGGGAGTGGCGTGTGCGGAAATGGCGGGCGATACGGGGAAGTCGTCAGAAGCGCGCACCGAATGCCGCGCGAAGAATGTGGCGCAGAGCACATTGCTTCGTTTAAGGCGCAAAGAAATTCGGGTGACCGGTCGGGGACCGGGGTGCGGTCCATGGATCCCCACCCATGGACCGCACCCGGCTTACCCCCGTCGGGTACGGAGCCGCACCGTCGCCCACCGCCGCCGAACACACAAAGCCCCCCACGGCCTTCACGTGCTCATCCGGTGGACACCGGATGCGTACCCGACGTCGTACAGCTTTTCGGGTGGAGCGGAACGGGGCGAGACCTTTCACTTCTGGCCGAAACCCCGTGGTGACCTCCTGTGACGGTCCGCATACCCTTCGGTGGGGGCAATTGCGGATGCAACAGGTGGGGGAGCGGTGCTGCGTATCCATGTGTCCAGGCTGGACCTTTCGCGGGTGCGGATGGCCACGAGGCCGGACGCGCTGTGGGAAACCATTCTCAGTTTTCACCGGATCAGGGACCGGCGTGCTTCGACGGTGTTCGGGAAATGGCGTTCGGAATCCCGGGCGCGGTTGAATGGTGAAGCACAGTTGCTGGCGGCGGTCGTCCCGCCCCGGGGCTATTTCCCGGATTTTCTGACACCCTCCCAGGAGGGCGCCGAGCCTTTCGGGCTCGACGTCGGAATGGAGGCGCTGCGCGACACGCCCGCCGACCGCGTCCACGCGGAGCTGGAGCTGCTGGCCGCCGGCCGGATACGCCAGCGGGCCGGCCTGTCCGCCGGCCCGCGTCAACGGGACCCCGGGGCGGGACGAGCGAGCGCGACGCTGCCCGCTGTGCTCATGGAGGGCCGTGCCGAGCCGCTCGCCCGGCTCATCGGGGCCCTCCGCAGCTACCACCACGCGGCCGTGGAGCCCTACTGGCCGCACATCCGGGCCAGTGTCGAGGCGGACCGGGCCCTGCGCGGCCGGGCTCTGCTGGACGGCGGGGCGGACGGGCTCCTGGCCGCCCTGCCGCCGATGATCCGCTGGCGTTCGCCCGTGCTGGAGGCGGACTACCCGTTCGACCGCGATCTGCACCTGGACGGGCGCGGACTGCTGCTCCAGCCGTCCTTCTTCTGCCGGGGCACACCCGTGGTCTACCGCGACCCGTCGCTCCCGCCGGTGCTCGTCTACCCGGTGGCCAACCCCGGAGCCCCGGTCTTCGCCGAGCCGGGGCCCTGGCTCGGCCGACTCGTCGGACACACCCGCTCGGCCGTCCTCTCCTCCATCGGCGACGGCTGCACCACCAGCGAACTCGCCCGCCGGGCCGGGGTGTCGCTGGCCTCCGCGAGCCAGCACGCCTCCGTGCTGCGCGAGGCGGGCCTGGTCCTGACGCTGCGGCACGGCAGCTCGGTCCTGCACACGCTGACCCCGCTCGGCGGCTCCCTGCTGCGCGGCGGCGCCCCGCTCGCCCTGCCCTGAGCGGTCCCGCTCCCGGAGCGCCGCGAAGATCCGTCCGCGGGACGGCGATGAGTTCTGTGCGGCCCCGCCGTCTAACCATCGAAAGCGCCGGACGGACCACCGCGGGCGCCACGGGACAGAGGAAGAGGAGACGACCATGGCTCAGATGATCTTCGTGAACCTGCCGGTGAAGGACCTGGAGACCACCAAGGGCTTCTTCGAGAAGCTCGGCTACGGCTTCAATCCGGCGTTCAGCGACGACAGGACGGCCTGTCTGGTCATCAGCGACACCATCTTCGCCATGCTGATGACGGAACCGCGCTTCAAGGACTTCACCAAGAAGGATGTCGCCGACGCCTCGAAGACCACCGAGGTCATCCTGGCCCTGAGCTGCGACAGCCGCGAGGAGGTCGACCGGCTGGCGGACGCCGCCCTGGCCTCCGGCGGATCCCCGGCGGGCGAGACGCAGGACCTCGGCTTCATGTACGGCCGCTCCTTCCAGGACCCCGACCACCACATCTGGGAGGTCATCTGGATGGACCCGGCCGCCGCCGCCGGGGACCAGGGCTGAGCCGCGGGACGTGCGCCGGGCCGGCGGACGGGCGCCGGCGCACGTGGGGCGTCCGCGTCAGCCGCGGAAGGGCCCCTTCACCTCATACGTGATGCCCCCGGACGAGCTTCCGCTCGTCCCGCGCTGCGAGGAGAAGTAGAGCCGCCCGCCGTCCGGCGAGAACGCGGGCCCGGTGATCTCCGAACCGGACTGGCCGGTGATCCGCAGGAACGGGGCCACCGTGTCGTCCGGCGTGATCAGGCAGATCTCCATGTTCCCGCCGTCCTCCGCGATGTAGAGGTCCCCGGACCCGGACCGCGTGACGTTGTCCACCCCGGTCAGCGGGGCCGAGCCGCCCGTCACCAGCGAGTCGTCGTAGGCGAGCGAGATCGACGAGGCGTTCGCGTCGTACGCCCACACCCGGTTGTCGCCCTTGGTGGTGAACCAGCAGGTGCCCGCCGCGTAGAAGCAGCCCTCACCGCCGTTGAACACCTTCGCGCCGGACACCTGGTGCCGCGTCTGGGTGGAGGAGGCGGCCGGGTCCGGCACGTTCGCCCAGGTGACCGGAGTGGAGGTGGCCGTGCCCGCGACCAGCACCTGGAGGGTGCCGCTCGAAAGATTCCCCCAGGTGGTGGGCCGGAAGCGGTAGAAGCGGCCGTCGCTCTCGTCCTCGGTGAGGTAGACGTACCCGTGGTCCGGGTCGGCGGCGGCGGCCTCGTGCTTGAAGCGGCCCATCGCGGGACGCCGCACCGCCGCGTTCACGCCCCAGGGGTCGGTCTCGTAGACGTACCCGCGGGTGACCTCCTCGCAGGACAGCCAGGTCTTCCACGGGGTGGCGCCGCCCGCGCAGTTGTTGTTCGTGTCCGCCAGGATCCGGTAGGCGGACGTCACCGTCCCCGAGGAGTCGAACCTCACCGCGCTCGCCCCGCCCCCGCTGCTCGGGGACACCTCGGCGTTGGAGACGTAGATCCAGCCCGAGCCGTCGGCGTAGGTCGCCCCGCCGTCGGGCGCGCTGTGCCAGCGGTAGGAGGTGCCGGGCACGGTCTGCCCGGATCGGGCGATGATGCGGCTGGTGAAGCCGCTGGGCAGTTGGATTCCGTTGCCGTTGGCCGACTGGAGCGCGCCGTACGGGCCGGGGGCCGGCTGGGCCGGGTCGGCGAAGGCGGCGCCCCGCCACAGCGTGCCGCCGAAGGCCGCCGCCGAGCTGCCGATCACCGCGGTGCGCAAGAAGGTCCGACGTTCCACGATCACTCCACGCATGAGTGTGGGCCCGCCGCTCCGGACGGGCCGGCGGGTCGCGCGTCAGGACTGTAGGGGAGCGGAGTTGACGGAGCGTCAAGCGCGGGTGAACGGGCGGCGGAGGAGTTGCACAGGCCGCGTCTCCCGCGGCCCGGCACCCCCCGGCCGGCCGGTCAGTCCGCCCGTACGGCGAAGACCGGCACCGCCGCCCCCTCGTCGTCCAGGCACGCGCCCGTCGCCAGGTCGAAGCGCTGCTTCAGCAGCGGCGAGGCCACGAACGGCCGCCCCCCTGCCGAGCCGAGCAGGCCGCGCGAGAGGACGTACGCCCCCGTGAACGGGTCCCGGTTGCCGATCGCGTACACCCGGCCGCCCCGGTCCATGAAGACGGCCGCCTGGTCCCCGTCCGGCAGCAGCACCGCCACGCCCCGCCCGGGGGTCAGCAGGGACCGGTCGCAGACCGTCAGCCAGTCCTTCCCGTGGGCGAGCCGGACGCATCCGGTGTCCTGCGCTGTCGTGATCGTCGCGGCGGTCATCAGGATGCGGTCCCTTCGAGGGTGCGGACGGCGAGCACGGGTCCCGCGAGCAGTTCCAGGTCCGGCTTGATCTGGTCCCTCTCCGGCACGAACCTCACCGAGGGGTCGGGGGCGTCGGGGGCGTTGACGAAAGTGACGAAGCGCCGCAGCCGCTCCGGGTCGTCGATGGTCTCGGCCCACTCGTCGCGGTATCCGGCGACATGGTCGGCCATCATCCGCTCCAGCTCCTCGCAGAGTCCCAGCGAGTCGTGGACGACCACGTCCCGGACGTGGTCCAGGCCGCCGTCGATCCGCTCCAGCCACGCGGAGGTGCGCTCCAGGCGGTCGGCGGTGCGGATGTAGAACATCAGGAACCGGTCGATGAGCCGCACCAGTTCGGCGTCGGAGAGGTCCTGGGCCAGCAGGTCCGCGTGGCGCGGGGTGGCCCCGCCGTTGCCGCCCACGTACAGATTCCAGCCCTGGGCGGTGGCGATGATCCCGAAGTCCTTGCCCCGGGCCTCCGCGCACTCGCGGGCGCACCCGGAGACCGCCGACTTCAGCTTGTGCGGGGCGCGCAGGCCCCGGTAGCGCAGCTCCAGGTCGATCGCCATCCTCACCGAGTCCTGCACGCCGTAGCGGCACCAGGTCTGCCCCACACAGGACTTCACCGTGCGCAGCGACTTCCCGTACGCGTGCCCGGACTCGAAGCCCGCGTCCACCAGCCGGGTCCAGATCAGCGGCAGCTGATCGACCCGGGCGCCGAAGAGGTCGATGCGCTGGCCGCCGGTGATCTTCGTGTAGAGGCCGAAGTCGCGGGCCACCTCACCGATGACGATGAGCTTCTCCGGGGTGATCTCACCGCCGGGGATGCGGGGCACGATCGAATACGATCCGTTGCGCTGGAGGTTGGCCAGAAAGTGGTCGTTGGTGTCCTGGAGTGCCGCCTGCTCGCCGTCCAGCACATAGCCGCTCGCGCCCACGGTCGGCGCGAGCGAGGCGATGACCGAGCCGACCGTCGGCTTGCAGACCTCGCAGCCGTCCCCGCCGCGCGCCTCCTCGCGTCCGTGCGAGTCGAGCAGGGAGGCGAAGGTGGTGACCTCCAGGGTGCGGACGATCTCGTACAGCTCGCTGCGGCTGTACGGGAAGCAGCCGCACAGCCCCGCGTCCGCCGGCGGCGGCATCAGCTGCCCGATCACCTTCAGGCAACTGCCGCAGCCCGTACCGGCCTTGGTGCACTTCTTCACCTCGGGCAGCGTGGTGTGCTCGCAGATCGCGCCCTTGGTCACGTTGTGACAGGAGCAGATCACCGCCTCGTCCGGCAGCGCGGAGGGGCCGAGCGCCACCGGGCCGCCCGCCCCGGCCGGCAGCACCAACTGCTCGGGGGCGACCGGCAACACCGTGCCCGTCATCGGCCGCAGCGTGCCGTACTGGTCCGCGTCCCCGACCAGCACCCCGCCCAGCAGCGTCCCGTCCGGCCCGATCACCAGCTTCTTGTAGACCCCCGACCGGGCGTCGGAGTACACGACGTCGAGCGCCCCCTCGGCGCTCCCGTGCGCGTCGCCGAACGAGGCCACGTCCACGCCGAGCAGCTTCAGCTTCGTCGACAGGTCCGCCCCCGTGAACGCGGACCGGCCGCCCGCGATCACCTCGGCCGCCGCCTGGGCCATCTCGTAGCCCGGCGCGACCAGCCCGTAGACCCGGCCGTCGGCGGCCAGAGCGCACTCGCCGATCGCGAACACCGCCGGGTCGGAGGTCCGGCACTCCTCGTCCACGACGATCCCGCCACGCTCCCCGACGGCCAGACCGCACTCCCGGGCCAGCTGGTCCCGGGGCCGCACCCCCGCCGAGAAGACCACCAGGTCGACGTCGAGCGAGGAACCGTCGGAGAGGGCCATACCGGTCACCGCCCCGTCCTCGTCCGCGGTGACCTCCTGTGTACCGACCCCGGTGTGCACCGCGAGGCCCAGGTCCTCGATCGTGCGCAGCAGCGCCGCGCCCCCGCCCTCGTCCACCTGGACCGGCATCAGCCGCGGGGCGAACTCCACCACGTGGGTGGCGAGCCCGAGCCCCTTCAGCGCCCCGGCCGCCTCCAGTCCGAGCAGACCGCCGCCCACCACCGCACCGGTGGCCGCGCCCTTCGCGTACTCCTCGATCGCGAGGAGGTCCTCGATCGTCCGGTACACGAAGCAGCCCCGGGCGTCCTTCCCCGGCACCGGGGGCACGAAGGGGTACGAGCCCGTCGCCAGCACCAGCGTGTCGTACGGGAACACCGCTCCGGACCGCGCGGTCACCGTCCGCCCCGCCCGGTCGACGCCCGTCGCCGGGTCGCCGACGTACAGCTCGATGCCGTGCCGTTCCATGAAGTCCGCCTCCACCAGGGAGAGGTCCTCGGGGCTCCGCCCGTCGAAGTACGAGGTGAGCCGCACCCGGTCGTAGGCGGGCCGGGGCTCCTCGCAGAGCACGACGACCCGGGCGGCGCCGGCCGCGGGGGTCAGCCCGTGGTCGGCGAGGGTCTCCAGGAACCGCTGGGCGACCATGCCGTGCCCGACGACCACGATCGTCGGAACGGCGCTGTGCGCCAGGGCGTTCGGGGGGGTGGGCTCCGGCATCTCAGTGACCTCCGTCGGTTGTCCTCGTGCCCCGAGCGTGGGCGGGAGGTGTTACCCGGCCGCATCCCGCCTGTTTCCCGGGCGGAACCTTGCGCTCAGCGACGGCGCCGGGGCCCTGTGAGGGCCAGGAAGTGGACCGGGAGGAGGGAGGGAACGACAGGCGTCTAATGTCGGGTCGTGCCTGACATAACCCTGACCACGCTGGTGCTCCTCTGCCTCGCCGCGGCCGCCGCGGGCTGGATCGACGCGGTGGTGGGCGGCGGGGGACTGCTGCTCCTGCCCGCGCTGCTGCTCGGCCTGCCCAACGTCCCGGCGGCCCACGTGCTCGGCACCAACAAGGCCGTCGCGATCGTGGGCACCTCGGGCGCGGCCGTCACCTTCCTGCGCAAGGCGCCGGTACGGGTGGGGCTGGCGGTGCGGGTCGGGCTGATGGCGCTCGCCGGGTCGATGACCGGGGCGTTCTTCGCCGCCGGGATCAGCAGTGAGGTGCTCCGGCCGGTGATCATGGTCGTGCTGCTGGGGGTCGCGGCCTTCGTGCTGCTGCGCCCGTCCTTCGGTACGGCGACGGGCGAGGGCACGGACCGGCCGGTCACCCGGGCCCGGATCGTCACGGCGATCGTGCTGGTAGGCGGCGGGATCGGCTTCTACGACGGGCTGTTCGGGCCGGGCACCGGCACTTTCCTGGTGCTGGCCCTGAGCGCCGTGCTCCACCTGGACCTGGTGACCGCGTCGGCCACCGCGAAGATCGTCAACGTGTGCACCAACGCGGGGGCGCTGGCGATGTTCGCGTACCAGGGCACCGTGCTGTGGCAGCTCGCGGCCGTGATGGCGCTGTTCAACCTGGCGGGCGGGATGATCGGGGCCCGGATGGCGCTGAGCCGGGGCAGCGGCTTCGTCCGGGCGGTGCTGCTGACCGTGGTCTTCTCGCTGGTCGCCAAGCTGGGCTTCGACCAGTGGAACGCGTGACGGCCGCAGGCCGTCGTCTCAGCGCACCTCGGTGAGGTGCGCGTACGCCACCACGTTGCCCTGGTAGCCGGTCTCCTTCGAGAAGCCGCCGCCGCAGGTGATCAGCCGGAGCGAGGCGTGCGGGGAGTCGCCGTAGACGCGCTGGTCGGGGAAGTCGTCGTTGTCGTAGACCTCGATGGCGTCGATCGAGAACACGGCCGTGCGCCCGTCCTCGCGGACCACCTCGACCGCGGTCCCCTTGGTCAGGGCCCCCAGGGCGTAGAAGACGGACGGGCCGTCCGCGTTGTCCACGTGCCCCGCGACGATCGCGGTGCCCCGCGCGCCGGGCGGGACGCCGTCCGCGTACCAGCCCGCGAGGTTGCGGTCCTCGTCCGGCGGCACGTCGAGGCTGCCGTCGGCGGCCAGCCCCAGCCGCGTCATCGGTGCGTCCACCTCGATGCTCGGGATGCGGATGCGGACCGGCTCGGAGGGGTTCAGCGGCTCGGCGACCGGGGAGCCGGGCTGGAGCTGGGGCCCGGCGGCGAAGGCCTGGGCGCTGGAGGGCTGCGGCGGGATCAGCTGGCCGCCGGGGCCGTTCTGGATGAGCCAGATGCCGCACAGCACGGCGATGCCCACCAGCCAGCCCTTGGCCTTCTGCGCGCTCGGTGACACGGCGTCGTCCTCGGTCGGTGGTCCGGGGCGGACGGGGCGCGCTCGGGGACGCGCCCCGCCCGGTCAGGGGGGAAGCGGCGGTTCAGCTTCCTTCGGCGCCCTCGGTGCGGCGGCGCAGCAGCCACAGTCCGCCGACGGCGGCCAGGCCGATCACGCCGACGCCGAGAGCGACCTGCGTGGAGTCCGGTTCGACGCTGCCGCCGACCCCGGTCCGCACATGGCCGGACGGGCGGTCGTGGATGGGCTTCTCGTGCTTGCCGCCGCCGATCACCTCCAGATCGCCGACCGCTTCCTTGCCGTTGTCGCAGGAGACGATGATCTCGTAGGTGCCGGGCCGGGTGTCGTGCGGCACGGTGAACTTGCCGACCACGACCTCCTTGTGGGTGCCGGGGCGCACCTCGAAGTCCCCGGCGTCCAGGGAGTTCGCGTCGCCGATGCCCGAGCCCTTCTTGCCGCAGGCGGTGGTGTTCACGGTGACGGTGGCACCGGGTGCCGCGGTCGACGGGGTGATCTCCAGACGGCCGAATTCGCCCGCGTACGCGGACGGAGCGGCGGCGGTGAGACCGAACGCGATGACGGTGAACGCGGCACCGACGGTGCCGGTCACGAGGCGGGCAGGACTGCGCATGGGGATTCCTCCGGGCAGACGGCGCGAGCGGGTGTGTCCTGTCCCCGAGCCAACGGGGGCCGGGCCCGCCACGCCTCCTGACGTAAAGTCAGCTTTCACCCGTACGGACCGGCGCGGCACCCTTGCCGGAATGGATCACCGCAGGTCGCGGCCGTGCGGCTGGGCCGTTCGGTCCGTGCTGCCGGTCCAGGTGCCGATCGGGTGAGGTGCGCCACGAGATGTGACGCAGGTCACATGTGTGACCTCGTCGGCCCCGGGCACACGCAAGACACCCCCCACGGGACGGATCCCCCGCCCCCCACGGCGCCGCCCCCTCCGGTCCACTCCCCCCTGGACCGGAGGGGGCGGTGTCGCATCCGCCCCCGGGCGCTCCCGCTCCCGGGGCCCGGGCCCCTCAGGTCCCGTCCGCCGCGGCGGTCCCGTCCGTGGCGCTCCAGGCGATCTGCGGTGGACGCACCCGGGCGCAGAGCGGTTGTCCCTTGGCGTCGGTGAGCCCGAGCCGACCGGTGAGGTGACCGGAACGCGCGGCGGCTTCGAGGACGGCCGGGTCGATGTCGTCGAACATCAGCTTGGCGCGCCGGAACATGGTGAAGACCCCGGTGTCGTCCACCGTGCCCCACGACAGATAGACGAACCGCCCGCCCAGTCGATTCTGGATGTACGGCCCCGACACCTCGATCCCGTCCGCCGTCGCGGTGGCCGTGCAGTCGAGCACCCACGAGGCGGAGGGGGCGTCGCCGGGGTGCGGGTCGAGCAGCTCGCCCGGCCGGTCCTTGCGCTGGACGCCGACGTGGATGTTCGCGTACCCGGGGAAGTCGCTGTCCGGGCCGCAGTCGCGGCCGGGGAGGGGCGATGCCTCGATATGGATCTGCATGCCCCCATGGTCCGGCACGGCGGGAGCGGGCGCCGCCGCCCTCCCGTGCGGGGAGTCGCCTCGCCCTCCCGTGCGGGGAGTCTCACACGGCGTCCAGCGGAGCGCCGTCGTACACGGCGTCCAGCTCCCGCATCAGCTCCTCGTCGACCGCGAACGCGGTGTCGTCGATCCGCCGCACCGGCGCGATGCCCTGCGAGTTGCAGACGAACGCGGCCGGATACCGGCCCGCCCCGTCCGGGCCCTCCAGCGTCACCGGGCGGCGAGCCGGCGGCCGTCCGGCCCGCTCCAGTCCCTGCTCCAGCAGGGTCATCGTGATGCCGATGAGCGCCGGAGCATCGGGCCACACCACCGAACTCCCGTCCCAGAAACCGATGTTGGTGATCGCGCCCTCCGTCACCACTCCGCCCGGCGCGGTCAGCAGCGCCTCGTCGAACCCCGCCCGCTCCGCCAGGATCCCGTAGTACGTCTGCCCGAACTCGCCCGGCCGTTTGATGTGCGGGACCGTGCGCGTGTACGGCACCGACATCAGGCTCCGCGGCCCGGCCGGCATGGCGGCGGGCTCCCGGACCGTCACCATCAGCGTCGTGCGCGTCGCGCCGGGCGGCAGGTAGCCGTTCACCCGCACCGAGGCGTCCCGCAGCCCCGCCCCGCCCAGGGCGTGCCGGATCAGCTCCCGCACCCGGTCGCCGTCCACGGGCAGGTCGAACAGCTCCTGGTTCGCGGCGTCCAGCCGGGCGAGATGCGGTCCGAGGCCCCGCACCCTGCCCTCCCGCACCTGCATGGCGGTGAAGTGGCCGTAGCCGTACAGCGCGGGGATCCGGAGACCCTCCTCGGTGGCCGGGCGGCCGTCGAACTCGATGTGGGGCAAAGGCGTGTCCGGCCGGTGCGTCGTCATGCGGCCACCGTAGGCGGGCCGTCCGGGACCGGAACCGCAGGCTCCGGACGGGCGCGCTTGACCTCAACCATGGTTGAGGCGGAAAGGTCGACGCCATGGACATCACAGCCGTATCCACGTCATCCACCGTGCCCGCCCCTCTCAAGGTGGCCGTCATCCTCGGCAGCAACCGCGACGGCCGCTTCGGCCCCGTCGTCGCCGACTGGTTCCTGGCCCGTGCGGCGAGCCACCCCGGCATCGAGACCGACCTGGTCGACGTCGCCGAGGCCGGCCTCCCCACCGCCATCACCTTCAAGCCCGGGCCCGAGGAGGCGGCCAGGCTCGGCGCGGTCTCCGCCCGGCTCGCGGCGGCCGACGCCTTCGTCGTCCTCACCCCCGAGTACAACCACTCGTTTCCCGCACCGCTCAAAACGCTCATCGACTGGCACAGCGCGGAATGGCAGGCCAAGCCCGTCGCCTTCGTCAGTTACGGCGGCATCTCCGGCGGGCTGCGGGCCGTCGAACAGCTCCGGCAGGTCTTCGCCGAACTGCACACCGTCACCGTCCGCGACACCGTGTCCTTCCACAACGCCGGCGTTCTCTTCGACGACGAGGGACGCCATCTGGACCCGGAGCCCGCCGACGCGGCGGCCAAGACGCTGCTGGACCAGCTGGTGTGGTGGGGCACCGCCCTGCGCGACGCCCGAAACCTCCGTCCGTACGGCGCCTGACCCGCCGTGGGCCGACAATCGCATCGAAGGCCCACGGGCGAAGAGCCCGCCGTACTCCGAGGAGACCGACGATGACAGCGCCGCCGGCATGGCTGACCGTACTGACCACGACCGACAGCGAGGACAAGGCCCACGCCCTGGCGCGGTCGGCGGTGGAGGCCAGGCTGGCGGCCTGCGCGCAGATCTCCGCACCCGTCACCTCCGTCTACCGGTGGCAGAACGCCATCGAGACGACGGAGGAGTGGCAGGTGCTCTTCAAGACGACGGCGGAACGCTACGACGAACTGGAGGAACACCTCCAGCGGGAGCACGACTACGAGACGCCGGAGATCATCGCCCTGCCGGTGATCCGGGGCAGCGCCCGCTACCTCGGCTGGGTGACGGCGGAGACGGCGCCCCCGGCCGCCCTGTGACGGCGGCCATGACCACGACCGCTCCCGGCGGCCCTGCCGCCGCCGAACTGCCCTTCTTCGTGTACGGGACGCTGCTGCCGGGCGAACCCAACCACGACCTGTTCCTCCGGGGCCGCACGGCGCGGGAGCGGCCGGCCGTGCTGTCCCGGGCCCTGCTCTACGACGGCCCCGGCTACCCGTACGCGATCGAGGGCCACGGCCGCGTGCACGGCACGCTGCTCGTCGCCGCGCCCGGGGTGTACGGGGAACTGCTCGGGCTGCTGGACCACCTGGAGGAGTTCCTCGGCCCCGGCCACCCGCGCAACCTGTACGAACGCGTCGTCCGCGAGGTCGAGCTGCCGGGGCAGGGTGCGTCGGAGGCCGGGGAGTCCGTGCGGGCCTGGGTCTACCTCGCGGCGGCCGCCGTCACCCGCTCGCTGCGGACCGGCGGCGTCCTCATCCCCGAGGGGCGGTGGACCACCGGACGCGCGGCGGAAGGCTAGGGCGCGTTGCGAGAGTCCCGCCTGCTCGGCGACGCCTGGCACACACGCTCGCCTCGTTGCCGGGATCACCCCGATACGTCACGTATCGGGGCGGCCCTCCGCCTTGCGATCGCCCGCACCGGACGCCGCCGAGCCCGCCCTCCGGGCGCCCGCACCGGACGGCGCCACGTTCGCAACACGCCCCAGAAGCCGCCTGGCCGAGCCCTCCGACGCGGGGCTTCACCCGCCCGGCGCAATCAAGCGGCGGCGCCGCGCCGCGGGGGCCGTCAGCGCGCCCCGGTGGCCAGTGCCTCCGTCACGCCCCGTTCCTCCGGCCCCAGGAAACGCGGGTCGGGCCGGAGCAGGGCGTCCAGCGCGGCCTTGCCCGAGGCCGCCAGCTCGCGGGCGCCGCCGTAGTACCAGGTGGCGTCCCGCGGCTCGTCGACCCCGACGCCGTACGCGTCGATCCCGGCCGACCGGCACAGGGTGACCGCCCGGTGGATGTGGAAGCCCTGGCTCACCAGCACGGCCCGTTCGACCCCGAAGATCTTCTTGGCCCGGACGCAGGAGTCCCAGGAGTCGAACCCGGCGTAGTCGCTCACGATCCGCTCGTCCGGCACCCCGCGCCCGGTGAGATACGTGCGCATCGCGTCCGGCTCGTCGTACTCCACGCGGCTGTTGTCCCCGGTGACCAGGACGACCTTCACCTTCCCGGTGCGGTACAGCTCGGCCGCCGCGTCCAGCCGGTGCGCGAGGTACGGGGTCGGCCGGCCCTTCCACAGCCCGGCGCCGAACACCACGGCGACCTCCCGCGCCGGAGCCTCGGCCGTCGAGCCCACCCGGTCACCGGCCTCCAGCCGCATCCAGGTCGCGGGCACCAGGACCAGCACACAGGCGGCCACCAGCCCCTGCACCAGAAGCCGTTGCACCCGCCGGGTGCGCGGCAGCCGTAGCGCGAACCGCCTCGGCGGGCGCAGGGCGAACCGCTTCGGCGGCCGCGGGGGGACGGGCCGCGCCGACCGCCGCCGGTCGGACCGTACCGGCCGGTGCTCCGTAAGCCGGTGCTCCGTAAGCCGGTGCTCCGTCAGCCACCGCCCGAGCGCCGTCCGTCTCTTCCCGAGCGCCGTCCGTCTCTTCCCGGCCGCCCCGCTCCCGCCGTTCTCTTCGCGCACCAGACCCCCCTGTCGTTCCTCTGTCCGTCGCGCCGTCCGCGCCACCTGCCCCCACCCCACCTGACGACCGGGACGCCGCAAAGGTTCGCCGGCCACCCCGGTTTGTGGCCCGCGACACCGGCGGGGAGCGGACCGCACGGGCCCGCGCACACCGCCCCCGACCTCACCGTGAGGCGGCGGAAAACGCCTGTGACCCTCGCGCAACGGCCCGGCAACCTCCGCCCGGCACCATCGGTCCATGACGGAGCAGCCCCTCGAACAGCCCCGCCGGTCACCTCCGACGACCGGCGGCACCGCGCACCTCCCCACCCGCGTCACCGACCGCCCCGCGGAGGCTCGACGCGGCGCGTCCGCCCCGTCCCTGGTCGCCGTGGCGCACGGCAGCCGCGACCCGGAGGCCCTGCGCACCGTGCTGGCCCTCCTGGACCGGGTGCGCGACCTGCGCCCCGGCCTCGACGTCCGGCTCGGCCACATCGAGCTGAACCGCCCGCTGCTCCCGGACACCCTGGACGGCCTGCGCGGGGCCGACACCGTCCTCGTACCGCTGCTCCTGGGACGCGGCCACCACGTCAAGCACGACCTGCCGGCCAGGGCGGCCGCCGCACCCGGCGTACGCACCCGGATCGCCGCGCCGCTGGGCCCCCACCCCCTGCTCGTCGAGGCGCTGTACGGGCGGCTCGCCGAAGCCGGGTGGAACCCCGCCGACGAGGACGGCCGCCGCGCGGGCGTGGTCCTCGCCGCCGCCGGATCCCGCGACCCCGACTCCGCCCGGGACACCCGGCACACCGCCCGCATGCTCGCCGAACGGCTCGGCGTGCCCGTCGTCCCCGCGTACGCCTCCGCCGCCACGCCCACCGTCCCGGCCGCCCTGCGCGCCCTGGCCGCCCGGGGCCGCCACCGGACCTTCGTCGCCTCGTACTTCACCGCCCCCGGCCGCTTCGCGAGCGCCTGCGCCGACGCCGTACCGCATCGGGCGGCCGCCCCGCTCGGCGCCCACCCGGCGATGGCCCGCCTCGTACTGCACCGCTACGACCGGGCACGGGCCGCCTCGGAGGGCGCCGCGGGCCCGGCCGACGCGGTGAGCCTGCTCGCTTCCGCCTGACATCCGGGCCCGCTCACGCCACGTTGTCCGTCCCGGTCGCTACTGTCGGAACCATGGACGGCACACACGGCACACACGGCACACAGGGCGAACACGCGGCAGATCCGGCACACGGCGCACACGGCGCACCGAGCGGACGGGGGGCGAGCCCCTACGGGTCCGCCGACACCGAGCGCTTCGACACCGAGGAGGACAAGCGTCCCGGCCGCACCGCCTTCCAGCGCGACCGCGCCCGGGTCCTGCACTCCGCCGCCCTGCGCCGGCTCGCCGGGAAGACCCAGGTCGTGACGCCCGGCACCCGCTCCCTGGTCTGGGACGCCAGCCCCCGCACCCGGCTCACCCACTCCCTGGAGTGCGCCCAGGTCGGCCGCGAGCTGGGCGCGGTCCTCGGCTGCGACCCCGACCTGGTGGAGACGGCCTGCCTCGCCCACGACATGGGCCACCCGCCGTTCGGCCACAACGGCGAACAGGCGATCGACGACTTCGCCTCCGACTGCGGCGGCTTCGAGGGCAACGCCCAGTCGCTGCGCCTGCTGACCCGCCTGGAGCCCAAGCGCTTCGTCCGCGACCCGCGCACCGGCGAGCTGGTCAGCGTCGGCCTCAACCTCACCCGGGCCGCCCTGGACGCCGCCACCAAGTACCCCTGGCCGCGCGGCGCGCACCCCACCGACCCGCACTCCGCCAAGTTCGGCGTGTACGCCGACGACGTCCCGGTCTTCGCCTGGGCCCGCGAGGGCGCCCCCGAGGGCCGCACCTGCTTCGAGGCCCAGGTCATGGACTGGTCCGACGACGTGGCGTACAGCGTCCACGACTTCGAGGACGGGCTGCACGCCGGGCACATCGACCCCAACTGCCTCTACGCCGAGCCGGAGCGCCAGGAGATCTGGGCGGTCGCCATCGGCCGCTACGTCCCCGCCGGCACCGACCCGCGGGAGCTGTCGGAGGCCCTGGACCGGCTGATCGACCAGGACTGGTGGCCGCACGGCTACGACGGCTCCGCCGTGGCCCAGGCCCGCCTGAAGGACGCCACCAGCCAGCTCATCGGCCGCTTCTGCACGGAGGCCGAGACCGCCACCCGCGCGGTGTACGGCCCCGGCCGCCTCGGCCGGTACGGCGCCGAGCTGGTCGTCCCGCGCGCGGTGCGCCACGAGTGCGCGGTGCTCAAGGCGGTCGCCGACCGCTACGTCATGCAGCGCGCCGAGCAGGAGGCCATCCGCGCCGACCAGCGCGTCGTGATCGCCGAGCTGGCCGCCGCCCTCACCGCCCGCGCCCCCGAAAGCCTGGAACCGCACTTCCGCGCCCTGTTCGACCAGGCGCCCGACGACCACGCCCGCAAGCGGGTCCTCGTCGACCAGATCGCGGCGCTCACGGACGCCTCCGCACGATCCCTGCACGCCGCGCTCACCGCCCGTCGTGGGTGACCGGCAGACTGGAACCTGACCACTGGGGGTGACCTGTTCCGGGCACCCCCTCTTTCGCCATCACGCTGCGTGCGGGACGCTCGCAGCTGGGGGCGCCGCGCAGCACAGCACTGAGGAGGCATCAAGTGGTCGACGCACACCAGACGTTCGTCATCGTCGGAGCAGGACTCGCAGGGGCGAAGGCGGCCGAAACGCTGCGCGCCGAAGGGTTCACCGGCCGGGTGATCCTCATCGGCGACGAGCGCGACCACCCCTACGAACGGCCGCCGCTCTCCAAGGGCTACCTGGACGGCAAGGCCGAACGCGACAGCGTCTTCACCCACGAACGCGCCTGGTACGCGGGCGCCGACATCGAACTGCACCTCGGCCAGCCGGTCACCGCGCTCGACCGGTACGCGAAGACCGTCCAGCTCGGCGACAACACCGTCATCCACTACGACAAGCTGCTGCTGGCCACCGGCTCCGAACCGCGCCGCCTGGACGTCCCCGGCACCGACCTGGCCGGCGTCCACCACCTGCGCCGCCTCGCCCACGCCGACCGGCTGCGCAACGTGCTCGCCGCCCTCGGCCGCGACAACGGCCACCTGGTCATCGCCGGAGCGGGCTGGATCGGCCTGGAGGTCGCCGCCGCCGCCCGCGGCTACGGGGCCGAGGTCACCGTCGTCGAGGCCGAGCCCACCCCGCTGCACCAGGTCATCGGCCCCGAGCTGGGCCAGATCTTCACCGAGCTGCACAGCGCGCACGGCGTCCGCTTCCACTTCGGGGCCCGCCTCACCGAGATCACCGGCCAGGACGGCATGGTGTTCGCCGCCCGCACCGACGACGGCGAGGAGCACCCCGCCCACGACGTGCTCGCCGCGATCGGCGCCGCCCCGCGCTCCGCGCTCGCCGAGGCCGCGGGCCTGGAGATGGCGGAGCGCGCCCACGGCGGCGGCATCGCCGTGGACGCCTCCCTGCGCACCTCCGACCCGCACATCTACGCCGCCGGGGACGTCGCCGCCGCCGCCCACCCGCTGCTCGGCGCCCGGCTGCGCGTCGAGCACTGGGCCAACGCCCTGAACGGCGGACCGGCCGCCGCCCGCGCCATGCTCGGCCAGGACGTGAGTTACGACCGCGTCCCGTACTTCTTCTCCGACCAGTACGACCTGGGCCTCGAATACTCCGGCTGGGCCCCGCCCGGCTCCTACGACGAGGTGATCATCCGGGGCGACGCCGGGAAGCGCGAGTTCATCGCGTTCTGGCTGAAGGACCGCCGCGTCCTGGCCGGGATGAACGTCAACGTGTGGGATGTCACCGAGACGATCCAGGAGCTCATCCGGGAGCGCCGGCAGCACGACCCGGAAGCCCTCGCCGACCCGTCGGTCCCGCTGGACTCCCTGCTCTGAGGACCCCCGGCGGGGTCCGGGCGGCACCGCCCGGACCCCGCCGGGACGCTTGCCGCGCGTCCGGGTGTCCGCGCCCACCCGTAGACTTCACCCGTGGCTGGCAGGATCAATGACGACGACGTGAAGGCGGTACGGGACGCGGTCCCGATCGACTCCGTCGTGTCCGAATACCTCCAGCTGCGCAACGCGGGCGGCGGAAACCTCAAGGGCCTCTGCCCCTTCCACGACGAGAAGTCCCCCTCCTTCCAGGTCAGCCCCGGCAAGGGCCTGTTCCACTGCTTCGGCTGCCAGGAGGGCGGCGACACGATCGCCTTCGTGATGAAGATCGACCACCTCTCCTTCTCGGAGACGGTCGAGCGCCTCGCCGCCAAGGCGGGCATCACCCTGCGCTACGAGGAAGGCGGCTACAACCCCTCCCACCAGCGCGGCGAACGCATCCGCCTGATCGAGGCCCACCAGGCCGCCGCCGAGTTCTACGTCCGCGCCCTGGAGAGCCCCGAGGCCGAGATCGGCCGCAAGTTCCTCGCCGAGCGCGGCTTCGACCAGGACGCCGCCGCCCACTTCCGCGTCGGCTACAGCCCGGCCGGCTGGGACCACCTCACCCGCTATCTGCGCGGCAAAGGCTTCAGCGACAAGGAACTGATCACCTCCGGCCTCTCCCAGGACGGCCGCCGCGGCCCCATCGACCGCTTCCGCGGCCGGCTCATGTGGCCCATCAGCGACACCGCCGGGGAGATCGTCGGCTTCGGCGCCCGCAAGCTCCGCGACGACGACAACGGCCCGAAGTACCTCAACACCCCCGAGACCCCGGTCTACAAGAAGTCCCAGGTGCTGTACGGCATCGACCTGGCCAAGAAGGACATCGCCAAGGCCAGCCGCGCCGTAGTCGTCGAGGGCTACACCGACGTCATGGCCTGCCACCTCGCCGGGGTCACCACCGCCATCGCCACCTGCGGCACCGCCTTCGGCAACGACCACATCAAGATCCTGCGCCGCCTCCTCATGGACAACGGCAGCGCACGCGTCATCTTCACCTTCGACGGCGACTCGGCAGGACAGAAGGCCGCCCTGCGCGCCTTCGAGGACGACCAGAAGTTCGCCGCCGAGACGTACATCGCCATCGCCCCGGACGGCATGGACCCCTGCGACCTGCGGCTCGCCAAGGGCGACGACTCCGTACGCGACCTGGTAGAGCCGCGCACCCCGCTCTTCGAGTTCGCCCTGCGCCAGATCGTCGGCCGGTACGACCTGGAGACCCCGGCCGGCCGCGCCTCGGCCCTCGACGAGGCCGCCGCCGTCGTCGCCAAGATCAAGACGAGCAGCGTGCAGCGAGAGGTCGCCGTCCAGCTCGCCGGCCTCGTCGGCATCCTCGACCAGGAGTTCGTCGTCCACCGCGTCGCCCAGCTCGCCCACTGGGCCCGCAACAAGGGCGGCGACCACGGGGAGCGCGGCGGCCGCCGCGGCGGCCCCCAGGGCCCGGGCGGCGGAGCCCCGCGGCAGCCCGCGCCCGCCCCCGGCTTCTCCGGCCCCGCACTCAACCTCCGCAGCCCCGCCCACCGCACCGAACGCGAACTGCTCAAGCTCGCCCTCCAGAAGCCCGCCCTGGTGTCCCCGGCCTTCGACGCGTACGGCGTGGACGAGTTCACCGCCCCGCCCTACGCCGCCGTGCGCCAGTGCGTCGAGGAGGCGGGCGGTACTGAGCAGGGCCTCGCCGACAACCGCGAGTATCTGGTCGCCGTCATGGACGCCGCCCCCGACAACACCGTCCGCAGCCTCGTCACCGAGCTGGCCGTCGAGGTGTTCCGCGGCAAGAACATCGACGAGACCTACGCCGGCATGCAGCTCGTCCAGGTCCGGCTGCGCGCCGTGGACCGCCGCATCGACGACGTCCAGGGCAGCCTCGTCCGCCTCGGCAGCCACGTGGCGCCCCAGGACCTGGCCGCCGCGCAGAACGAGGTCTGGGTGCTCCAACAGTACGCCCAGTCCCTGCGCGCCCACGGTGCCGCCGCGCTCTGAGCGGCTGCCGAGGCCACCCGACAGCCCCTGAGCCCACGCGCGGCAGCCGCTGAGCCAGGCGCGACCGGCCGCGGTAATCGGCCGGTGACGGACCGGAACCAGAAAGTCACCGCACGCCCCTCGTGACAGTCGTGTGTCGTACCCCACACTGGGGAATGTCTGAGTCATCGGAGCACACCGGTCCGCAGGAGAGCACCTCGGGGCCGGACAGACCTCCATCCCCCGTCAACCGGCAGCGATCACCTGGAGGTCGCCCCCGTGCAGACCCGGACCGTGACGACCACGACCGAGCCCATCGCGGCCATCCCGGCGCAGAACAGGTACCTGCACCACCCGGAGGCCGCAGCCGGCCCGCCCGGACGCGCATCCGAGGCGGTCATGGTGGAAGCGACACACCTCCCCGACCTCCCGGAGCCCCGGAACCGGACGGACTCCGGCGGCCCCACCTCCGACCTGTTCCGGCAGTATCTGCGCGAGATCGGCCGCATACCGCTGCTCACCGCCGCCGAGGAGGTCGAACTCGCCCGCCGCGTCGAGGCCGGGCTCTTCGCCGAGGAACGCCTCGCGGGCACCCCCGACCTCGACTCCCGTCTCGCCGGAGACCTGGACCGGCTGGTGGTGATGGGCCGCACGGCCAAACGCCGCCTCATCGAGGCCAACCTCCGCCTCGTCGTCTCCGTCGCCAAGCGTTACGTGGGCCGCGGGCTGACCATGCTCGACCTGGTCCAGGAGGGGAACCTCGGGCTGATCCGGGCCGTGGAGAAGTTCGACTACGCCCGGGGCTACAAATTCTCCACGTACGCGACCTGGTGGATCCGGCAGGCCATGTCCCGCGCGCTGGCCGACCAGGCCCGCACCATCCGCGTCCCGGTCCACGTCGTGGAACTGATCAACCGCGTGGTGCGGGTCCAGCGCCGGATGCTCCAGGAACGCGGTGTGGAGCCCAGTGCCGAGGATGTCGCGGGCGAGCTCGACCTGACGCCCGGGCGGGTCACCGAAGTCCTCCGCCTGGCCCAGGAGCCCGTCTCCCTCCACGCCCCCGTCGGCGAGGAGGACGACGTCTCCTTCGGCGACCTCATCGAGGACGGCGACGCCGCGTCGCCCGTGGAGTCCGCCGCCTTCCTCCTGCTGCGCGAACACCTGGAGGCGGTGCTCTCCACCCTCGGCGAGCGCGAACGCAAGGTCGTCCAGCTGCGGTACGGCCTGGAGGACGGGCGGCCCCGCACCCTGGAGGAGATCGGCCGGATCTTCGGCGTGACGCGCGAACGCATCCGCCAGATCGAGTCCAAGACCCTCAGCAGGCTGCGGGACCACGCCTTCGCCGACCAACTCCGCGGCTACCTCGACTGATCCACCGGCCGGACGGCGCCACGTGCGAAACACGACCTAGTCCACCTCGGCCAGCGCTTCCGCGAACTGGGCGGCGTACAGCCGTGCGTACGCGCCCTTGGCAGCCAACAGTGCTTCGTGCGTGCCCTGTTCGACGATCGAGCCGTTCTCCATCACCAGGATCACATCCGCGTCCCGGATGGTGGAGAGCCGGTGCGCGATCACGAACGACGTACGCCCGTGGGCCAGGCGCGCCATCGCCTTCTGGATCAGCACCTCGGTCCGGGTGTCCACCGAGCTGGTCGCCTCGTCGAGGACCAGGATCACCGGGTCGGACAGGAACGCCCGCGCGATGGTGATCAGCTGCTTCTCGCCCGCGCTGACCCCGGAGCCGTCGTCGTCGATCACCGAGTCGTACCCGTCGGGCAGCGTCCGGATGAACCGGTCCGCGTGCGCCGCCCGGGCCGCCTCCTCGATCTCCTCCCGGGTGACCTCGCGCGAAGCGCCGTACGCGATGTTCTCCGCGATCGTCCCGCCGAACAGCCACGTGTCCTGGAGCACCATGCCGATGGAGGACCGCAGCTCGTCCCGCGACATCTTCGCCACGTCGACCCCGTCGAGCGCGATCCGCCCGCCGGTCACCTCGTAGAACCGCATCAGCAGGTTGACCAGCGTCGTCTTGCCGGCGCCGGTCGGACCGACGATCGCGACGGTCTGCCCCGGCTCCACGTTCAGCGACAGATCCTCGATCAGCGGCTTCTCCGGGTCGTAGCGGAAGGCCACCTTCTCCAGGGAGACCCGGCCCTCCAGCCGGTCCGGGCGTTCGCCGTGCTCCGGGTCCGCGTCCTGCTCCTCGCTGTCCAGCAGCTCGAAGACCCGCTCCGCCGAAGCGATGCCGGACTGCACCAGGTTGGCCATCGAGGCGACCTGCGTCAGCGGCATCGAGAACTGCCGCGAGTACTGGATGAACGCCTGCACGTCACCGATCGACAGCGCGCCCGAGGCGACCCGCAGCCCGCCGACCACCGCGACCAGCACATAGTTGATGTTCGAGATGAAGAACATCAACGGCTGCATGATCCCGCTGGCGAACTGGGCCTTGAACCCCGCCTCGTACAGCGCGTCGTTCTGCTCGGCGAAGTCCCGCGCGGACTCCTCCTGCCGGCCGAAGACCTTCACCAGGGTGTGCCCGGTGTACATCTCCTCGATGTGGGCGTTGAGCTTCCCCGTCACCCGCCACTGCTGCACGAACTGCGGCTGCGACCGCTTGCCGACCCGCGTCGCCACGACCACCGACAACGGGATCGTCACCAGCGCGACCAGGGCCAGCAGCGGCGAGATCCAGAACATCATGACCAGCACGCCGACGATCGTCAGCAGGGAGTTGATGAGCTGCCCCATCGTCTGCTGGAGCGTCTGCGAGATGTTGTCGATGTCGTTCGTCGCCCGGCTCAGCACCTCACCGCGCTTGGCCCGGTCGAAGTACGACAGCGGCAGCCGCGCCAGCTTCGTCTGGAGGTCCTCGCGCAGCTGGAACACGATCCGGTTGATGATCCGGATCGACACCCGCGTCGCCACCAGCATCAGCAGCCCGGCACCGACGTAGATCACCAGCGCCACCAGCAGGACGTTCCCCACCGCGCCGAAGTCGATGCCCTCGCCCGGGGTGAAGTCCACCCCCGAGAGCATGTCGGCCATGGAACCGCGGCCGTCCTCACGCAGTGCCTCGATCGCCTGCGCCTTCGTCGTGCCCTCGGGCATCCCGCGCCCGACGACCCCGCCGAAGATCAGGTCGGTCGCCCTGCCGAGGATCTTCGGCCCGGCCACCGAGAGCGCGACGCTCACCGTCACGGCGGCCAGCATCAGCCACAGCGAGGTCTTCTCCCGGCCGAACCGCTTCAGCAGCCGCTTGCTCGACCCCTTGAAATCCATCGACCGGTCGGTGGGCGCGCCCCCGGCCATCATCCGTCCACCCGGACCGGCCATTACGCGGCCTCCGCTTCCGTCAGCTGGGAGAGCACGATCTCCCGGTAGGTTTCATTGCCGTCCATCAGCTCGTGATGGGTGCCGGTCCCCACGACCCGGCCCTCGTCCAGCACCAGGATCCGGTCCGCGTCACGGATGGTGGACACCCGCTGCGCCACGATCACCACGGTCGCCCCGGCCGTCTCCCGGCCCAGCGCCGCCCGCAGCGCGGCGTCGGTCGCGTAGTCCAGCGCGGAGAACGAGTCGTCGAACAGATAGATCTCCGGGCGCTGCACCAGCGTCCGGGCGATGGCGAGCCGCTGCCGCTGACCGCCGGACACATTGGTGCCGCCCTGCGCGATCGGCGCGTCGAGCCCGTGCTCCAGCGCCTCGACGAACTCCCTGGCCTGCGCCACCTCCAGCGCGTGCCACAACTCCTCGTCGGTGGCGTCCGGATTCCCGTACCGCAGGTTCGTCGCGACCGTCCCCGAGAAGAGGTACGGCTTCTGCGGCACCAGGCTCACCGTCTTCGCCAGCAGCACCGGATCCAGCGTCCGCACGTCCTCGCCGTCGACCAGCACCTCGCCGTCCGTCACATCGAACAGCCGGGGTACGAGCCCGAGCAGCGTGGACTTCCCGCTGCCCGTCGACCCGATGACCGCGGTCGTCTCCCCGGGCCGGGCCACCAGCTCCACGGCCCGCAGCACCGGCTCCTCCGCGCCCGGATAGCGGAACTCCGCGCCCCGCACCTCCAGATGCCCGTGCCGCCGCAGCTCCGTCACCGGCGCGACGGGCGGCACGACGCTCGACTCGGTCCCGAGGACCTCCTCGACGCGCTCCGCGCACACCTCGGCGCGCGGCACCATCATGAACATGAAGGTGGCCATCATCACGGCCATCACGATCTGCATCAGATAGGCGAGGAACGCGGTCAGCGCGCCGATCTGCATCCCGCCGCTGTCGATGCGGTGCGCGCCGAACCACACCACCGCGACCGACGACAGATTGACCACCGTCATCACGGTCGGGAACATCAGCGCCATCAGCCGCCCGGTCGCCACCGACACATCGGTCAGCTCGGTGTTGGCGCCCCGGAACCGCTCCTCCTCGTAACCGTCCCGGACGAAGGCGCGGATGACCCGGTTGCCGGTGATCTGCTCGCGCAGCACCCGGTTCACCCCGTCCAGCCGCTCCTGCATGGTGCGGAACAGCGGCCGCATCCTCTTCACGATGAGGCCGACCGAGAGACCGAGCACCGGCACGACCGCCAGCAGCACCGCGGAGAGCGGCACGTCCTGTCCGAGCGCCATGATGATGCCGCCGACGCACATGATCGGGGCCGACACCATCAGGGTGAACGCCATCAGCACCAGCATCTGGATCTGCTGGACGTCATTGGTGGTCCGGGTGATCAGCGAGGGCGCCCCGAAGCGCCCCAGCTCACGGGCGGAGAAGGACTGCACCCGGTCGAAGACGGCGGCCCGCACATCGCGCCCCAGGGCGGAGGCGGTCCGGGCCCCGTAGTACACGGCCCCCACATTGCAGAGCACCTGAACGACGCTGACGGCGATCATGAGACCGCCGAACTCCAGGATGTAGCCGGTGTCGCCCGAGACGACACCGTTGTCGATGATGTCGGCGTTCAGGCTGGGCAGGTACAGCGTGGCGCAGGTCTGGAGCAGCTGGAGGAACACCAGCAGCATGATGGGTTTCTTGTACGGGCCCAGATGGGCCCGCAGGAGTTTTATGAGCACGCGGGTCTCTCGGAATCGGCGGACGGCAGAGGCCGCCCCAGTTTCGCGTACGCCGTACTCCGATCGCGAACCTTTTTCGCCAAGCCCAGGTCAAACCTGGAGCGCGCGGGGGAGCCCCAGGCGCTCCGGCGTCACGGGCGCACGCCCCCGGCAGGCTCACTCCGGGTGCGCGCGTGCGACGCGCACGGGTCCGCTTCTACGCCGGGTGCGCGGCGCCGAAGGCCCCGGGGTGGATCTGGTCCCGGGTCGCCGCGTACTGCTGACGCACCGCGCCGCCGACCGCCAGCTCGTCGCCGGGCTCCAGCACCTGGGCCGCGGCGCCCTGCCAGGCCGGGGGAGTGCGCGGGTCGAGGGAGCCCTGGGAGACCCCGAGCGCCCACGCCGCCTGCCGGGCCGCGCCGATCGCCGCGTACTGGGCGGGCTGCGGCACCACGACCTGGGTGCCGAACACCGCCGGAGCCAGGGCCCGCACGGCGGGCAGCTCGGCGGCGGCGCCGAGCAGGAAGACGCGCCGCACCTCCACCCCCCGCCCGCGCAGTACGTCGAGGGCGTCGGCCAGCGAGCACAGCATCCCCTCGAACGCGGCCCGCGCCAGATGCTCCGGCTTCATCGACTCGCGCCGCAGCCCGCTCAGCGTGCCCGCGGTGTGCGGGAGCTGAGGGGTGCGCTCACCCTCCAGATACGGCAGCAGCACCAGCCCGGAGGCGCCCGGCGTCGACTTCAGCGCGAGCGCGGACAGCTCTTCCAGTCCCTCCACGCCCAGCATCTCGGCGGTCCCGCGCAGCGCGCGCACGGCATTGGAGAGGTGCACCACCGGCAGGTGCATCCCGGTGGCGTCGGCGAACGAGGTGATCATCCCGCTCGGATCGGCGAGCGCCTCGTGGTGCACCGCCATCACGGACCCGGAGGCCCCCAGCGACACCACCGCGTCGCCCACCGCGACCCCGAGCCCGAAGGCCGCGGCCATGGTCTCGCCGGTGCCCGCGGAGATCAGCAGCCCTTCCGGCGTCATCCCGGCGGAGTCGGCGGGGCCGAGCACCTCGGGCAGCCCGGCGGAGTGGCCGAGGGCCAGCTCCACCAGATCGGGCCGGTAGGAAGCGGACCCGGCCGACCAGTAGCCGGTACCCGAGGCCGCGCCCCGGTCCGTGGTCCGCCGGGCGGGCCGGCCCAGCAGTTGCCACACGAGCCAGTCGTGCGGCTGGAGCACGGCGGCCACCCGCTGGGCGTTCTCCGGCTCGGTCCGCGCCAGCCAGCGCAGCTTCGCCACCGGCTGCGCGGCCCCCGGAACGGCCCCGACGGCTTCCGCCCAGGCCCCCCGCCCGCCCAGCGCGTCGACGAGATCGGCCGCGGCGACCTGCGCCCGCCGGTCGTTGCCGAGCAGGGCCGGACGCACGAGATTGCCCTGCTGGTCCAGCGGGACGAGCCCGTGCTGCTGCGCGGAGACCCCGATGGCCTGCACGCCTTCGAGCAGCCCACCGGAGGCCGCCTCGCCGAGCGAGAGCAGCCACGCCTGCGGATCGACCTCGGTGGCCTTGGCCTCGACCGGATGGGCGGCGTACCCCTCCCGGAGCACGGCGCCCGAGTCCGTGTCACAGACGACGATGTGAGTGAAGGCGGAAGAACTGTCCAACCCCGCGACTATGCCCATGGGAAGATTCTGCCGCACCTCACGTCCTACGGGTAACCGCCGCCGTACGCGACGGGAACCCGGCCCCTAGGTGTTGGTGGTCCCCCAGTCGTCCTCGAAGCCGTTCTGGCCGCTGCGCTCCCGCAGCGACCGGACCCGCTCGGCGACGGAGGCGGGCACCTTGTCCCCGACCTTCTCGCTGACCGAGTGGTACGCCTTGCCCGCGAAGTCCCGCCCGCTGTGCGCGGCGCTCTCGGCGGCGTTGCGCACGGCGGGGTTCTCCGTGAACTGCCGGGCCGACTTCTTCAACTGCTCGTAACGCTCGCGCCCGGCTCGCGTGCCGAGCACGTAACCGAGGGCCACTCCGGCGATGAACGTGAGCCGGTACCGCATGGCTGCCACCCTTCCTACGCTTGGTGCGACGTGTGCAGCCCGCCTACCCGCGACCACCCGAGATCACCCCGGGCGATACCGATTGGCGGAGCACCCCCCTGCTTGCGCTAATGTATGTGTCGCAGCGAACGCGCGCCGCCCGGCAGCCGCCAGGCAGGTAAGATTTCGCAGCGACGCAGCAATCCCCTGTAGCTCAATTGGCAGAGCAGCCGGCTGTTAACCGGCAGGTTACTGGTTCGAGTCCAGTCGGGGGAGCGCGATCCCCTGTAGCTCAATTGGCAGAGCATTCGGCTGTTAACCGGAGGGTTACTGGTTCGAGTCCAGTCGGGGGAGCGGAACGGAAGAGGACCCTTCGGGGTCCTCTTTCGCTTGCCCGGCCGATGCCTTCCCGGGCCCCCGAGGGGCCGCGGAGTGACTCTTTCGGGTCTCCACGATCTCGCCTGCAACCGGGCAGCACGCAGCGCCGTCCTCAAGATCAGGTGAAGTCGGCCATCCGAAGCGAGAGATCGTATGACCGGCTATGCTGCGGCAGACGGTGCGCACACTTGTACGCGCCACGCCGAAACGGGGCGGTAGCTCAGCCGGTTAGAGCAGCGGACTCATAATCCGTCGGCCGTGGGTTCGAGTCCCACCCGCCCCACCATCTTCACCTTGCGGAAACGTTCTGGCCTGCGGAAACGTGGCATTCATGGCTGTTTTCCGTGCGGTACCAGCCGCGCACCGTGCGGTACTGGCCCGGTGTCGCAGCGCGCCAGCGCACTTTGGGTGCGTCTGGCCTGGCCTTTTGTGGCGGTCTCCTGAGAGAGCGTCGTGGCGCGGTCCCACGGCCGTCTTAAGGAGGCTTCTCGCTCCGTCCACAGCCCGCCACATCGCATGACGTCCCCGCCGCGAGGTCCGGAGCGGCAGCTTGCCCGGGTGCGATGCGGCGGCGCATCTGGCGCATGCCGCACTCGCGGTCCATGCCTCTCCGCAGGGCACAGTGGTTCTGGATGCTCTCGCGCATCCACTCATCGCCGGGGCCCCGAGCGCTCTGGCCTTCGTCCGGGCCGGCCTCCGCAGATCGCGGAGCACACGCGACCTCGACATCACAGGCGACATCACTGTCATTCAGATCCCCGACACCGCGCATCGGTACCGCGCCCCTGTACGCGGTTCCGGGCTGGTCCCGGCCGCTGCTGGCGGCCGCCCGCGCCCATCACCGGCTGGAGTTCCGCCCGGGCGGAGAGGGCGTGCTCACTTTGGCGCCGCGTTCCGGCGCACGGCATCTGTGCACGCGTGTCGAGAGCCTTCCTTCTCGAAGTGGCTGTGCTTGCCAGAGCCCTCGTTGAGCAGGAGGCGCTCTTCGAGGGTGCGCCGAGCTATGTCAAATCCTTCTGGTGCCAGGGGAGGGACGTCGTGGCATCTCCTTGTGAGCCTCTACGTCACCTCCCTACCCTTACAACGAGTACTTTACCGACTCTCATACAGGTTGTACTTTACCCGCATGGTCCCATCAAAGCCCGACGGCACCGAGCTGCCCTCACTGGCGCCCCCTCCTCCCATCGGGAGGGTCAAGGCCGGGCTGACCCTCGGGTCCGTCCTCCTCGGCTATCTGATCGTCCCGATGGCCATGTCCGGCACCAGCGTCGCGCTGCCCCGCATCGCCGCCGACCTCGGCGGCAGCGGTGGTGCCCTGCAATGGGTGGTCACGGGCTACTTCCTCGCGGCCTCGTGCCTGATGCTCGTCGCGGGATCACTCGGTGACCTGTTCGGCCGGCGCCGGATCTTCCGGGTCGGGGCCGCGCTCTACGCGCTCAGCACCTTCGGCGCCGCTCTGGCCCCGCACGTGCTGGTCCTCGACGCGGCCCGCACCCTGTCAGGGGTGGGGGCCGCGGGGGTGATGGCGGGCGGGGGCGCCATCCTGGCGAGCACCTTCCAGGGCGCAGCCCGGATCAGGGCCTTCGCGATGGTCGGAACCACCGTGGGGGTCGGCCTCGCCTTCGGACCGACCTTCGCGGGCTGGCTGGTCAGCACCGTCGGCTGGCGTGAGATGTTCGCCGCGTTCGCTGCCGCGGGCGTGCTGCTCGTGGTGGGCACGCTGTTCATGTCTGAGTCCGCGGCCGGGCAGCGCTACCGGTTCGACCTGGCCGGCAGCCTCACCTTCATGCTCGGCATCATCGGCCTGATGTACGGCACCAACCTGGTGGCCTCGTCCGGCTGGGCCAGCCCGAAGGTGCTGGGCTGCGTCGGCGCCGGTCTGCTGCTGTTCGTGCTGTTCGTCGTCGTCGAGCGGCGCGTCCCTACGCCGGTCCTCGACCTGGACCTGCTCCGTGGCGGTCCGTTCACGGGCTGGCTGCTGGCCGCGCTCACCACGGCCGTCGGCACGGTCGGCGTCCTGGTCTACCTGCCGACGTACCTGCAGGGTGCGGGCGGCTACTCCGCCGGAGACGCCGGCACCATGATGCTGGCGATGACCCTGCCGGTCCTGTTGGTGCCACCCCTGGCCGGAAAGCTGGTCAACCAGGGCGCGCCGCCCCGGCTGCTGATCATCCTGGCGATCGGGCTGATCGCCGGCGGCAACGCCTGGCTCACCGTTCTCGCCCCCGGTTCGGGCGTCGCCAACCTGGTCGGACCGCTGGTGCTGATCGGCGTCGGCAACGGTCTGGCCGCCGCCCTCATCGACGCGCAGGCGATGGAGCACGTCGCCCCCGACCGGGTCGGCATGGCGTCGGGGCTGTTGAACACCATGCGTGGCGGCGCCAACGCCCTGGTTCTCGCGATCTTCGGTGCCCTCCTGATCACACTGATGGAGTCGTCCGTGGGCGGACGCGAGGTGGCCGGCCGGATCGCCGCGGGCGACCTGGGCGAGGGCCGCACCGAGTTCCTGACCACGAAGTACACCGAAGCCTGGCATGTCGTGCTGTGGGCGGTCGCCGCCCTGTGCGCGGTGTCGGCCCTGGTGGTCCACCGTCTGATCGGCCTCCGACCCGCGCACCGCGATGACCCGGCGCCCGCCCCGCAGCTGGCCGGCACCGCCGTGAACGAGAAGGAGTGACAGCTGTGCTCACGAAACTGCCGACGACATCCATGGGCGGCACCGGCCTCGTGGTTCCCCTCCAGGGACTGGGCTGCATGCGGATGACCGAATCGGCCGCCGCGGCCGGCCGGGCCGAGGCGAGCACCATCGTCAACCACGCGCTGGACCTCGGTGCCACCATGATCGACACCTCCGACATGTACGGCCGCGGCCGCAACGAGGAGATGGTCGGCCAGGCTCTGGGCGGTCGACGCGGCGAAGCGGTGCTGTGCACCCGGTTCGGCGTGGTCTTCACCCCCGGCGGAGGGTGGCGGATGCGGGGCGACGCCGCTTTCGTCCGCTCCTCCTGCGAGGCCAGTCTGCGCCGTCTCGGCGCCGACGTCATCGACCTCTACTACCTGGCCCGGCCGCACGTGGACGTTCCCCTGGAGGAAACCGTCGGTGCGATGGCCGAGCTGGTCACCCAGGGCAAGGTGCGCCACCTGGGACTCTCGGAGGTCAGCGGCGACCAGCTGCGCCGTGCCCACGCCGTGGCTCCCATCTCCGCGGTGCAGTCCGAATGGTCGCTGGGCGCCCGGCGCATCGAGTCGATGGTGTCCGTCTGCGCCGAACTCGGCATCGGAGTGGTGCCGTTCTCGCCCAACGGCCGCGGGCTGCTCAGCGGCCGGCCGGACACGACGGCGCAGTTCGCCCACACCTTTCCCGGCCGTGAGGACCTCCCCGCCGCCCTGCGGGAGATCGCTGCGGAACACGGCGTCAGGCCCGGCCAGATCGCCCTGGCCTGGGTGCACCACCGCGCGCAGGTGTGGGGCACTCCGGTCGTCCCGATCCCCGGCACCCGCCGGGTGCCGCATCTGGAGGAGAACGTGGCCGCCGCCTCGATCCTGCTCGGCGCCGACGAGCTGAACCGGCTCGACGCGGCGTCACTGCCCCCCGCCTGATCTGCGACATCTCCACCGAGAGATCCCCTCGACCCGTACCCGTACTCGTACCCGCCCGCTCATCCGCTTCCTGGAGGAACCGTGTTCATCGCCTACGTCGTCGTCGCCGTCCTGCTGTCGATCCTGCTGGTCCTCTCCGGCCGCAGCATGCTGGTCAAGGACAAGGACATCATGGAGACACTCGACCGGCTGGCCGTGCCGAAGAGCTGGATCCCCGTGTTGGCCCTGCTGAAGTTCACGGGCGCCGTGGGCCTGCTGATCGGCATCTTCTACCGGCCGCTGGGCATCGCCGCCGCGATCGGTGTGGTGCTCTTCTTCATCGGCGCGGTCATCTCCCACCTGCGGGTCAAGGACGTGAAGGGCGCTCCGGTGCCGGTCGTCCTCGTCCTGCTGGCGACGGCCCCGGTGGTCCTCGGGCTCGTCACGGTGTGACGGTGCGCGGAGTGAGGCCCGCAGGGGGACGCCGTGCGGGCCTGAGCGGGCTCGGCCATTGCATACGATGCAGGTGGTGTCCCGTTGTCACGGCCGCCGTGGACACGTGGACACAAGGGCTTGGGAAAGGATGCTTCGTGGCAGGCAGGATGGTGGAGAAGCGGGAGTCGATCATTCGCGGGGCCCGCACGGTCTTCGGTCGTGACGGGTACACGCGTACCAGCGTCGACGCGATCGCCAAAGAGGCGGGGGTCTCCACCCGGACGATCTACAACCACTTCGAGAGCGGCAAGGCCGAGCTGTTCCGCATCATCGTCGTGGAGGGCGCGATCCAGATCCACGATGCGCAGCTCGACGTGATCGACCGCTGGCTGCGCAAGGTCACCGACCTGGAGGACGACCTCGTCGACTTCGGACGGGCCTGGGTCGCGCCGCTCGGCACGTTCCCCGATCACTTCGCGCTGGTGAGGCAGTTGCGGGCGGAGGTGGGGCACCTGCCACCCGAGCTCCTGAAGGCATGGGAGGAGGCCGGGCCGCTGCGGGTCGAGCGCGCCCTCGGGGAGCGCTTCCGAGGCCTGGCGGACGACGGCATGCTGCAGACCGACGACCCGCGCCAGACCGCGGTGCACTTCCTCCAGCTGATCTCGGGAGAGATCATCGACCGCTCCTACTACGGAGCGCTGCCGTTGCCTCCCGAAGAGGTGAGCAGCCTCATCCGCTCCGGCGTCCGGGCCTTCCTGCGCGGCTACCTGCCGCGCTGACCGGATCGTCGAGGCCGGGCGTGCTTGACGCCGCATGACGTTCACCTGACGTAACCGCGTCAACATGTGCATCGCCCTCCTTTGAGATGCATCCCGGCAGCGACAAGGCTTACGAACACCGCGAAGGTCGACCACCTCCTCGCGCGCGCACCGGTGTTGGGCACAGAGAGAGGCGGCCTTGTCGGCATCCGCACGTACCGTCCGGTTCGGATCCGGCCCCTGGAACACCGGAGCCGGTGACTCCGCCGACGTGCTCCGGTACGCCGTTCAGGCCGACCGTGCCGGACTCGACCTCTTCACCCTCTCCGAGCGCCCCAACGTGGGCGGCAGGTTCGACGCGCACGCCGTCCTCGGCGGCACCTCCCACCTCACCGGTGCCGTCGACGTCACCAACCTGCCGAGCCGCCCCGTCCCCATGCTGGCCCGCTCGATCGGCGCTCGACGTGACGGGTCCAGGCACAGATCCTCCGACTGCTCGCCGAGCGAAAGGCGGCCGGCACGGCCTTGCTGCTCATCAGCCACGATTTGTCCGTGGTGGCGCAGCTGGCCGACCGTGTGATGGTGATGAAGGACGGCCTCGTCGTCGAGGAGGTCCCGCCCGCCAGCTCCTCGCGACCCCGCGGCACTCGTACACCCGGCAGCTGCGCGATGCCGTGCCCACGGGGCTGCGGCGTGCCCGGGACCACGCCGCGCGTCCGGTGACGGCCGCGCCCACCGTCCCAGCGGCCGGCGATGGAACGCAGTTGATCGAAGCGCGGGGACTGTACGCCTCGTACGACGGACGGGTGACGCGGTGAGCGAACCGGACGTCCAGCTCTGGCCGACACTGGCCCGGTTCGACCTCGCCTACAACCTGGTAGGCGCATCTGCCGCGGTGGCCTCCGGGCCTTCCCGCACCTGTGGGCGTACGCACGCGACCTGTACCGCCTGCCCGCCTTCCGGGACACCACCGACTTCGGCGCCTACCGCATGAGCCCGCCTCCCGAGCGGGCCGGCGGCGTCCGGCACGTCGACGTCGACCCGACGGACCTCGACCGGCGGTGACGCTGCGGTGTGAGGCCGATCTCTCCTGTCTTTCGCCGCCGTTGCCCATCCCAGGAATGAGCAACGATGGTTGCAGTGCTTGCCATGACTGTTGTACCTTCAGGGCACATGACATCGTGTCAGTCAATGCGAAGAAGGCAGGACCCATGACCCGGATCGCCGTCATCGTCGGAAGCACTCGTCCCACGCGCCGCACCGCCGTCGCCGCGCAGTGGGTTCTCGAAGCCGCAGGACGCCACCCGGCCGTCAAGAACGAGGACGTCACCGTCGAACTGGTGGACCTGGTCGACTTCAACCTTCCTCACCTGGACGAGCCCGCGCCGGCGGCCTTCGGTGTGTATACCCACGAGCACACCAAGCGCTGGGCGGATGCCATCGCCGGGTTCGACGGCTTCGTCTTCGTCACCCCCGAGTACAACGCCTCCGTTCCCGGTTCACTGAAGAATGCCATCGACTTCCTGCACGGCGAGTGGGCGCACAAGCCGGCCGGCTTCGTCGGCCACGGCGTCCACGGCGGCACCCGCGCCGTCGAGCACCTGCGAGGTGTCCTGGCCGAGCTGAAGGTCGCCACGGTCGGAAGCCAGGTCGCCCTCTCCGCCTTCACCGACTTCGCCATCACCGACCCCGCCCTCCCCGGCGACATCAACCCCGGCGAGCACCAGGAGGCCACCCTCCACGAGCTGCTCGACGACCTCGTCCTCTGGGCCGAGTCCTTCAAGCAGGTCCGAGCGACGGTCGCGCAGAGGGCCGCGACCGAGGTCTGACACCGGCCGCTCCCCTTCGCCCCTGACGGCGAACCCATGCCCCTACGGGGCCCGGCCTCCGGGACCCCTCCTCGGGCAGGACAGGAGGCCCGCCGAATCGGCCGGCTCAAGAGACCCTCCCTGTGACGATTTGGCCGTTCGTGATGGTGTGGCCACTCGGCCGTTGGCCCGGCAACTCCTGCCGCTGGAGCCCGGATTCGGCTCGGAGTGGACGTGCCGGCGCCGCACCGACCGGTGGCAGACGGGGAGCCCGGGGGAATCTCACCCCGGGCTCCCACAGATCCGTACGTGACGGTCTCCCGCCATACGGCTCTTGTCGTCTCCTGGTCACCAGACCCGGGCGGGCTTGGACATGCAGACCCAGTGCGCAAAGAACCGGGGATGTCGATCAGCCCCGGACCACCGCGTCCGGAAAGTCGCTGTCCAACGCCGCCGCAGTCCGCGGTACTTCCGGCGCGGCCACCGGACCAGGTAGGCGGCGATCCGTCTCGGAAGGGGAAGCAGGGCCGGCCTGTTGAAAGCCCCGTAGTACTGCATCCATCCCCGCGCGACCGGACTGATCCACGGAACTGTCGCGACCGTCGGGGGCTGCCGCCACTCCAGGGCCCTGGAGTGCACCTACGACCTCACCGCCCGAGCGGTTCGCTTGCGTGAAATTCGAGGACCCGCAATCCGCCTCGTCGCCGATGGGGCCTCTGTGATGTCTGACAGCGGTAGTTGACGGCAACGTCAGCGGACGGCGGCTCCGGCGAGGGTCGGTTCGTTGCTGTCGTCGGGCTTGCGGGGGTCTCGGCGGGATCGCGGAGGGCGTGGCCGAAGAGGTCGATGGCGTCGCGTTGGAGGATGAGTCGGACGTGGGCATAGACGGTGGCGGTGACGCCGATGTGCGAAACCCACCTTGTGCAGTCGCCCCGTATCATCGTCGGAAATGGTGACACCACCGGGGAACGACGTCGTTTTTCCGGAGTCCCAGTTGTACCGGTCCCACACGTTGACTGGTAGTCGAGCGAGACCTGTGGCTTGCCGCCGTCGCCCGGACCCACGGTGACCATGCCCGACACGTTCTGCTGGTGCGACCCGGCCTAGGCCTCGAAGGTGCGCAGCAGATCGGCCGCGACGCTCACGGCGATGGTCGCGGGGTCCTTGCCGGTGATGTCGGCCAGCCCGATCGGGGTCGTGATCCGGTCGATGGCCGCCTCGTCGTGACCCTCCTCCGTGAGGAGGCGCTTGCGGAACCGCACCCACTTGGCCGCCGACCCGATCAGCCCGATCGAGCCGAGGTGGGGTGTCCGCAGGGCGGCGTCGCACAGAGCGGCGTCCTCGGCGTGATCGTGGGTCATGATCAGGACGTGGGTGCCTCGCGGCAACGTCTCCAGGACCTCCTCGGGCAGCAGCGGAGTGTGGTGTACCCGCACCTCCGCCACCGCGTCCGCGAGGACGGCGAGCCGCTCCTCGGCGAGGATGTCCGCGCGGCTGTCGATCAGATGGAGGTCGAGGTCCTGCCGTGCCAGGACGCGCGCCAGCTCCATCCCGACGTGCCCGACGCCGAAGATCGCCACCGCCCGTACCACCGGGAGCGGTTCGAGCAGCACCGAGACCGTGCCGCCGCAGCACTGCACGCCGTGCCGGTTGGTCACCTTGTCGTTGAGCGCGAAATCCAGCAGCTCCGGCTCGGCCGCGGACGCGGCGATCATCTCCCGGGCCCGGTCGATCGTGACCGCCTCGACGTTGCCACCGCCGATCGAGCCCCAGGTCTCGCTCCGCCCCACGACGAGTTTCGCGCCGGCGTTCCGAGGGGCGTGGCCGCGCACGGTCGTGACGGTCACGAGCACGCCGGCCTCCCGGCGTGCTCGCAGCCGCGCGACCGCGCCGAACCAGGTCATGTCAGGCACCGCTCAAAGCCGCTGTCCCGGCCGGATTCCCGGCTTGGGTGGCGAGGCCGTCGTCGGCGTGACCGTTCGGGGAGGGGACGGCCCGACGGCTCGCCTCGACCGCCCAGTACACCGCCTCCGGTGTGGCGGGCGAGGCGAGTTCCACGCTCACTCCGGCGGGCCCGAAGGCCGCGGCGGCCTGCCGCAGCGCCTCCCGTACCGAGAACGCCAGCATCAGCGGAGGCTCACCCACGGCCTTGGAGCCGTAGACCGCGCCCTCCTCGGTGGCGTTCTCCAGCAGCCGTACGTGGAACTCCTGCGGCATCTCGGAGAAGCTGGGCAGCTTGTACGTACTCGCGGCCTGGGTCAGCAGCCGGCCGCGGCCCGGACCGTCACCGGTGTCCCAGCGCATGTCCTCCAGAGTCAGCCAGCCCGCGCCCTGCACGAAACCGCCCTCGACCTGGCCGATGTCGATCATCGGGGAGAGGCTGTCGCCGACGTCGTGCACGATGTCCACCCGCCGGACGCGGTACGCGCCGGTGAAGCCGTCCACCTCCACCTCGGCCGCGGCGGCACCGTAGGAGAAGTACTTGAACGGTGAGCCCTGGAACGCCTTCGCGTCCCAGTGCAGCCCCTCGGTGCGGTAGAAGCCCGACGCCGACAGCTGCACGCGCTGGAGGTACGCGGTGCGCACCAGGTCGTCCCAGGCCAGCTCCTCGTTGCTGCCGAGGGCACGCGCGACGCCCTCGACGATGCGTACGTCCGCGGCGTTCGTCCCCAGCCGGCCACCGGCCACCCGGAGCAGCCGCTCGCGGATCTGCTCGCAGGCGTTCTTCACCGCCGCGCCGTTGAGGTCGGCCCCCGCGCTGGCCGCGGTGGCGGAGGTGTTGGGCACCTTGTCGGTCCGCGTCGGAGCGAGGCGCACCTTGTGCAGCGGGATGCCCAGTGTCGTCGCCGCGACCTGGAGCATCTTGGTGTGCAGGCCCTGGCCCATCTCGGTGCCACCGTGGTTGATCAGGACCGAGCCGTCCTTGTAGACCAGGACCAGCGCGCCTCCCTGGTTGAAGGCGGTGAGGTTGAACGAGATGCCGAACTTGATCCCGGTGACAGCGAGCCCCCGCTTGGTGTTCGGGTGCGCGGCGTTGAACGCCGCGATCTCCCGCCGCCGGTCGGCGACGCTGCCGTCGGCGCACACCTGCTGCCAGACGGTGGAGATCCGTTCGGGGTGCGTGACCACCTGCCCGTACGGCGTCGTCAGGCCCTGCCCCGGACGGTAGAAGTTGCGTTCCCGCAGTTCCATCGGGTCCAGCCCGAGCAGTGGCGCGCACCTGCCCATGATGTCCTCGATCACCAGCATCCCCTGCGGTCCGCCGAAGCCGCGGAAGGCGGTGTTGGAGACCTTGTTGGTCTTGGCGATACGGCCCGCGACCCGTGCGTTGGGGATCCAGTAGGTGTTGTCGATGTGGCACAGCGCACGCGCGACGACCGGCTCGGACAGGTCCAGGCTCCAGCCGCCGTCCGCGGTCAGGGTGGCGTCCAGGGCCCGGATACGTCCTTCGGCGTCGAAGCCGATCAGCCACTGGGCGTGGAACCCGTGGCGCTTGCCGGACATGGTCAGGTCCTGGGTGCGGTTGAGCCGGACCCGGACCGGCCGCCCGGTCAGCCGGGCGCCGAGCGCGGCGACGGCCGCGAAGCCGTGCGGCTGCATCTCCTTGCCGCCGAAACCGCCCCCCATGCGCAGGCACTGCACGGTCACCTCGTGACTGTGCAGGCCGAGCACGTGCGCGACGATCTCCTGCGTCTCGGAGGGGTGTTGGGTGCTGCTCTGGACGAACAGCTGCCCGCTCTCGTCGACCAGGGCCAGTGCCGCGTGCGTCTCCAGATAGAAGTGTTCCTGGTCGGAGAACCGGAACTCGCCCGAGAACACGTGCGCGGAGTCGGCGAAGCCGGCGTCGACGTCGCCGGTGAGCATCATGGGCCGGGCGCCGTGGAAGCTTCCGGCCGCGATCGCGTCCTCCAGAGCGATCAGGGAGGGCTGTTCGTCGAGGTCGACCTCGACGGCCGCCGCCCCGAGCCGGGCCGCCTCCAGCGTCTCGCCGAGCGCCCAGGCGACCGCGTGACCGTGGAACATCACCGTGTCGGGGAAGAGCGGTTCGTCGTGCTTCATGCCGGCGTTGTTGACACCGGGCACGTCGGCACCGGTCAGCACGCGGACCACACCGGGCACGGCGAGCGCGGGACCGGTGTCCAGCCGGCTGATCCTGCCGTGGGCCCTCATGACCTGGACCGGGTAGGCGTGCAGTACGTCCTTGGTGCGATGGACCAGGTCGTCGGTGTAGAGCGCGGCGCCGGTGACGTGCTGGACGGCACTCTCGTGCGGCATCGACACGCCGACGACCGGCTTCTCGGGGCGCTGGGACAGCTGGCTCATGAGGAAACCGCCTCGGTGGTCTGCGCGTACAGCTTCAACAGGCTCTGGCCCAGCATCGCGGAGCGGTAGGCGGCGCTGGCGCGCTGGTCGTTCATCGGCGTGCCCTCCGTCCGCAGCACGCGCGCCGCGGCCTCGACGGTCTCCGCCGTCCACGGCCTGCCCTCCAGCGCCTCCTCGGTGGTCAGGGCACGGATCGGGGTGGCGGCGACTCCGCCCAGACCGATGCGGGCCTTCCGGACGATCCCGTCCTCGACATCGAGCGCGAAGGCGACCGCCACGCTGGAGATGTCGTCGAAGCGCCGCTTGGCGATCTTGTGGAAGGCCACGACCGGCGACAGCGGCAGCGGGACGCGTACCGCGCGGATCAGCTCGCCGGGACGGCGCACGCTCTGCCGGTAGCCGGTGAAGTACTCCGCGAGGGGAACCTGTCGTTCTCCGTCGGCGTCGGCGAGCACCACCGACGCCTCCAGTGCGAGCAGCACCGGCGGACTGTCTCCGATGGGGGAGCCGGTCCCCAGATTGCCGCCCAGCGTCGCGCCGTTGCGGATGAGCCGCGACGCGAACTGCGGGAACAGCTCCGCCAGCAGCGGGACCCGGCCGTCGAGGCGGCGTTCGATCTCGGTGAGCGTCAGCGCCGCCCCGATCTCGACGGCGTCGGATCCGACACGCAGCTCCCGCAGTTCGGGCAGCCGGTCGACGGCGATCACGCAATCCGCCCGACGGGCGCGGATGTTCACCTCCACGCCCCAGTCGGTGGAGCCGGCGACCACCACCGCGTCGGGCCGCTCGCGCAGCAACCGCAGGGTCTCGCCCAGGGTGTTCCTCCGCAGGAACGCGCTGCCGTCCCGGACGTACTCGGTGGCGACGGCCGCGGGCGGGGACTGCGCACGACGCTGTGCGAGCGGGTCCTCGTCGGTGGGCGCGCCGACGGCGAACGCGGCATCGCGAATCGGACGGTATCCGGTGCAGCGGCACAGGTTTCCGCTCAGCGCGTGCAGATCGAAGCCGTTCGGCCCGTGCTCGGGGTCGGGGCCGGTGGCCTCGGCCGGCTCCGCATGGGCGCAGCGGTCGGGCCGGTAGTACTCGGCGGCCATGCTGCAGACGAACCCCGGTGTGCAGTAGCCGCATTGGGAGCCGCCGCGGACCGCCATCTCCTCCTGCACCGGGTGCAGCGTGCCCGGCGGGCCGGCCGCGCCGACGGTGGCGAGCCCCTCGGAGGTGACCACCTCCTGTCCGTCGAGCGCCGCGGCCGGGAGCAGACAGGCGTTGACCGCCACCCAGTCGGTGGGCTCGCCCGTCCCGGGTCGGGCGACCAGGATCGCGCAGGCGCCGCACTCGCCCTCGGCGCAGCCCTCCTTGGTGCCGGTGAGGCCACGCTCGCGCAGAAGGTCCAGCACCGTGGTGTGGGGCGCGGCCGGTGAGATCGGCGCTTCGGTCCCGTTGACCGTGATGCGCGGCGCCGTCACGACAGGCCTGCGTTCCGTCGGGCGGTGGGTCGATTCATCATCTTCGTCAATGTCGGACAGCTCTCTTGATTCGGACGCGCCACGGGAGGGGAGCGGGCGCGAAACGGCGCACGACAGTGATGCGCCGCGAAGAAGTCACGGAAAAAGGAGGGGGAGCGGCGAGGCGGGACAGCCGGAGGTGCCACGGAAGGGCACGGGAGAAGGGGGCGCGCGCTCAGCAGCCGTGCGCGATACGCCCCGGAACCCAGGCGGTGCACTCGGCGAGGCGACCGAGGTCGGAGTGGGTGAACATCAGCTGGTCGCCTCCTTTCGAGGGCCGGGGTCGGCGTTCAGGGCAAAGTAGTTGCTGCTGTCAGGGAGGTCAAGAGGCGGCCCGGCGCAGAAGCCTGCACGAGCGGCTTCCGCGACCGCCGCGGCTCCATCGCCTGCGGGCAGGCGCGATGCCGCACGCCGCACGCACGCCTGCCTGCCGTACGCCGCACGCACGCCTGCCTGCCGCCTGCTGTGCTGCCCGCCGTACGCCCGCCTGCCGTTCGCCCGCACGTGGCAGGCCCTGCTCCCGTACGCCGGCCTGCCCGCCGTCCGTCCTTCGCGCGCCAGGGCCCAGGCCCCGGGGACCCGCGCCCCGGGCGCCGTATCCCAGCCGCTGCATCCCGGGGTCACGGCTCTTGACGACGGTCGCGAGGCCTCCCCATACTGACGCCCAAATCGATTTGGCCAAATCGATTTGGCCCTCCGTTCGGGGCCGGATCGCGGCTGATGTCCGAGCGTTCCTCACGCCCGAATGGGAGCACCGACGTGTCCAGTCATCGCCAGCCCGCACCCGGAGCCGAACAACCCCCGACGCCGGAGCCGGTCACGCACGAAGCCGCCGCGCACCCAGCTGCGCCCGACACCGCGCACGGCCCCGGGCCCGACACCGGGCCCGACACCGGGCCCGACGCCGCCCACCCAGCTGTGCCCCCACCCGTGCACCCCGTCGACGAGTCGCGCCCCCTGGGGCGGATCCTCCTCTTCGGGATTCAGCACGTCCTCGTCATGGCCGCCACCCCCATCTCGGCGATCTTCCTGATGAGCGCCACCCTCCGGCTCGACGCCGGCCTGACCATCAACCTGCTCTCCGCGGCGTTCGTGCTCTCCGGCGTCGGGTCGCTGATCCAGTCGCTGGGGCCGTGGAAGTTCGGTCCCCGGCTGCCGTTCGTGATGCTGCCCGGCGGCGCACCGCTCATCCTGTTCATCGCCATCGCCGAGCAGCACGGTCTGCGCACCGCCACCGGCGCGGTCATTCTCACCGCGGCCTTCTACTTCGTCGTCCTGCCGGTCTTCTCGCGGCTGCTCAGGTTCTTCCCGGCCCTGGTCATCGGCACCATGATCGTCATCGTCGGGGTCAACCTCGTGAAGGTCGGCGCGGTCCTCGTCACCGGGAGGCCCGGCGAGCCGGGGTTCGCCGACCCGACGAACCTCGGGCTCGGCATGGCGACGATCGGCTTCACCGTCGTCTTCTACCTGCTGTTCACCGGCATCCTGCGGCAACTCGCCGTCATGCTCGGCCTGGTCGCCGGCACGGTGCTGGCCGGGCTGCTGGGCAGCATCGACCTCGGTCGCGCCGCCGGAGGCGGTCTGGTCAGCGTGCCGGAGCTGATGCCGTTCGGATCGCCCCAGTTCAGCCTGATCGCCGCGCTGCCGCTGATGCTCTACAGCCTGGCCTCCATGGCGGAGGCCACCGGCCAGACCGTCATCAACGCCGAGGTCGTCGGCAAGGAGATCGACACCCGCACCGACGTCCCCAAGACCGTCCGCGGTGACGCGCTGACCTCCCTCTTCGGCGGGTTCTTCGGGCTGCCGCTGATGGTGACCAGCGGCGAGAACATCGGGATCGTCCGGGTCACCGGCGTCCGCAGCCGCTACGTGACCGCCGCCGCCGGCGTGGTCCTCATCGTCATCGGGTTCCTCGCGCCGGTGACCCGAGCGATCAGCGTCGTCCCGTCCGCCGTGGTCGGCGGCACGGCGATGGTCGTCTTCGCCGTGATCACCGTGCTCGGTGTGCAGATGCTCGGCCGCTCCGACCTCGACCGGCACACCTCCACGTTCATCTGCGCCGTCGCCCTGGCGCTGGGCCTGCTGCCGATCCTCATCCCGGGCGTGTACGCCGGCTTCCCGCCGAACGTCCGCATCCTCCTCGAAAGCGGCGTCGCCGTCGGCGCGTTCGTCGCCGCCGTACTCAACATCCTCTTCCACCATGTCAGGCCGCGCATCGCCGCCCGGCTGACCACCTCACGCACGGAAAGCGACCGATGACCCAGCTCACCCGCGACCACCTCGACTCCTCCGGCCCGCTCCTCCTCGTACCCGATGCCGTACTGCTGCCGGAAGGGCCCGCCCACGGCCACGCGGTCGTCGTCGCCGACGGCTCCTTCCGGGCCGTCGGACCGGCCGGGGAACTGGCGCGTACGCACCCGCACCTCGACGCCGTCCCGCTGCCCGGCCATCTCCTGATGCCCGGCTTCGTCGACGCCCACCACCATCTGACCCAGAGCTTCGGCTCCGCGCTCGCCTTCGGTGAGCCCTCGGAGATCTTCCGCAGGGTCTGGGTTCCGCTGGAAGGGGCGCTGGACGAGGAATCGGCCTACGCGGCGGCCAAACTGGCGGCGTTGGAGGCCCTGCGCGGCGGCTTCACCACCGTCACCGACGCCGGTACGCGTGCCGATGTGGACGTCGACATCGTCGCGCAGGCCGCTCGTGACGCCGGAATCCGCTGCGTACTCGGTCTCGTGTGCAACGACGTCGCCGGCGACCCCGCGACCGCCGCCGAGGACCCCGCGAGCACCACCGCCGTCCTCGAAGGCGCCGAGAAACACCTCGCCCGGTACGACGGCGATCCGCTGATCCACGCCTCCCTCGCCGTCTCGATCCCCGAAGCGGCCACCTCGGCGACCCTGCACCGCACCGCACGTCTCGCCGCGGAAGCCGGCGCGGTCGTGCAGATCCACGTCAACGAGCACCTGGCAGGTGTCGAACGCTCCCTCGTACGGCACGGACTGCGCCCGCTCGAACACCTGCACAGGATCGGCGCGCTCGGCCCTCAACTGCTCGCCGCCCACGCCACCCTGCTCACCCCCCGCGAACTGACCCTGCTCGCCGACACCGGGACCGCCGTCAGCTACAACCCGGTGGCCAGCGCCTGGAAGGGCAACGCCGTCGCCCCGGCCACCGCCATGGCCGAACGCGGCATCCGCTTCGGGCTCGGCACGGACGGCACCCGCGGCGACGGGTTCCGGCTCGTGGACGCGGCCGAGTTCGCCCAGCGGATCGCCTACGGGCTGGCCACCGGGGACTCCTCGTGCGGCGCCGGCTGGACCTGGCTCGAGCACGCCACCGCGGGCGGCGCCGACGCGGTCGGCCTCGGAGCCCGCACGGGCACGGTCGCCGAGGGGCTGGCCGCCGACTTCCTCCTCGTCGACCTCACCACCCCCGAGCTCGCGCTCTCCCGGGACGTGCCGTGGGAGCTGGTGCGCCGGGGCAACCGCGACCAGATCACTGCCGTGTTCGTCGCCGGAGAGCTACGGCTGTGGCGCGGCCTGCCCGCCGGCTGGGACGGCCCCGCCTTCGTGCGGCACGCGGCCGAACTGGCCCGTACCGCCGTCGAGAAGGCGCCCATCACGCGGGTTCACCCCACGTCCACGACCGCACGGCAGGGGAGCACCGCACGGTGAGTACGGAAGCACTCGCGGTCCTCGCCGTCACGGTGGCCGTCGCCGCGTTCGTCCAGGGCAGCAGCGGTCTCGGCTTCGCCCTGATCGTCGCGCCCGTGGCCGGGATCCTCGATCCGGGGCTGCTCCCGGTGTTCGTCCTCGCGGCCATGATCCCGCTCAACCTGTACGTCGCCTGGCGCGAACGCGCCTCGATCGACCTGCGCGGCGCGGGCTGGATCACCGGGGCCCGGCTGGCCGCCACGCCCGCCGGGCTCGCGCTGCTCTGGCTGATCCCGGACCGCAGCATCGGCCTGTTCGTCGGCATCGCCACCGTGCTGGCCGCGGTGGTGAGCCTGGTCGCCCCCGCCTTCACCCCCGGCCGGGCGGCGTACCTCGGGGCGGGCGTGGTGACCGGACTCACCGAGACCGCGACCGGCGTCGGCGGCCCCCCGCTCGCGCTCGTCTACCAGCACCGGCCGCCCGCGGAACTGCGCTCGACCGTCGCCGCCTGCTTCCTCGTCGGGGAAGTGGCCTCGCTGGGGCTGCTGTTCGCGACGGGGGAGGGCGAGCCCGGGCACCTGGGTCTCGCGGCGGCGCTGCTGCCGGTGATCGCCGCGGGCGCGTGGCTGAGCCGGCTGGTGCACCACCGGCTGGACGCGCGCCGCATGCGGCTGTGCGTCCTCGTGTTCGCCCTGGTCTCCGGTCTGGTGCTCATGCTCGGGCTGTGACCCGGAGCGACGAGGCACGCGGAACGACCCGCGGCTCGGGCGCCGTCGCCACCGTGGCGGCGGCGCCCTCACCGCGCAGCCGGCCGAGCAGCAGCTCCACCGCGGCGGCCGCCGCACGGTCCAGATGAAGGTCCACGGCGGTCAGCGGCGGCTCGCAGGTGCGCGCACGCAGCCCGTCGTAGCGGGTGACGACCATGACGTCGCCCGGCACGGCCCGCCCGCTGTCCCGGATCGCCCGCACCGCGCCCACCGCGAACGCGTCCACCAGCGCGCAGACCGCGTCGGTCCCGGGGTGCTCGGCCAGCAGGGCGGCACAGCTCTCGTACCCGGCCTGCTCGCCGCCCGCCTCCGGGGCGCTCGCCACGACGGGCTCCCAGCCGTACCGCTCGGCGACCCGCTCGTACGCGGCGAGCGCGTCGACCGACGAGTGGCGTGATCCGGAGCCGACGATCAGCGCGGGCCGCCGGGCGCCCTGCTCGCGCAGATGCGCGAACAGCAGCTCGGCGACCGGCCCGCCGCGCAGATCGACGTACGGCGACGTGTCATCCGGCGACACCGGCCGGCCGAGCGACACATAGGGCAGGCCACGCTCCCTCAACTGCGCCGCGGCGGCGTCGTTCACGTCCGGCTCGACGACGATGGCGCCGTCGATGTCGACGGAGTACAGGGCGGACCCCGACCGCACGGGCGGTACGAGCACCAGCGCGTAGCCGTGCAGCAACGCGCTCTCCGCGGCGGCGGCGGCGATCTCCATGTAGAACCCGAGCCGCGACGGCCCACCGGCTACCGCGAACGGCATCGAGGAGGCGAGCGCGATGGCCTTCGCCTCACCCCTGCGCAGCCGCTGGGCCCGGAGGTTGGGCCGGTAGCCGAGCTCGGCGGCGACCCGTTTGATGCGCTCCCTGGTCCGCGGATCGACCTTGCCGATCCCGTTGAGGGCGTGGGAGACCGTCGTACGCGACACCTCGGCGAGCCGCGCGACATCGGCGATCGTCGGTGGCCGCGAGCCGGGACCGGGGGCTGGCATCGACGGGCACTCCTTGCGGGCTGAGGACGGGGCACCCCATCTTCGCCCACCGGACACCGCCACCGGCTCAAGCCTCCAGAAGCCTCAGCCCCACCACTCCGGCGACGATCGCCACGACACAGGCCAGCCGGGCCGCGGACGCGGCTTCGCCCTGGACGATGCCGGCGGTGACGACCCCCGCCGCGCCGATGCCGACCCAGACCGCGTAACCCGTGCCGACCGGCACCTCACGCAGGGCGAAGGCCAGCAGCACGAAGCTCAGCAGGGCGAAGGAGACGCCGATGACGCTGGGCCAGAGCCGGGTGAAGCCGTTCGATTCCTTCAGGGCCAGGGCCCAGACGATCTCCAGGAGACCGGCCGCCGTCAGGATCACCCAGGCCATCGCTCCTCCTCTCATCGATGTCACCGTTTTGCCGGTGGCCACGGCGGCGAACCGTCGCTCCCCTCCTGCTCCTCCACGTCGCCGTCCGGCGGGCCCACCGCGGTCAGGCGGTGTAGCCACCGTCGACCGCCAGCGAGGTCCCGGTGATCCACTGGGCGTCCGGACCTGCGAGGAAGGCCACGGCCTTCGCGGTGTCGGCCCCCGCGCCCAGAACCTTCGCCGCGGTCCTCAGACGCTCCTCCTCGGCCTCGTCCGTGCCGTCCGGGTTCATGTCGGTGACGGTGGGCCCGGGGTCCACGATGTTCGCGGTGATGCCCTTGGACGCCACGTCGTGGGCCAGGCCCTTGGTGAAGCCGATCAGCGCCGACTTGCTCATGGCGTACAGCGTCACGTCCGGCACCGGCACGCGGTTGGCCCAGCAGCTGCCGATGCTGATGACGCGGCCGCCGTGTCCCAGGTGGGGGATGGCCGCCTGGGTGGCCAGGAAGACGGCGCGCACGTGGACGGCCAGCGTGCGGTCGATCTCCTCCAGCGTCACGCCCCCGATCGGGCCGTAGGGGAAGACTCCGGCGTTGTTCACCAGGATGTCGAGCCGGCCGAGCTCCGCCGCGGTCCGCTCGACGGACCGGACGACGGCCGCCGGGTCCGCGCTGTCGGCCCGGATGGCCAAACCCTTGCGTCCGAGGGCCTCGATCGCCTTGACGACCTCCTGGGCCCTGTCGGCCGCGCTCACATAGGTCAGGGCGACGTCCGCGCCCTCCTCCGCCAGTCGGAGGGCGGTCGCGGCACCGATACCGCGGCTTCCTCCGGTCACCAGTGCCACCTTGCCCGCAAGCTGAGGCATCTTGCTCCCATCACGCTAGGATTGATATCTAGGTCGGACGATCCAGAAATACTAAACAGGCATGATGACCGGGGGTCAACCCAGCCCCGAGGAGGCAGACATGGCCGAAAGAGGCCGACCGCGCGCGTTCGACCGCGCCGCAGCGCTGCGGCGCGCGATGGAGACGTTCTGGGAGTTCGGGTACGAGGGCACGAAGCTCACGGACCTGACCGCCGCCATGGGCATCAACTCCGCCAGCCTGTACAACACATTCGGCTCGAAAGAGCAGTTGTTCCGCGAGGCCGTCTCGCTCTACGACCGCACCACGGGCTCGGCGACCAACCGGGCGCTGCGCGAGGCGCCGACGGCGCGGGCCGCGGTGGAGGCCATGCTGCGCGGCAACATCGACACCTTCACCGACCCGGGGACGCCCAGCGGCTGCATGATCGTGCTGTCGGCCACGAACTGCTCGTACCAGAACAAGCAGGTCGCCGAGCACCTGGCCCAGTGGCGGCGGACCTCGGTGGCGGAGCTGGAGCAGCGGCTGGAGCGGGCCGTCGGGGAGGGGGAGTTGGCGCCGGGGACGGACGTCCGCGCGATCGCCGCCTTCTACGCGACCATCCTGCACGGACTGTCGATCGAGGCCCGGGACGGCGTTCCCCTGGAACGGCTCCGCTCCACCGTGGACCACGCCGTGGCCCTGTGGGACTCCCTGGTGCGACAGCCGGCCGGACAGCACTGAGGGGCGCCCGGCCGCATCAGGGCCGGACGCCCCCTCGTACGCCGCGCGGGGTCACCCGCAGGCGGCTGTCCCTTCGACCGCCTTGGTGTAGGCGACGAGCAGCCTCTCGATGGCGGCCGGGTCGTCGACGCCCGAATCGCGGGTCTCGACCGCTACGTAGAGGTCCTGTTCCGGGTGCTCCGACGCCTTGCAGGAAGGGACGGTCTTGCCGACGCCGGCTCTATCGGTGTGGAGGAAGCGCTCGTCTTCCGAGAGGATCCCCTCGTCCGTGTTGGAGTATCCCTGCGAGATCGTTGCCGCGGTCTGCCCCTCAGACCACCAGGCCTGCGCGAGGCTGAGGACCAGTTTGCCGTCCACGGACAGGTTGCAGCGGATCGTTCCGCCGTTCGGTTTCTGGGTGGCCGTGGTGAGGGAGTCGCCGCCGGGCAGCGCGGCCTTCACCAGTGCGGGGTCCACGGCGACACCGCACAGCGACGTGGGCACGGTGTAGGCCTTCTTGGGCGGTTCGTCGCCGGAGCACGCCGACAGGGGGGCGGCGAGGGCGACGGCGGCCGACAGGGAGACGACCCTGCCGATGAACCGGTGACGCGGGAGAGACGCATGGGCAGACAACGGGAGAAGCCTTTCGAGGCGGAGGCGGAGGCGGGGTCGAGGCCGGGGCCGGCGGCGGGGTCGGAGTCGGAGTCGGAGGCGGGAGGGCACGGCGGGCGCGGCGGGCGAAGCCCCTGGATCTCCCGGGATCAAGTGATCGGTCCGCTTTCCTCGCGCCCTGCGGGGCCCGCCGGTACGCCCCGGCAGGCCCCGCAGGACAGCACGGGGGACCTCAGGCCGGGTGCCGGGCCTCCGGCCGCCCGCCATGAGGCGCCGCGACGCCCGGCCGCTCGGGCTCGGGCAGGACCCCGGCCCGGGGACACACGTGGAGGGCCGCCTCCTTGTGCGGCAGTCGCACCGTTCTCACCAGGGACATCCCGGCCCGCTCCATCACCCTGCGGCAGGCCAGGTTGCGTACGTCGGGCTCCGCGGCGACGCGTTGCGCCTCGGGGAAGCACCGGAACAGCGTCCGCACCAGGTCCGACACGAACACCGTGCCCAGGCCGCGCCCGGTCAGCGCCCGGTCGACGATCGCCAGGTGGAATCCCAGGTCGTGCCGGCTCCAGGACTGGAAGGGGGCGATGTTGGAGTGCAGCGGCCGGTAGACCTCGACGTAGGCGAACTGCCTGCCCTCGTACGTGATCAGGAACGGCCCGCCCGTCTCGCTCCCGTGCAGCCGGCGCAGCTCGTCACTCCAGCGCTCCGGTGGCCAGTCCTGGTGCCAGGTCTCCACCAGGTACTCCTGGCCCATCCAGCGGGACAGCAGACGGCCCTCCTCGGCGGTGCCGCTGAGCGGACGGGCGGCCCAGGGCGTGGGCAGCTCCAGTCGGTCGGCGATCACGGCTCTCCTCTCTCCTGTACGTGTGTGTGCTCCCTCGGCCTCCGTGCCGACCAGCCTTGATCAAGAGGAAGGACCCGTCAAGAAGCGGCCGGATCCGGTGTACCGGGCGGTGCGGTACCGGCGGCGTGGCGCTCGCCCCGCGGACTTCGGGCGTACCGCGAGGGGAGGGCGGGCGGTTCCGGAACGGGCGCGGCTACCATCCCCTGTGACCGAAACGACCGAAGCGACCGATCAGCCCGGGCGCCGCACCCCCATATTCGCCGACCTCACCCCGCTGCGACTCTCCCCCGACTACCGGCGGCTCTGGTTCGGGAACACCGTCTCCTGGATCGGCCAGGGCATGACGTCGCTGGCGGTCTCGCTCCAGGTCTACGACATCACCGGGTCCGCGTTCTCCGTGGGGCTCATCGGGTTCTGCTCGCTCGTGCCGCTGGTCGTCTTCGGGCTCTACGGCGGGGCCGTCGCGGACACCGTCGACCGGCGCAGGCTCGGCCTGTTCAGCGCCGCCGGGTCGTTTCTCCTGTCCGTCGTCCTGGTGGCGGCATCGGTCGCGGGCGTCGAACGGGTCGGACTGCTGTACGCGGTCGTCGCCCTCCAGGCCGTCTGCTTCGCCCTCAACGCACCGGCCCGCGCCTCGATGATGGCCCGGCTGCTGCCGGCCGAGCAGCTGCCCGCCGCCAACGCGCTGAACTCCATCACCAGCACGACGGGCATGCTCGTCGGGCCGATGCTGGGCGGTCTGATCGTCGGCTGGTGGGGCTACCGCTCCGCGTACACCGTGGACGCCGTCTGCTTCACCGCCTCCCTGTACGCGATGTGGCGGCTGCCCTCGATGCTGCCCGAGCGGCAGGACGGCGGCACCGGCAAGCGGGCCTCCGTCCTGGACGGGCTGCGTTTCCTCGGGACCCGGCCGAACCTGCGGATGACCTTCTTCACCGACCTGTGCGCGATGGTCCTCGCCCATCCCCGCGCCCTCTTCCCGGCCATCGCCGTCCTCTGGTACGGGGGTGACGCGCGGACCACCGGCATGCTCGTCGCCGCACCGGCCCTCGGCGCCCTGCTCGGCGGCGTGTTCTCCGGCTGGCTCGGCCGGATCCGACGGCACGGCCTCGCGGTCCTGCTGGCCGTGGGCTCGTGGGGCGTCGCCATCGCCGTCTTCGGGCTCACCCGCAACCTCTGGCTCGGGCTGCTGTTCCTGGCGCTCGCCGGATGCGCGGACACCATCTCCATGGTCTTCCGCAACACCATGCTCCAGGCGGCCGTGCCCGACGAGATGCGCGGTCGGCTCCAGGGAGTCTTCATCGTCGTCGTGGCGGGCGGCCCCCGCCTCGGGGACTTCCTGGCGGGCTCGGTCGCCGATCTCGCCACCCCCGCCGTCGCGATCACCGGCGGCGGCGTCCTGTGCGTGATCGGCGTGGCCCTGCTCGCGCTGAAATGGCGCGCCTTCGCCCGCTACGACGCCCACGACCCGCAGCCGTAGCCTGCGACCCGCAGCCCCGGCCCGCAGCCGTAGCCCCGGCCCGCAGCCGTAGCCCCGGCCCTGGCCGGAGGTCCGGGCGGCGCGCCCGCCCGCTCAGCTCACGATCGAGCGGGCGAACCCGAGCTCCAGGAGATCCTGCGGGCGCAGCCGCAGCTGGTCGGCGGTGGCGCCGGTCTTCGAAGGCGGCCGCTTGAGGATCGCGGCGGCCAGTTCCGGGGCGATGACGGAGAAGTAACTGTCCACCGTGACATGGGTGTTGTCCGGAGCCGCGAGAGCCAGCGCCCCGCCCGAGCCGCCCTCGCCGATCACCAGCGTCGTCACCGGCACCCGGGCCGCGGCGACGGCCGCGAAGGCGTCCGCGATGGCCGCGCCCGCGCCCGCCCGCTCCGCCTCCGCGTCGTTGGCCGCGCCCGGGGTGTCGACGAGGGTGAGGACGGGGACGCCGAGCCGGTCCGCCAGCCGGATGGTCCGGGCCGCCGCGCGGTAGCCGGCCGGTCGGGTCGGCGTCCCGCACTGGGCGACGTACGCGACGGGCAGCCCGTCCGCGCGCAGCCCGAAGCCGCACAGCAGCCCCGGGTCCGTACCGCCGCACCGGTCCCCGTGGAGCGGGAGCCGCACGGCGAAGTGGTCGTCGAGATACGCCTGCGCGCGGGGCCGCCGAGGATCCCGGGCCGCCGCCACAGCCTCCCGCCCGGTCTCCGGCAGCCGGCCCGCCGACAGTGCCCGGGGCAACGCGGCGGCGGGGAGCGCGCCGTGCGGGCCGAGCGCGCGCAGCCAGTGGGTCAGCGCCCCGGCCAGCTCGCCGGGCGGGACCACCGCGTCCACCTGGCCCGCCGCGAACTGTCCCTCGGCGCTGTACGCGTGGGGATCCGCGTCCGCCGGCCGCACCCGGGACCCGGCGAAGCCGACCTGCGCGCCCGGCAGCGCCAGCACCACATCGGCGCCCGCCCCCACCGTGGCCCAGCCGCCGCCGGTCGTCGGGTCGCGGACCACCGCGATCTGCGGGAGCCCGGCCGCGCGCAGCCGGGTGGAGGCGGCGGCCACCCGCTGGAGCTGGGTGAGCGCGACCATGCCCTCCTGCATCCGGCTGCCGCCGGTGGCGACGAGCGCGAGCAGGGGCAGCCGCCGGGTCAGCGCCAGCTCGTACGCCGCGGCCAGCCGGTCACCCGTCGGCCGTCCCAACGAGCCTCCCAGGAAACCGAATTCGAAGGCGAGCAGCACGCACGCGCGGTCGCCGACGACCCCGGTGCCGTACACCACGGACTCCTCCTCGCCGGTCCGTCTTCCGGCCCGCTCCCGCGACACGTCGTAACCGGCCCAGCCGAGCGGACCGTCCGGCGGCAGGGGGTGCGACGGCGGGCGGTGCTCGGTGAAGCCCGCCGCGCCGGTGAGCAGCGCGATCATCTCCCGGGCCGTCGCCCGGGCGGGGGAGTCAGCCGGCACGGAGCGACCTCTTCATGATCTTGCCCAGGTCGTTGCGGGGCAGGGCGTCCAGATAGTGCACGGTGCGCGGGCGCTTGTGCGGGGCCAGCTGGGCCGCCACATGGTCCGCCAGCTCCTCGGCGGCGGGCGGGGAGCCCGGATCGGCCGCGACCACCCAGGCCACGACCCGCTCGCCCAGGTCCGGGTCCTCCTCGCCCGTCACGGCCGCCTCCCGGACCCCGGGGTGCGCGAGCAGCACGTTCTCGATCTCGCCCGCACCGATCTTGTAGCCGCCGCTCTTGATCAGGTCGGTGGCCTTGCGCCCGACGATGGTCACGTACCCGTCCTCGTCGACGGTGCCGACGTCCCCGGTACGGAACCAGCCGTCCGCCGTGTGCGCGGCGGCGGTCGCGTCGGGCCGGTTGAGGTAGCCGGTGAAGAGGTTCGGGCCCCGGACCTGGATCTCACCGATCGCCCCGGGCTCGCCGAGCACCGTGCCGTCCTCCTCCGCCAGGCGCAGCTCCACCCCGGCGAGCGGCGGTCCCACCGTGCCGGGGCGCGGGGCGCCGTCCGCCCGGATCCCCGTGTTCATCAGGGTCTCCGTCATCCCGTACCGCTCGATCACCCGCCGCCCGGTCGCCGCCGCGATGCGCTCGTGGTCGTGCACGGGCAGCGCCGCGGAGCCGGAGACCAGCAGCCGGGCCCCGGCCAGCGCCCCGGCCAGCGCGTCCCGTCCGCCGCCGTCCACGGGGGAGCCGTGACCGCTCCCGCCCACCGGGGAACCGTGGCGCCCGCTCCCGCCCGCCGGGCCGTCCAGCACCTCCGCCAGCCGGTGGTACATCGTCGGCACCCCGAACAGCATGGTGCCGCCGGAGGCCAGCTCACGGGCCACGCCCTCGGGCGAGAACCTCCCCAGGTGGCGGACGGAGCCGCCGCGCCGCAGCGGGCCGAGGACGCCCAGGATCAGCCCGTGCACATGGAACAGCGGCAGCGCGTGGACCAGGACGTCGTCGCCGGTCCACCCCCAGGCGTCCTCCAGCGCGTCCAGCGACGCGGCGACCGCCCGCCGGGGCAGGACGGCGCCCTTGGGCGGGCCGGTGGTGCCGGAGGTGTAGACGATCAGGGCGGGGGCCTCGGCGTCCTCCTCGGCCGGAAGGCCGTCGCCCGCCGTGTCCTCGGGGTCCTCCTCGGCGGGAAGGGAGCCGCCCGCCGTGCCCTCCGCGAGAGCGCCTGCCGCCCGCGCGTCCACGGTCACGCGCCGCAGCTTCTCCAGCGCGGGCGGCAGCGAGTCGTCCGGTCCCGCGAGTACGGCCGTGGGCTCGCTGTCGGCCAGGATGTGCGCCAACTCGCGTTCGCCCGTGCGGGGGTTGAGCGGCACGGCAGGGACTCCGGCCCGCAGTGCCGCCACCACCGCGATCACCGTCTCCGCCGTCGGGGTGGCCCAGACGGCGACCCGGCCCGCGTCCGCGATGCGGGCGGCGAGCGCGTCGGAGGCGGCGGCGAGCCGGCCGTAGGTCAGGGACAGGTCACCGAAGCGGACGGCCTCCCGGGAGGCCGCCGGACCGGTGGAGGACTGAAGCGCGGGGAGAAGGAGGGTCACGCCGCGAAGCCTAGGGCTTTCGCCCGGACCCCGCCCGGACCCGGATGCCGATGAGGGCAGCGTCACCCCGGTCGGTTTCCGGACAGCTCGTCCCGCCCACCGCATCGCTGCACGGAGCACCCAATCGCAATTTTGACACGACCTTGACAAATTAATTTTGCGTTGCCAGCATGCAAAAAGCTTCCCTGTTAGGAGAGTTGGAGCGCTCTCTCCAAGAAAAAAGCTGCCTGCGCCCGTGCACCGGCGCAGTCGTCGCACGCCCGCACACCGCATGCCGTACGCCCCGCGCGCCGGGAGCCGTACGCCGCAAAGCGCGACAGCGCCTTGCCTGAGGGACCCCACGTACCGTCAGGAAGGAACGACCATGTCACCCGCACCCCCACGGTGGTCCGGATACGCCACCGCGCTCGCCGCACTGCTCGCGGCCACGCTCGCCGTCCCCGCCGCGGGACCGGCCCTCGCCGCCGACCCAGAGGCCCGCGCCCCGCGCGTCACGGCCGACATCCCCGCAGCCGACTACCAGCAGGTCCAACTCGCTCTGGGCGGGGCCGAGCTGGGCGAGGCCATGTCGCTCGCCGTGCTGCCGGACCGGTCCGTGCTGCACACCGCCCGCGACGGCACGGTCCGGCTGACCGATGCCGCCGGGGCGACGAGGACCGCCGGGAAGCTCAACGTCTACACCCACGACGAGGAGGGCCTCCAGGGCATCGCCGTCGACCCGGGCTTCTCGACGAACCGCTTCGTCTACCTCTACTACTCGCCGGTCCTGAACACCCCGCCCGGCGACGCCCCCACCACCGGCTCCGCCGCCGACTTCGAGGCGTGGAAAGGGCATCTGAACCTCTCCCGCTTCGTCCTCAGGGCCGACGGCACCCTCGACACCGCCGGCGAGAAGGTCGTCCTGGAAGTCGCGAGCGACCGGGGCCAGTGCTGCCACGTCGGCGGGGACATCGACTTCGACGCCGCCGGGAACCTCTACCTCACCACCGGCGACGACACCAACCCCTTCGAGTCGGCCGGCTACGCCCCCATCGACGAACGCACCAACCGCAACCCGCAGTTCGACGCCCAGCGGTCCTCGGGCAACACCAACGACCTGCGCGGCAAGCTGTTGCGGATCAAGCCCACGGCGGAGGGCGGCTACACGATCCCGGCGGGCAACCTCTTCGCCCCCGGCACCGCGAAGACCCGCCCCGAGATCTACGCGATGGGCTTCCGCAACCCGTTCCGGATGTCCGTCGACAAGAAGTCCGGAGCCGTCCACATCGGCGACTACGGCCCCGACGCGGGCGGCACCGACCCGAACCGGGGCCCCAGCGGCCAGGTCGAGTTCAACCGGGTCACCCGGCCCGGCAACTTCGGCTGGCCGTACTGCACGGGCACCAACACGCCCACGGAGACGTACGGCGAGTACACCTTCCCCAGTGGTCCGTCGGCCGGGAAGTACACCTGCGCCTCCGGCCCGGCCAACAACTCCTTCCGCAACACCGGCCAGGCCACGCTGCCCCCGGCGCAGCCCGCCTGGATCCGGTACGCCGGTGACGCCGGCTCCCCGCCGGAATTCGGCGGCGGCTCGGAGTCCCCGATGGCCGGACCCGTATACGACTTCGACGCGAACCTCGACTCGGCGGTGAAGTTCCCCGCCTCCCTCGACGGCCGCTTCTTCGCCACCGAGTACGGCCGCAAGTGGATCAAGCCGGTCGAGGTGAAGGCCGACGGATCACCCGGGACCATCGACACCTTCCCGTGGACCGGCACCCAGGTGATGGACTCCGCGTTCGGACCCGACGGCGCGCTGTACGTCCTCGACTACGGCACCGGCGCGAACAACCAGGCCCTGTACCGCGTCGAGCACCTCGCGGGCAGCAACCGCTCCCCGGTCGCCAGGGCCGCCGCCGACCGGACCTCCGGGCCCACCCCGCTCGCCGTCTCCTTCTCCTCGGCCGGCAGCGCCGACCCCGAGGGCGGAAACCTCACCTACGCCTGGGACTTCGGCGACGGAGCCACCTCCACCGCCGCCACCCCCAGCCACACCTACACCACCGCCGGGACCTTCAACCCGACCCTGACCGTCACCGACCCCGAAGGACTCACCGGCTCCGCGAGCCTGGTCGTGACGGCGGGCAACAGCGCGCCCACCGTCACCCTCGACACCCCTGCGGACGGCTCGCTGTTCTCCTTCGGCGACTCCGTCCCCTTCACCGTGAGCGTCAGCGACCCCGAGGACGGCACGATCGACTGCTCCAAGGTCAAGGTCACCTACCTCCTCGGCCATGACAGCCACCGCCACCAGATCACCTCGAAGAACGGCTGCTCCGGCACCATCGACGTCCCCGTCGACGGGGAGCACGACACCGCCGCCAACATCTACGGGGTCTTCGACGCCGAGTACACCGACGCGGGCGGGCTCACCACGCACAGCGACTCCGTCCTCCAGCCCCGCCACCGCCAGGGCGAGCACTTCGCCGCCCAGAACGGCGTCCAGGTCGCCCCGCACGGCCCCGCCGAGGGCGGTGCGACCGTCGGCTACACGGACAACGGCGACTGGGTCTCCTTCAAGCCGTATGTCCTGTCCCACGCCACCTCCATCACCGCACGGGTCGCCTCCGGCGGCGCGGGCGGCACCCTGGAGGTGCGGGCCGGCTCCGCCACCGGCACGCTCCTGTCCACCCTCACCGTCGCCCCGACCGGCGGCTGGGAGAACTTCGTGAACGTCACGGCGGACGTGAACAACGCCCCCGCCACCACCACCGAACTGTTCTTCGTCTTCAAGGGCCCGACGGGCCAGGGCAGCCTCTTCGACCTGGACGCCTTCACGTTCGACACGCAGGGAGCGCAGGTGGACCACCGATGAGACGATCCCGAGTCCGCCGCCTCGCCTGCGCCGTGGCCCTCACCCTCGGAGCTGCCTTCCTGAGCCCCGGGGTGCAGAGCGCGGCGGCAGCCGACCCGTACCAGGTCCTGGTCTTCTCCAAGACCGCCGGATTCCGCCACGACTCCATCCCGGCGGGCATCACCGCCCTCCAACAGCTCGGCACGGCGCACGAGTTCACCGTGACCGCCACCGAGGACGCGACCGCCTTCACCCCGGCGAACCTCGCCGCGTACGAGGCCGTCGTCTTCCTCTCCACCACCGGCGACGTCCTGGACGACACCCAGCAGAGCGCCCTCAAGGGGTACGTCGACGGCGGCGGCGGATTCGTCGGCGTGCACGCGGCCGCCGACACCGAATACGACTGGCCGGAGTACGAGGACCTCGTCGGCGCCCGGTTCCGGAGCCACCCGGCGATCCAGGAGGCCCGCCTCACCACCGAGGACCACGTCCACCCGGCGACCGCGCACCTGGACGACACCTGGACGCGGACCGACGAGTGGTACAACTACCGCTCCAACCCCCGCTCGGACGTCCACGTACTCCAGTCCCTGGACGAATCCAGCTACAGCGGCGGCGAGATGGGCGGCGACCACCCCATCACCTGGTGCCACCCGCAGCAGGAGGGCCGCTCCTTCTACACCGGACTCGGCCACACCATCGAGTCCTTCGCCGACCCCGACTTCCGCCAACTCCTCCTGGGCGGAGTCCAGTACGCGGCCGGAGCCGTCGAGGCCGACTGCGGCGCGGGCGGTCCGGGCCCGGGAGGCGACAGCGCCGAGGCGGAGGCGTACACCTCCTCCTCCGGCGTCCAGAGCGCCGCCCACGGCTCGGCGAGCGGGGGAGCCACCCTCGGCCACATCGACCACGGCGACTGGGCGGGCTACTCCTCCCTCGACACCGCCGGGGCCACCGCCCTCACCGCCCGGGTCTCCTCGGCCGGCGCGGGCGGCACGATCGAGGTCCGCTCCGGCTCCGCCACCGGGCCGCTCCTCGGCTCGGCGGACGTCGCACCGACCGGCGGCTGGGAGACCTTCACCGAGGTCACCACCACCCTGACCGCCGGGACGGGCCCGCTGTTCCTGCGGTTCACCGGGGGAGCGGGCGCCCTCTTCGACGTCGACCGCATCACCCTGACCCGCGCCCCGGCCACCGAGGACGAGGGCTCGTCCAACGTGCACCTCTTCTACTATCCCTGGTACGGCACCCCCGACGGCTCGGGGAGCTGGCGGCACTGGCAGCAGGGCGGGCACACCCCGCCGGACGCCATCGGCGCCGACCTCTACCCGAAGCTCGGCCCGTACGACTCCGGGGACATCGCCGGAGCCGTCGGCCAGCACATGAAGTGGGTCCAGCGGTCCGGCGCGGGCGTCATCGTCTACAGCTGGTGGGGGCAAGGGGGGTACGAGGACTCCCTCGCCGGTGACGTCATGGACGCCGCCGCCCGCCACGGCATCGAGGTCGCCTGGCACATCGAGCCCTACGGGGGGCGCACCGCCGCGTCCGTCGTCGACGACATCGCCTATCTGGAAGGGAAGTTCGGCGACCACCCCGCCTTCTACCGGGACGCGGCGAACGGCGACCGCAACGCCTACTACGTCTTCGAGAGCCTGAGGATCCAGGACTGGTCGGCGCTGGACGCCGTCGAGGACACCGCCATCGTCCTCGCCCAGACCACCGACACCAGCAAGGTCGACCACTTCGGCGGGATCTACACCTACGACGGCATCGCCGGGGCCACCGCCCCCGGCTGGAAGACCGCGGGCGACTACGCCAAGGCCAACGGACTCGTCTGGGCCCCCTCGGTCGCCCCCGGCTACCTCGACGACCGGGCCGTCCCCGGCAACACCACCCCCACCCTGGACCGCGAGGACGGCGCCTCCTACGACCTGGAGTGGAACAACGCCCTCGACCCGGCCATCGGCGGCGACCCCACCTGGGTCTCCGTCACCTCGTTCAACGAGTGGCACGAGGGCAGCTCCATCGAACCGGCCTCCTCCACCCCGCCCCCCGGCCACGGCTACGAGACCTACGAGGGGGCGTACGGCAGGACCGGGGAGGCCGCCGAGACGGCCTACCTCGACCGGACCGCGTACTGGGCGGACCGGTTCGAACAGCAGCTCCGCAAGCGCGGCTAGCCGCGCCGGAGCCCGCACACGGACGGCCGCGTTCCGGCGGGAACGCGGCCGTTCCTCCGTGCCCGGGGGCCTCACTCGTCGCGCCGGACGGTCCGCATCCGCCCGTACGCGTACACGCACCCCGCCAGCGCCAGATCGGACAGCAGCATGAAGCCGATCGCGTAACTGTCCTTGGCGCTGTAGATCGCACCCATCACCAGCGGCGGCACGAAGCCGCCCAGCCCGCCCATCGCCCCGACGATGCCCGTCACACTGCCCACCTTCGGCTGCGGTGTCACCTGCGAGACCAGGGCGAAGACACTGCCGCTCGCGGTGCCGAGCCCGGCAGCCATGGTCAGCAGCGCGATCGTGCCGACCGGGTTCAGCGGCGGCTCGAAGGCCTGCACGATCGCCATCAGCGCGGCCAGCAGCAGGGCCACCGAGGTCACCAGCGCCGGGTGCGCCCGGTCCGAGAGCCAACCGCCGATCGGCCGGAAGACCACCGTGACCAGGGCGAACCCGGCCGCCTTGGTGCCCGCCTCGGTCGGCGACATCTCGTACCAGGTCTTCAGATACGTCGGCAGATACACCCCGAACGCCACGATGCCGCCGAAGCCGATCGCGTACAGCGCCGACAGCTCCCACGTCACCCGCAGCTTGCCTGCCTCACCGAGCCGGTGCGTCAGCGTGTCCGTGGGGACCTTCCGGCCGGGGTGGTCGCTGACCAGGACGGCCGCCAGCAGCGCGTACACCACCAGCGCCCCCGCGACCACGAGGAACGGCAGGTTGTCGCCGTGCTTCGTGATGCGCGGGGTGAAGTAGCCCGACAGCGCCACCCCGCCCATGCCCATCCCGAACACCCCCAGGGCGAAGCCCCGTTTCGCGGGCGGGAACCACGAGTTGACCAGCGGGACGCCGATCGCGAACGTCGTCCCGCCGAGCCCCAGCAGGAACCCGACCGCGAGCATCGCCCCGTAGGAGTTCTTCGCCGGGATCAGCAGCAGCACCGGCACGATCGTCAGCGCCGAGATCAGCGGGAACATCAGCTTCGCGCCGTACTTGTCCGTCAGCGCCCCCACCGGGATCCGGCCCAGCGACCCCACGAGCACCGGCACGGCCACCAGGAAGGACTGCTGGAAGGAGCTGAGCCCCAGCCGGTCCTTGTAGTCCCCGGACATCGGCGCGATCAGGTTCCACGCCCAGAAGGTCAGCGCGAAGCCGACCGTCGCCAGGACGAGATTGCGGTACGCGGCCGCGGGCGGTGCGGCTGCCGCCGGGGCGGGCGGCTCGGGGGACTGCTTGACGGAGGTGTCCACACGAGCCAGTCAAGGGCGCGGGGCGCCGCACGGCCCGCCGGACTGCGCCGACCGGGCGACGGCGGGCACCCCGGCCCTCCTCGGCCTCTCCTCAGCCGATATCGCCATGAGCTGGGACAATCGGGGTATGGATCGGCTGGACAGGGAAATCCTCGGCATTCTCCAGGAGGACGCCCGGATCTCGTACCGGGACCTGGGCGTACGCGTGGGGCTCAGCGCCAACGCGGCGGGAGACCGCGTCCGCCGGATGCGCCGTGACGGGGTCATCCGGGGCTTCACCGTCATCGTCGACCCGGCCGCCGACACCCGTTCGGGCCTGGTGGTCTTCATCGATGTGACCCTGCGCCTCGACACGACGAACGAGGAGTTCGAGCGCTCGGTGCTGATGCTGCCCGGCATCACGGAGGTGGTGCACGTGACGGGCGGCCACGACTACCTCGTACGGGCCACCGCCGCCGACCCGGCAGCCCTGGACACGCTGCTGCGCCGGCTGAAACGGGAGGCGGGCATCGCCCACTCCAACACCCGGATCGCCCTGCGGGCCGCCCCGAAGCACTGAGCCGCCGCACCCCCGGGCCGGACCGGCTCAGACCGGGGCCTGCCAGGTCACCGTCGTCGGACCGCCGTCCTCGCCGCGCCCGTCGTCCGCGACCACCAAACGCACCCCGGTCCGCCCGTCCGGCAGCCGGACCGTGGCGTCGACCTCCACCTCGATGGCCGACACCCCGGGCCTGCGGTGCGCGGCGGCCAGCGCCCCGCGCAGGGCGGCCAGCAGCTCCCGCCCCGTCTCCTCGCCCACCAGCGCGTCCACCGCCCCGGCGAACCGCACCGACGGCGGGAAGCCCAGCAGGGCCGCCGCGCCCCCGGTCTCCCGCAGCACCCGGCCCCGGAAGGTGCTCGGGGCCCCGGCGGGCGGCTGCTGGAGCGCGAAGATCGCGGTGCGGACCTCCTGGATGGTGGAGTCCAGCTCGTCCACCGCCCGCCCCAGCAGCTCACCGGCCTCCGCCTCCCCACTGCCGCCGGCCTCGTCCGACGCGGCCCGGCGGCGGGTCGACTCCAGCATCATCTCGGTGGCGAAGAGCCGCTGCACCACCAGATCGTGCAGGTCACGGGCGATCCGGTCACGGTCCTCGTACACCGCGAGCTGCTCCCGGTCGGCCTGCGCGTCCGCCAGCACCAGGGCCAGTGCCGCCTGCGAGGCGAACTGGGTCGCCAGCAGCCTGTCCATCTCCGTGTAGGGCCGCTCGCCGCGCCGCCGGGGCAGGGCGAGGGTCCCGATGAGCCGCCCGCCGCTCTGCAGCGGCAGCATCATGCTCGGCCCGAATCGGGAGCGTACGCCGGTGGTCATCCGGGGATCGGTGGCCGAGTCCTCGATGAAGACCGGTTCGCCGCCGAGCAGCTGCACCAGCACCGCCGAACCGGGCTCGATCACCGTGCCGACGATGCCCGCCGGATCGTCCGGCGTGGACGCGGAGACGATCTCCATCCCGCCCTCCTCCGTCGGCTGGAGGATCACCCCGGCCGACGCGCCCGCCAGCACCCGGGCCCGCTCGGCCACCGTCATCAGCGCGTCGGCCGCGTCGGTACCGGTCAACAGGGCCGTGGTGACGGCCGCCGCTCCCGCGATCCAGCGCTCGCGCTGCCGGGCCGTCCCGTACAGCCGGGCGTTGCCGATCGCGATGCCCGCCTGGGCGGCGAGGACCCGCAACAGGGCCCGGTCCGTGTCGTTGAACGGCTCGGACGGCTTCTCGGCGAGGCAGAGGTGCCCGAAGACCTCGGTGCGGACCAGGACCGGCGCCCGGAGGAAGTCCCGCGCCGGAGCACGGCCGGGCGGACGGTCCCGCCGGTCCTCCTCGACCAGGGCGGCCGGCCCGCCGGAGGAGTCGTCCGGGAAGAGGTCGAGGTGCTGCCGCTCCGCCTCCGTCATCCCGGCGGTGTACAGCTCCTCGACCCGGTCCCGGTCCGGGTCCAGCACGCCGAGCGCACCGTGGCGGGCTCCGGTGAGGGCGGTGGAGGCGTCCACGATCTGCTGGAGGGTGGAGCCCAGCTCCAGGTCGCTGCCGACGTTGAGGACGGCCTCCAGGAGCATCGGCAGCCGCCCGACGGCGGACGGGCCGGGCTCGGACGGGCCGGGCTCCACGGGCCCCCTCATCCGGGCCGTCCGCGCCGGCCGTTCCACCGCCCGGTCCGTGCCGACGCGCTCACCCCGCCAGCGGGTTGAGGACCATCGGCTGGATCTTGCCGTCCAGCATCGCGCCCAGACCGAGCACCGAGCAGACGTCGGGGCGCTCGGCGATGTGCACCGGCATCCCGGTCGCGTCGCGCAGCATCTGGTCGAGGCCCGGGAGCAGCGCGCTGCCGCCCACCATCATGATGCCCCGGTCGGCGAGGTCGGCCACCAGGTCCGGCGGGCAGTCGCGGAGCACCTTGCCCACCCCGTCGAGCACCGCGGTGAGCGGCGTGTGGATGGCCTGCCGTACGGCGGCGGTGTCGACCTGCACCGAGCGGGCAAGACCGGTCGCCACGTCGCGGCCGTGGATCTCGGTGAGGGCGGGACCGGTCAGCTGGAGGCCGTTGCCGTGCAGCGCCAGCTGGAGCGGGCGCACGGACTGGCTCGGGAGCAGCAGCTCGTGGTGCTGGCGCAGGTGCTGGATGATCGCCTCGTCGATCGCGTTGCCGCCCACCGGGATCCGGACGGCGGTCACGATCGAGCCCAGCGAGAGCACCGCGATCTGCGTGGTGGCGGCCCCGCAGACCATGATCATGGTGGCGGTCGGCTGCTCGACCGGCAGCCCGCAGCCCACGGCCGCCGCGATCAGGGTGTCCACCAGCTCGACCCGGCGGGCGCCGAGCCCGACCAGGGTCTCCACCGTGGCGCGCTGGGCCAGCGGGTCGGCCTCGTGCGGGGTGCAGGCGGCGGCGCGCAGCCGGGGCTTGCGGCGCAGCTGGCGGCGGAGCTTGTCGCCCAGCAGGTGGCGCAGCATCCGCTGGGCCATCTCGATGTCGACGACGGTGCCGCCGGAGACCGGACGGGCCACCCGGATGTAGTCGGGGGTGCGGCCGGTCATCTGCTCGGCGAGCGCGCCGACGGCGATGAGGGAGCCGGTACGGGTGTTGACGGCGGCGACGCTCGGTTCGTCGACGACGAGCCCGAGCCCCTTGACGTACACCCGGGTCCTCGCGGCCCCGAGATCGACGGCGATGTGGCAACGCTGCAACTGCTCAAGGCTGACGGTCACGGCGAGTTCTCCCGAGAGCGCGGATGGGGGCACCGGCGGCAGCCGGTCTCTCCTTGCATGGTCGCGCTCTCCCGCCCGGCGCGCGCGCTGAGCTGCGCCGTAAGGGGGGCCGGAGCTGACGGTTCCTCAGGTCGACGGCCGGAAGCGGCCTCCGGGGCGGCGGGCCGGGAGCGGCCGCTGGGTGTCAGCGGCTCGGCAGCAGCCGCTGGAACAGGCCCCAGGTGAACTCCGCGACCCGCTCCCGGCCGGTGACCGGGTCGGTGACGGCCAGGGCCCAGCGGGTCGGGGCGCTGCCCTCCATCGGCCGGGCCGGGGGAAAGGCGCGGGCCGCCTCGTCCACGGTGCACGACCACGGGAGCAGCGCGTCCGGAGAGGCCGGCTCGGGCCCGGCCGCGCCCGGGGCCCGCACCAGCCACTCGTTCCACACGGCCCCGCCGGGCCCGGCCGTCACCTCGAACCGCAGGTCGGGCCAGAGCGGCACCGGCCAGAGCAGCGCCTCGCACTCCAGGTCCCCGACCCGGCGCGGCAGGATCGCCTCCGGTTCGCCGAGCACCGAGCGGTAGCGCCGCAGCGACCCCCGCCCCCGCGGCGCCCGGGCCATGGCCTGCCAGCGGCGGTTGGCCTCCCGCATGTCGGCGAGGGAGGCGCTCAGTTCGTGCCGGGCCTCCTCGACCAGACCGGGCTGGTGGTCGGCCATCCGGCGCAGCAGGACGAGCTGGAACTGGAGGGGGCCGAAGGGGGCGGGAGCGGTCATGCCGCCCATCCTCCCGCGTGCCAGGCGTATCGGACCGGCCGTCACCACGATCCGGTCTTCGTCACAGGATCCTCACCTGTGCGGCTTCCCTCGTTGTTCCGCGGACGCCTAACCTGCGGGCGCCATGGATTACTGCCACCCGTGCCGACGGCATCTCAACGGAGCCCTGGCCTGCGCCGGGTGCGGTACGCCCGCCGAGGCACTGGGTCCCTTCGCCGTGCCCGCGCCGGACGTGCGTGACGCGTCGGACGGGGCCGCGCCGCCGGACGGGACGGCCGCGCCGGTCGACGTGGGAAGCCTCCGACGCGACGCCCGGCGTGGCACCCGACGCGATGCCCGGCCGGAAGCCCGGCGCGGTGCCGGAGGCCGGTCCGGTGACCGCCTCGACGTCCGCCCCGCTTCGCGCCGGCGGCCCCGCGGCGGCCGGCGTCGGCGTGGCCGGACCGTCCTGCTCGGAGCCCTCGGGCTGCTCCTCGCGGCGGGCGCGCTGGGCCTGGCGGGCCTGGCCATGGAACCCGGGCCGGGCGACACCGCCGCCGACTACGTACGGGAGTCGCCGTCCGGCCCGTCCGGCGCCGCGCCCGAGGAGTCGTCCGCCGACGAGCCCCGCGATCCCGTCCCGGTCGGCTCCCGGGCCGGGGGGACCACGGGCCCCGCGACCGACGCCTCACCGGCAGGCACGCGCGCCGGTAGCCCCTCGGGGGCGCCGAGCCCCGAGGCCTCCGTCACCGATGAGCCCACCGCCTCCCCGGAACCCGACGAAGCGGACCCGTCCGACGCTCCCGACAGCCCGCCCGCCGATCCGCCGGAGCCGGACGAACCGCGGGACCCGACGACCGCGCCGGCGCCCCCGCCGCCCCCGGTGGAACCGACGCCCGCCCCGACGCCGTCCCCGACCTGCACCCGCTTCCTGTGGTGGTGCGCGTAGGCGCGGCGGTCAGTCGGCCTTGCCCAGCATCCGGCGCAACAGGTCCCGCAGGAGCGTGCGCTCCGCGTCGGAGAGGCCGGACAGCGGCTCCCGGGCGAAGTCCAGCGCGTCCCGCAGCTCGCGGGCGGTGCGCCTGCCCTTCTCCGTCGCGGCGGCCAGCTTGATCCGGCGGTCGGCCGGATCGGGCCTGCGCTCGACCAGCTCCCGGGTCTCCAGCCGGTCGATGATCCCGGTGACGTTGGACGGCTCGCACTTCAGCCTGAGGGCGATCTTCCGCATCGGCAGGGGATCCAGCGAGAGAAGCCCGAGCACCCGCGCCTGCGCCCCGGTGAGGGAGTGCTCGGCGGCGGCCCGGTCGTACTCCTCGTGATAGCGCGCCACGACGGCGCCGATGAGCTCGACGACCTCAAGGGTCAGGGGGTCTGTGCGAGTGGCCATGAGTCACAGCGTACCGATTTACTTGACATCATGAAATATTCAGGAGCATGGTTGTTTCATGTCATGAAGCTTTTCGCGTCACCGGGCGCGGAAGCACACCCCTTCGTATGACATTGAGGAGAACCCGAGCCCATGTCTGCAGCACTTCCCACGTCCAGCCGTGAATGGCACCTGGTCGCCCGCCCGCACGGCTGGCCCAAGGCCGAGGACTTCGCGCTGCGCGAGGCCGAGGTCGCCGCTCCGGCCGAGGGCCACGTCCTCGTCCGCAACAAGTTCTTCTCGGTCGACCCGTACATGCGCGGCCGGATGAACGACGTGAAGTCCTACACCCCGCCCTTCAAGCTCGACCACCCCATGGAGGGCGGCGCGGTCGGCGAGGTCATCGCCTCGAACGCCGAGGGCATCGCCGTCGGCGACCACGTCCTGCACCGCCTCGGCTGGCGCGAGATCGCCGACGTCCCCGCGAAGCACGCGGTCAAGGTCGACCCCGACCTCGCCCCGCTCTCCGCCTACCTCGGTGTGCTCGGTATGACCGGACTCACCGCCTACGCGGGTCTGTTCGACGTCGCCTCCTTCAAGGAGGGCGACGCGGTCTTCGTCTCCGGCGCGGCCGGCGCCGTCGGCAGCCAGGTCGGCCAGATGGCGAAGCTCAAGGGCGCCTCCCGGGTCATCGGCTCCGCGGGCTCCGACGAGAAGGTCAAGCTCCTCACCGAGGAGTACGGCTTCGACGCCGCGTTCAACTACAAGAACGGGCCCGTCCGCGACCAGCTCAAGGAAGCCGCCCCCGACGGCATCGACGTCTACTTCGACAACGTCGGCGGCGATCACCTGGAAGCCGCGATCTCCTCGCTCAACGTGCACGGCCGCGCCACCATCTGCGGAATGATCGCCCAGTACAACGCGACCGAGCCGACCCCCGGCCCGAGCAACATGGCGCTGATCATCGGCAAGCGGCTGCGCCTTCAGGGCGTGCTCGTCGGGGACCACGCCGACCTCCAGCCCCAGTTCGTCCGGGAGGTCGCCGGCTGGCTGGCCTCGGGCGAGCTGAAGTACCGGGAGACGACGGTCGAGGGCATCGAGCACGGCTACGACGCGTTCGTCGGGCTGCTGCGCGGCGAGAACACCGGGAAGATGATCGTTTCGCTGGTCTGACCCGCCCCCTGCCGGTCACGATCACGCGTTAGGCTCGTCCCCAGGCCGTCGCGGTCCGTGGGCGCGAGTCGCGGCGCACCAACAGGAGGAATCCTCACATCATGACCATCCAGAAGATCGACGTCGCCTACACCGCCGTCGCCACCGCCGAGAACGGCCGCGACGGACGGGTCTCCTCCGACGACGGTCAGCTCGACGTCGTCGTCAACCCGCCGAAGGCCATGGGCGGCAGCGGCGCGGGCACCAACCCCGAGCAGCTCTTCGCGGCCGGCTACAGCGCCTGCTTCCAGGGCGCGCTGGGCGTCGTCGCCCGACAGGAGAAGGCCGACATCTCCGGCTCGACCGTGACCGCCTCGGTCTCGATCGGCAAGACGGAGGCCGGCGGCTTCGGCCTGGAGGTCGCGATCAGCGCCTCCATCCCGAACGTCGACGCCGCCACCGCGCAGGCGCTCATCGAGAAGGCCCACCAGGTCTGCCCGTACTCGAACGCCACCCGCGGCAACGTCAACGTCGCGCTCTCGGTCGCCTGACCACAGCGCCGCCGCCGTCGAAGGCAGCAGCGCGTGAGGACCGCATCCCCACCCCGGGGTGCGGTCCTCACCGCTTTTCCCCGCCAGTACGCTGACGCCCATGAGTGATCTCGGGGCGGGTTTCGGCTACTTGATGAAGGGGCAGCGCTGGGTTGCCCAACACGGACGATGGTTCGGCTTCGGGCTGCTGCCCGGACTCGTCACCCTCGTCATCTACGCCGGAGCTCTGATCGGACTCGGCTACGGAGCCGACGACCTCGTGGGCTGGGCGACCCCGTTCGCCGACGACTGGTCCTCGCCCTGGCAGGGGCTCCTGCGCACCGGGCTGACCGCTCTCGTCTTCGTCTTCGGCCTGTTCCTCGCGGTCATCACCTTCACCGCCGTCACCCTCCTGGTCGGCCAGCCCTTCTACGAGTCGCTCTCCGAGGAGGTCGACCGCAGCGAGGGCGGTGAGGTCCCCGAGTCCGGACTGCCGCTCTGGCGGGAACTGTGGATCTCCGCCCGCGACTCCGTGCGCATCCTGCTGCGCGTCGCCCTGTACGGCATCGCCCTCTTCGCCTGCGGTTTCATCCCCGTCATCGGGCAGACCGTGGTCCCCGCGATCGGCTTCTGCGTCTCCGGCTACTTCCTGGCCGAGGAGCTGACCGCCGTGGCCCTCCAGCGCCGGGGCATGGTCCTCAAGGACCGCCTCGTCCTGCTGCGCGGACGCCGGATGCTGGTGCTCGGCTTCGGCGTCCCGCTGACCCTGGCCTTCCTCATCCCCGTGGTCGCGGTGTTCCTGATGCCGGGAGCCGTCGCGGGGGCCACCCTCCTCGCCCGCGACCTGGTCGACCCGGACCCGGCGGCGGACCCGGACCCCGGGCCCGGCACCGCCGACAGCGGTGACGCGCCGGCCCCCCGGGCGTGGTCCGCGTGACCGAGCTGATGGCGGTCGCCGCCATCACCGTCCTCGCGGTCATCTCGCCGGGCGCCGACTTCGCCATGGTCGTGCGCAACAGCTATCTGTACGGGCGCACCACCGGCGTCCTCGCGGCCACCGGCGTCGCGGCGGGCGTCCTGGTCCACGTCACGTACACGATGCTCGGCGTCGGGCTGCTCATCGCCTCCTCGACCGCCCTGTTCACCGCGGTCAAGCTGGCGGGCGCCGCCTATCTCGTCTACATCGGGGTGCGCACCTTCCTGGCCCGCACCGACCTCGACGTCGACCTGGGCGACCGGCCGGGCCTCTCCCCGTTCGGGGCGCTGCGCAGCGGCTTCCTGACCAACGCCCTCAACCCGAAGACGACCCTGTTCGTCGTCGCGACCTTCACCCAGGTCGTCGGGCCCGACACCGCCCTGTGGCAGCAGGCGGGTTACGGCCTGTTCATGTCGGCCGCCCACCTCGGCTGGTTCGCCCTCGTCGCGCTGTTCTTCTCGCACTCCACGCTGCGCGGTGCGATGCTGCGCCGCCAGAAGGCGCTGAACCGCTCGATCGGCTCGGTCCTGGTCGGCCTCGGCGTCACGCTGGGCCTGGCCCGCTGAGCGGAGCGCCGAAGAAGGAGGGGACGAGGTCTCAGCGCACCGAGAACGCGTACTCGGTGCGCGAGACGAACTCCTCGCCCGGCCGGAGCACCGTGGAAGGAAAATCCGGCCGGTTCGGCGAGTCGGGGAAGTGCTGGGTCTCCAGCGCGATCCCGGCACACGGACCGAACGGCCGCCCGTCGAAGTGGTCGGCCGTGTACAGCTGGAGCCCCGGCTCGGTCGTCCGCACCGTCAGCAAGCGCCCGGACGCCGCGTCGTACAGCTCGGCGGCGACCCCGTCCGCCTCCCGGGCCCCCTCCTCCAGCACGAAGTTCTGGTCGTAGCCCGCGCCCACCGCACGCATCCTCCGGAAGTCGAAGCGGGTCCCGGCCACCGGCGCCGGCTCACCCGTCGGCACCGACGCCGCGTCCACCGGGGTCACCTGTCCCGCCGCGATCCGCAGCTGCTGCCCGAGCGCGCTGCCACTGTCCGCGCCCGCCAGATTCCAGTACAGATGGCTCGTCGGGTTCAGCACGGTCGGGGCGTCGGTCACCGCCCGGTAGTCGAGCCTCAGCGCCCCGCCGGGCCCCAGGGTGTACGTCACCGAGAAGTCGAGCCGCCCCGGATACCCCTCGTCCCCGTCCGCCGAGACCAGGGACAGCCGCACCCCGCCCGGGACCGCCACCGCGTCCCACACCCGCTTGTCGAAGCCCCTGGCCCCGCCGTGCAGATGATTGCCGCCCTCATTGGGCGTGAGGCGGTGCGTGCGCCCGTCGAGGACGAACGACGCGTTCCCGATCCGGTTCGCGTACCGCCCGACCACCGCGCCGAAGTAGGGGGACGGGAACTTCTCGTAACCCGCGACGTCCGGCAGCCCGAGCGCCACCTGAGCCCGGGAGCCGTCCCGGCCCGGCGCCTCGACCGACTGCGTGATCGCGCCGTAGGTCAGGACCCGCACCCGGACCCCGTCCCGCTCCAGCGTCCACCGGCCGACCGGCGATCCGTCCGCGAGAGGGCCGAAGTCTTCCGTGTACGTGGCGGTGTCCGCGCTGGTCGTCATGGTCACCGACCCTACGCGGGCGGCTCGGGGGCCGTGACGTTGCGGTAGGCGATCTCCGCCAGCCGGGCCTGGCCGTCGCGGCTCGGGTGGAACCAGTCCCACTGGCTGAGCTGCGTCCCGGTGAAGCGGAAGTCGAACACCGCCCCGCCGTCGTACCGGCAGTAACGGTCCTTCGCGCACACGTCCCGCAGCACCCCGTTGTACGCCACCACCCGCTCCCGCACCGCGTCCCGCCGGGCCACGGCCGCCGGGCCCAGATCGTCCGCGTCGGCCAGCATCGACCGGCAGATCCCGAGCTGCCAGATCTTCTTGCCCAGCTCGTTCACCCGCCCCGTCGACCAGAGCCGCTTCAGGTCCGGCACGCTGGAGACGTACACCTGCGCCTTCGGGGCCCCGGCCCGCAGCTGCCGCATCGACGCCTCGAACGAGGCCCGGAAGTCCGCCACCGGCGTCATCAGCCGCACCGAGTCCCGGCACGCGTCGTTCGCACCCGTCATCACCGTCACCAGCTCCGGCCTCTCCTTCGCCGCCAGCGCCATCTGCTCGGGCAACTGCACCATCCGGGACCCCGACACCGCGTGGTTCCAGCTGCGGTCCGCCGCCCCGGCCGGGCCGAGCAGCCGCACCGCGAGACTGCGCACCGCGTCGTCCGAACCGGTCGCCCATGACACCTCGGGGCAGTCGGCCAGCACCGAACAGGCGTCGAAGCCCCGGGTGATCGAGTCCCCGACCGCCGCGACCGACGCGGGCCGCGGGTTCCAGTCCGGGGCGGGGGAGGGAGAAGGGGACGGCGAGGCGCCGCGCGTGGCCGCGGGCGCGTTCCTCGACACGCCGCCCTCCGCCCCGTCCGCGGAGCATCCGGCCAGCCCGGCGACGCCGGCGCAGGAGAGCGCCGTCAGGGCGGCGGCAACGGTACGCATTCGTGGGCGTGTCGCACGCTCCGGCATCACTCGGATCCCCTCCGGTCAACCAGTGGCCTATGCCTCTGGAAATGCCCCCGGCAAGCACATGATCCCCAGGTCGGGGCGGTGCACGCCCTGCCGGGTGAAAGCAGGCGAATCAGGGGCCCGAGACCGACGGTACGTCACACGGACGGCCCCGGCGCACGGTAGCTTTTCCCCGTCGGTCCAGTGGCGTCCCGCCCGCCCGCGCACACACGGGCGGCTCCGGTACATTACGTCACGTCACATACTGTCCCTTTTCAGGAGATTAACTCCCGATGCTGTTTACTGATGACAACCTCGGGAGCCGGCCGGAAAGAGGCGGTACGGACGCGAGGCCGCTGGGGAAGGCGTACCTCGTCCCACACGGGAGGTTCCGGTGACGACACGTGGAGTCCTGTACGTGCACTCCGCACCGCGCGCGCTGTGCCCACATGTCGAGTGGGCCGTGGCGGGCGTCCTCGGTGTGCGGGTCCAGCTGGACTGGATCAGGCAGCCGGCCGCCCCCGGCACCTGGCGGTCCGAATTCTCCTGGAAGGGCCGCGTCGGCACCGCCTCGCAGCTCGCCTCCGCCCTGCGCGGCTGGGACCTGCTGCGCTTCGAGGTGACCGCCGAGCCGTGCCCCACCGCCGAGGGCGAGCGCTACAGCTCCACCCCCGGCCTCGGCATCTTCCACGCCGTCACCGGCATGCACGGCGACATCCTGGTCCCCGAGGACCGGCTGCGGGCCGCGCTGGCCCGGTCGGTGCGCGGTGAGAGCGACCTGGAGACCGAGATCGCCTCCCTCCTCGGCAAGCCCTGGGACGACGAGCTGGAGTCCTTCCGCCACGCGGGCGAGGGCGCGCCTGTTCGCTGGCTGCACCAGGTGGTCTAGCTGCCGGGGCTCTGCCCCGGACCCCGCTCCTCGATCGCCGGAGGGGCTTGACCGTGCGGAAGCCCGCCTCCCGGACGAACGGGAAGCGGGCTTCAGCCGCAAGGGCAGGCTCAGACCGACCGGAACGCCAGCACCACGTTGTGCCCGCCGAATCCGAACGAGTTGTTGATCGCCGCGATCGGCCCCTCGGGCAGCACCCGCGGCTCACCGCGCACGATGTCCGCGTCGATCGCCTCGTCCAGCTCGTCGATGTTGATGGTCGGCGGAGCGATGCGGTGGTGCAGCGCCAGGACCGTCGCCACGGTCTCGATGCCGCCCGCGCCACCCAGCAGGTGGCCCGTCATCGACTTCGTCGCGGAGATCGCGACGTGGTCGAGGTCGTCGCCCAGCACCTTGCGCAGCGCCTTGATCTCCGCGAGGTCGCCCTGCGGCGTCGACGTGGCGTGCGCGTTGAGGTGGACCACCTCGGACGGCTTGAGGTCGCTGGAGTCCAGCAGGTTCTGCATCGCGGCGGCGATGCCCCGCCCGGTGGGTTCGGGCTGCGCGATGTGGTGGGCGTCGGCCGACAGGCCCTGGCCCAGCACCTCGCAGTAGACCCGCGCGCCCCGCTCGGCGGCGTGCTCGGCGGACTCCAGGACGACGACGCCCGCACCCTCGCCGAGGACGAAGCCGTCCCGGCCGGTGTCGTACGGGCGCGAGGCCGTCTCGGGCTGGTCGTTGTTCTTGGACATCGCCATCATGTTGGCGAACGCGGCGATCGGCAGCGGGTGGATCGCCGCCTCGGTGCCACCGGCGACGACCACGTCGGCACGGCCGGTACGGATCATCTCGACGGCGTACCCGATCGCCTCGGCGCCCGAGGCGCAGGCGGAGACGGGCGTGTGGACACCGGCCTGGGCGTTGACCTCCAGGCCGACGTTGGCCGCCGGGCCGTTGGGCATGAGCATGGGAACGGTGTGCGGGGAGACGCGGCGTACGCCCTTCTCCTTCAGCACGTCGTACTGGTCGAGCAGGGTGGTCACGCCGCCGATGCCGGAGGCGATGACCGAGCCCAGGCGCTCGGGGGCGATGCTCTCGTCCTCGCCGGCCTTGGCGGTGAAGCCCGCGTCCGCCCAGGCCTCGCGGGCCGCGATCAGCGCGAACTGCGCCGAGCGGTCCAGCTTGCGGGCCAGCGGGCGGGGAAGGACGTCGCCCGGGTCGACGGCCGCGAGGGCGGCGATCCGGACGGGCAGTTCGGCGAAGCGCTCGCCTTCGAGAGGCTTGACGCCGGACCGGCCGGCCATCAGACCTTCCCAGGTCGATGCGGAGTCGCCACCCAGCGGAGTGGTTGCGCCGATACCGGTGACGACCACAGTGCGATTGGTCGAGTTCACTGGAAAATCTTCTCCACGTGTAGAGGGTCGTGAATCAGCGGCGCCACCGCCGGGTGGCGACACAGCCGGGCTGGGATCAGCCCTGGTGCTTCAGGATGTACTCGGCGGCGTCGCCGACCGTCTTGAGGTTCTTGACGTCCTCGTCGGGGATCTTGACGTCGAAGCGCTCCTCGGCGGCGACGACGACCTCGACCATGGACAGCGAGTCGACGTCCAGGTCGTCGGTGAAGGACTTGTCCAGCTGGACGTCCTCGACCGGGATACCGGCGATCTCGTTGACGATCTCGGCGAGACCGGTGACGATCTCTTCCTGCGTGGCGGCCATCTTGGCGCTCCTTCGGTGGGTTTCTTCAGGGTTCGTGCGTACGGACCAAAAGGTCCGGTGTGCCTAGGGGAGGGTAACGACCGTCGCGGCGTAGACGAGACCCGCCCCGAAGCCGATGACGAGCGCGGTGTCGCCGCTCTTCGCCTGACCGGTCGCCAGGAGCCGCTCCATCGCGAGCGGAATCGAGGCGGCGGACGTGTTGCCGGTGGACTCGACGTCACGGGCGACCGTGACGTGCTCCGGCAGCTTCAGGGTCTTCACCATCGAGTCGATGATCCGCATGTTGGCCTGGTGCGGAATGAAGACGTCCAGGTCCTCCGGGGCGATCCCGGCCGCGTCCAGCGCCTGCTGGGCGACCTTCGCCATCTCGAAGACGGCCCAGCGGAAGACCGCCTGGCCCTCCTGCGTGATGGCGGGGAACTTGATCTCGCCCTTCGAGTCGAGCGGCAGCTTGGAGACGTCGCCGATGTGCAGGTCGTTCCAGGCCACCGTCTGCTTGATCGTCTCCGACTTGTCGCCCTCGGAACCCCACACGGTCGGGCCGATGGCCGGTTCCTCGGAGGGGCCGACGACGACCGCGCCCGCGCCGTCACCGAACAGGAAGGCCGTCGCGCGGTCCTCCAGGTCGGTCAGGTCGCTGAGCCGCTCCACGCCGATCACGAGGACGTACTCCGCGGAGCCCTCGACGATCATGCCCTTGGCGAGCGTGAGGCCGTAGCCGAAGCCCGCGCAGCCGGCCGAGATGTCGAAGGCGGCGGGCTTGCCCGCGCCGATCCTGTGGGCGATGTCGGTGGCGACGGCCGGGGTCTGCTTGAAGTGCGAGACGGTCGAGACGACGACCGCGCCGATCTGCTCGGGATCGATGCCCGCGTCGGCCATGGCCTTGCCGGACGCCTCGATCGACATCGCGGCCACGGTCTCCTCCTCGGAGGCCCAGTGGCGGGTGACGATGCCGGAGCGGGAGCGGATCCACTCGTCGGACGAGTCGATCGTCTCGAGGATCACCTCGTTCGGCACGACCCGGGTCGGGCGGTAGCCGCCGACCCCGAGGATCCGTGCGTACGGGGCGCCCTTGCTGGGCTTGATCTTCGACATGCTCGCTCCTTAGGCGCCTGCGTGCTCGGAAATGAGCGCGCGGGCCGCGTCGAGGTCGTCGGGGGTCTTGAGCGCGAGTGTCTTCACACCGGGCAGCGCGCGCTTGGCGAGCCCGGTCAGGGTGCCGCCGGGGCTCAGCTCGACGAGTGCGGTGACGCCCAGCGACCGGAAGGTCTCCATGCACAGGTCCCAGCGGACCGGGTTGGCGACCTGCCCGACCAGCCGGGCGACGACCTCGGTGCCGGTGGCCACGGTGTGGCCGTCGGCGTTGGAAACGTAACGCACGGTCGGGTCGCAGACCGTGAGGTCGCCGACCGCCGCGCGCAGCTTCTCCACGGCCGGGGCCATGTGGTGCGTGTGGAACGCGCCGGCCACCTTCAGCGCGACGACCCGGCGCACGCCCTCGGGCTTGTCGGCCTCCAGGGCGGCGATCTGGGCGGCGGTGCCCGCGGCGACGATCTGGCCGCCGCCGTTGACGTTGGCCGCGGTCAGGCCGAGCTTCTCCAGGTGCGGGATCGTTACGTCGGGGTCGCCGCCGAGGAGGGCGGCCATGCCGGTCTCGGAGACCGCGGCGGCCTCGGCCATGCCGAGCCCCCGGGTGCGCACGAAGCGCAGCGCGGCCTCGTCGTCGATGACACCCGCGAGCGCGGCGGCGGTGATCTCACCGACGCTGTGGCCCGCGACGACCGACGGCGAGACGTCCAGGGCGGCTGCCGAGAGCAGTCCGGCGGCGACCAGGAGCGGCTGGGCCACGGCGGTGTCGCGGATCTCGTCCGCGTCGGCGTGCGTGCCGTAGTGGGCAAGGTCGAGCCCGATGGCGTCGGACCAGGCCGCGATGCGGTCGGAGGCACCGGGGAGGTCGAGCCAGGGAGTCAGGAAGCCGGGCGTCTGAGCGCCTTGGCCGGGAGCGACGAGTACGAGCACCCTCACACTCTCTCTTGTGGACGGCTCCGCACGCCCGTGGGGACAGGGACGAAGAACCGTCGGGGGAATTGTTGAAGTCCAACAAAAGTCTAGGACTGAGGATCCGCTGCGGCCAAGCGTCCCAGGATGAGGGCGATCCTCAGCGTGAACGCGGAGCGTACGTCGGAGGGCGACCATCCGGTGACGTCGGTCACACGTCGCAGCCGGTAGCGCACGGTGTTGGGGTGCACGAAAAGCATCCGGGCGGCGCCTTCCAGGCTACTCGCCTGCTCCAGATAGACACTCAGTGTTTCCAGCAGCGCCGAACCGGCCTCTTCCAGCGGTCTGTAGATCTCCTCCACCAACTGGTCCCGCGCGGCCGGGTCTCCGGCCATCGCCCGCTCCGGGAGGAGATCGTCCGCCAGGACCGGCCGGGGTGCGTCCTGCCAGGCCGAGCACGCCTTCAGTCCGGCCGCCGCCGCCTGCGCGGACCGGGTCGCCGCCAGCAGGTCCGGCACCACGGGTCCCGCGACGACCGGCCCGGCGGCGTACGGCCCGATCAGGCCCTTCGCGACCTGGAGAGGGTTGTCGCTGCCGCCCGCGATGACGACGAGGCGGTTGCCCAGGACGCCGGTGAGGACCTGGAGCTTGGCGTGCCGGGCGGCGCGCCGGATAGCCTCCACGGTCAGTTCGCTGTCCCCGTCGGGCGCGGTGCCGAGGATCACGCACACGTGCTCGGGGGAGTTCCAGCCGAGCGCGGCGGCCCGGGACACGGCCCCTTCGTCGGCCTCGCCGGAGAGCACCGCGTTCACCACGAGGGATTCCAGCCGGGCGTCCCAGGCGCCCCGGGCCTCGGCGGCCTGGGCGTACACCTGAGCGGTGGCGAAGGCGATCTCGCGCGCGTAGACGAGGAGCGCCTCCCGCAGCAGCGACTCGTCGCCCGGGGCGGCCACCTCGTCGATCGCGGTCTCCATGACCTCGATCGTGGTGCGCACCATCTCCACGGTCTGCCGCAGGGTGATGGCGCGGGTCAGTTCGCGCGGGGCGGTGCCGAACACATCGGTCGAGATGGCCTGCGGGGTCTCGGGATGCCGGAACCACTCGGTGAACGCGGCGATGCCGGCCTGGGCGACCAGGCCGATCCAGGACCGGTTCTCCGGAGGCATCGCCCGGTACCACGGCAGCGATTCGTCCATGCGGGCAATCGCGTTCGCGGCCAGCCGGCCGGAGGACTGCTCCAGCCGTTTCAGGGTCGCGGCGTGCAGGTGGGCGTCGTGGGCGGGGGGCTGCTCAGGATCGGGTCGGGGCACGAGGACAAGACTGCCTTATCGGGCCGGTGGTTCGATGGGCCGGGGCGACGGTGCCCCGTACCGGCGGGTAGACGAACACCTGACGCAACCGCTCCGCCCCGGCGGCCGTACGCCGGGCGCAACCGCTCCGCTCCGGCGGCCGTACGGCGGGCGCGACCGGTCCCGTTCCCGAGGCCGCATGCCGCCGCGCCACCGTCCCGCTCCCGCGACCTTGCGGCGGGCGCCCCCGGGCTACCGTGGCCGGGTGATTTCCGTGCACCGGTCCGATGACCGTTACCGGGGCGGGGACGAGGCCGCCGGGATCGTCACCCGGCACGCCCTCTCCTTCGGTCCCCACTACGACCCCGACAACCTCCGCTTCGGCCCGATCCTGGCCTGCAACGAGGAGCGCCTCGCCCCGGGCGCGGGCTTCGAGGAACACCCGCACAGCCATACGGAGATCGTCACGTGGGTCGTGGAGGGCGAGCTGACGCACCGCGACTCGGCCGGCCACTCCACCGTCGTCCGCGCCGGGGACGTGGCCCACCTGAGCGCCGCCTCCGGGGTCCGCCACGTCGAACGCAACGACGACACCGGCCCGTTGACCTTCCTCCAGATGTGGCTGGCCCCCCTGGAGCAGGGCGGCGAACCCTCGTACACGGTGGTCCCCGGCATCGCCGACTCCACCCCGTACGCCCTGCCCGGCGCGGGCGCGATGCTCCATGTCCGCCGCCTGGCCATGGGCGAGCGCACCGCGGTGCCCGACGCGGTGCGCGCCTACGTCCACGTGGTGCGCGGGCGGGTCGCCCTGGACGACGAGGAGCTGGGCCCCGGCGACGCCGCCCGGATCACCGGAGCGGAGGGCCTGGAGGCGGTCGCGGTGACGGGGCCGGCGGAGCTGCTGGTGTGGGAGCTGGCGGGGTGAGGCACTCACGGAGGCGCTCGCGAAGGAGAGTGACGGCCTGGTCAGCGATCCTGCCGGACGCCTCCACCTGGACAGTGGTCGTAGCCGGTCCGCCTCCCGCCTCGGATACCGTGTTCCTCTACGGGCTGCCATAACGGATGTGGCGCCCCCTGCCGGAGGCAGCCAGCCTATGAGTTCAAAGCGCAGCAAGAATCCAGCCCTGCCCGTACTTGACGACGCCTTCCGACTCGCGTCGGTCAAGGAGGCCGAAGAGTCCACCCGTGACGCGGCCGCACGGCTGGCCACCACCGAGCTGCGCCGCGTTTCCCACCCGGGCCGGGTCACCTGGGCGCCCACCGATGAGGCCGAGCCCGTACCGGTCCCGCCGACGGTGGTCGACGGCGACGGGGACCTGTGGCTGCGGGACCGGGGCACCGGCACCTGGACCATGCCGGAGTTCAACCCGAAGGAGTTCCCGGCCCGCTGTGGCGAGGTTCTGACGTGGAACGAGCTTGCCTGCGAGTTCGGCCCGCTGACCGGACTGGCCGACGACCGCCGCATGGGCGGCGGCCGGCGCTGACCGCGCAGCCTTCCGGGACGACCGCGCCCCTGAAGCGCCCGCTACGGGTAGCCGGGAGCTCCAGCTCACCGCCCGGCTCGACGACGGCGGCGGGCAGGTGAGCGTGGTGGTGGCGTGCGACCGCCACGGGCAGCGTGGTGCGGGTCTTCAGCCACCCGATGTCCTCGGTGCGGCCGGCGTCGGTGGACCAGCCGGATAGCGGTCGGCCTTCAGCTGCCGTGGTGAGCACGCGGCCCAGCTCGCCGATCGAGTGCTGCCAGTCGGTCGACTGCCCGGGCATGCCGCGCACTGTCGGCAACTTTTCGCGCCGAGGCCCGAGTCCACGGGCTGGTCTGTCCTGTTGCCCTCAAGCCGGCGGGTCCTCACTCGATCTCATCCGAGTGGGCAGATTCTCGCAGACCCGGCTGTGAGCGGCGGATCCGTGCGACGCACCTGTCCAGGTCCACGCCGAGCGGCGGGCCCTCTGCCGGCCGGACGTTCTTGCGGATCCGCTCCTGCTCCATCGCCCGCTTCACCGCTTGTGCTGCCGGAGAGTACTCCTCCGCAAGCGCCGCGGTACGTCCCTTCGTCGTGCGGTAGTAGATCCATCCCCGGCGCTCTGCCCACAGCAAGGCGCGGTCCGCCAGGATCAGGCAGATGCCGGCAGCGACGCCGACTGCCACCACAAGCAGAGTGCTTCTCACACCGCTGGAACGCAGCAGCCCTCTGCCGCGTTCCACGCTCCAGCCGCAGGTCACACCAACCGCGGACGGCAAAAATAACGGGAACGCACAGCGGCCTGGCCGGTTCACGGCAGGATCCGGTTATGGAGAACGAGCTGATGATCGCGTTGATCGGGGCGGGCAGCGCCCTCACTGGCGCCCTGATCGGCGGTACAGCTGCTGTGGTCGGAGCGTCGAAGGCGGCCCGCAGCGCTTATCTGGGATCGCTCGACGTCACGCGTCGCACGGCGCAACGCGAGGTGTATTCCGAGCTCCTGAAAGCCGCACATGCCTACGAGGCGGGGACCAGGGCAGTGCTGGAAGGCGCGGGCTTCCTTCTCGATGACCTGTTCAACGAACTCGAAGGCCTCCCGGCCCGGCACAGCAGCTCCGAACGGGCTGACCTTCGACGGGCGATCTCGTCCGCGGCCGAGCCTCAGCCGGTAGCGGCCGCCGCTCGTCAGGTGGAGCTGGAGGGGCCGTCGAGCGTCGCAGCGGCAGCCCGGGCCGTTCAGGCCGCAGCCGAGCAGCTGGGCGCCACGCTCAGCGGTATCGAGGACGGTTCCGAGGATCCCGACGGGAGCCTGCACCCCTCCACGCGGGCGGATCTCCCCCGGGAACACTTCGAGTTTCTGAAGTCAGCTATCAGCGCGTTCGCCGACATCGCGCGCAAACATCTCAACCACCGCTAGCTGAGCCAGGGCGTGTTTCGAAAGTAGCGCCGTCCGCCCGGAGAGCGGGCTCGACGGCATCTGGTGCGTGCGATCGCAAGGCGGAGGGCCGCCCCGCCGGCCCCGTGGGGTGTCACAGGGAGCGGCGGGCCCGCCAGAGGTCGCGGAGCAGCGCGATCTCGGCCATGTGGTGGATGAGCTCCAGGTTGGCGTTGGCCAGCACGCCGATGTACGGGTCGTCGGGGTCGGAGCCGTACGGATACTGGGAGAGGCCGACCGTGTCGAGCTGCTCGTCGGTGAGCGTGGCGATGCTCGCGCGGTGGCGGTCGATCGTCTCCCAGAACCGGTCGAGCGCCAGGGAGGCGGACGGCGTGAAGTCGACCAGGAGATGCGGGTCCCGCCGCCGTTCGCCGAAGGTCCACTCCCAGCGCCCCGCGAAGTCGGAGTGCAGGTGCCCCAGCCGCCACGCGATGGTGGTGATTGGCACGACGTCGGGCTCCGGCTCACCGGTGAACGCGAGGACCTCCTCGACCCGTTCGGCGCTCACGCTCCAGTCCTCGGCGATCTTCGCCACGGACATCCCGCCCGCCGCCTGCCGCGCGACCTCCGCGTACTCGCTCGCCGGGATCTGCGGCGCCCCCTTGTCGATGACCCACGCGCCGGGCCCGTACGCCCGCGGCGTCACCGCGTCCTCCCGGCGCCGGATCGACCAGCTGCCGGGGGCCGGCTCCCACAGGTACTCCTCGTTCCCGAGGCCTTTCAGCCGGACCTGGGCCATCTCCCGCGCCTGGTCGAACTGTTCGATGATCATGCTCAGCCGGTCGGTCCGTCGATCGTGGTCGTTCATGCGCGGCTCCCTGCTCGTCGCGCCACGCGGTCCACGGCGCACGGGGGGAAGCTAACGGCTCACCTCGCGGCGCGCGACCGAATTCCGGGGAGGACGGGGGCCTGCCGGAAACAGGAGGTCAGGCCTCGGCGCGCTTCTCCCGCTCGTCCGCGATCCGGTCCAGCTCGCGCATCGCCTGGGAGTGCCCGCTCATCCGCCGGCTCACCTGTCCGCTCGTGAACAGCGCGGTCCCCACGAGCGCTACGGGAACGGACAGGCCCAGGACGAGCAGCGCCTCGGGCCAGTCGCGTTCGTCCTGGCAGTAATCGCCCTTCCACAGCCCCTCGCTGGCCGTCCCGCGCTCCGTGAACAGGCGTGCCTCGCACTCGGCGGTGTGGCCGCTGCGTGTCTCGACCGTGTATTCCGTGAGCAGCAGCATCGCGCACCAGCCCCACAACAGGGCCGACAGGAGCAGCAGACCGGCTCCCCAGTTACGTATACGGGTGGACTGCTGCCGGAATTCGAGGTCGAAGTCTCGTGATCGCATGGCGGATGAATCTAGCAGCGTGCGCCGGGCCGCCGATCCACCGATCCGCCTCAGGCCAACGTGCGGGTGAGCCACACCACTTCGCCGTTCTCCTCCATGGAGACGCGGTCCCGTTCGAACGCGAGCTTCTCCAGGACGCGGAGCGACGGGGCGTTCCACGTGGCGACGGTCGACCAGAGCCTCTTCCGCCCGGTGGCCGCGGCGGCTTCGAGCACCGCGCCGGCCGCCTCGGTGGCATAGCCCTGCCCGTGGGCGCGCCGGAACAGCTCGTACGCGATCTCGGGCTCCTCCAGGGTGGAGCGGCCGATGATCAGCCCGGCGTACCCGATGAAGTCGCCCTCCTCGCGGCGTTGGATGGGCAGCAGGGCGATCCCCGTGGTCTCCGTCGCGGAGAGCAGTTCCGCTATGGACGTCCGGATGCGCTCGACCGGGGGCTTCCCCTTGCCGCGTTCGGCGAGCAGGTCGCTGAACGCGGCGGCATCCGATTCGGCCCACGGCCGCAGGATCAGCCGCTCGGTCTCCAGGTGGTAGGGCATGGTCTCGTAGGTCGACATGGGCCCACTCTGCCACCGCGTCCCGACCGGTCACCCGGGGCCGGAAACGTCCTTGCGTGCGCGGACGGCCAGGACGGCGACCAGCAGGGTCGGTACGAGCAGGAGCGAGAAGGTGATGGCGTAGCCCCCGAGCCGGCTCGTCCCCGCGGCCAGCCCGGCGTTGAGGACGGCGGTGGCGAACGCCAGGACGACGACCTGCCCGAGGTTCATGTTGGTCTGCATGGCACTGGTGGTGTGGCCCAGCCGGTCCGGTGCGCTGTGGGAGAGCGACAGCACCGTGACGCACGGGTCGAGCATCCCCATCCCGATCGCCGCCAGCGGCATGGCCGCCATCGCGAGCAGCGGGGAGACGCCGGAGAGACTGCCCGCCACGGCGAAGGCGACGGACACCGCCATGATCAGGGCGCCGACCGTGACGAGCCGGTGCCGGGCGACGTCCTGGAGGAGTCTGCCCTGCGCCCACGACGCGACCGCCCACAGCACGGCGGAGGCGGTGAACGCCGCGCCGACCGTCACCGCGGCCACCCGCCGCTCGGTGATCAGCATCAGCGGCACCAGCGCCTCGACGGTGAAGTACGTACCGGAGGTCAGCCCGCGCAGCAGCACCGCGGTGGGCAGACCCCGGGCACTGCGCCAGGTGCCCTCCGGCAGCAGGCGGGGCGCGAAGACCACCAGCAGCGCGACGCCGGCGACGACGAACAGCAGGTGCCGCACGTCCCACCCGGAGACGCCGTACTGGCCGAGCGCCGCGCCCAGGCTGAGCATCCCCGCGACCACCAGCGGCGGCCGGGAGGCGCGTTCCTCGACGGGCGGGAGGTCGGCGGGCGGGACCTGGTCACTCTCGCCGGAGGGCGCCTTCCTCAACACCGCGACCAGGGCGATCGCGGGCAGCGCGGTCAGCACCGCCAGGCCGTAGAAGACCGTCCGCCACGACCACACCTCGGCGACCACTCCGGCGACCGGCGGCCCGACCAGCGACGGGATGATCCAGCTCGCGCTCATCATCGCGAGCATCCGGGGCCGCAAATACTCCGGATACGACTGCCCGATGGCGGTCGTCACCGACACCGCCACCATCCCGGCCGCCAGACCGTCGACGAAGCGGCCGGCCACCAACTGCCAGACGGAGACGCTGGACGCCGACACCAGCAGCGTCACCACGGAGAGGATCATGCCCAGCGCCAGCGGTCGCCGGGCGCCGGAGCGGTCCGCCCAGTGCCCGCCCAGCACGCCGCCGAGCAGGCTGGCAGCGACAAAGCTGCCCGCCACCAAGGGGAACAGGGACACCCCGTCCAGATCCTCGGCCGCCGTCGGCAGCGTCGGCACCACGGCCAGCGCGGCGAAGCCGGTCAGGAACATCACCGTGGCGAAGGTCAGCGTGGCCGCCGCGTACGGCCGGGAGAAGATGCCCGGCCGGGTGTCGCCGGTGTCGCTGCGTGGGGGTCGGAGGGCCTGTTCCGCGGTCATCGATGTCCCGTTGACGTAGCTCGCCACCCCGAGGCTTGGTCTGGACCACCCGGAGCCAGCGAGAAGCTATGCCACGGGCCGGCCACCGGGCAATCGCTTTTCCGGCGTCGTCGCCCGTCCTTCGTCGGCATCGACACGGCCGTCATCCGCGCTACCGGCGACGCGCGACGTGAGGGCAGCGAACAGCCTTCCGGATCAGCGCCACCGCGGCGGGATGTTCGCCAACTGCCTCAGCGGATCCCAGTCGTCCGGCCGCAGCTTCGGATCATGCCAGGAGGCTCCGTTGCCGACCCAGTAGCCACGCAGTTCACGGACCTGCGACACGGTGTCGTCCCCGATGCCGGACTCGTTGTAGCAGCACGGGCAGATGACGTACCGAGGGGCGCCGTACTCGTCGAACACGGGCTCGCCGTCGTCATGCCCGCAGATCCGGCAGGCGGTCTCGGTTCTGTCGTCGTCCTCGTCCCGCGTGCTCATTCCGGTTCCCGTCCCTTGATCACCGCCCCGGCCGACGCCGAGCAGGGCGGTACGGGGCCAGTCGGCCCTACCGCCCTGCCTCCGGTGAAGTCGTGTCAGCGCAGCCCGTCCACGAACGCCTGCCAGGCGTGGGCCCCGAGGACGATGGCGGGACCGGTCGGGTTCTTGCTGTCGCGGACGGGGACGGACCCGCAGGTGGGGTTGGCGGCGACCTCGACGCACTCGCCGCCGGTGCTGCCGCTGTACGAGGAGGTCCGCCAGGCCGCGCCCCCGGTCAGGGTGCACTCGACACAGTCGCCGCCGGTGTTCCCGCTGTGGCTCGACTTGCGCCAGTCCGCGTGCTTCAGGTCAGGGTCGGTCTCCATAACGCTCCTCCATCACGCGGCTGATCCGCGCCACCGATTCCTCGACGGAGAGTGCGGTGGCCTGGAGGTGAGCGTATCGGAGCGAGGCCTCCCGGACCGTTTCGGGGCTGGCCGTCATATGGCCGGAGATGACGTCCTCGGTGTAGACGATCTCCGGGTCGTCGTCGAAGCGCAGCTGGTTGAACGAGCCCGCCAGGCTCGCGTGTTCACCCGCCTCGAACGGCAGCACCTGGATCCGCATCCAACGGTGCGTCGCGTAGTCCAACAGCCTCTGGAGTTGGGCCCGCATCACCTCGTGCCCGCCGATCGGCCGGTACAGCACCGCCTCGTCCAGGATCGCCCAGGCCAGCGGCGGCTTCTCCCGCTCCAGGATCCGCTGGCGCTCCATCCGGGCGGCGAGCAGACCCTCCAGACCGTCGGGCATGCCGGTGGCCAGGACCGCTCGCGCGTACTCCTCCGTCTGCAACAGCCCGTACACCACCTGCGCCTGGTACGTCGAGATGTACGCGGCCTTCGCCTCCATGTCCGCGTACGGCTGGAACCACGTCGGCAACTGGCTCCGCAGCACCAGCCCCACCAGCCGCGAGAACGTCCCGTCCGTCCCCAGCGCCGCGTCCAGCCGCTCCGAGAAGTCGCGGGTGGGGATCTTTCTCGTCGTCTCGACCTGGCCGATCAGCGAGCCGGTGCAGAAGATGATGTCGCCCAACTGCGGTTGCGTGAGCTTCTGGGCCTCGCGTCGGCGGCGCAACTCCCCGCCGTAGTAGGCGAGCGGGGAAGCGTCGGGATCGAGCGTCTGGATGTTGGCCACGGATGGACCTCCGGGTGCAACGCCTCGCGGCGTTCGTTTCGGTACGTAGCCGAACGTATCCATCCCGTCGCAGCCTGGTGGCATGAAACACGTACTTGTCCCCCGGAGGAATCCCGGGGAGCCCGTCTACCGCGCCGACTTCGCCCTCGGCGAGCACTCCGCCCGGCATCTGCGCCGCGTCCTGCGGCTCTACCTCACGGCGTGGGAGCTGCTGTTCCTCGCCGACGCCGCGGAGCTGGCGCTCACCGAGCTGATCGCCAACGTCGTGCGGCACGTGCCCGACCGGCGCGGCCGGACCTTCATCTTCCGGCTGCCGCGCGGCGAGGGCGTACGCGTCGAAGTGGCGGACAGCAGCCCCGCCGTGCCCCTCGCCATCACGGGTGACCCGCTGGACGAGGGAGGCAGGGGGCTGGTCCTGGTCGACGCCGTCACCGACGACTGGGGCATCGTCAAGCGGTGGGACGGCAGCGGGAAGACCGTCTGGTTCGAGTGCCTGACGCCGCCGGAGAAGGGCGGCAGCCGGTTCAGGACAGCTCGGCCGGAACCGCGTCCGTGAACGGCGTCCACGCCTGTGCCGCCCACGGCCCGAACGCCCGGTCCGTCAGCGCGACGCAGGCCTCCGGGGAGGACGAGTTCCCCGGCCGGTGCGGGGACTCGGCGTCGCGGTTCTCGCATCCGGGGCCCCGGTCGTCCGGGCTCCGGTGGCCGTAGCGGTCAGTGCCGCACCGCCGCCACCTCCGGTGGCAGGTCGTCCGGGAGCAGCAGGCGCAGATCGTCCAGACTCGGGGCGGACATCGCGCCGAGGCGGCCCGCCTGGCGTGTCATCATCGCCTCCAGGATCTGGCGGGCCGCCCGTGCGTTGCCGAAGGCGTGGTCGCGCGGCAGGGAGTCCACGTAGGCGTACAGCGCGGCGATCGTCTCCGGGGAGCAGTCGTACCCGTAGCCGGTGGCCTGCTGGGAGAGGATCTGCAACAGGTCGTCCGTGGTGTAGCTCTCGAACTCCACGGTGCGCGAGAACCGCGAGGCCAGGCCCGGGTTGGAGTCGAGGAAGCGGCGCATCTCGCGGGTGTAGCCGGCGGCGATGACCACGACCTCGTCGCGGTGGTCCTCCATCAGCTTCAGCAGCGTGTCGACCGCCTCCCGGCCGAAGTCGGAGGTCGCGCCCTCCGGCGTGAGCGTGTACGCCTCGTCGACGAACAGCACACCGCCCATGGCGCGTTCGAAGGCGTCCTTGGTCAACTGCGCGGTGTGGCCCACGTACCGGCCGACCAGATCGGCCCGTGCCACCTCGACCAACTGGCCCTTGGGCAGCACCCCGAGGGAGCGCAGCAGGTCCGCGTACAGCCGTGCGATGGTGGTCTTACCCGTACCGGGAGGCCCGGAGAAGATGAGGTGGTTGCTGATCTTCGGGGTGGGCAGCCCGGCGGCCTTGCGCTGCTTCGTCGCGGTGAGGAGGTTGACCAGCGCGGTCACCTCGTTCTTGACCGCTGTGAGACCGATCATGGAGTGCAGCTGGGCGAGGAGTTCCTCGGAGCCGGGGCCGTCGTCCGCCGGCGTGCCCGCGTCGGGCGCCACGTCCTCGGGGAGCAGGAGGGCCAGGTCGCTCTCGGCGGGATTCTTCATCGTGGCGAACCGGGACGCCTGACGGTCCACCATCTCCTCGAACACCCGGCGGGCCGCACGCCCGTTGCCGAACGTGGCGTCGCGCGGCATGCGCTCGTAGTGCCCGGCGAGCGCATCGCGGGTCTGGGGGGCGAGCTCGTAGCGGTGGCCCAGGCACATGTTCTCGGTGATGGTCACCAGCTCGTCCACCGAGTAGTTGGCGAAGTCGATGGTCCGGGTGAACCGGGAGGACAGGCCCGGGTTGGAGGAGAGGAAGCTCGCCATCTCGCCGGTGTACCCGGCGGCGATCACGGCGACGTCGTCGCGGTGGTCCTCCATCAGTTTCAGCAGCGTGTCGACCGCTTCCCGGCCGAAGTCGGCGCCGGAGCCCTTGCTGTCGGACAGCAGGGTGTACGCCTCGTCGATGAACAGCACCCCGCCCAGCGCCTCGTTGAACGCCTCGGTGGTCTTGATGGCCGTACCGCCGATCACCTGCGCGACCAGGTCGGCGCGGGAGACCTCCACGAGGTGCCCCGACCTGAGGACGCCGAGATCGGCCAGGATGCCGCCGTACAGTCGGGCCACGGTGGTCTTGCCGGTGCCGGGCGGTCCGGAGAAGACGAGATGGCGGCTGACCTGGGCGACGGGCATGCCGAGCTGGGCACGGCGCTGGTTCAGCTGGTTCAGGTTGACCAGATTGCGCACCTGGCTCTTGACCTCGGCGAGGCCGACGAGGGACTCCAGCTCCTCCAGCGGCCCCTCGGGCCCCTTCTTCGCGGCGTCGGGGCCGCCGCCCGCGACGTCCGGCGGCAGCGTGTCGCCCCAGGCGTCCGGGACCGCGTTGCCGGCGCTGTTGAGGCCCTCGATCGTGAGGCGTTCGTTGACCCGGGTCTGCCGCAGGCCCGCACCGCGGTTGTCGCGGACGGTGCAGTCGGCGACGGTGACCGGTTCCGCGCTGTCGATCCGGATGCCGTCGCCGACGCTGCCAATGACCTGCGAGGACGTGAGGGTGGCGCGGGAGCCGTTGGCGAGCAGGACGCCGTGGGCGCCGGAGTCGGTGATGTGGACGCGCAGGACGGAGAGTTCACCGCCGTTGTCCACCGTGATGCCGCCCGCCTCCGAGAACTCGACGGCGCAGTCCCGGACGGTGCCCCGTCCCTCCGTGCCGACGGAGATCGTGGTGTCCTCGGCCGCTCTCATGACCGTGTCGCGGATGTCGGGGTTGCCGCCCGAGGCGATCCGTACCGCCGAACCGCCCGCGCGGTCGATCTCGCAGTGCTCCAGCCGGCCGCGCCCGTCCTCGGCCACCTCGACACCGTTGCCACCCGGCGAGGTGATCCGAACGCGGCGCAGCAGCGGGTCGGCCCCGGTGCGGATACGGACGGCGACCCCGGCCGCGTCGCTGACGAGCAGTTCGTCGAACTCGGCGGTCGAGTCCTCCTCCAGCAGCACGGCGCCGTTCGTCTCCGCGCAGTCGCGGACCGCGCAGCCGATCAGCGTGGGTGAGCTGGAGTCGATCACCCGTATCGCCGGGGCGGCCGCTGTGTCGAACTCGCAGTGCTGGAAGGTGCCCCGGGAGCGTTCGCTGACCACCAGGCCGCTGCCCTTGGTGCGGGAGGTCCGGCAGTCGAGGAACTCGGGGTCGGCGTTCACGGCCAGCATGATGCCGGGGCCCGAGGTGTCGCTGACGGAGACGTTCTCCAGGGAGGGGCGGGCGGAGCTGGTGATGTAGACGCCGACGGAGGTGTCGTGCACCTTGGTGCGCAGGACCCGGGTACCGCTGCGGCCCTCCAGTGCGATGGACGGCTTGTCCGTCCCGGAGATGTCGCAGTCCTCCACCAGGCCCTGCGCCTCGTCCGAGGTCAGTACGCCGTTGGCGCGCGCGTCGAGGATGCGGCAGTCCCGCACCGTCGTCCGTGCCTCCGCGCCGATGACGACGCCGGAGGTGCCGAGGTTCGATATGCGGCAGCCCGCTATGACGCTGCCCGTGGGGGCGGAGTCCACGACCCCGGCGCCCTTGGGGTTGCTGACCTGGCAGTCGCGCATGGCGACCGAGCCCGACTCCCGGGCCAGCACGGCCGTCCAGCCGGAGCCGACGACCGTACAGCCGTCCATGGCGACCTGGCCGCGCGGGGCGTCGACCACCGGCAGGTCCTCGCTCCCGCCGCGCAGGGTGAGGTCGGTGAGCATGACGGCGTCGGCGACCAGGATGACGGCGGTGCCCCGGCGCGGGCAGATCTCGACGCTGCCCGGCTCCCCGTCGGCGACGATGGTGACCCGCGTCCGGACCGTGAGGTTCTCCGGGTAGCGGCCGGGGTGCACCCGGATCACCGCGCCCGTGCGTGCCTTGTCCAGGGCTTCGCTGATCGTCCGGAAGCTGTCCGGTTGGTCCGACCCGACCCTGAGCAATTGCCGTGACACGCCCGTTCCTCCTCCTTGTGGTGCCGCTGCCTGCTCTCCCGCCGGGGGCCGGAAGGAATCCGGGTCGCGTCGGGAACGTGCAGCTGTGCGCACGCGAGGAAGGCTACGGGACCGGCACCGCGATGTTCCAGGTGGGACAGGACAGTTCAGGCCGGAACCGAGAAGTGGGTGCCGCGTCCCGTGCGACGTACCGTCATCCGGTCGGCCTATCATGCGCGCCATGCCCCCTGCCGGATTTCGCCGCCGCCCACGGGCCACGGCCGTCGCCGCCGCCCTGTCGCTCACCGTGTTCCCGACCGTGCTGGTTGCCGCGGGCACCACGCCCGCCGCGGCCGATTCCGTGGGACTCCCCGTCGTGCGTTCCGTACTGGCGGAGGACGACACCTGCGTCGAGGCCTCGAAGGTGAGGGCCCGGTCCGAGCCCTGGACCCTGGGCGCGCTCGGGGCGGCCCGCGCACGGCCGCTCTCCCAGGGCGCCGGGCAGACCGTAGCCGTCGTGGACACGGGGGTCGGGGAGTCGGCCCCGGCGCTCTCCGGCCGGGTGACCGCGATCGGGGACGCGGGCAAGGACTGCGTCGGGCACGGCACGTTCGCGGCCGGCCTGATCGCGGCGGCCCCGGGCGCCGCCGCGGGGCCGGCCGGACTGGCCCCCGAGGCCCGCATCCTGGCCGTACGGGGCGCGGACGAGCGCGGTGGGTCCACGGTGGGCCAGGTCGCCGCCGGCATCCGCGAGGCGGCCGACGGGGGCGCCTCCGTCATCTACGTCGCCGCCGCCCTGGCCGACGGCAAGGCCGAGCTGACGAGGGCCGTCGCCTACGCGAGCGACAAGGACGCGCTGGTCGTGGCGCCCCTCGCCCCGGACGCGCTGCCGAGGGACGCGAAGCCCGCCGCCTGGTACTGGCCCGCCGCCGCTCCGGGGGTGATCGGTGTGACGGACTACGGCCCGGATGGGCAGCGCCCCACCAACGCGCCCGTGGTGGGCGGGGCGGACCTGGCCGCGCCCGGCGACGCGGTGGTGAGCATCGGCCCCGAGGGCTCGGGCCACTTCATCGGCTACGGGGCCTCGTTCGCCGCCGCGCACGTCGCGGGGGCGGCGGCGCAGGTACGGGCGCGCCACCCCAAGCTCTCGGCCGCCGGGACGGCGCGCCGCCTGACCGAGGCGGCCTACCCGGCGAGCCCGCCGCGCCTGGACCCGTACGCGGCCCTGACGGCCGTCCTGACGGACGAGAAGGGGGCGGTGCCCCGGACCGAGCGGGCCGAGGTCCCGCCGCCGCCCGCGGCGGAGCCCCGTACCCGCGCGCTGATCGCGGCGGGCGTGGGCGGCGGCGTGGTGCTGCTGGTCGCCGCCGGCGCGGTGGTGATCCCGCGCGGGCGGGCCCGCAACTGGCGTCCTGCGGGGAGCTGAGGGCGCTCGGGGGCTCTGCTTGGACCGTGGAGCGTGGGCGGAGCGGTTCCGGCACCCCCTGAGACGCTGCCGAGGGCCGGGGAGACCGGGACCCCGGCCTCCCCGGCCCGCCCTCGGACCGGGGAGACCCGTGCGGCCCGCCGCTCAGGACTCCTCGTCCTCCAGCACCGCCGTCTGCACCTGGATCTGCTTGCGGCGCGTCACCCGCGTACCCCGGCCCGGCGGCAGGTTGCGGCCCTTGACGCTGCCCAGGATGAAGCCCTCCGACGGCGGGCACGACAGCAGCAGCGTCGGGGTGTTGACCTCCTGCATGCGCCGCAGCATGGGCTCGCCCAGGCCCCGGCCCGCACCGGCGGCGGAGCGGGCGACGACCAGGTGCAGACCGACCTCGTAGCCGAGCGCGAGGTGGTTCAGCAGCGGGTCGAACGGCGCGTTCATCGCACTGGTGCCGAGCATGTCGTAGTCGTCCACGAGGATGAACAGCCGCGGCCCGTCCCACCAGTCGCAGGTGCGCATCCGGGCCGGGGTGATCTCCGGACCCGGTACGCGCGCCGCTACCGCCCGCGCCGCGCCGCCGATCAGCTCCTTGAGGGCGTCCATCGCCACCGCGTGGCCGAGCCGGTAGGCGTCCGGGATGGCCTCCACCAGGGTACGGCGGTAGTCCACGACCATGATCCGCGCCTCGGCCGGGGTGTACCGGTCCATGATGGCCTTGGCCGTCATCCGGAGCATGTTGGTCTTGCCGCTCTCCGTGTCCCCGACCACGATCATGTGGGGAGTCTCGGAGAAGTCGTGCCACACGGTCGACAGGCGCTCCTCCTCCAGGCCGATGGGCATCTTGAAATCGCCCTTGGGAGCCGGGAGCTCCGACAGCTTGAGCCGGGTCGGCAGCATCCGCACCTGCGGCGCGGGCGGGCCCTGCCAGCTCTCGCGGACCGCCGCCACCAGACCGGCCACCCCGTCGGAGAGGTCGTCGACGGACTCGACGCCGTCGATGCGCGGCAGCGCCGTGAGGTAGTGCAGCTTGGCGTCCCGGGTCAGGCCGCGCCCCGGCAGCCGGGGCACGGTCGCGGCGCGCCGGTTGTCGATCTCGGAGTCCATCGGGTCACCCATCCGCAGCTCCAGGTGGGTCGCGGCCTGGTCCCGGATCGCGGAGGTCACCTCCACCCAGCGGGCGGTGGTGACGATCAGGTGGATGCCGTAGTTCAGGCCGCGCGCGGCGATCGCGCCGAACGTCTGGATGTACCGGTCGAAGTCCTGGCGCACCGTCGACCAGCCGTCGATCACCAGGAACACGTCGCCGTGGTGGTGCTCCGGGAACTCCCCGGCGGCCAGCCGACGTCGGAAGTTCGCCATCGAGTCGATGCCGTTGTCCAGGAAGAACCGCTCGCGTTCCGCCAGCAGGGTCGTGACCTCGGAGATCGTACGGCCCACCCGCTCGGCGTCCAGCCGTGCGGCGACCCCGCTGACGTGCGGGAGCCCGGCCAGCCCGGCGAGCGCGCCGCCGCCGAAGTCGAGGCAGTAGAACTGGACCTCGCGCGGGGTGTGGGTGAGCGCCAGTGCGGTGATGATCGTCCGGACCATCGTGCTCTTGCCGCTCTGCGGGCCGCCCGCGATGGCGATGTGCCCGCCCCCGCCCGAGAGGTCGACGGTCAGCAGGTCGCGCAGCTGGTCGAAGGGGCGGTCGATGATGCCGAGGGGGATGATGAGCCGCCCGCGGTGCGCCGCGTCGGTCGTCAGCCCGTACTCGGGGTGCGGGGTGAGCGGCGGCAGCACCTGGTCGAGCGTGGCGGGGAGGTCCAGCGGCGGCAGCCACACCTGGTGGGCCGGCGGGCCGGCGGTCAGCAGCCGGTCCACGGCGACCGAGAGCAGGGTCTCGCCGGTCTCCTCCTGCTGCTCGGGTTCGGGCTCCGGTGTGTCGGGGAGCTGGCGCGGTACGACGTAACTGCTGGTCCACGGCACGGTCTGGCTCGCCACCCGCGCCTGGTTGGCGCTGCCGCGGCGCTGCTGGTAGGGGCCGGAGACGTAGGCGGCGCGGAACCGGGTCAGCGCCTCCACACCCGACTTGAGGAAGCCGCTGCCGGGGGCCGACGGCAACTGGTAGGCGTCGGGTACGCCGAGTACGCCGCGGCTCTCCATCGCGGAGAACGTCCGCAGACCGATCCGGTAGGAGAGGTGGCTCTCCAGCTGGTGCATGCGGCCCTCGTCCAGGCGCTGCGAGGCGAGCAGCAGGTGCACGCCGAGGGACCGGCCGAGACGGCCGATCATCACGAACAGCTCCATGAACTCGCGGTGCGCCGCCAGCAGCTCGCTGAACTCGTCGACGACGACGAACAGGCTGGGCAGCGGCTCCAGCGGGACGCCCGATGCGCGAGCCTTCTCGTAGTCCAGCGCGGAGGTGTAGTTGCCCGCCGAACGCAGCAGCTCCTGCCGCCGCATCAGCTCACCGTGCAGGGCGTCCTGCATACGGCCGACCAGCGCCGCCTCGCCCGCCAGGTTGGTGATGACGGCGGAGGTGTGCGGGAGGTCCTCGAGCCCCAGGAAGGTGGCGCCGCCCTTGAAGTCGACCAGGACGAAGTTGAGCGTCTCCGAGGAGTTCGTCAGGGCGAGCGAGAGGACCAGGGTCCGCAGGAGCTCGCTCTTGCCGGAGCCGGTGGCGCCGATCAGCATGCCGTGCGGCCCGGTGCCGCCCTGGGCCGACTCCTTGATGTCCAGCATGACCGGCTCGCCGTCCGCGCCGACCGCGATCGGCACCTTGAGGCGGTTGGGGCCGGTGTGCTGCTGCCACAGCGTGTTCGGGTCATGGCGGTGCAGGTCGGGAATGCTCAGCAGCGTGGTCAGTTCCACGTTGGCGGAGAGCGGCTCGGAGGAGTCCGAAGCCGAGCCCAGGCCCATGCGGTACGGGGCGAGCCGCCGGGCGAGCGACACCGCGCCCGTGAGCCCGAAGGTGTCGGGCCGGCCGAGCCGGGTGATCTGCTCCTTGCGCTCGCGGTCGGTGCGCACCAGGCCGAGTTCGCCCTCGTCGACCGTGAAGCGCAGAGTGATGCGGCCGGGGCGCCAGGAAAGCGCGCCGCTGAGGTCCAGGACGACCGTGTTGCGGAAGCCGGGACCGTCGAGCCGGTGGCCCGCCGGAACGACCCCGCCGTCCACGACGATCACGGTGAACGGCTCCTCGCGTCCGGGCACCGCGTCCGGGTCGAACTGCGGCCGCTCCATGAACTCGGCGCCGAGGAGGTTCTCCAGCTCGCCCCAGGCGGAGACGGTCATCCGGGTCGGGCCCGCGCCGTCGGTGTCGTGCGGGTGGAGGCTGTGCGGGAGCCACTTCGTCCACTCCCAGTGCGCGCGCCGCTCGTCGGAGACGCAGAAGGCGATCCACACGTCGTCCGGCGAGTGGAAGGTGGCCAACTGGGCGAGCAGCGCCCGCGCCAGGGAACGTATCCGCTCCTCGTCTCCCTGGAACAGCACGCGGGCCCAGGCGCGCAGGTAGATCGCGATGGGCTGTTCCGGCACCGTCGAGTACGCGCGGATGAAGCTACGCAACGCGTGCGCGCTGAGCGGCTCCAGGTCCTCCACGGGGTTCGTCGAGCTCGACGTCAGCTTCAGGCCCAGCTTCTGTTCGCCGACGGCCATCCGGATCTCGCCGAAGTCCTCGTCCCGGGGGCGCCGCTCCCACAGCCGGGTGGTGCCGGTCATCGACCACAGGGCGGCGGGCTCGGGGTGCCGCCACGCCAGGGCCAGCTGCTGGTCCACGACCGCGCCGCGCACCTTGCGCCGGATCTGGGTGAGGTAGCGCAGGTAGTCCCGGCGCTCGCCCTTGAGCTTCTGCTTGCGCTCCGCCGCCCGGCGCATGAACTGGCCGATGAACATCGCGGCGGCGCCGAGGACCATCAGGCCCAGGGCGATGTAGATGAACCCTCCGGAACCCCGGGTCATACCGGGGCGCATGAACATGAACATCATCGAGACCGACATCAGTGCCATGGGCAGGTACGTCCACACGGCGGAGGTGTCGGGCACCGTCTCGGGGAGGATCGGCGGTTCCTGGAGATTCAGCTCCCCGTCGGGCATCTCCGGGCCCCGGCGTCGGGCCGGGCGGCGGAACAGGATCACACTCAAGGAACCGTCTCCTTCGGGGACATGGGGGGAGAGCGGGCCGAACGGCTTCGCAGGGCGCGCCGCGTGCCGCCGTCGACCGGGCCGGGACGCGGACGGGCCTTCGCCGTGCACGCACCCTACGCCGCGCCCCGGCCCGAGCCGAAAGCCCGCCCGGGGGCTCCCGCGGTGGGCGGGAGGGGGCCGGACCGCCGTGTCACAGTTCTGCTGCATCACGGCGTCGGGGCAGGATCCGCGCGGCCGTTCGCGCCGCCGGAAGAGCGCAAACGGAAGCGCTTCCCGGCCGAACGGGCGCCTGCGGAGCCTTCCCCCGCCCGGACGGGCATACGCGGAACGGCTTTTCCGGACGGACGGGCACACGCGGAGCTATTTCCCGGCCGAAACCGCGCATGCCGAACCGCCCTTCGTGCCCGTACGGCCGAACGTGCCGCAATTCGCCGGACGCGGACGGCCGTTTCGTATTCCGTTGCGCGGGCCACGTGGCCCAGACTAGGCCGCTGATATTACGATCGCCGTATCGGTCGTCAACAACCGTCGCCGTCACACGGTTTGGAACCGCCCACCGAAGCAGGGTGTTCACCGGTCCGCCGGCCCCTGTTCCCCCGCCCGTTCTCAGCCGTAACCGGAGAAGCGTGAGCCATCCCGATGACTGACACTCAGGTGGCCGAGCTGTGCCGTCTGACGGTACGAGCTCCTGCCAGGAGCATCGATCTCGCCGTGCCCGCCGACGTCCCCGTCGCGGACCTGCTGCCCGCCGTGCTCGGCTACGCGGGCGACAACCTCGAAGAAGCCGGTATCGACCACGGCGGCTGGGTCCTCCAGCGGCTCGGCGGCGAGCCCCTGGACGAGGAACTCACCCTCGACTCCTACGGGCTGCGGGACGGCGACACCCTCTACCTCCGGCCGCGCGCCGAGGCTCTGCCCGAGGTGCACCTCGACGACCTGGTCGACGGCATCGCCACCACGATGCGCGACCACCCCTTCGGCTGGACCCCCAAGGTGAGCCGCTGGGTGCTCCTCGGCATCGTTGTCGCGGTCCTCGTCGGCGGCGTTCTGGTGATCGCCTGGCCCGGCGGCTCCTCGCTGTCCCGGTCCGTCTTCGCCACCGCGGCCGGCCTCCTCCTGCTCGCGGGGGCGGGAGCGGCGAGCAGGGCGGTCGGGGACGCGGGCGCCGGAGCCGCGCTCGGCTTCATGGTCGGGCCCTACCTGGCGCTGGCCGGCTGGCTGCTGCCCGGCGGGGAACTCGCCGGGCCGCACGCCTACGAGACCCTGGGGGCCCGGCTGCTCGCGGCCAGTGCGGCGATGGCCGGCGGGGCGGTCCTCGCGCTTGCGGTCGTGGCCGCGTTCGCCGCCCTCTTCCTGAGCGTCGCCGTCGTCTCGCTCTTCGCCGCCGTCGCCGCCGTCCTGCTCCTCACCACGGACCTGGCGCCGGTGCACGCCGCCGGAATCCTCGCCGTACTCGCGGTGGTCCTGGGGGCGTTCGTCCCCTCGCTCGCCTTCCGGATGTCCGGGATGCGGATGCCTCCGCTGCCGACCAACGCCCAGCAGTTGCAGGAGGGCATCGAGCCGCACGCCGCCTCCGCGGTCTCGGCCCGCGCCATCCTCGCCGACGGCTGGATGACGTCGCTCTACGGAGCGGTGGGCCTGGTCGGCGCCGCGTGCGTGGCCATCCTGGCCCGGGAGCGTGAGCTGGCCGAGATCATCATGACGGTGGCGCTGTGCCTGCTGCTCGTCCTGCACGCCCGAGGCCTCGGCAACATCTGGCAGCGCATGTCCCTGGTGGCCCCGGGGATCTTCGGGCTGCTCCTGCTGGTGCTGGTCGCCGCCCCCGCCGCGTCCCCGGGCAACCGTCTGGTCACGGCCGCGGGGCTGCTCGCGGCTGCCGCCGCGGTCGCCATCGCCGCCTGGACCGTGCCCGGCCGCCGGCTCGTCCCGTACTGGGGCCGCGCGGGCGAACTGCTCCACTCGGCCCTCGCGATCGCCGTGCTGCCACTCGCCCTGTGGGTGCTCGGCGTGTACGGCGCCCTGCGGGCCATCAACGCCTGACCTGAAGGGAGAACCGCTGCCGTGCAGTCGAAACGCGACCAGGTCCAGGCCCACATGTTCGTCATGGGCCGGCTGACCTCCGGCATGCTCCGCGCCGACCCCGACGCCCCGGAGAGCCCGCAGGGGCGCACCAACCGGGGCGTGGTGATCGGCATCGTGATCGCCGTCCTGCTGTCGGCCGGCTCCTTCGTCCTCGGCCTCCTCAAGCCCGGCACCAAGGACTCCTGGCGGGCCGCCGGAACCCTCGTCGTCAACAAGGACACCGGGTCCCGCTACCTCTACCTGGACGGGCGGCTGCGTCCGGTGCGCAACTACGCGTCGGCGCGGCTGCTCGCGGGCGCCGACATGAAGGCGGTCGCGGTCGGCTCGAAGTCCCTGAGCGGTACGCCGCACGGGGCGCCCATCGGCATCAGCGGCGCCCCGGACGCCCTGCCCGGGAGCGCGGACCTGGACACGGGTCCCTGGCAGGTCTGTTCGGGCAGCGGAACCGGAAGGACCGGCACCACCGTCGCGGTGGGCCTGCCGGCGGACGCCGCCGGGCTGCCCACCGACCAGGCCATGCTCGTCACGGGGCCGGACAAGGCCGACTACCTGGTCTGGCGCGGCAGCAAGCTGCTGATCGACGAGGACACCCGCGCCCGCGAGGCCCTCGGCTACGCCTCCACCTCCCGGCTGCCCGTCTCCGCCGCCTTCCTGAACGCCCTGCCCTCGGGACCCGACCTGCGCCCGCCGAACGTACCGGGCAAGGGAAAGAAGGGCCCCGCGCTCGGCGGCGGGGAGTCCCGGGTCGGCCAGGTCTTCCGGGTCACCGTCCCGGGCTCCGCCGACCGCTACTACCTGCTGCGCCAGGAGGGCCTGACCCCGCTCACCGCGACCGGGGCCGCGCTGGTGCTCGGCGACCCGGAGACCCGCGAGAAGGTGTACGGGGGAGGCGCGGCGAAGGTCGTGACGCTGGGCGCGGACGCGTTGAGCGGCCGGCTGGCCCCCGGTGCGGGGACCGGCGCGGAGGAGGCGAACCTGCCCCCGGAGCCGCCGGAGGCGGTGGCCCTTGGCGAGGACCGCACCGTATGCATCCGGGTCCAGCCCAGTGAGCGCGGACCGCGCGTCAGCGTGGCGCTGACCGGGACGGGCACCCTGGGTCCCGCCGCCCAGGCGCCGCCCGAGGGCCTGACCCCGGCCTGCATGCCGGTCGGCTCGATCAGCGTGCGGCCGGGCGGCGGATCCCTGGTGCGGGCGCTCGGGGCGAGCGGGAGCACGGTCGGCACCACCGTCTACCTGGTGACCGACACCGGGATGAAGTACCGGGTCGGCACCGCCGACGGCCTCGCCGCCCTCGGCTACAGCGAGGGCCAGGCGCGAGGGCTCCCGGCACCGCTGCTGGCCATGCTGCCGACGGGGCCGGACCTCACCAAGGAGGCTGCCGCCCTGGGCCGGAACACGAACACGACCCCACGCTGCAACCGGACGTGAGGGCCCGGCGGATGGTTGTACCGGAGGAGGTGAAATTCTTGTGACCCGGCTGATAAACGCTCGTGTCGTGACAACCGGAGGAGGTGATCCACCGTCCTCCTCCCCGGAGGGATCCGCCAATACCGTTTCCGACGGCGGGCATTGCCCGTGCGGGCCCGGGGAAACAGATCCATTCGGAAGATGATTCCGCAAGGGGCCCACCTCAGATCCAGATCAAATCTCCTTCGCGAATCACCCCAAAAGCGGGGCCGGGGTCGAGAAGATGACGCAAGCCATTGAATCCTCAACACCCCTTTCCTTAGGCTCCGTTCGTCCAGACCATTCGGGCGCCGGTCTTCCGGCCGCGCCCGGCCAGGCACCGCGCCGCGCGGGAACCGGAATCCGGCGGCGCGACACATCAGGAGGCGCAGCAACATGGCAGGTACGGGCGCACAGCAGTCACTGGCGTCATCCACCCAGAACGGTGTCACCGCACTGGAGATGGCTTTCACCGGCGTTCAGAGCAGCCGCCAGGACGTCGAGAACATGAAGCACAACCTCGCCTCCGGCTACGCCGGCAGCGACGGTGGCGCGTTCCAGAAGCTGCTCGACCGGTGGGACCAGCAGGCGGAGATCATCTCCAGCAACCTCCGCGACATGATCACGACGCTGGAGGAGACCATGCGCGCGCAGGGCATCCAGCAGAACAACTCGAACGACTCGATCCAGCAGGCGTTCAACCGCTCCGAGGAGATCTTCAACGCGCTCGCCGGCTCCACCGCGGGCCGCTGACCACTCCTCCGGTAACCGGGAGCCCTGACGGGCGACCGGGCCCCGCGCACCACAGACCCTGACGCACCTGCCGTGAGACGAGGAAGACCATGACCCCCCCGCTTGACTTCACCGACGGCCAGATCTACGTCGACTACGGCCACATGGAGAACGCCGCCGACGACATGGTCCAGCAGACCAAGGCGATCGACAGCATCCTCACCAACCTGGAAGCCGAACTCCAGGAGCTCCAGCGCAGCTGGGAAGGTGAGGACAAGGCGGTGTACGCCGAGAAGCAGGCCTCCTGGAACAACGCGGTCGAGGAGATGAAGCGCATCCTCGCCGAGCACTCGGCGCTGCTGACCGACGTCTCGGGCAGCTACAAGTACAGCGAGAACTCCCTGAAGTCGCTCTGGGAGAGCGTGCGCATCGGCAGCTGACCCGAGGGCGGCACGCCCCTGGTCCTTCCCGGGCGGCCGTTCGCGTGTGTCCCTCCCGCGCCCGGCCGCCCGCCGCAGTCGGGGTGGCGCGCCGTCCGCCCGCGGCCCCAGCGGGCCGCGGGCGGACGGCGCACCGGCCCCGTGAGCCCCTGGACATCCCGGAAGACTGGAGAAGTGCGACATGGCGGAAGCACCCGCACTCAATCTCAACAAGGCGTGGTTGCAGAGCTTCCTCGACAACGACCTCGTCCCGTTCCTCGCCGAGGTCAAGAAGATGCGGGAGGACGGCACGACGACCGACGGGAAGACCGTGCCCGGGATCCCCACGCTGCAGGGCGGTGAGGACGGGTCCGCGACCGCGGCCGGATTCCACGACGGGCAGGCGAAGCCGCTCGCGATCGGGACGATGGCGGGCGACGACAAGGGCCGCACCAACGGCGGCTACCTGGTCAAAAGCCTGAACGGGCTGATCGACCAGCTCGACGACATCCTCAAGCTCCAGGTCGAACTCTTCGAGCAGATCGAGGAGGACCTGGAGGACACCATCGAGGAGCTCTTCAAGACCCAGGACGGCAACCTGGAGAAGATCGACGGCAAGGACATGATCGACTTCTTCGAGGGCGTGGACGAGGTGCTCTCCGAATCCGCCGGCGGCTCGAACAACGACGAGGACGACTGACCTTCGTCGTGGTCGGCCGGTAGCCCCGGCCGGCGCTCCTTTGCACGCCCGCGGTCCGGCGGACCGTACCCCCGCCCGTCCTCCTGTCTCCCCTGACGAAAAGGCATTCCGGCATGGCGCTCGACTCCAGCAAGGTCACCGACGATCTCGGCGGTTCCAACGACCAGTGGGCCGAGGCCGTCGGCTTCTTCACGGGCTACAAGGCGCCGGACCGCAACACCCTGTTCGACACGCTCGTCGGCAACGAGGGCATCCCCCTGATGAAGGTGGAGATCTCCGACGTGGGTTACGTCGACTACGTCGACACCGAGGACATGAACTGGCTCTACGAGAACGCCGGTTCCGACATCAAGAACACCGACTTCGTCATCCCCTTCTACCACTCCAAGGGGGGCGCGGGCTCCGACGTGTCGATGTACAAGGCGCGCATCACCCTGCTCGGCAGCAAGGGGGACGGCCGGATACCGAGTCAGGGGTACCAGGAGGGCGGGCAGTTCTCCAGCTCCATGGACGGTCACCTGGGGATGGACGGCAAGCCGACCTGGGACACCACCTTCACCTCGCGCTACGCCTACGGCACCGGGCTCGCGCTGGAGGAGCTGCTCAACAACCCGTCGCAGGGCACCTACGGGTTCACCTGGAACACCCTCCCCGTCGACGACCCCGACTCCGTGACCCTCGACAACTTCGACACGGTGGCCGGGGCCTTCGACCGGGTCGCCGCGTTCTTCTCGTCCCAGCAGAAGGTCGTGGAGGAGTGGCAGAGCCGGCTCGGCACGGAGAAGGACAAGGCGTGGCGGGGCAAGGCCGCCGGTGTCTTCTGGGACCTCATCAACAAGATCAACGAGCAGTACTCGGACTACGCCGACGACATGAAGCCCGGCGGGGGCGGCACCGTCGGGTCCAAGCAGGGCGACGAGATCCGGCAGGCGCGGAAGGACTTCCGAGAAGCGGTCTCGGATCTCCACAGCGTCTGGGCGAAGTGGCAGTGGCAGTACGGCAACCCGCTCGTGGTGCTGCACACCCTGCTCTCCGCGATCATGGAGCACGCCTGGGACCACAACATCACGAAGATCACGTACGAGATCGAGACCTACGGGACGTACGGCGGCGGCTACGGCACCACCACGAACTACATCTCGGAAGACGGCTTCAGCAACCAGGCCGCGATCGACAAGATCACCGGCACGGGCGACATGGCGCTGACCGTCGAGCCCGAGGACTTCGGTGAGCTCAAGGAGCTCGACACCTGGGTGAAGGTCGGCAACAAGGCCCTCCTCATGTGGAAGCAGACCGTCGAGGACAACCTCGACAAGGCGGCGGTCGCGGCCATGACGAAGGTGCGCGACAGCTGGAGCAACAGCCAGTTCGAGCTGGGAACGGTGAAGTCGCGGGGGACCAGCGGCACGCTGGAGTCCGACTACAAGGAGGAGAAGGCCGAACTCGCCGAGGAGAAGGCGGAGGCCGACGCCGCCGCGGCCAAGGCCGCGGCAGAGGAAGCCGCCCGGAAGCAGGAAGAGTTCATCCAGTGGCAGAAGGACCAGGCCGCCAAGGCCGAGGCGGAGCGGAAGAAGGAGAAGGAGGAGGCCGAGCGCAAGGCGGCCGAGGCCAAGGCGGAAGCCGAGCGCAAGGAGAAGGAAGCCAAGGCGGAGGCCGAGGCCAAGGAGAAGGAGGCCGAGGCCAAGGCAGCCGCCAAGGAGGCCGAGCAGGAGGCGGAGCAGGAGGCCAAGGAGAAGGAGGCCGAGGCCAAGGCGGCGGAGCAGGAGGCCAAGGCGGAGGCGAAGGAGGCCGAGGCCAAGGCCGAGCAGGAGGCCAAGGAGAAGGAGGCCGAGCAGAAGCAGGCCGAACAGGAGGCCAAGCAGGAACAGCTCCGGGCCGAGCAGGAGGCCAAGCAGGAGCAGGTCCGCAAGGAGCAGGAGGCCAAGCAGGCCGAGGCCCAGGCTCGTGCGGAGAACATGCAGATGATGCAGATGAACCAGGCGAAGACCCAGCAGGAGGAGGCGAAGAAGGAGCAGGAGGCCAAGGAGGCCCAGGCCAGGGCCGAGCAGGAGGCGAAGGAGGCCGAGGCCAAGGCCGAGCAGGAGGCCAAGGAGAAGGAGGCCGAGCAGAAGCAGGCGGAGCAGGAGGCCAAGCAGGAGGCGAAGGAGGCCGAGGCCAAGGCCGAGCAAGCGGCCAAGGAGAAGGAGGCGGAGCAGAAGCAGGCCGAGGCCGAGCAGAAGCAGGACCGCATCCGCGAGGAGCAGGAAGCCAAGCAGGACCGGCTCCGCGAGGAGCAGGAAGCCAAGCAGGACGAGGTCCGGTCCGAGCAGGAGGCCAGGCAGAAGGAAGCCGAGGCCAAGCAGGACGAAGTCCGGCAGGAGCAGGAGCGCAGGCAGGCCGAGGCGGAGTCCAAGCTCGACAGCTCCCGGCGGGACCTCTTCGGCAACGGCGACATCCCCGACCTGTCGTCCACCACCATCAGCGGCCCCGTCAACGACGGCCCGCTCGAACTCCCCGGCGGCGGTGAGTCGCGGCTCGACGCGGACGGCCGCGTGATCACCGAATATCCCGACGGCTCCAAGGTCACGATCGACCCGGACACCCACTCCTCGACCATCACCCGGCCCGACGGCTCCGTCATCTCCGGTCCGCTCAACACCGGGGACCTCCTGTCCAACCCCGGCGGCAGCGTCACGCACCTGGACCCCGGCGGCAACGTGGTCACGGAGTTCCCTGACGGCTCCACCCAGACCATCAACCCGGACACCGGAACCACCACCGTCACCCGGCCCGACGGCTCGACCGTCTCCGGCTACCTGGACGAGTCCGGCCCGTCCCGCTTCGAATCCGGCCAGCTCAACAACGGCTCCCTCAATCTCGGTTCCTTCGGCGACGGACTCTCCGGCCACACGCCCCCCTCGTACGACCCCGCCTCCTACGAGGAGGAACTGTTCGACGACAAGCCCTACGAGTCGCCCCTGGCGGGCACCGGGGCGTCCGACGGGTCGAGCACGCCGAGCCACAACCGTCCGCTCCTGAACAGCGGGCCGTTCCCCGGCCCCAGCAGCTACGGCGGGGGCGAAGGCGGCGGCAGCGGTGCCCCGATGGGCGGCTCCCCGATGGGCGGCGGCATGGGCGGCGGTATGGGTGGCGGTATGGGCGGCGGCGGAGGAGGCCAGTCGGACTCCGGTGAGCGCGTCCGCAACGTCATCGACGGTTCGGTCTCCCGGAACCGCCGCGCGCGGCCGGGGGCCCCGGTTCCCGGTTCGGGCGGGCGGTACGCCGACGACGAGGTACGGGTGGCCGCCGGCGGCCCGACCGCCGGCAGCTCCCCCTTCCTCCCGCCGATGGCCGGCGGCGCCCCGGGCGGGGGCGGCGCGCCCGGCCAGACAGCGACCCAGAGCGGTGAACGCACCCGCGACTCCTGGGTGCCGGAGGACGAGGACGTCTGGGGCACCGACGAAGGCGGCGCACCGGCGGTGATCGGACGCTAGAGAGCGTTGCGCCGGTCACGGCGGATACCGCGCGGGAGCGGTAGGAGACGGTTGCGGCCGCCTCGGACACCGTTCAGGCGCGGGGGAGTTCGTAGCACGCACACGCGTACGACAGAATGGTATACGCGCAGGTGGAAGGGCGACTGTTGAGCGACTCGATGGAGAACAAGCTGGCCGAGGCCATGGCCGAACTCTCGGCTGTGCAGGAGGCGGTGGCACGCGCCGAGGGTGAACTCGGCCAGTCCTCGGCGACGGCCCGGTCACGGGACCGCGCGGTGGAGGTGACGGTCGGCCCGCAGGGCGAGCTGACGGGGCTGAAGTTCCCGGACAACCGGCACCGGTCCATGACGGGCCCTCAGCTCGCCGCCTCGATCATGGAGGCGGTGCAGGAGGGCCGCTCGGAGATGGCCCGCAAGGTGATGGACGCCTTCGAGCCGCTGACCCGGACCACGGGCCGGGCCACGGGCATCAGAGGCATCGACATCGACTGGGACCGGGCCTTCGGCTCGGCCCTGGAGGACTCGCACGGCGGCGGGAGGCGTTCGTTGGCCCGCCTGCACGACGAGATCCACGAGGACTGACGTAGGACCACCGGACGAGAGGGAGGCATTCATGGCGGTAGGAAAGTTCACCGCGAACCCCGGCGAACTGCGCCGGGCCAGTGACATGATGGAGCAGCTGCCCGCGCAGGCGGCCAAGATCGGCGACAACTTCATCTCCGACATCCAGAACTACCGTGGCTGGGCCGGTTACAGCGACGACTTCGCCCTCGAAGTGCTGCCCAAGTACGACGCCAACAACCAGGCGTGCCTGGACCTGATCAGGGCCGTCGGCAGCGCGTTCACGGCACTGGGCCAGGCGGTCTGGGCCAACGGCCAGCACATCGAGGGTGTTTCGAGCTACGCGCGAGACGAGATCGACCGGCAGATGTCCAGCCTGGACGGGCCGGGCGACTCCTCCCAGGGTGGCCGGCACTAAATGGAAGAGATCGACTTTCCGCCGGACGTCCGGACGATGCTCTGGATCCTGCTGGGCGAAATGCCCCTGCAGGCCAGGGAGAATCTGGCGTGGGAAAGTCGTGAGCTCTACCTGGCGCTCCAGAAGGGCCTGATCGATCTGCGCGCGGCCTCGCGCGAGACGATCCAGATGGTGGAGGCGGCGTTGCCGCCGGAGGTGGCGCGTCCGTACATCGACAGTGTGCGGATGCTCACCGACGAACCCAACGGCACCGATCCCATCCAGGCGTTGCTGCTCCAGCTCGACGAACTGGCCAACGGCCAGGTGGACTACTCGCAGAAGATCCAGGCGTCCAAGTGGGAGATCATCGCCGAGATCATCATGCTGATCGCCGAACTGGCGATCCTGGCGGCGCTGATCGCGTTCACCGGTGGCGCGTCGGTCTCTCAGATGTTCCTGGCACGGGCCCGGAGCAAGCTCGCGATCCTCATCATCATCGACCGCCTGCTGCGGATGTCGCACATCGCGCCGACCCTGGGCCAGGCCATCCAGGAGGCCATCCAGACGCTGTCGGTCCGGCTGGCGCAGATCGCGCTGAACCCGGGAGGCCGAAAGCCCGGGGGAGTGGACTGGAAGGACGTCGGCGTCGCCGCCGCCTTCGGCGCGCTCACCGCAGGCTTCATGGAGATCTTCGACAAGTTCCTGAAGCCCATCGAGAACTACTTCAAGGACCTCCTCGGGGACATCTTCAGCAAGTTCAAGATCGACCCGAACAGTCTGCTGTTCAAGGGACTGGTGAACGGCCCTCCCACCGTGGTCACCGTCTTCGTCGTCGGTGCCACCGCCGAGAGCACCGCCGAAGTCATCATCAACGGGGCCTTCTACGACAAGTGGGAGTTCAAGTGGGAGACGTTCGTCGGCTCCGGCACCAGCACCGTGTTCGACATGGGCGCGGGGCTGGCCGTCGGCGCGGGCGCCTTCTCGATCTACAACAACTACTTCAGCAACGACCGTTTCACCGACATCAACGACATGCCGGGCCCGAACAGCATCCTGGGCGGCGGCGACGGAGGACCGTCGGGGTCGGAGAAGCCCGGCGGCCCGGCGAGCGGCACGGACGTCAAGGGCCCCCCGGTGCTGAAGACCAACCCCTTCACCCCCGGCCCCGCGACCCCCTACCCCAACACGGTCTCGGCCGACCTGCCGAACGGTCCGGGCAGCGGGATCGGCACCCTGCCGCCGCCCACGTACACGCCGCCGCCGGCCGTGTCGCCGCCGGCCGGCGTGAACACCCTGCCCAAGGCGGGATCCGACGCGCTGACCCGTCCCACCGACTTCTCCCCGCGCGACACCGGCGGCACGAACGGCGTCACCGGCCCGAACACCGTCTTCGGCCCCGGCAACGTCGTCGGTCCGAACAGCGTGGTCGGTCCTGACGGCGTCACCGGGTCCAACGGCCTCACCGGCTCGAACGGTGTCACCGGTACGAGCGGGTCGCCCCTGCCCCAGCTGCCGCCGCCCACGGCGTCGCTGCCGTCGCCCTCGACGTCCACGCCCTCCACGCTGCCGTCCTCGTCCCTGCCCGACACCGCGCCGCTGTCGCCCCCGCCGACGTCGGGGCGCACCTCCGGGCCCGGGACGAACACCGACCTCACCTCGTACGACCTGACCCCGGACACCACGCCGGACCTGACGCCCGACCTCACGCCGGACCTGACGCCCGACCTCCTGCCCGGTACGTCTCCGGACGGGCCGGGGGCGACGACCGACCTCCCCGACAACCTCACCGGGCCGAAGGGTTCGTCCACCGCGCCGGGCCCGAGCACGATCGGCGGTTCGAGCGGCACGGACAGCGCGAACCTTCCCGACGACGTCTCGGCGGACGCGGACGGCACACGGGACCAGCGGCAGGACGAGACCGGGCAGGAGACACCCGGACGCGGCACGGGCGGCCGGAGCACCGGCGGACAGCCGGGGCTCGACGACACCGCGCACCAGCAGACCGACGGCGCCCCGAACCCGGCGGACGCGGACGCCATGGCCCCTCCCACCCCCGTCGCCACCTCGGCGGGACCGAACACCCCGGCGCCCGCAGCCGGAAACCAGGGCACACAGCAGGGCTCCTCCGGTACGGGCAACTCCTCCCAGCAGCCCTCCCAGCAGCCCCCCCAGAACGGCCCGGCCGAGCGTGGCGACGCCGACGACCTGCCGGGCGGGCAGGAGACCGGCCAGGCGGACGCGGAGGGCCGGCAGGATATGGCCGACGGCACGGAGAGCCCGGCCGCCCCGCAGCCCCGTAGCACCGGCACCGACGACACCGCCCGCGCTCCCGGCGGTGGACGGAGCACGACCGGTCCCGAGGACGCCCCGGCCGCGCCGGATGCCGTACGCACCTCCTCGGACCTGCCGGCCGGCGGCGTCACCGGCTACCTCACGAGCGAGTCCACCGGTGATCTCGGAGCCGGGACCGGGGCGGACCTCTCCGCCGGTCCCACGCCCGAGCCTGCCGTGCCGGTGGCCGATCCCGTGCGGCCCGAGCAGTGGCGTTCGGGGCGGACCGACGCTCCCGCCACGGCCGTACGGACCGACCCGTCGTTCGACCCCGGCCGCGCCCCGGCGGACACAACGCGGCTCGACGGCCCGGACACCCCCGTACGGGCCTGGGTCCAGCGCATCCAGGCCGACGACGGCCGTTGGCTGAGCAACGTCTCGCTCCACCTGCCGGTCCGGGCGGGGGAGGGGTTCTCCCCGGCCGAACTGGACGCCCTCCAGGAGCGGATGCGCACGCTCCTCGACACTCACCTGAACCACGGTCTCCAGCTCCCGGGCTCGGGCGACCAGCTCCACATCGACGTCACGCTCACGGCCGCGCCCGACCACGCCGAGGCCGTCGAACTGAGCCGTACCGTACTGCCGGAGGGTTCCGACCACCTCAACTGGCGCCTGCACAGCGCCGATCCGGCCACCTCCCCGGAGGAAGCGGCGGAGTGGCGGACCCGCGACGACGCGGCGGTGCTCCAACAACTGCTGGGCTACGCGGGCATACCGGACCGGGGCCCGGCGGCCGAGGCCATCCTGCGCCGACTGGTGCGGCAGAGCGACACGGACACCGGTACGCCCGGCCCGGCCGTTCCGCGACACTTCCTCCAGGCGGTCGAGTCCGTCGTCACCAGCGGCGCCGTGGCCGACCACCCCCTCACCGCACGGGGCACCCGGCCCCCGAGCGGCATCGACGACCCGGCGCAGGCCCTGCGAACGCCCGCACCCGGCACCGCGGACCCCCAGGCCCCGGTCGGGGCGGCCGTCCCCTTCCGGACGACGTCCTCCGCGCCGACGGGGACCGGCACACCGCCGGAGACCACCGCGTCCGCCCCTGCCACGGTCGCCGGCGCCCGGCCGGTCACCGGGCAGGAAGCCATCAGGCAGGAAGCCACCGGACAGGAAGCCATCGGGCAGGGCGCCGAGAACGCCCCGCCCGCCGCCGTTCCCCTCGCCACCGAGGGCCGGGGCGACGGCCGGGGGCCCACTCCGGGAGCGGGCAAGGGCAAGGGTCGGAGCACGGACCAGGAGACCGTGTCCGCCGACGAGCCGGTCCTCCTGGACTTCCCCGGCAGCACGGCAGTCGACGATGCCGTGGACGCGGCCCGCCGCGAACACGAGGACGCCGTCGCCGCCTTCGGCCGGGCGGCCCGCACCGTCTCGACGCTCGACGCCCGGGTGGCCGGCGGCCGGGGCGGCTTTGACGACGCCGCGCGGCTGTACGACGCGTGGCAGGACGTGGACCGGGCGCAGCGGCGGCTCGACTCGGCCCTGGACCGGCTCCGCGGCCTCGGCGCCGACGCCGCCCACGACGCCGCCGTCGCGTCGATCGTGCCGCGCGTGCACCGTACGGACGTCGAACGCCGGCTCACGGCCGCCCTGGTCACCGCCGAGGACCTGCCCGTCGACCCGCCGCGTCCGGCGCCCGGCGACCTCATCACCGCGGACGAGCTGGCCGCCGCTGGGGTCACTCCGGACCAGGGCCCCGCGCTGGAGGCCTCCCTCGACGGCTCCGTGCGCTTCGAGGACAGCGGGATCACCGACCCGGTCCAGCAGGTGCGCCTGCTGATGAACCGGCCCGGTCCCTGGTCCGGGGCGCTCGACGGCATCGCGGCCCGCGCCTCCCGCCGTACCTGGCACGCCGCCTACGAGGGCTTCGCGCTCGCCACGTCCCGGGCCGCCGGAGTGCCGGTCGGCACCGACCCGGCCGAGGCGTGGCGGCGGGCGACGTCGCTGGTGCTGCCGTTGGAGCTGCACCCCGTGCTCGCCGATTCCCGCCACGCGCGCGGCGACTACCTCGACGCCGTACGGCAGGTGGCCCAGCACCTCGCCGCGCACGGTGCGGACGCGGTGTCGGGTACGGGGACGGCCGCCCGCGTCCGACGTGAACTGGGCCTCCCCACGCGGCTGCCGGGCGGTGCGCCCGCGTCGGATCAGTCGTACGCGGCCGCCGAACTGGAGCGGCTGGCCCTGCTGGAGGAGTCCGGCGCCAGACCGGACACCGACGCCCTGACCCGGCGCGTGCTGCACCTGTCCGCCGACGCCGAGGTCTCGGCCGAGCAGAGGGCCCAGCTGCTCGTCACGGTGGAGAACGCCATGGCCGCCGGGTGGTCGTCGAGCGTCGACACGCTCGGCGCCTACCACCTGGCGGCCGGCGGGGCGCTGGACCACGGGCGCCACATCACGGCGGCGAACGGGGCCTACCAGGGGCTGAACCTCACCGGGCGGCCCCTGGGGCCGGTGGACACCACCCAGGTGTGGCAGCGCCGCGAGAACCAGTTCCAGGGGCCGCTCGATCCGCTGTGGGACGCCGACAACGGCGCGTACGTGGTGGTGGCCGACGGCGGACACGACCACGTCATGCTCCCCTGGGGGCAAGGGCACATCCGCGTTTCCTGGCAGGAGTTCGCGGAGCTGGTGGCCCGTGACCCCGGGATCGCCGGACTTGCGGCGGGCACACCCGTCGTCCTGGTGCTCGCCCACGGCGGCGACCAGGGCCTGGCCCTGCCCCGCACCCTGGCGTTCCGGACGGGCCGCGACGGCGTCTGGGCGCACAGCGGCCAGGTCGGCCTGGTCACCGACCCCGCCACCGGCGTCGAGCGGATCGTCGTGGAGAACCGGCGGTCCGAAGGCCTCCCCCTGGGCGGATGGTTCGGCAGCGACGCCGACGACCTGGGCCCCGACGAGGTCGCCGAGGAAGGCTTCGTGACCGCGCTGGACGGCACGATCCTCCCCGACCCCGCCCTGAAGACGCGGACCATCGGCGACGACGGCCGGTCCATCGGCCGCGTCACCATGTCCGATCCCGACCTGGTCACGAACGAGCCCATGCTCGAAGCCATGGCGGAGATCACCGAGTTCGTCCAGTTCGACCCGGTGTCGGAAGGGGCGATCGGCGAACCGGCCGCGCTGCTGGAGAACGGGCGGCCGGTCTACCACTTCGCGCAGCACGGCCAGCCGCTGCGCGGGGTGATGGAAGTGGCCGACGGCAGTCCGCCGGTCCAGGTGGGCGGGGAGGAGACCGGCCGGTTCATCCGCCGTCGGCCCAGCATGCGGAAGCTCGGCCCGAACGCCGTCATCGACCTCGGTTCGTGCTGGGCCGACGCCACGGCCGAGGACCTGCCCTATCTGTCGGACGCGGGGGAGCCCCCGTACGTGTTCGACGTCCTCGGCACCACCTCGTACGCGCAGGGCGTGGCCAACGGCAGCGGTGCCGGGGTCATGGCGGTGGACCGCGTCCATGTCCTGATGCGCGGGGCGACCCCGAAGGCGGGTGCGCTGGCGAGCCCCTCGGGCGAGCGGGGTGTGCGCAGCCTGCTGCTCCCGGAACCGGGCCCGGCGGGGCTGGCCGCCCTGGCGCGTACGGCGCATCTGCACACAGGGGACGGGCCGGTCCCCGCCGACGTCCTCGACACCACGCTGCGGCTGGTGAAGGCCCTGCGGCGGTCGTTCGGCGCCGACGTGGCATCGGACGGCCGGTTCGAGGCGCTGCTGAGAGGTATCGGGGCGCTGGAGAACATGCGCCGGGCCGATCCGCACCTGCGCGTCCTGGGCCCGTTCACCCTCCACCACCTGCACCTGGTCACGCACGCCCGCCACCAGCGCACCAGCGACGACCCGCCGTCCCGGGACGACGTCCGGCGAGTCCTGCTCGACGCCGCCGGGAAGAGGGACGAGGCCGCCGCCGGGCGGCTGACGCTGCACCAGTACACGCCCGTGCCGTCGCTGGACTGGGCGCTGAAGCGCCTGGCCGGGCGGGATCTGGCCGCGCTCGCCGCCGACGTGCTGCGGCTGCCGGACGCGGGCGCGGTCTCCCGTGCGGACGTGAGCCGGCTGGTGTGGGGCGCGGTCAAGGGTGCCGAGGCCCTGCGGTCGGTGACCGACCCCGTCGCCCTGGCGAAGAAGGCGCTGCACCTGCCCGGCCCCGCCGCCCCGACACCGGACGAGGCGGGCGACCGGCTCCTGTGGCTGATGGCCGGTGCGGCGGTCAGCGGGTTCGACCCCGCCGACCCGACGGAACTCGCCGCGTGGGACCTCGTACGGCACGGCGCTCTCGACGACAGCACCCGGCTGACAGCCGACGGCGTGCCGACCGGCCGCAACTGGACCCGCAGGACCGTCACCGGGGACATCGCGACCGAGGGGTACCTCGTCTCGTCCGACGGCGGCCTGGACGGCGCTACCCCGCACCCGGCGCCGTGGCCCGACGCCCCCGGGGGGTCGGCCGCCAAGGCGTACGTGCTCACCGCGGACAGCACGAACGGCCACGTCGCCCTGCCTTGGACCGACGGCTCCAGCCGCTGGGTGCCGGGCAGCGAGATCGCGGCCCTTCTCCGCCACGACCGGATCCACCAGCAGATCGCCCTGCGCGCCCCGCTGCTCGTGGTCGGCGCCCACACCAACCCCGGCGGGCTCGCGCAGCACCTCGCCGGGCGTGCGGGAACGGCCCGGACGACGCTGTTGTCCGAACTGCCCAGCGCCCCCGTCCCGCACCCGTCGAGCGGTCGGAACGTGATCGTCCTGACGGCGGGGACGGCGGGGACGACCGCGCGGCCGGGCCACTGGCAGACCCGGCGGCCCGCCGCCCTGCCCGGCGTCTCCGCCCAGCAGGGCCCCCTCCACACGTTCACCGGACGAGCCCCCGGGACCGAGTCGTCCACGGCGGCGGCGGCGACCACCTCCACCGCCGTCGCGCCCGCCCCGCTCTCGCAGTACATCCGCGACCACGGCCGCCGCCACGACGGGCACGTCGGCCTCGTCCTCCACGAGCCGACCCCCGAAACCGTCCTGGACGGACTGCACCGGAGCATCGTCGAGGCCCTCGGCGCCGATCCGGAGACCACCGACGGACAGCGGCTGCTGACCCGGCTCCAGGACGTGCTGAGCGCCGAGGAGATCGAGCTGAACCGGCCGTACCTGCGCAGCCGCCAGGGACACCGGATCACGCTCCGGCACGGCGGCCGCGACCGGGCGGTGGACATACGCCTCTCCTACGCCGACCCCGTACGGTCCACGAAGTACGGCGGCGACAGCGGCGGGCGCCCGCCGACTCTCCCGGACATGGGGGTCGAGGCCAGGGCCGGCGGCGGGCAGTCCACCTCGCACGTCGAGGGCTCGGGCAACCTCCGCACCGGCTCGGTGCCGTGGAGCGGGATCTTCCCGGACGACCGCGCCGGGGCGCTGCGCTGGTGGGACAGCACCGTCAACGTGTCCGCGACGCACAACCAGCTCACCCAGTCCGTCACCGTCGGCGAGACCTTCCTGGTCACGAGCAAGCAGCAGGCCGAGGAGCCCGCGCACCCGATGGACGTGGACGGGCGGTGGCAGATCCAGCTCGACACGCCTCGCGAGGGTGAGACCGACAACTGGCAGGCCGAGCAGTCGCACGGCGCCCTCACGATCTGGTTCCACGAGCACCTCGCCTTCGACGGCGACGACACCACCGCGCTGCCGGAGCCCGGCGATGTGGACGACCTGCCGCTGTGGGGCGGCGACAGCGTCGCCGAACCGCGCCGCCTGCTGACCGAACTGCTCCAGGACGACACGTTCGCGGCGCTGCGGGACCTCGACGCGGACTCGGAACGGGCGCTGGAGGACTTCCTCTCGCAGCGGATGCTCCAAGGCACCCCGCACCTCCAGCGCGACGGCGGGGTGTTCTCGCCGACCCTCCTGGACGACGACGGCAACGCGGTCGGCGTCCTGGAACTGACCGCGGTGATCGAACCGGGACCGCCGATGCGCAAGAGCGCCGACGGCAGGTCCACGCTGGAGACCTGGTTCTCGCACGCGTCCAGCGTGGACAAGTCGGCGAAGCTGACCAGCGGCATGGGCGTCGAGGCGGCCGGCGGGCCGGCGTTCACCACCGACCACACCCCCGGCCACCCGGCCGCCGGCTCGTCCTTCGGCGGCAACCTCATGGGCAAGGCCGCCGTCAACTGGCAGCTGACCGACCAGCTCAGCAACGTCAGCAGCGCCACGCTCATGCACGGACTCCGCACCAAGAGCAGCCACCTGCTGACCAGCGGCCGGGTCGCCTACACCGCGACGCTGCACCGGGCCGGCGGCGGCCGGGTCAGCTCCACTTTCGGGCCGTGGACGGACGGCCTGCGGCTGCGGATCGCCCAGCGCGCCACGATGGCCGGCCACCGCCCGGCCCCGGCGGAACTGCGCGAACTCCCCGAGCACCTGGAGACCCTGGAGAGCATCGGGTACACCGAGACGCCGCTGAAGGTGGACGGGGCGGACCCGCTGTTCACCGCCGCGGAGGCATGGCTGCGCACGGAGGGGTTCCTGCCGCCCGCCCGGCCCCGGAACAGGTCGGCGGTGTTCCGGCTGGACGAGCCTCTCGTGGTGGCCCAGTTGGAGAACCTGCGGCGGCTGCGGCAGATGCGCTCGACCTACGGCCTCGCCTCCTCGGCGCCCGACGCCGTGGACGGCGGGGAGTCGGTCTGGTTCGAGCGGCCGAACGCGGTCTCGGGCACCCGTCGCGTGCAACTGGTCTTCTCCGCCGCCCGGGACACCACCCGGCCCGCCGTCCACACCCGCCGCCTGCCCGACGTGCTGCACGTCGGCTCCAGCTCGTACGAGTCCGGCGGCGGCCGCCAGCGGGGCACCGCGCTGAGCGGCGCCCTCGGCGGCGGAGGCGGCCTCAACGCCCCCATCGACCAGGGCTCCTGGGGCTTGAACACGGCCCCGGACTACCTCGGCACCCGGCAGCTCACCGACGCCTCCTCCACCGCCGGCCAGGTCGGCTACGACCAGTTCACGATGACCACCCGCAACGGCAGCGAACTCTTCGAGGTGCCCGCCCGGCTCGGCCTCGACCTGTACGAGGGCACCGGCGAGGACCCGCTCGTCCGGTTCGCCGAGACCGACGCCGACGGGAACCCGGCGCGGCCCGAGGCGGATGCGGATGCGGATGCGGATGCGGAGGCGGAGGACGACCTGGAGATGCAGCTCGGGGCCGCCGCCACGCCCACCGTGCCGGGGAGCGTCCGGCTGCTGGTGCCGCACTACCGCACCCGCGTCCCCGCCCCGGCCCCCCTGCCCGCCCCGGCCCCCGCACCCCGTCCGGGACAGGTGATCCGGCAGCCCGTCACCGACGGCGGCCCCATGGACGACCAGCGGCGCCTCGCCCTGGTCGACGACCGCGGCCGTCCGCTGCCCGGCCTGACCAGGCTCCCGGAAGGCGCCATCGTCGACACCTTCCGGGGCACCACCGCGCTGATGGCGGCCCTGCGGGGAATCGTGGCGGGTACCTACCCGGGCAGCCCGGGCCGGGGCCGGGTCGGGCGGGCCGTCCAGCGCGCCTCCGCGACGCTGTCCGGGCTGGCCACGGAGACCGCCCGGCGGGGCTCCGCGATGAAGGAAGCGCTCCCGCCGAGCCTGTCCGGTGCCGTCAACCGGGCCGGCTCGGCCGTCAACTGGGCCGCCACACCGGTGGTCTGGGCCGCCAGGACGTCCACGGACGGTGCGGCGGTGACCTACAAGTGGACCTCCGTCGCCGTGGCGGGCGCCTCCCTGAACGACCGGGGCACCCTGGCGGCCGAGGCCCGGCAGGACGCGATCAGGCCCGGCCAGCTCATCTCCAGGGCCCCCCAGATCCTGGGCGGCGCCTACGTGGTGGAGGGGCTGACGCTGCCCGGCATGGCGGCCGACCAGGTCATGATGCTGGAGATCACCGGCTACCTCTCCAACCCCCGCAACCTGGGCTCCGAATCGCTCTACTCGGAGCAGGACGTCCTGAGCGGGGACACCTCCGGCCGGCAGCGCGGCGTCGGCGTCACCCACCAGGGCAACCTTCAGGTCACGGCGTTGCAGGCGGCCCCGACCCCGCCCGAGCTGCTGGTCCACCAGGCCAACCCGGGCGGCCGCTACTCCCAGTCCCGCCGCACCGACGGAACCGCCACCGTGGGCTCCGGCACGAAGATCACCCACGCCACGGAGCACAGCGGCGACACCCTCTGGATCGGCAACGACCTGACGCTGCTGTTGACCGTCCGCCGGGGCGTGCGCAACATCGCGGGGAACACCGTCGGCCTCGGCCCCTACGCCCCGGTCACGGTCGCCATCGATCTGCCGCGCGCCGTCACCTACCTCGCCCCCGCCCAGGCCGTGGCCCAACTGGCGGCCTGGTTCCAGGGCATGCCCGGCATCCCCGCCCCGACCCTGAACCCGCTCGACGTCCCGCTGCCCGACCGGTACGCCCGGACCCGGCAGTTGGGCAAGGCGACCGTCCTGACGGTCACCCAGCTCGACGACACGGCCAACCGCCGGGAGCGCCGGGACCGGATGCGCCACGAGCTGACCGCCCTGGTGGAGAACGAGGCACCCGGCGCCCTCCGGCCCGGCCACGCCTCCTACCTGCCGGGCGTGGCCACCGAGATCGCCCGGGTCACCGAACCCGCCGCGCTGCGCGCCCTGCCCGGGCGCGGCCCCGGCGGACAGGCGCGCTTCCACTTCCTCCACGTCGCCTACGGCGGGGCGCGCCTGGTCGAGGTCACCCTGACCGCCGAACCGATGCTCCAGACGCCCGCCCTGCGCGGCCTGCGCGGGCGCAGGGCGGGCGCCGGCACCGGCCTGGAACACGTCGACACCCACACCCCGCAGTCCAGGGTGACCACCTCCGGGACCACCACCACCCGCCAGGGCACGGTCAACCCGGTCTCCCGCTACCCGCGCCCCGGCGCGACCGCGTGGACGGACCGCGCGGGACCGTCCCTGGCGGTGGCCGAGACCCGGGCCCGTACGGCCCGTTCCGAAGTGGCCACGGAGGACCGCTTCTGGACCCGGTCGGGCAGCGTCGCCGACTTCGCCGTCGACTACCGCTACACCGCCACCGTCCGCTCCCAGGCCGTGTGGCAGTGGCCCGCCAACCTTCCCGGCGCCCTCTTCCAGTCCGGCCTGCTCAACCTTTCCGGCCTGGACGGGGACGTGGCGCAGCGGGTCCGCGGCTGGGCCGGGCGCCTGCTGCGGGGCCGCCCGGTCAGCCGCGTCTCCGTACCGGCCGCGACGGCCCTGCGGTTCGTCGCCTCCGAGGCCGACCGGCCCAAGCGGCACGAGGGGCCCCGGGCGCCCGCGCTGCTCGGCGGCGACCCGCTGCCGCTCACGGCCGCCGACGCCGCGGCCCAGGGGACCACCCCCTTCCCGCAGGGCGTCCGGCTGGAGACCACCGGCCCGACACCCGTGTACGACTACAACGCCGCCCCGCAGCTGATGCGGGCGCTCCACGACGTCGACCCGCGCATGGCCGCCGCGTGGGGGCTGCCCGCCAACGCCTCCGCGGAGGCCGTCGCCGCCCGCCTCGCCGAGCTGGTCCAGGCCGGCGAGATCACCCTCGACCCCTCCCGCACGGCGGCGGGGCTGACCGACGTCATGCCCGGCAGCTGGCCGGTCGAGAGCCCCGGCACCGCGCCGTCCCTGCGCATATCCCTGCACAACCCGCGACCGGTCACCGAGGCCGGCGACGTCGCCATCGACCGGGTCCGGCGGCAGAACCGCACCGCGGCCGCGGCCTCGTCCGCCGCCGGCTCCTTCGTCCTCAACCAGCAGGGCTCCTACAGCCTGGCCAACGGCAACCGCCAGGTGCTCGGGGTGACCTTCCCCCTGGCGGCACAGCAGCCCCACGCGATCTCCTCGGGCGGCAACGCCTCCGCCTTCTCCTTCAGCCGGCTGCGGACCGGCGCGACCAGCGACCCGGCCGACCGGCGCATCCCCCGCACCTACGAGACCCTGGTCGACACCGTCATCGAGGTCGACGGCCCCGACGGCGTCCGGTACGTCACCGGCAGCTCCACCACCCGCCTGTGGGAACGCGACGTCCTCGGCTTCGGCGTCACCCCGGCACGACCGGGTCCCCGGATCTACGACCTGCCCGCGATCCTGGCCGACCAGGACGCGGACGACCTGCGCGACTGGGCCCAGCACCCGGCCACCGACCTGCCGGACGTGCTGGCGGACACCATCGACGAGCAGGACGCGTCGGCCGAGCTGTGGCTCGCGCTCGGCCCCGACCCGGACGGCACCCGGCTGGCCCGCGCCCTGTTCGTCGGCTCCCTCACGGCCGCCCGGGCCGGGAAACCGGTCGAACTGGTCATCCGCACCGGCCAGGGGCTCCGGATCTGGCCCTTCGCCGCCGACGGCTCGCTCACCGACACCACGGCCGCCACCGACGAGGCCTGGCAGAACGTGGCGGACACCATCGGCGTCCACCTCGGCGCCGTGCGGGCCGAGGCGGCGGCCCGGTACCGCGAGGGGCGGCTCACCCGGCGGCAGCCCGGCGGGCTCGCCGCGCTGGACACCGCCGACCGGGCCGTGGACACCGCCACCACCGCACACCGGGACGCCGACCGCGCGCACACGGCCGCCCGCCGCGACGCCGCGACGGTACGGACGGAACTCACCGGGCTGCGGGGCCGGATCGCCGAGGGCGGGGCGGAGATCACCCGGCTCGACACCGACGCCCGGGAGGCACAGGCCCGCTACGACGACACCGCCGACGAGGAGCGCGGGCTCCACGCCCGGTGGCAGCGGGCCCGGGCCGAGGTGGCCCGGCTGGAAGAGCTCGTCGTCGCCGCCCCGGACGCCGACCCGGCGTCCCCGGACGGGCAGGACGCCCTGGACGCGGCGATCGAGCGGGCCGACGCGCTCCGGGACCGGGGCCGGGCCCTGCACCAGCGGCGCGAGGAGGATCTGGACACGGCGGAGACCGCCCGCGAGGAGGCGGACGGGCTGCGGACCCGCCTGGAGCGGGCCGTCGCCCGGGAGACCACACTCGCGGGGAACCTCCGCCGCGCCGAGTCGGCGGTCGCCGAGGCCGCCCGCGTCCTGCGGCAGGCGGAGGCCGGGCTGCGCCGGGCGACCGGGGTACGCGACACGATCCAGGACCAGGTCGACGGCATCGAGGCCGAACTGATCGACGTACGGAACGAGTTGGGCGAGCAGGCGCGCCGCCACACCCAGGCGTGGGAGGACCTGCCCGCCCTCACCGACGCGCTGGCGACCGGCCGCCGCGCCGAGGGGCTCGGCGACGGGCCGTCCCTGCGCGGTACCGTCTCCTCCGCGCCCGCCCGTCCGACCCGCGCCGGGCGGCTGCGCGGACAGCCCCTGCCCGCCCCGCCGCCCGAGACGTCGGCGACGGCCACCGCCACGGCCCCGCCGCCCACCGCGACGCCGGCGCCCGCGCCGCGCCCCGGCCTGCCCGTCGCCGAACGCACCGAACTGGCCGCCGGGCTGGCCGCGATGACCCAGGACGAGCGCGCCTCCCGGCTGCTGTCCCTGTCGTCCGCCGACCGTGAGGCCCTGGCCGCCGACCGGGCGCTCACCGCCGGGCTGCGCCGGGCCCTGAGCGCCGACGAATTCGCCCGGACCGCCGCCCTCCTGATGGTCGACGTACCGCCCGGCGTGGACCTCCCCGTCTCCTCCGGCATCGAGGCGCGGGCGCAGGTGGCCCGGATGCTGCGCTCGCCCGCCGTGGCCGAACGCATGCTGAAGGAGGGCGCGCGGCTGATCGTGGTCCCCAAGGACGCCGCGACGACCTCGCTCGACGCGTTCGGCCTCCTGCGCGGCGAGACGGACCAGAACGCCCGCCCCTACGACATCCTGCGCGGTGTCGAGGCCGGCGGACGGGCCGCCGTCGGCGAGGAGAACCTGCTGGGCGACACCACCGCCGTACCCGGGTCCGGGCTGTACGCCGACGGCTACTCCGCCGCGACCCACGAGTTCGCGCACGCCCTCCACCGCCACGGCCTCACCGACGAGCAGCGCCGCCTCATCACCGAGGCGTACCACGACAAGGTGCTGGCGGGCAGCTTCGGCGCCTGGCCCGACGGACCGCTGTACGACAGCTCCGGCACCCACCGCAACTACTCGGCCCGGAACGAGTTCGAGTACTTCGCCCAGCTCACCAACGCCTACCTCGGCACGAACACCGGCACCGACCCCTACACCGGCCACCCCCGCAACAACGGCGCGAAGTGGGTCCGGCGCAACGAGCCGACGCTGCTGCCACTCCTCCAGGAGCTGTACGGGCCCGACCCGAAGGCCGTGCACCACTGGGGCGCCAACCCCCGGGCCGAGGAGGACACCTGGGCGGCCTTCCGCGCCCTGTGGGACGGACACGACGGGGCGTACGAGCCGCAGCCCCACGCGCCCGCCCCCGCCCCGCCCGCCCCACCGCGCTCCGCCCCGCTCAGCCGCCCCCGACTGACGGCCACGGCCCGGCGGATCGCAGGCCCCGCATCGCGCCAGGGACTCACCGTGCGGCGGTGCCTGGTGCTGCTGGGCGCGCTCCGGGACGCCCTCTACCCGGGCGGCGTGCGTCCGGCGGCCACGGTCGACGACGCGGCGCTCGGCACCACGACACCGGCCTCCACCCTGGTCCCGGGGCCGGGCTGGAGCCCCGTGGGCTCGTGGGAGGCGGTGGCCCGGACCGTCGCCGCCCAGGGACCGGGCGCGGCGGCGTTCGTCCTGGCACGGCGTCAGGGAGAGGCGCTGGGCCACGCGTGGGCCGCCTACCACCTCGGCGGTTTCGACGGCGTGATGTGGCTGGACCTCTCGGCCCGGGACGGCCGGCAGCTCTCCTCCGCGCCGCCCCCGGTCGCGGCGTCCGAGGCGCGGGCCCTGGTCGTCGGCCCGGCGGGCCGGGCCGTCGAGGGCGCCCTGCCCGCCTTCGCCGCGTCGTCCTCCACCCCGCACTCCCTGCTGGACGCGGCGACCGGCCGCGGCTACGGAGCCATCGGCCTGGAGATCGAACGGCGGCTGGTCTTCGTGATCGGCGGCCTCGGCGACGTTCCGGCCAAGCAGATCCTGGCCACCGCCCCCGGCTTCAGCATCGTCACGGACCACGCGAGCGTCACGCGGACGGCCGACGGCCGCCTGCACCTGACCTTTCCGCCCATCGCGCCGGGCGACCCGAAGCCCCAGCAGTTCGGTTACCTCATCGGTGAGATCGTCGTCGAGCCGATGGCGGTGCTCCCGGGCGAGCGGCGGCAGTCCCCCGAGGAGGCGCTGGAGCGGCTCGCCCGGGTGGAACGGGCCCTGGACGGCCGCGACGAGCCGGGCGCGTCCCCGCAGACCGCCCTCGCCGACCTGCTGCCCTCCGAGGACGGCTGGACGGTCACCGAACTGGGCGGCAGGACTCTGGTCGGCCAGACCCCGGTCCGGACGAACCGCGCCTACGTGCAGCCCACCACCGGCTTCCCCGCCCTCGGGTTGAGCCTGCTCCAGGACCGGGCGGTGGACCGGCTGCCCAAGGGCGCGATCGGGGCGGTGGAGGCGTCGGGCCGGGAGTTCGCGATGAAGGCCACCGCGGAGTTCGTCCGCGCCGTCACCGGGCGGACCGACGTGCCCGACGTGGTCGTCCCCTTCCTCGCCCCGGTCCCGGAGGTCGACGACCTGTGGGGCTACCTCCGGTTCGCCTACGCCCACACCGTCGCCCGGCCGACCGGGGTCATCCTCAACCAGGGGCCCGCCGCGTTCATGGCGAAGAACGGCCTGGCGGTGGCGTCGCGCCCGGCCCTCGACCGGGTCCTGCGGGCGCTGCGCCCCCGGGCCAGGGACTTCCTCGACCGGCACCACGACGGCATCAGCGCCGGCCTCGCCGCCACGCTCGGACGGCTCCTGGAGCTCTACCGCCGGACCATCAGCCCGGACAAGCCCCTCTTCCCGGGCTACTTCGACGCCACGATCGGCGACGTCCCCTCCGCGCGCGAGCACACGACCGCCGTGCTGACCGGACGCACCTCCGAGGGCAAGGCCGTCACGCAGAAGCAGACGGTCGACATGGACGACCACCGGTATCCGACCCTGGACACCGACGACGGCCGCCTCGACATCCCGCTGGTCCTCACGGAGCTGCGCCACTTCGCGTACGGCGGGCAGCAGTTGATGACGCCGCAGGAGATCCGGCGGGCCGTGGCCGAGCTGGCGGAGCTGAGCCGCGAGGCCTACCGCCGGGCCCTCGCACAGCGGGCCCCGCTGCCCGACGACGTCCTGACCGAGTCCCTGAACCGCGTCCTGGACAACGAGGCCGTCCGGGGCCTCGCCCACTTCGTCCATACGGTCCTGATGGCCGGCCTGCCCCAGCTGTCCGGGACGACCCTCCGCCTGATGTCGGTGGGCGAGAGCCAGCAGATCTCCCGCGCCCTGGGCGAGTACGCGCTCGGCACCCCGCTGCCCGCCGACCACCCCCTGCACCGGGCCCTGCGCACGTCGGTCCAGGAGGCGGCCGACGCCGTCGACACGCTCCCCCCGGGGCACCGGCCCCGGCTCCGGGCCATGGTCACCGCCGCACAGGGCGCCCTGGAGGTCCTGGCCGACCCGGAGCGGACACCGCCGCCGCTTCAGTGGGCGTCGGAACTGGTCGCGGTGGACGGCTCCCGGGTCCTCCTGGACCGGGTGCTGGTGGTCAGGCACCGCACCGCCGACGGCACCCCGTTGGGCACCTCCTCGCGCCCCGACCAGGACTGGCAGGACGCCCGGCGGCAGACGTACGGGCTGCTGCCCGAGGTGGTCGGCTTCACCTACGTGCGCCCCGGCCCGGTGACCCTGGAGAGCCCGGTCCAGAACCTGCCGTTCCACGACGCGTACCTGGTCGGGCTGCGCGGCGGACCCGAGGCCGCCGCGCTGGCCCTGTCCGACGGCTCCGACGCCGTCGTCGACTACGCGAGGATCGTGGACTTCCTGTTCGCGTTCGACGGCGATCTGACCGCGCTGGCCCCCGACCGGCCCGTCGTGGTGACGGGGGCCGACCTGGCGGGCCCGCCGTCGGCCGACCCGTTGGAGACGCCCCTGGCCGGCCAGCGGCTCGCCAACGGCCTGGACCACTGGATCTGGACCACCGGCAGCGGCATCGAACCCGTCCTCGCCCCGGGCGACGGGCCGACCGGGCCGCGCTGGCAGCTGGCCGAGGGCGACTGGTGGGCCGGGTTCCGCCCCGAGCCGTCGACCCCCGAACTGGCCCGCTGGGCCGAGCGGATCACCGGCGACCGCGGCCGGGCCCCCGACGTCCTGCGGTGGGTCCGGGCGATCCGGCTGGTCTACGGCCCCACTGTCGACGACCAGGGCAACGCCCTCGCCACGCTGCTGCGCGGCTTCTGGGCGCTGGAGCGGACCCGCGCTGCCAACGGCTTCACGGCCCCGCTCGGCTGGAGCGATCTGCGTACGGCGGTCAGCGGGTACTTCACCGCGAACGGGCAGGCCGAACCGCCGCTGCCGGTGGCGTTGCAGTTCCTGCTGCTCTCCGCCGCCGGGTCGGTCGGGGTCGACCTGGAGCTGTCGGGGATGGCGTTCCCCCCGCAGCACCACAGCGTGCGCGCCTGGGACACGGCCACCCCGGGCGGCTTCGTCGAGGACGTCACCGACCAGGACGAGGAGATGTCCCTCTTCGCCCCGGCGCCCGCCGGACAGCCGGCCGCACCGGCCGCACCCGCCCCCGCCACCGCGTCGGACGCGTTCACCGGCCCGAGCGACCCCGTGCTCGATCCCCAGACCAGGATCACCGGCCCGTCCGGGAGCACCCGGGGCCGCAACTGGACCCGGGGAAGCGTCGACCGTGTCCTGCCGGACACGCTGCGGACCGTCGAGAAGCGGCCGGACACCGCGCCACGGGTCGTCTCGACCGGCCCGGCACCGTGGCCGGACACCGCGTACGTGGTGATCGCCGACGGCGAGGACGGACGGGTGCTGCTGCCGGACGGCCGGGAGCTCGGCCCGGAGGCGGTGGCCGACGCGCTGGCCGCCGACCCGGAGCTGGCGAAGCTCCCGAAGGACGCGCCCGTCGTCCTCGCCGTCCCGTACACCGGGGACCGCTACCAGCAGAACCTGCAAGCCGTGGCCGACCGGCTGGGCCGCACCGTGTGGGGGCCGAGCGGGATGGGCCGCGCCGTCCCCGACGGGTCGGGCGCCCACGTCCTCGCGCTGCTGGACCGCGACGCGGACGCCCCGGTCGGCGACTGGGTGTCGGTCGAGCCCTCGACCGCGATCGGGTCCTACCTCGACCGCACGTGGACGGCGCTGGACGGGACCGTGTTCCACGACAGCGACGTCCTCACCGTGCCGCTGACCGACGAGGACCACCGGCACTTCGGGCGGCTGGCCGTCGAGCAGAAGGACGGCCTGCGGCGGCGGGCGCAGCGGCTCCGCCGGTTCCGAACGCTGCGGGAGCTGTCGCACCGGCTCCCCGAGGGCACCGAAGCGGGCACCGAGAACGAGCCGGTCGGCTCGGAGCCGGTCTCGATGGACTCCGCGGTCTACGTCTACGCCGGCCACGGCGAACCGGGCCGGATGCACCTTCCGCTGCGCGACGGCCGGACGGTGTGGCTGGAGAAGAAGGACGCGGCCGCGTACATCGCCGGGCTGCCCGAGGTACGCAAGTTGCCGCCCGGCCACCGCATGCACCTGGAGGTGTGCTGGAGCTCCTCGGACGGCGACCCGCGCCGCCAGTACCCCTACCTGGGCGAGACGCCCCATGTGGACGACCCCCTCGACGACGTGCCGCTCGACCAGCTGGTGGCCAACATCACCCGCCGGGAGACGGACGGCTCGACCCGCCAGACCGGCTTCAACGACACCCAGCGCATCGCCCTGGCCTCCGCGACCGGCCGGCGGGGCGGCAGGGTCCTGCGCCGCCCCGAACCGCTGGGACCCGCGCTGGACGCCCTGGCCCGGGACTTCGGACTCCACCGCGGCCCGGACCCGGTCCCGCCGGAGACGCGGCAGACGATGCAGCGGCTGCTCCGGGCGGTGCGCACCGTCTTCGGCACCACCTTCGAGGACCATCGCGGCGGGCCGGACGGCCGGTTCGAGCGCGTCATGAAGGGCGTCGTCGCGCTGGAGCGGATGCGGGCGAACGACGGGACGATCTCCCACCTCACCCCGTTCCGGCTGGACATGCTGGACTTCTTCGTCCAGGAGCACTCCGGTCGTACCCCCGACAAGCGGGGGTACGTGGAGCTGCTCGACTTCGCCGCGGAGCGGATCGCCGACGACGAGAACGCCAAGCTCACCGACGCGGTGCCCGCGCCGTCCCTGGACATCGCCCTCAAGCAACTGGCGGACAAGGGCGAGCAGATGATCCGCCACGTGCAGTCACTGCCGGCCCCGGCGCCGTTCACCCCCCGGCAGGTCGCCTCGACCCTGTGGGCCACCACCCGTGCGGCCCGGCTGCTGCGCCCGATGACGCCGACCGCCCGGGAGGCCATGGGCCGCAGGATCCTCCACCTCGACGCCGCCACCGCCTGGGACCGGTCGCGGCAGGAGTCGCTGTGGGCGCTGCTCACCAAGGCGATCGCCGAGGGCGTGGACGTCGGCGACCAGGACGTCATGGCGGCCTATGACCTCGCGGAGAGCGGCGCGTTCACCCTGCCCGCGGTGCTCCGGCAGGGAGCGAACGACCAGGGGATCAACTGGTCCGGCACCCCCATGCCCGCCGGGGTCGACTGGGGCAGCGTGCGGCAGATGACGTTCGGGCCCAACGGCAGCGGCATGTCCTCGGTGCAGCCGGCCTGGACCGGCCCGCACAAGCCGATGCCGGTGCTGAACGTCGTGGAGGTCGACGGGGCCGGGCGGATCGTGCTGCACCTGCCGGGCCGGGCGCCCCTGCCCGTGTCCGACAACGAGTTCCTGGCCCTGCTGGAGCGGGACCCCGGCCTGCGCACCCTCCCGCTGAAGCACCCGGTGCTGTTCCTGACCACCGGCCCGGGGACCCTGAGCCCCCAGCTGGTGCAGAGGTTCTCCGAGCGCACCGGGCGCCCCGCGTACCGGTACAGCGCGCCGATGATGCTCTCCTCCGGCGACCCCGCCACCCCGCTCGGCATCCTCGCGCTGACCGACCCGGCCACGAAGACGCCGGGCGCCTGGACCCGCGCCGCCCGGCGGACCAACGCCCCCGCGGCCGCCTCCGGCACGGGCGACCTGATCGTCTTCAGCCCGTCGGACCGGAAGTCCGGCGCACTGCCGGACATCGGCTCCCTGGGCGTCGGCGACCAGGGACGGCCCCCGGCCGGTTCGCTCCTGTCGCCCGCGACGCTCATGACGAACGCCTCGGGCGCCCCGCGCGGCCGCAATCTCATGGACGAGAAGGTGCGCCGGCTGCGCATCGGACGTGTCCGGGTGTACGAAGAGGAACCGGGCACCCCGGCCAAGGAGAAGGCCGGCGAGGACCGGGCCGCACCGTGGGGCGACTCGGCGTACGTCGTCCGGGGCGGAAGCGGCCCGGACGGGGTGCGGTTCCCCGACGGGCGCACGCTGGACGCGGAGCGGCTGGCGGCCGAACTCGCGGCCGACCCCGAGCTGGCGAAGCTGCCCAAGGACGTCCCCGTCGTCCTGGTCGTCCCGCACCTGGCCAACGAGCGGTACCTGGCCTACCTGCGGGCGGTCGCCAATCTGCTGGAGCGTCCCGTGTGGGCTCCCAGCGGCGACGGCCGACTGGTGCGCGACAAGAAGCGCGAGCACGTCCCCGCGCTCATCGACCACGGCCCGGACCAGCCCCTCGGCTCCTGGGTGCCGTTCCGGCCCACGAAGAAGGCCGCACCGCTCCCGGACCGTCTCTGGACGGCGCTCGACGGCACCGCCTTCCGCGACAGCGACGTCCTCACCCGGCCCCTGGTCTCCGACCGGGACGAGCGGTTCGGCCGGATGTCGCACGGCGACGACGTCCGGGGCCGCGAGACCCTGATGCGTACCTACCAGCGCGCCAGGAAGCTGGTCCACCTGATGGCGTCGGGCAGTCGGACCGCGCTGATCAGCGAGGAGTCCCGGACCCCGGACCCGGCGTCGTACGTGTACGTCGCCCACGGGCTGCCGGGCGGCCTGCAACTGGCCCTGCGCGACGGCCGGACGGTGTGGCTGAGCGCGGAGGACGGCGGCCGGTACATCGGCGGACTGCCCGAGGTCACCGAACTGCCCGAAGGCCACCGGATGAAGCTGGAGGTCTGCTGGAGCGACGTGCCGGGGAACCCGGCCCTGCCGCAGCTGGACAACCGCCCCGCGCCCGCCGTCCAGGACCCGCTGGAGGAGGTCTCGCTCGCCCAGCACACGGCGAACGTGAGCCGCCGCGTCACCGAGGGGGCGCTGATGAGCAGCGGCTTCCACACCGACGCGCACATCCTGCACGACGCCCCCGGCCCGGTCGCCGGGCGCCGCAGGTGGGTCAGCCCCGAGCCGCTGCCGCACGAGCTGGACGAGATGGCCCGCACCGCGGGCCTGCACACCGGGGACGGGCAGGCGCCGCCGGAGGTGCGCGCGACCACCCTCCGGCTGGTGCGGGCCCTGCGCATCGTCTTCGGCCCCGAGGCCGAACAGGACAAGGCCCCGCACGCGCGGCTGCTCCGGGGCATCGGCGCCATGGAGACCCTGCGCGCCAACGACCAGGCGCTGAACCGGTTCACCCCCTTCCGCATGGAGCTGTGGACCTTCATCGCCCAGCGGGTGGGAGGAAAGACCCCGGGCCCCGACGACTACCGCAAGGTCCTGGACCTGGCCGCCGGCCTGCTGGCGCAGAAGCCGGAGGCCCCCCTGGGTGAAGCCATCGGGGACCCGGCGATCCAGCACGCGATCCGGCAGGTCACCCAGTTCGGCGCTCCGCTCGTACGGAACGTGCTGCGGCAGCCCGGACACGTACCGGTGACCGAACGCGCCGTGACACAGGCCTTCTGGGCGATGGCGGGCGCCGCCCAGCAGATGGCCGGCCGGGACGACGCGTTCACGGAGAAGCTGGGCCGCCGGGTCCTGCACGTGTTCCCCGACGAGGAGTGGGCCCCGGCGCGCAAGCAGCACCTGTACATGCTGACGGCCCAGGCCATCGCGGCCGGACTCGACCCGGCGGACTTCTTCACGCTGGCCGCCTTCCACCTCGCCTCCAAGGGGGCCTTCGGCCCCGCCCGCCAACTGCGTTCCGGGGAGGGCTTCCAGGGCTTCAACTGGAGCGGCAGCCCGGCGCCCGGCGGGATCGACCTACGGGCCGTTGGCCGTCAGGACACCGGGGCCGACGGCGCGTCCCTCCAGCACTTCCGCGCGCCGTGGGCCGCCGAGGGCGAACCCGCGGACGCCATGGTGGCGTGGACCGACACCGACGCCGACGGCTTCGTGGTCCTCCACCTGCCGGGCATGCGGCCCCTCCGCGTCGCCGACCGCGAGTTCCTGGCCCTCCTCGACCTGGCCCCGCCGCTGCGCACCCTCGCCCTCGGGGTCCCTGTCCTGTTCGTGCTCTCCGGCGCGGGCAGCGGCACGGGACGCGCCGCCGCACTCTCCGAGGCGTTCTCCAACCGCACCGCCCGCAACGGCTGGTCGTACAGCGGCGCGTTGACGGTGGCCCCGACCACCCCGCCCGCTGCCCCGACCACCCCGCAGCCCGCTGCCACGGCCGCCCCGCTGCGGCTGATCGGACGGCCCGAGACCGCGAGCGGCCGGCAGGGCGTCTGGCGCAAGGCATGGCTCCAGGGTCTGAACTCCAGCGTCCTGGCGACCGCCCCGTACGGCGACGCCCTGTTCTCCTCCCCGAAGCCGGCCGCGCGGCCCACCCCCGTACCGGACACGGAACCGTCCACCGCACCCCCGTCCACGACCGCGCTCACCGTGCCGCGCAGCCTGACCGGGGCCGAGGTCACCGTGCGGCCGCCGCTCGACCGAGCCGGACTCACCGCGCTGGTCCGCCGGGTGACGGGCCGGGAACCGCTGCGCGGCCTGACGGTCGAACGCTGCCTGGTGCTCCTGGGGGCGCTCCGTGCCGAGCTGTTCCCGCAGGGCGTGCGCCCGGCGCGGACGGTGGACGACACGGCGGTCGGCGTCCCCGCCACGGAGTCGTCCCTGGTCATGGGCCCCGGGTGGGGCCGGGTCGGGTCGTGGGAGGCGGTGGCCGGAGCGGTCACCGCCCAGGGGCCGGGCACCGTGGCCCTCGTCCTGGCCCACCGCCAGGGAGCGGCCCCCGGGCACGCCTGGGCGGCCTACCACCTCAGCGGCAGCGGCGGTGTGGTGTGGGTGGACCTCTCGGCCGGCCACGGCCGGCAGGTGTCCTCGCTCCCGCCCGCGGTCGCGGCGTCCGACGCCCGTGCCGTCGTCGTCGGCACCGGCGGACAGGCCCTGGAGCACGCGCTCCCCGAGTTCGCCCCGTCCTCCTCCACGGTCCACGCCGAGCTGGACGCGCCGGTCGAACCGGGCTACGGCGCCATCGGACTGGAGGTCGAGGAGCGCCGCGACCTCTTCCTCGACCTGCCCGGCCGCCTCACCTCGACGCTCGTCCTCGCCCACGGGCCCGGCATCACGCTCGTCACCGACAGCCGAGGCTTCTGGATGACGGCCGACGGCCTCCTCCACGTCAACGAGCCGCAGGTGCCTCCGGGACAGCCGCGCCCGGTCCGCAGGAACTTCGCCATCGGCGAGTTCGTCCTCGACCCCATGGCCGTCCTCCCCGGCGAGCGCCGGCAGACCCAGGAGGAGGGCATGGCCCAGCTCCAGCGGGCGCGCGCCGCCGGACGGCTGCCGGACGAGCGCCAGGTCGCCGTCCCGCTCACCGAGATGCTGGGCCCGCTCGGCGGCTGGACGTTCACCGAGACCGGGCTGAAGGCCAAGGTCAACCCCGCCCCCGAGGGCTTCGACTGGACCGCCTACGGGCAGCTGACCCTCGGCTACCCCACCGTCGGCCTCCGGGAGCTCCAGGACATCGCCCACCAGCGGCTGACCGTCCCCAAGTTCGAGATGGCCGTCGCCGTCGCCCGCAACTTCGGCCAGTCGCTCACCGCGACCTATGCGAACCAGCTCCTCGGCACGATCGCCGTGGAGAGCCACATGGCACCCTTCCTCGCGGCGATCCCCGAGGTCGACGAGGTGTGGGGCTACGGATGGCTGGGCTTCCAGAACGTCGTGGCCGCGCCGATCGGCGACGTCTTCGACAACGCCCGCCCGCCGGGCACCGACCCGGAGCTGATCAAGAACCTCCTGCCCGCGGCCTCACGCAACGCACTGGACCGGGTTCTGCGAGCGCTGCGCCCCCGCACCCGGGCGTTCCTGAACGAGCACCACGACCAGCTCTCCGCCGACGCCGCCGAGCAACTGGGACGACTGCTGGGCTTCTTCCGGCAGCGGCTGACGCCCCATCTGCCCGCCGATCCCGCCTTCTTCGACACCGCCGGGTCGGAGGTGCCGACGCCCCGCGAGCACTGGACCGCCGTCCTCACCGGCCGCACGTCCCAGGGTGAGCCCGTCAGCCAGCGCTACGCCGTGGGCATGGACGACGGCGACTACCCGGTCCTGGACACCGACGACGGCCGGCTGGCGGTCCCCCTGGTCCTCGCCGAGCTGCGGCACTTCGGCTACACCGGCCAGTTCATGACGCCCGAGGAGATCCAGCGCGCCGTCACCGAACTGTCCGCCCTCAGCCGCACCGCCTACGAGCGCGCCCTGCGGTCCCGGGCGCCGCTTCCCGAGGACGTGCTGCGCGAGTCCGTCCGGCGGATCGTGGACAACCCCGTGGTGCGGGGCGTCGCGGGCTTCCTGATGGTGGCGGCGCGAGCCGGCATCCCCCAGGCGGGCGGTGCCACCCGCAGGCCGCTGACCGAGTGGGACAGCCGGAACATCTCCCTGGCGCTGGGCGAGTACGCGCTGGGCCGGCCCCTGCACGACGGCCATCCCGCGTACCAGGCCCTGCGGGCCGCGCTGGCGGAGGCGTACGCGCTGCTGCCGAACATCCCCCCGGGCGGACAGGCGAAGGCCCGGGGCTTCTTCGACGCGGCACGTGGCGCCCTGGCCGTCCTCGCCGACCCGGCGCAGACCCCGCCGGTCATGCGGTGGTACGCGGAAGTGGTCGCGATGGACGGTGCCCGCGTCCTCCTGGACCGCGTGATGGTGATCCGGCACCGCGACGCGCAGGACATCCCGGTGGGCACGTCCTCCCTGCCGCTGGCAGCCTGGCAGGACGGACTGCGGCAGCACCACGGCCTGCTGCCCCAGGTGACCGGCTTCACCTACCTGAGGCCGGGCCCGGTGCCGCTCGAAAGCCCCGTCCAGGCACTGCCCTTCGAGGACGCGTACCTCGTCGGGCTGCGCGGCGGCCCCGGCGGCGCGCTCCTCGCGCTGGCCGACGGCACCGACGCGGCGTTCGGCTACGCCCGCATCGTGGACTTCCTGTACGCCGTGGACGGGGACCTCACCGCGCTGGCCCCGCAGCGGCCGGTCCTGGTGACGGGGGCCGATCTCGCGGGCCCGCCGCCCGCCGACCCGCTGGACACCCCGGTGGCCGGCCAGCAACTGGCCAACGGCCTGGACCGGTGGGTCTGGGCCCCCGGCAGCGGCGCGGAGGCGTTCCTCGTCCCCGCCGACCGGACGGCCGGGCCGCGCTGGCAGCTGGCCGAGGGCGACTGGTGGGCCGGGTTCCGCCCCGAGCCGTCGACCGCCGAACTGGCCCGGTGGGCCGAGCGGATCACCGGCGACCGGGGCCGGGCACCGGACGTACGCCGCTGGGTCCGGGCGATCCGGCTGGTCTACGGCCCCCTGCTGGAGAACGACACGACCGCGTTCGAGGCGCTGCTGCGCGGCTTCTGGGCGCTGGAGCGGACCCGCGCTGCCAACGGCTTCACGGCCCCGCTCGGCTGGAGCGATCTGCGTACGGCGGTCAGCGGGTACTTCACCGCGAACGGGCAGGCCGAACCGCCGCTGCCGGTGGCGTTGCAGTTCCTGCTGCTCTCCGCCGCCGGGTCGGTCGGGGTCGACCTGGAGCTGTCGGGGATGGCGTTCCCCCCGCAGCACCACAGCGTGCGCGCCTGGGACACGGCCATCGCCGGCCCGGACTTCTTCGCCCCTGCCGGCACCGCCCCCGCCGCCGCGCCGGCCACCGCAGCGCCGCCACCGGCGACCGGTGCCTTCACCGGGCCGAACGATCCGCTGCTCGCCCCGGACACCCTGCTGACCGGACCGTCCGGCGCGGCGCAGGGCCGCAACTGGACCACGAAGGACGTCAGCCGCATCCTCCCGGGGACCCTGCGGACCATCGAGCGCCGGCCCGGCGCCGCGCCGAAGGTCGTCGCGACCGACCCCGCCCCCTGGCCGGACACCGCGTACGTCGTCACCGCCGACGGCGAGGACGGGCGGGTGCGGACGGCGGACGGCCGGGTCCTGGACGCGGAGGCGGTCGCCGACGCGCTGGCGGCCGACCCGGAGCTGGCGAAGCTCCCGAAGGACGTGCCCGTCGTCCTCGCCGTCCCGTACACCGGGGACCGCTACCTGGAGACGCTCCGGGTGGTGGCCGACCGGCTGGGCCGCACCGTGTGGGGGCCGAGCGGCGTGGGCCGGATCGTCCCCGACGGCACCGGGGACGCGCACGTCCTGGTGACGATGGACCCCGACCCCGATGCCCCGGTCGGGGCGTGGGTGTCCGTCGCTCCGTCACCGACGACCGGACCGCACGAGGACCGGACGTGGACGGCGCTGGACGGCACCGTGTTCCGCGACAGCGACGTCGTCACCCGTCCGCTGGCCGACGAGAACCACCAGCGGTTCGGCCGGATCGCCGTCCACCGGGGGGACGCCCTGCGGCGGCGCGAGCGCAACTTCCGCGCCCTGCGCAGGATGCGACGGCTCGTCCACTGGACGCCCGCGGGCACCCGCGCCCAGGAGACGGCCTCCGAACCGGTCGCCATGGACGCGGCCGTCTACGTCTACGCCGGCCACGGCGAACCCGGCCGGATGCAGCTCCCGCTCCGCGACGGCCGGACCGTCTGGCTGGGCAAGCACGAGGCGGCCGCCTACATCGCGGGGCTGCGCGAGGTCCGCGAACTGCCGCCCGGCCACCGCATGCACCTGGAGGTCTGCTGGAGCTCCTCCGACGGCGACCCCGCCCACCAGCAGCCGTCGTTCGCCCCCGTCCCGCACGTCGACGACCCGCTGGGCGACGTCCCGCTCGACCAGCTCGTCGCCAACCTGACCCGCCGCGACACCGACGGCTCCACCCGGATGACCGGCATGGACGACACCCGGCGCTTCATCATGGGCGCGGCCGACGGCGGACACGGCCGCCGCGTGCCGCGCCGCCCCGAACCGCAGGACGACGAGCTGGACCGACTGGCACGCGTCGCCGGACTCCACCGGACCCCGGGCGATGTGCCGCCCGGGACCCGGGAGGCGACGCTCCGGCTGGTACGCGCCCTGCGGGCGGTGTTCGGCGACGCCGTCGAGGACGACCGGGTCACGCCCGGTGGGCGCTACGAGCGGGCGCTCCGCTCCATCGGCGCGCTGGAACGCCTCCGCGCCAACGACCCCGCCCTCAACACCTTCACCCCGTTCCGCGGCGACCTGCTCGACTTCTTCGTCCGCGAACACACCGGCCGGGAACCGGACCTTGCCGGATACCGGGCCCTTCTCGACCACGCGGCCGCCCGCATCACGGCCGACCCCGACGCCCGCCTCACCGACGCCGTGCCGTCGCCTACGCTCCAGATCACTCTGACGCACCTGGCGGACGCGGGCGAGCAGGCGATCCGCCACGTCCAGTCGCTGCCACCCCAGGCTCCCTTCACCCCGCGCCACGTGGCGTCCACGCTGTGGGCCACGGCCCGGGCCGCCCAGCTCTTCCGCCCGATGACCCCCGGCGCCCGCGCGTCCATGGGCCGCAAGGTCCTCCATCTGGACCCCGCCGCCACCTGGGGCCGGAACCAGCAGCAAGCCGTCTGGGCGGTGTCGGCCAAGGCGATCGCCCAGGGCTTGGACGCCACCGACCACGACCTGCTCGCCGCGTTCCACCTGGCGGAGAGCGGCGCCTTCGGCCCGGCCGCCGTGCTGCGGCAGGGACCCAACATCCAGGGTGTCAACTGGTCCGGCGTCAACGCCCCCGCCGGGATCGACTGGAGCACCCTGCGCCGGCCCGAGGGGACGGCCTCCCACCAGCTCACACCCGAATGGGCCGGCCCCGGCAAGCCCATGCCCCTGCTCAACGTCATCGAGGTCGACGCGACCGGCACCCTCCACCTCCACCTCCCCGGCCGCGCTCCCGTCCCCGTACCGGAGAACGAGTTCCTGGCCCTGCTGGACCTGGCGCACGAGCTGCGCACGGTCTCTCTCGGCATCCCGGTGCTGTTCCTCACCACCGGACCGGGGGCGCTGAGCCCGGAGCTGGTGCAGCGGTTCTCGCAGCGCACCGGCCGCCCCGCCTACGGCTACAGCGCCCCGATGGCGCTCACTGCCCCGAGCCCCAGGAACCCGCTCGGCATCGTCGCGCTGCCGGACCCGGCGACCAACGCCCCGGGCCGATGGACCGCCGCCGCCCGCCGGTTCACCGCCGCCACCGCCACCGCCACCGCCACCGGCCAGGACCAGCCGGCCTTCTTCGGGCCGCCGTCCCCGGCCGACCTGGGTACGGACCCCTTCCAGGACCCTGCCACCGTGCTGCGGGACGACGCGGGGAAGGTGCTCGGACGCGATCTGACGGGCGCCTGGACCGACCGGGTGCGCACCGACCGGGTACGGGAGGTCGTGGACGGACAGGCCGCCCGGGAGCCGGACGAGTCCGCACCCTGGGGGAGCGAGGCCTATCTGGTCGGCGACCGTGCCCGCGACGCCCAGGGCCTGACCCCGGAGGCGTTCGCGGAGAAGCTGGCCGCCGATCCGGAACTGGCCGCACTGCCGTCCCACGTGCCGGTGGTCCTGGCGATCCCGTACGCCGGCGCGCAGTACCTGGAACTGGTGCGCGCGGTCGCCGGCCGGCTCGGCCGACGGGTATGGGCCCCCAGTGGCGACGGGCGGCTCCGCCACGACTCCGCCCTCCAGGCCCGCATCCCGACGATGACGGTCCACGACACCACCGGCTGGCACGGCGACTGGGTGCCCTTCGACCCGCCCGCGGTGCCGGCGCCCTACGAGGACCGGCAGTGGACCTCGGTCGGGGGCAGGACCTTCCGCGACAGCGACGTGGCGACCCGCCCCCTGGTCTTCGACCGCCGCGTGCGGCACGGCAGGGTGTCGGTCGGCGACGACCTGGACCAGCGCGAGAGGATGCTGCGGGGGCTCTTCCACCGGCGGCAGCGGATCCACTACGCGGCCACCACCATGGGCGACCAGCCTGTCAGCATCGAGTCGTTCACCCCGGACCGCGCGGTCTACACCTACTACGGGCACGGCTTCCCCGGCGCGCTGGCCATCGTCCTGCGCGACGGCTCGACGGTACTGCTGGCCGCGCCCGACGGCGGACGGTACATCGGCGGACTGCGCGAGGTCCGCGAGCTGCCGCCCGGCCACCGGATCGGCCTCCAGGTCTGCTACGCGGCATCGGCGGGCAACCACCGCGACCCGCAGCGGGAGGGCCGCCCGGTAAGGCCGGTGGAGGACCCGCTGGAGGAGCTCTCCCTCATCCAGCACACGGCCAACGTCGGCCGGCGGGAGGCCGAGGGCCCGACCCTGGTCGCGGCGCTGGACGACGACTCCTACGTACTGGAGGACACCCCCGGCGGCGTGGTCGGCCGCCTGGTGCGCGTCCGCCCCGAGCCGACCGGCGCCGAACTGGACCGCCTGGCAGTGATCGCGGACCTGCACGGCGATCCGGACACCGTGCCGCCGGAGGTCCGGGCGACCGTCCTGCGGCTGGTCCGCGCGCTGCGCCTGGTCTTCGACCACGCCGTGGAGGACGACCGCGGGGTCCCGGGCGGCGGGTACGAGCGGGCGCTGAAGGGCATCGCCGCGCTGGAGACCCTGCGCGCCAACGACCCCGGCATGCGGCGGTTCACCCCGTTCCGGATGGAGCTGTGGACGTTCCTCGCCCGGCGCGTCGGCGGTGACACCCCGGGCCGCGACGCCTACCGGGACGTCCTGGACGCCGCCCGGCAGCTGATCGGCGGGCAGCCGGACAGCACGCTCTCCGGGATGCTGCCGGACACCCCCCTGACGTACGCCGTCGACGAACTCTCCGGCAGCCAGGGCGAGGACCTCGTCCGCGACGCGGTGGGCCTCCCCGAACCCGTCACCCTGCGGCCCAAGGACATCACCCGCGCCTTCTGGGCGATGGTGGCCGGCGTCGACCTGGTCCTGTTCCGCCTGGACCCGGCGCAGCAGGAGAGCCTGGGCCGCCGCGCCCTCCACCTCGCGGACACGGACGCGTGGAGCGACGCGACGACGGCGGACCTGACGTTCCTGGCGGTACGGGCCCACGCCCGCCGGATCGACATCACCGACCCGCACCAGCTCGCCGCCCACCACCTCCGCGAACTCGGCGCCCTCCGGCAGATCCTCACCGACGGGACGGAGCCGACCGGCTACAACTGGAGCGGACGGCCTGCCCCGAACGGCGTGGAGAGCGACCAGTGGTACGCGCGGGTCAAGGCCGGCGACGACGTCCTCACCCTTCCCCATCCGGCGCGGTGGAGGTCGACGGAGCCGGGTGGAAAGTCCCTGGTGATCTGGACCGGGACCCGGGCGGACGACGGCGGCATCGTCATCCACCTGCCCGGACAGGCCCCGCTGCCCGTCCCCGACGAGGAGCTGTGGGCGCTGCTGGACCTGGCCCCGCTGGTGACCGACGCGGGCGTCGACGTCCCCGTCGTCTTCCCGATGGCCGGCTTCACGGACGGCCACGCGCGGCGGACCCAGCCGTTCACCGACCGCACCGGCCGCAGCGCCTTCGGCTACTCCGGACCCTTGGACCTGATCGAGGACGACCCGTTCGGCCCGCTGCGCGTCACCGCCCTGCGGGAGAAGAAGCTGGGGCAGTGGACCAGGACCATCTGGAAGCCCCGGTCGGCCCAGGTGGCCGCGACGGGGACGCCCGGCGGGGCGGCGGTCAAGGCCGGCCCCTCCGCCTGGCCGGTCCACTCGGCCCGGCACGACTCCGGCACCGGTACCTTCCACTTCACGACCGGCACGCCCCGCCGGGCCCAGGAGTCCGACGGGGAGAGCGGCCGGCCGGACATCGCCTATCCGTCCGGCGTCCGCATCAACGCCACCCCGGTGTCCACGGCGGACCAGGACGGCACCCCGGGGCCCGGCCCCGCCGAGGCGGCGCCCGCAGCCACCGGACCGGCGCCCGCAGCCGCCACCGGCCCGGCCTGGGCCGTACGGTCCTGGCGTCCCGCCGGATCGCCCGGCACCGCCCGGTTCGCCGCCCTGTACCGCGACCGGGAATGGCAGCGTCGCAGCACGGCCTTCGAGCTCGCGTTCGCCGCGCACACGGGCCGCGCCGCAGGGCTCACCGAGGCAGCGCGCGACGCGGTGTCCCGCATGGCCGGCGAACTCACCGCGCACCACGGCGAGCAGGCTGCCCCGCGCGCCTTCTTCGCCCCGGACGCGCCCCCGGGCGACCCGGCCGCGGCGCTGGAGCGGCTGCTGGCCGCCCCGCCCGGACCGCTCACCCTCGCCGCGCTCATGACCGCGTTCACCTACGCGGCCCACGCGGGCCACGGCCTGCCCCGCGAGACGGCCGAGACCCTGGCCCGCCCGCCCGGCCAACAGGGGCGCTACGCGCCGGGCAACTCCTACCGCGAGGTGCACGACAGCCGCGGCATGCGCCGCGTGGGCGGCGAGGACGGCCCCGCACTGCGGCTTCTGCGCACCTACACCGCGCTCGGTGCGACACCGGACAGCCTCCTCGTCCTGCGCGACGCGCTCATCGCCTGGGCGATCCCGGCCGACCTCCAGTCGCTCCACGAGATCCTGCGCGCCTCCCACCGGGTCGGCCGGGGAACCGCCGCGGAGCGCGACACCGCGCTGCGCGACGGCGCCGGACTCCACACCTGGGCGGCCGGCTCGCTCACGACGGGCGGCCCGGACCGGGACGGACGGACGGCCCCGCCCGCAGGGCAGTCGGTCCCGCCGCACCTCGCCCTGTACGCCGAGCGGATGACGTTCGGCCGTGACATCACGCGCAGCGGGTTGAACCTTCCCGACGACCTCGCGCACCTGGCCGACGCCGCGCTCGCCGGTACCCTGCGCCCGGACACCGCCCGGAACCGGGCGCTTCTCGCCTGGCTCGACCGCTACGGCGACGCGGGCCGGGACGCGCTGCGGCGGCTGTCGCCCGCCCATCTGACGGCGATCCACCTGTACAGCGGCGCCGACTACCGTCTGATGAAGGCGTTCCTCAACGGCGAGCGGTTCGGCGCGGGTATGGGGCGTCGCCTCGTACGTCTCAACGCCTGGACGATGACCAGCAAGATGGCGGAGGTCGGAGCGGCCGACCTGCTCCCGATGACACTGCGCCGGCAGCGGGGTTTCACCGCTCTGTTCGATGCCATGTGGGACGTGGACGACCTCCAGGAACGGACCGCCGAGGTGGCCGCCCTGAGGCGCCGTCTGGACGCCATGGCCGACGCGGTGTTCGCGGAGCTTCCGTCGCACGTCGACATGGTGGTCGAGGCGCTGGAGATCCTGCCGCCGCTGCACGGAGACGTCTGGTGGGGCGACCGTGGCATGCCCGGCCCGCTGGGCGCGCCACCGTCCGACGGGCCGGTGTACGGGCGGAACCGCATCACCGTGCCCTTCTTCCGCAGCACGGCGCTGGTGCGGGACGAAGCGCTCGGCTTCATGCACCGGAGCAAGGGAGCTCCCGGTGACACGCACCTCGGACTGGTCCATGTGCCGGACTCGACCGCGCGGGAGGTCAGCCCGTTCGTGGTGCTGCCGCTGGAGACCGAGGTCCTGTACCCGCCGGGCGCCTCTTTCGACGTCACCACCCGGACGGTCGTCCCCGGCGACCCGCGTACGCGGCCGTACGAGAGCATCGACGTCACCGAGGCGACCACGACCGGTACGACATCCGGCACTCCCGACGAACTCTTCGGCATCGCGCCCCCAACCGACACCCGGGAGACGTCGTCCCGTCGCGCGCCGGTGCTGCGGACCGTGCGCCGACAGGACGGCAGCACGATCGGCATCGCGTCGTTCGACGACGCGGACTGGGCGGAACGGCAGCAGGAGTACGGCCGACTGGCCGCCGCGACGGGCTTCGTGTCGTGGGAACGCGACGGCGACGGCAGGCCCGTCCCCACCCACCGGGCGCTGCCCGGGGGTGGGACGACAGGGGGGACGTTCTTCTTCGCGTCGCACGGCGGCGGTGACGGGCTCGCGCTCGTCACCGAGGACGGCGGCCGGCGGACGGATGACGGTTCCTACGCCGGGCGGCTGCTGCGGTCGGCCGGCACGCGCGGTTTCGGCAGTGTGACGGTGCTCGCCTGCGGCCCCGGCGACGTGCCCCGCAACCGGGCGGAGGCCCGGGCGCGGGCGATACGCATCGCGAACGGGGCGGGACTGCCGGTCCACCTCCCCACCGGCCGGGTGGCGGTGTCCGACGGGCTGCCGCACCTGCTGGAGGACGCCGACGGGCAGCCCGCGGAGTGGGTCACGGCCTATCCGGCGGGCTGGACGGGCCCCCGCGTCCCGACGCCGGGCACGTCCGCCGCCGGACGCACCGCGTACCGCTACCCCGCACCCGCACAGTTCAACGTCCAGGGCCGGGTGCTGGACGCCGCCCCCGAAGAGCTCGACGACCTCGACGCCGACCGGGGCACGCCGTGGTCGGTGTCGTCCTGGAGCCCCGCCGGGGCACCGGGCACAGCACGGTTCACCGGGTTCTACCAGGAGCGCGCCTGGCGACAGGCGAGCGTCGACTGGGAGGACTCGCTCGCCGAGGCGCTGAGCGAGGTCCCCCGGCTCGCCGAGGCCGCCGGGCTCGCGGTGCGCGGGCTGTACGGACAACTCGCCCTCCGTAACGGGGAGGAGCGGGCGGCACGCGCGTTCTTCGCCCCGGACGAGACGCCCGACGACCCGGCCGCCGAGCTGGAGCTGCTGCTCGACGAGCCTTCCGGCCCGGAGGCACTGGACGGGCTGATGCGGGCGTTCGTGCACGCGGCCTACGCCGGACCGGGGCTGCCGACCCCTGTCCACGAGGCGCTCACCGGGGGCGGCGGGCGGTTCGGTGGAGACAGCGCCTACCGCGCCGTGCACGACAGCCGGGGCTTCCGCCGTGTCGGCGGCGAGCGCGGCCCCGCGCTGCACCTGCTGAGGGTGTTCGCGGCGCTCGGCCTGCCGTCCGGCCTGCTGCCCCCCTTCCGGGCCGCCGTGGCCGCCTGGACGATTCCGTACGACCTCCACTCGCTGCACGAGGTACTGCGCGCCTCCCACCTGATCGGCATGGGCGCCGCCGACGAGCGCGGAGCCGCCGCGCGTGACGGGGCCGCGCTGCACACCTGGACCGTGGGCGCCTTCACGGAGAGCGGCCTGCTCCCGCGCGAGGACGGAGCAAAGGCGCCCGCAGCCCTGGTTCCGCCGCACCAGGCGCTCTACCAGGACCGCATGTCCTTCCCGTTCGAGCTCACCGGGACGATGGACGTGCCCGACGCCCTCGTCACGATGGCCGACGCCGCGCTCGCCGGAGCGCTGCCGTCCCTTCCCACGCCCAGACTCCAGATCATGGCCGCATGGCTGGAACGGTACGGCGACCGCGGCGCCGCCGCGCTCAGGCAGCTCACGCCCGCCCACATCACGGCCCTGTACCTCTACAGCTCCTACGACTACCGCCTGATGAAGGCGCTGCTCAACGGGGAGCGGCTGGGCCGGGGCGTCAGCCGTCACCTGGTGCGTTTCCACAGCTGGCGGTACCTGCTGGAATCGGCGCGCGAGGAGGAGCTGGACATGCCGCCGCTCACCCTGGTCAGCCGTCCCGAGTTCGCGGACCTGTACGCCGAACTCACCGAGCTGCCCGACCTCGACACCCCCCATCCCGACCTGGCCGCGCTGCGCCGCCGCGCGGACATGATGGCCGACCGGCTCCACGACGAGCTGAGGCTCCACATCGACATGGCCATCGAGGCCCTGGAGATCCTGCCGCCCGTCGACCGGACCATCTGGTGGGGCGAGCGGGGTGCGCCCGGGCCCGTCGAGCGGCCCGCCCTGAACGGTCCGCTGTACGGCGACGGCGCCATCGAGGTGGCGTTCTTCCGCAGTACCTCGCTGAAGATCGAGGAGGCCGTCGAGTTCGCGCTGAGCGACAAGCCCGTGCCCGCCCGGTCGCACCGCAGGCTGATCGAGGTCGCGAACTCCACGGCCCGCGACGCCGCCCCCTTCCTCAAGCACCTGTCGGAAGGGGAGGCGCTTTACCCGCCGGGCATGCGCTTCGACGTCGTCGGCCGGCGACTCGTCGAGTCCTACCGGCGGCCCCCGATGCTGCACGAGGTGGCCGAAGAGGCGCCCCCGCTGCCCGACGCCCCCTCCGAGGTGCCGCGGACCGGCCCGGTGCCGTACACACCGGCCGTGTTCGAGGACGCGGTGGACGACGTGTTCGACCTCGGCCGTTCCGACTCCGGCCTGTCGGACGTCGACCTGTCGGATGTCGACGGGTACTCCGAAACGGACTCCGACGCGGACTCCGGCCTCGTCGACGCGGGCCCCTCGGAAACGGCCACCCGTGCCTACCCCCGGCACGACTTCTGGAATGCCCCGTGGGAGGGGCGGGGGACCGCGCCGACCACGCAGCAGATCGTCCTCCAGGAGATCGACGCGGACGGCAGGACCGTCGGCAAGGCATCCTTCACCCGGCGCGACTGGGCGCTGCGCGAGCCCTTCTACAGCCGCCTGCCCCAGGCCACCCACTACACGGAATGGAGCCGCGGACCCGCCCAGGAACGCGTCGCCCACCGGCGTCCCCTCCCCGCCACGGGAGCGTCCGGCACCTTCTTCTGGACGTCTCACGGCGGGCCGGAAGGCTACGCCGTCGCCGGGGCGAACGACCTGCCCGCCGGCGCCGACAGCGCGGCGGTGGGACGTCTGCTCGGACAGGACCTGGCCGCCGCGGGCTTCACCAGCATCACCGTCCTCGCGTGTGACGTGGCCACCGCCACCGGCGGACCCGCCGGCACCGCACCCGGGGGCGAGGGCCTGGAGCGCGCCGTCCGCCGGGGCGCGGACATCGCCGACCTCACCGGCCTGGACGTGTACCTCAACACGGGGCGCACGGCGATCACCCCGGGCCGGGACGAGGACGGGGGACCGACCGCCGACATCCACCTCCTGGAGGCGGCGGACGGGAGCCCCACCACCGTCCTGCGGGTCCCGCCGAGGTCCCGGGCGGGTGCGAACGCCGTGCTCCCCGCCGTCCCGGCCCCCGCCACGGGCACCCCGGTCACCCAGCCCTGGTCGGTGCCCGGGTGGCGGGTCGCCGGAGCACCCGGGACCGTGCGGTTCGCCCGGCTCTACCGCGACCGGAACTGGCGCAACCTCAGCTTCCGGTTCGAGGCGGGGCTGGCACAGAGGCTGGCCGCCGAACCCGAGACCGTCCAGGCCGCCGCGCACGCCCTCTCCCGGCTCCGTCAGGCCCTCGCCCAGCGACACGGTCCGCTCGCGGCGGACGGCGCCTTCTTCCAGGGGCCCGAGGCCCAGCAGTGGACCGGACAGCCGGAGGCGGTGTCGCGCTTCCTGGAGAGCCGGCCGTCGGTTCCCCAGCTGGTCCAGGCGTTCGGCCTGGCGGCGTACGGCAACGGAGGGCCCGTCACCCTGCAGCAGACCCTGCCCGGCTGGCTCGCGATGCCGTGGCCGCCCCGGCCGAACGGGAACCGGCAGGGGGCCTATCGGATCGCGCACGACCCGCGCGGATTCCGTTACGTGGGCGGCATGGTCGGCCCGGCCCTGTGGATGCTCCAGGCTTACCGGGCGCTCGGGGCGACCGGGCCCGAGCTGCTGGCCTTCCGCAAGGCGGTGCTGTCCTGGTCGATCCTGACCGACACCCAGTCCCTGCACGAGGTGCTGCGCGCCTCGCACCTGGCGGGTGTGGGCCTGGAGCCGGAGCGCGCCGCGCTCGCCCACGACGGAGCCCGGTTGCACCAGGTGACCGCGCGCGTCTTCGGCATGGGCCCGGTCCTGCCGCACCACCAGGCCTACGACCTGAGGACGCGCTTCTTCTCCCGCTTCGACACGGACATCCCCGGAGACCTCGTCCAGGCGATGAACGCGGCGATGACCGGGGCCCCGGTGAGGGAGGGGCTGGCGGAGCGGACCGAGGTGGCCACCCAGTGGCTGGAACGCTTCGGCGACCGCGCGCGGGCCTCCCTGCGCGCCCTGACCCCGGGCCATCTGACCGCCCTGTTCCTCTACACCAGCCAGGACCACGAGCTCTTCAAGACCTACGTCACCGCCGGGCGCTTCGGCGAGGCGGTCGGCCGCTGGATGTTCGGGCAACGGGTGTGGCGGTACGTCCGCGAGGACGCTGTGGAGAGCGGGCAGGGCCTGCCCGAACTGCTGGACCGTGACGAGGACCTGAGCGATGCCATGTCCGATCTGCGGGACCTGGGCCCGGACGCGACCGGGCCGGACGTCCAGGAGATCCGCCGCCGGGTGAACCGCGTCGCCGACCGGCTGTACGACGACATGAGCACGCACGTCGACATGGCGGTCGAGGCGCTGGAGATCCTGCCGCCGCTCAACGGGCAGGCCTACTGGGGCGGCTGGCTCCCCGGGCGCCTGGACGCGATTCCGCAGGACTCGCCGCTCCTCACCGCGACCACCCTGTTCGTGCCGCGGTTCCGCAGCACCACCGAGAGCTGGGAGACGGCCGGAGGCTACACCCGGGGTGATCTGGAGGAGATGGGCGACGCCCAGGACCGGCACGCGATGCGCGGATACGTGGAGCACTCCACCGCCCGTCCGGTGGCGCCGTTCTCGGCGTGGCTCGACGAGGAGGAGGTCCTCTATCCGCCGGGCGGGGCGCTGAGCATCGCCAACCGTGAGGTCGTGACGGAGCCCGAGACCGGACGTGACTACCTCGACTACGAGTTCCGGGAGATGCCCGGCTATCCCCACCCGGCCTTCTACAACGCGCAGGACGGCACCTCGCCCCGGATCGTCGAACTCACCGACGACTCCGCCGACACCAGCGAGACCGACGAGTCGGAGACGCGGCAGCCGGACGCGACCGCGCCCCGCGACGGCTACCGCCGCACGGGACCGTACGCCGCCGAACTCGACGGCACCCTCTTCGCCCTGCACGAATCCCCGGGCGAGGGGGACCGGACCGCGGACGTCCTGCTCTTCGCCGTCCGCCACGTGGCCGGAGACGGACTACGGGACGCGGGCGCCGACACGGGGGAGGACTTCCGCGCCTGGCTGGTCGGTGCCGTCACCGACGACGACGCCTCCGACCTGGACATCCCGCCGCTGGACGGCGGCCGGGACCTTCCGCTGGCCCTCCTCGACCGGGCCGGCGCCTCCCTCGGCGTATCCCTGCGCACGGAGGCCATGCTCCTCGGCGACCGCCTCCCCGCCTCGCGGGTGGCGTTGAGCCCGGTGCAGCGCCTGCGGGTGCTGCTCGCCGACCCCTCCTACCGACAGAGCGGCACCACACTGCCGATGGGGCCCCTCGCAGCGGCGACGGCACGCCGCCTCGGTGTGACGGTGGCCGTGGCGGGCCCCGACGACGAGGTGACGTTCCACGGTGAGCGCACCGAAGGCGGACCGCTCGCCCTGCTGGTCGCGGACGGGGACCGCCATCTGGCCGGGCTTCCGGAAGGACCCGGCGATACGGCCGTCGACGAGGAGGAGTGGCTGAACCGGCTGGTGCACGCCCTGTCCGTGGCCCCGGCGTCCGTGCTGCGCCGGGCGGCGGACCGGCCGGCGCCGGAGTGGGTCATGGCCCGCATCCGCTACATGACCGAGGCCGTGCGTTTCGAGCAGCGCCTCGGCCGGTATCTCGGCGGCCACGAAGCGGTCGACGCTCAGCTCGCGGTGATGACCCGCGAGCTGTGGGACCGGGCTGTCGCGGCCGGCCGTTGGACGGAACTGGGCTCGGACGACCCCACCGTCGACGGCGCGGTCGGCACCGGCCGGGACCAGCTCCTCGCCGTCGTGGAGTCGGGCAACACGCGGGAACGCATGGGCATGCTCTGGATCGGCTCCCAGGCGCCCGACGGCCAGGGCGGAGTCATCTCCGCACTGCTCGGCAGCCCTGATCCCAACCCGGACGTGATCACTGCGGAGTACCGGTCCGCCCGGCCTCCGTCACAGACGATCACCGCCCACCAGGAGCTGTCGGGACGCCCGGACAGAACCCCCGAGGAACAGGAACGGATGGACCGGACCGGGCGTGAGCTGCGCACGCGGGCACGCGCCGAGGACCTCTCGCCGCCTCCCAGCGAGGCCGAGCGTGCCCTGATGCCGGACGGCGGCATCCCGTGGATTCCGGGCATGCACCGGTACGACATCGCCATGGACAGCGTCCCGCAGGCGGCAGCGGAGGACAGGGGCGCCCTCGTCCGGGCCGCCACCTCCGGTTCGGCCCACCGACTGCTCTCGCAGGCGGTGAAGATGCGCCAGGAATGGGGCCTGGCCATCGACCTAGGGCTGGTCCGGCTCGCCCTCATGGCAGAGATGCTGCAGGCGGAGCACCACGGTCTGGACGAGATCATGCGGGGCAGCCAACTGGTCCTCGACCGGCTGCGGCACGCCGGTGCCCCGGAGTCCGCCGACCTCGACTACGTCGACAACTGGGGCCGTTACTGGAGGATCGCGCCCTTGACGGAGGCGGAACTGAGGCAGCACGTGGCCGTCGACGGACTGTTCCCCGACGAGCACGCCCTGCACCCCTTCGGAGACGAGGAGTTGTCCGGACCGGCTGATCCCGCGGATCCCGCGGTGGCCGCATGGGCCCAGGCGCACCGCGTCGTCCTGGAGGACGCCCTGCGCCTCCTGTCAGCGCTCGCCCCCGACACCGCGTCAGGTTTCGTCCCACTGGCGCCCGAGCGGCTGGAGCGACTGGCCGACGCCTGGTTCCGGGCCCGGAACCAGGTACCCTCCGGCAGCCTGGCCGACCGGATCCGCCGCATACTGAACGACGTCCGTGCCTGATCGCAGCGAGGAATCCATGAACGACAGCACTGCCGCAGGGCCGACCGCGACCGGCGACGACGCCGCGCCGCCGGTCCCCGAGGAGATCAGGGAGGCCGCCCGGCTCGCTCCCGATCACTGGCTCGGCATGGTCGACCCGGCATGGGCGGGCGAGGGCGATCCGCCGGAATGGGCCGTGGTGGGCCGGTGGCGGTCCGGCCTGGACGGCGACATCGAGGAGTGGCAGCCGAACGAGGCGTACCGGCCCTCGCCCCAGGCGCTCGGCTGGCCCGCCCCCACCGACCCGGTGGACGAGGCGGTGCAGCTCTCCGCCACGGGTTACGGTCCGGGGGAGGCGGTCCCCAGGGCGCTGGCCACGGCGGAGGTCGCCGTTCTGCTCGCGCCCGGCGGCGTACCGCTGTCGGCGGTCTCACCCGACGGGACCGCGGTGGTACCGGTCTTCTCCTCACCCGTTCATCTGCACGCGGCCGGCCGCTTCGGCTACGAACTCGCGCCGGTCACCGAGGTGATGGAACGTCTGCCGGAGGGCCACCTGCTCTACGTCAACCCCTCCGGGCCGGTCGGTATGACCGTGGAGACCGACGCCCTGCGCCGGGCGGTCGACGAGGCCGCCGGGGCGACGCCGGAAGATCCGCGGCGCTCCACCGAGGCCGGGGCCGACGACCCGGAGTCCTCGGCCACCGAGGCGGACGGGCCGGATTCCTCCCCCGCCACCCCCCTCCCGAACCCCGCTGAAGAGACCGGCCGCGAGGCCTCCGCGCGCTCCGAGAGCTGACCGCCCCCGTACATCGCACGAAGCGAACCGATGGAGTTGCCCCGATGACGAGCCCTTCCGGTGCACCGGACCGCGAGCCCGACGGCCCCGCCGACGCGGGGACGGCCGACGGGCCCGCTGCTTCTGGACCGCGCCCTTCCGGTGTCCAGGGCGGCCCGTCCGCCGTGCTGCGGGGCCAACCGGAGTTCCGGGAGCCGCCCGAGGACTACGTGAAGGCCGCCAAGGCGGCCCCCGGCCACTGGCTGTCCGTGATCGACCGGCACTGGACCGGCGACGAGGGCGAGCCCACGCCTCCCTGGGCGATCCTGGGGCGCTGGCGCAGCGACACCGAGGGCGACATCGTGGAGTGGGAGGAGAACGCCGAGTACCGCCCGTCGCCCGACGCGCACGGCTGGGCCCCGCCGGTCAGCCCCGTGGACGCCGCCGTGCAACTGGTCGCCACCGGGTACGCCTCGGAGGATCTGTTCGCCCTGATGGTCGCCGACGCCGAAGTCGCCGTGTGCCTCGACGAGGTGGGCGGCCTGGCGGTCACCGACGCGCAGGACGGCACCCAGGCCGTCCCGGTCTTCCCGGCCTCCCCGGCCCTGGACCAGGACAGGCTGCCGCCGCACGAGATGATGCTGGTCCCCGACCTCCTGGACCGGCTGCCCGAGGGGAAGGAAGTGCTGGTCCTCAGCTCGTCCGCCCCCGTGGGGCAACTCGTCACGGCGAGCGCCCTGCTGGCGGCCCAGGCCGAGCTGGAGGAGTTCGCCCGCCTGGAGGAGGCCGACGCCTGGCCCCCCGGGCCGACGGCCGGCGACGGCTCCGAGGCCGCCTCCCGGCCCCCCGGATCCGCCGGGGAGCGGCCCGAGTTCTTCCGGGGAGAGAGCTGAGCCCGCGGGCCCCCGGCCGGCCGTTTCGGCGGTGGCAGGGCAGGGCCGGACGGCGAGGAGGGCAGGGCCGGGCGGCGGGGAGGGCAGGACGGTACAGATCCGACTCCTCTAACTCCGCTTTGTGCAGGTACGGTTCATCCGTGAGCGGAATCCTCGCGTGGCCGGTGATTCCGCTTGCCGCCCGCTCGCCGGCCCTCTGCTCCACGGCCGAGGGGTCCGGCCCGGCGGTCCGCACCGTCGGACTGTCAACCGATGAGGGTGAGTTCGCGAACATGGCTCATGTCTTCTGTTCTTGGAGTGCCCGCCGGTGAGTGAGTACGTCGACAGCTCCGTCCCGGAGATACCTCCCGCGCCGGGACCCGAGCCCCTCCCCGCAGCCGAGGACGATCCGGCGATACCGGTGCCGGGACCCGCGGCGGCCGAAGCGGTTCCGGCCGCCGGTCGGCCGGCGGACCCGGCCCCCGCCCCGGACGGGCCGGTGGCCCCGGCCGGTCCGCGGCCCGAGCCGCCTCCGGAGGTGGTCGAGGCGGCCCGGGAGCTGCCCGACCGATGGCTGAGCGTCCCCGACGCCGCGTGGTCGGGGCGGGGGGCGCCGCCGGACTGGGCGGTTCCCGGCCGGTGGCGCACCGACGCCGCGGGGACGATCGTCGCGTGGGAGGACAACGCGGACTACCGCCCCTCCCCGGCGGCGCTCGGCTGGCCCAGGGCCACCGACCCGGTGGAGTCCGCCGTTCAGCGTGCCGTGACCGGTTACGGGCCGGCCGGCGAGGTCCTGCGTACCCTGGCCGCGTCGAAGGTCGCGGTGCTCATCGGCTCCGACGGCGGGCCGACGGCCCTCCGGTCGGCCCAGGGCGACCCCGTGGTGCCCGTCTTCACCAGCCCCGCCCACCTCCGCGCCCTCGGATCGCTCGCCGCCCGGCTGGTCCCGGTGGCCGACGTGGTCGAGGGGCTGCCCGAGGGGCACTCCCTCTACCTCAACCCGACCGGACCGGCCGGAATGATCATGGAGACGGGGGCGTTGGCCGAGGAGATCGCCGCCCAGGAGCGCGGCGAGACCCGGCCGGTGGACACGGACGGCCCGGAGGGGCCGAGCGCGCCGCGCATCCTGGCGGTCCACGTGACCGATGCCGACCGGCTCGCCGCCGACGCGCCCGGCCGGACGGAAACGGCCGCGTCCCCGGCCGGAACGGAGGCCCGGGCATGAAGGGCAGAGGAGTCTTCGCACGCCGACGCGGCACCGGACCCTCCACCGGTGCCGGGCGCGACCGCGCCGCTGCCGCGCCGAGCACCTCCACCGAACCGAACGGTGGAGCCGAGGAGGGGTTCCTGGTCGAGGACCACGACGGCATGCTGCTGCTGCGGACCTTCTCCGACGACACCCTCACCCCGGCCGACGTCGCCGACCTGGCCCGCACCATGCGTGCGGACGAGGACACCGTGACCGTGATCGCGGGCGCCGAGGGTGCGGGCTCCGCCGCCTTCTGGCCGAAGCTGAGCGAACTGCTCGACACGCTGAGCGAGTCGGGGGCCGACAGCGTACGGCTGGTCATGCCCGGAGCGGGGCGTGACGCCGAGGGCCGGCCCGCCACCGCGCGCCGCATCGCCGACGCCTGGCGGATGGAGGTGGAGGCGCCGGACGGGCCGCCGCTCGTCGTGCCGGGCGGCTCCCTCTTCATCCCGTCCGTCGAAGGCGCCGGACGGGAGTCCTCGGCGGGCGTCTGGTGGCGGTTCGCGCCGGGGAAACGGCCGGAACCCCTGGGCCCGCGCAGCCCGCAGCCGTCCTGGCAGTCCGCGCTGGACAGCCTTCCGCCGACCCTGGCGGGCGGCTGCGTCGTCGAGCAGATACCGGCCGGGGTGCTGGTCCGTCCGTCCGGGGCCGCGCCGGCCCGGCCCGGCGACCTCTACCACGCCGTACCGGTCGACCCCCGGCGCCTGACCGTGGTGGTCGGCGTGCCCTTCGGCGAGGACATCTCTGCCGAGGAGGTCGCCGAGGTGCTCGAAGCCCTCCCGGACGACGTCCAGGTCGACGTGCGGCTCGTGCCCGGCGGGCGGCGCGATCTGCTGCCGCTGGCCCAGTCGGTCTCCGACCGGCTGGACATCGAGGTGGAGGTCATGACCGGGCTGCCGCTCGTCGCGGCCGCCGGCCTGTTGGGCACCTACTCCGTGCGGTCGGTCCTGGCGACGCCGGACGGCACCCCGGCGTGGATCCCGTTCGTGGACGCGGTCCGGTGCTCCCCGCCGGACGCGGAGGGCCGCGCCCGGCCGCCCCGGCTGCTGCGCTGGAGCCCTCCGCTGCCGGGGCCCGCGCGCCCGGAGGAGGGCGTGGTCGGCCTGACCGATGACTGGCAGCTCACGGTGACCCGGGCCGGCATGTGGGTGGGGCCGCGCGGCGGCCCGGCGCTGTCTCCCACCGCCCGCCGGGTGGACCCGGCCGGTCCGATGATCGAGCTGGGCATGCCGGGTGAACTCCTCGACGCCTCGCTGTGGCCGGTCCTGTCCAACGTGCTGGAATCCCTGGCGCCGGACCTGCGCGGCCGCACGGTCCTCCATGTGCACGGTGTGGCCCGCGACGGCGGACGCGAACTGCGGCGGCTGGCGGCCCAGTACGGACTGCGTACCCTGCGCCACGCCGCCCCGGCCCCGGCCCGGTCCGGGCAGACGGCCCCGGGCCGTCCCGCCGGGACCGGGGCCGTCGCTCCGTCCGGAGCCGCAGCCGGACTGGCATCGTTGTCACCGGCGCCTCCCGTCCGGGGCACCGAGCGCCCGGCCCCGTCCGGACCTGCGGAACGCCCCGGTCGAGGCCCGTGGACCCGGTCCGGACAGCCCGCGGTGCCGCACCAGCCGGGACGGACCTCCGGATCCACGCCGGCCCCGCCGGCGAAGATCGGGGGCAGAGCGGCGCGCACGGACCGTGCACGGCACCTCAGGGAGGCGATGGCCGCCGGTGCGGAGACGGGAACGGGGGCGCAGTCGAGTGCCGCGACGGGGGCGGGCACATCCGGTGCACCTGGTACGCCCGCGACGCCGAGTACGCCGGGCACCCCGGGCACCCCGGGCACCCCGGGCACCCCGGGCACCCCGGACACCCCGGGCACCCCGGGCACCCCGGGCACCCCGGGCACCCCGGACACCCCGGGCACCCCGGGCACCCCGGGCACCCCGGGCACCCCGGGCACCCCGGACACCCCGGGCATGTCCGGCGCGTCCGTCAGGAGCGCGGCGCGCACGGAGCGGGAGCGGGAGCGACGGGCGGACACGTTCGATTGGTCGGACGACCGCGTTCCGACGGGGTTCGCCGGACGGGCCGGCACGTCGGGAACGACCGCCGGACCGGTGCGTGGCACCCATGCCGCTCCGACGCCCCCGGCCCCGGAACGGAACGCCCCGGAGGCGGACGCGCCCGTCGCCGGTCGGGACGAAGACCCTGTACGGACCTCCGGCCCCGAAGAAGCCGGCCGCGCGGGACCGGCGGCCGAGACCCGAGGCGACGACAACGGGGGAGCAACCGAGACCTCCGGTCCGGACGAACGCGTCGAGGCGGCCGGCACCACCGACGTGACGACCGGCAACGCCGCCACGACCGAAGGCACGGTGGCGGCCGACGGCTCCGAACCGGAAGGCGGGAAGGACCGGCCCGGTGCTGAGCGGAAGGACCCCGCACCTGCGGTGCCCGAAGGCCCCGGCGGCGACAAGGGCCCCGTCATGGGTGCCGGATCGGCGCCCGCCGAGGGACCGGAGGCGCTGAGGACGAGCGGTGTGTCGCTCCCCGCGCCCGGCCCCGAGGAAGCCGGCGGGGAGAAGACCCCGGCGCGGGCCGAAGGCCCGGAACCGTCCGAAGCTCCGGACGATCCGGCAGCCGCCCCCACCTCGGAACCGTCCACCGGACCGGACTCCACCGAGGCCCCCCCGGCCGTTCCCCGCCCCGCCGGAGCGGACGTACGCGCTCCGGAGCCCGCGCCCGCCGCTCCGGAGCCCGCGCTACCGGGGCCGGCGCACCGGGTAGTGGCCGAATCCTCCGACCCCGCGCCCGCGACGGCGCCGGTCACCTCGACCGCCTCGTCGGATTCCGGTGCCGCCCGGCTTCCGGACGTACCGGATTCCCGAGGCGTTCCCGATGCCGATCCCGAGGCCCTCGACACGGCCGACACCGGCCATGTAACCGAGGCCGGGGAAGGAGAGGGGAACGGAGGCGAGGGCGCGGAGGTCACCCAGGCTCCGCTTCCCCCGATCCTGCTGGATCCCGGTCACCGCAGCTCCGAGGCCGAGCGGACCGCCTTCCGCGCGCTCGCGGGCGAGTTGTGGGACCGGCACGGCGCGGCCGTCGCACGGGCGCTCGCCCGGATGCCCGCGCTGCGCGGAAAGGAACAGGAGGCGGCCCGCGCCGATCTCATCGCGCTGCGGATGTACCTGCACCTTCCCGAAGGACCCTTCAGTCACGGCGCGTTGACCTGGAGCCTGCGCGACCGCGAGCTGGACCTGCTGCCGTACGGCGCCTGCGTGGCCTCGGCGCTGAACCGGATGCCGTCCTACCGGGGCGCGGTGCTGCGCGGCACCACCGCCTCCGGAGGCGGTGGCCGTCCCGGACCGCCGCGTCCCGGGACACTGCTGCGCGACGCGGCTCTGTTGAGCACCGTGCGGCGGGACGCCGGCACCGTACCGCCGCCGGGTGACAGCTATGTCATCTGGTCGGTGGCCGGCCGCCGCGTGCGGCAGTTCTCCGAGCAGCGCGGGCCGGAGGAGGTCGTGTTCGCCCCCGGGACGCTCTTCCGGGTGCTGGCCGTCCGTCGCGCGCAGCCCGGCGTGCAGATCCATCTGCGTGAACTGACCGGACCTGCCGGGGCGCTCGCGCCCGATCCCGAGGGGGACCGGGCCGTGCTCGCCCGGCTGGAAGCCGTCGCGTCCGGACCCGAAGCGACGCCCAAGGGCACCGGCCACTGGCCGGAGCGCTGCGCGGGCGCTGTGGGGGCAGGACCGTGACGCGACAACGAACCCCGACGAGAGCGAGGACTTTACGTGGCACGAGAGCATGATCCAACCTCCCGCATATCCACGCGGTCGGGCACGTCCACCGGCGAGAGTGGCACGGGGAAGAGCGGCACGGGGAACGGCCGGAACTCCGGCGGCTCATCGGTATCGGTCCGCCGATCGGTGACCATGCCCGGAACCCCCGGGGACCCCGGCAGCGCACTGGCGCCGGGCGGCGGCGAGCGGCCCGGCGGTACGGCCGCGCCCGCCTCCGGAGCCGCTCCGGAGGCCGCCACCCGAGCGGAGAGCCCGGCGTCCGGAACCTCCGCGAACACGAACGCCGCCACGGGCCCGGACGCCGCGAAGGCCGGCGAGGCGACCGGGGCGCGCGCCAACGCGCCCCGGGGGGAAGCGGAGAGCACCGCCGAACCCGCCGCCGCCCCGGCCGCGGCACTGTCCGGCGCCGCTTCCGCGTCGGCGGCGTCGGCTTCCGTTCCGACCGCGGAGCTGGCGACCGTCAGCACCGACGGTCCGGCTTCGGGCACCGTGGCGACCGCGACCGGAACCGGTGGCGGCGGTGGCGCGAGCTCGCAGGAGGGCGACGAACCGCCCGGCAGCCGGCCCAAGAAGCCGATGCTCGCGGCGGCCGGCATCGTCGGCGCGCTCCTGATCGCGGTGCCCTTCCTCCTGGCAGGGCAGGACGACCGCGAGCCCGAGCGCACCCGGACCGAGAACGCGGCCGGCACGGTGCTGGACAGCGAACGCCCTCCGGTTCCGGAGACCTACACCAGCCAGTCGCCGGCCCCCTCCGCCAAGCCGAGCAAGAAGGAGGAGAAGAAGGAGAAGAAGGAGAAGAAGCCGGTCGGCCCCGTGATCCACCAGCAGCCGGTCACGCCTTCGCCGACCCCCTCCCCGGAGAAGTCCAAGGCCCAGAAGAAGCCCAAGGTCAAGGCCAAGGTGCTGACGCCGGCCGAACAGCTCCGCCAGTGGGCCAACGGACGCTCCGGGGTCCAGAACACCGTGATCAAGAACGCGGCGACCGGCCAGTGCGTGGACGTCCCGGGCTGGGGCAAGGGCGAGGTCAACAGCCGTATCAACCAGGACCCCTGCACGGCCTCGACCGCCGACAACCAGCTGTGGAACCTCGACATCGTGGACCAGGACGGCGGGCCCCAGAACGCGCCCCTCTTCCTGATCCGCAACAGCAAGGGCGGGCTGTGCCTGGACCTGGGCTACTACGAGGCGAGGCCGGCGGGAACGAAGGTCGCCCAGTTCCACTGCAACGCGACCGGCGACAACCAGCTCTGGTGGCTCGACCCCCGCGGGGACGGGACCAACTGGATCCGTAACGCGGTCAGCAACGACCTGTGCCTGCGTCCGACCGGCGGCGCGAGCGCGGGAGACGACACCGTGCTCGAAATCGCCAACTGCGGCTTCGGCGATCGTTGGATCGTCTGAGGATCCGCTCCGGCGGAGCGACGCCCCTGTTCCTACGGTGCGGCCTTACGCACCACGGGAACGGGGGCGTCGCTCCTTCGTCCGGAAGATGATCGTGCGCCGCCGCAGCGGGCGGTTCAGGCCAGTTCGGCCAGCACCGCGTCCGTGAACGGCGTCCAGGCCTGTGCCGCCCACGGCCCGAACGCCCGGTCCGTCAGTGCGACGCAGGCCGCGCCCGCCACCGGGTCGATCCACAGGAACGTGCCCGACTGGCCGAAGTGCCCGAAGGTCGCCGGGGAGGACGTGTTCCCCGTCCAGTGCGGGGACTTGGCGTCGCGGATCTCGAAGCCGAGGCCCCAGTCGTTCGGGCTCTGGTGGCCGTAGCCCGGCAGGACGCCCTTGAGGCCCGGGTGCACGACGGTCTGGGCCTCCAGGACCGTACGCGGGTCGAGGAGGCGGGGGGCCTGCACCTCGGCGGCGAAGCGGACCAGGTCGGCCAGGGTGGAGACGCCGTCGCGGGCGGGGGAGCCGTCGAGGGTGGTCGAGGTCATGGCCAGCGGTTCCAGGACGGCCTGGCGCAGGTACTCCGCGAACGGGATGCCGGACGCCTTGGCGATGTGGTCGCCCAGCACCTCGAAGCCCGCGTTGGAGTACAGGCGGCGGTTGCCGGGCGGGGCCGTCACCCGGTGCTCGTCGAAGGCCAGGCCGCTGGTGTGGGCGAGGAGATGGCGCACCGTGGAGCCCTCGGGCCCGGCCGGCTCGTCCAGCTCGACGGCCCCCTCCTCGTACGCCACCAGCGCCGCGTAGGCCGCGAGCGGCTTGGTGACCGAGGCGAGGGGGAAGCGGTGGTCGGCCGGCCCGTGCGTGCCGAGGACCGTGCCGTCCGCCCGCACGACGGCGGCGGCCGCCGTCGTGACCGGCCAGGTGTCGATGATGCGCAGGCTCTCCATGGCTCCGAGCCTAACGGCCGCGCCCGGCACCCCGTCCCCGGCCCCGGGAGACCCGGGACAGCGACGGCCCCCGATGGACCGCCGCGCGTACCGTCGGGCCCCGGGCCCCGGGCCCCGGGGGAGCCGGGGGAGCCCGGGACCGGGGCGTGCCGCGTCAGGCGGCGGCCAGGGGCGCGAGCCGGGTGCCCAGGGCCATGATCCGCATCGCGCGCTCCGTGGCGTCGGCCAGGAACTCGCCGCTCCTGTCGATCGCCTCCACCAGCGTCATCGGCGCGGGCAGGATCGCGCTGTACGCGTCCACGCCCACCGCCCGCACGTCCTGCGCGCCCGGCCCGATCGTCCCGGCCAGCACCAGGACCGGCACCCCGGAGGCGTGCGCCCGCCGGGCGACCTCCGCCGGGATCTTCCCGCGTACGGTCTGGTGGTCGAGCGCCCCCTCCGCCGTGATCACGAAGTCGGCGCGGGCCAGGCGCGCGTCGAGGTCGAGACCGTCGAGCAGGACGTCGTAGCGGGGGAGGAGGCGGGCCCCCACGGCCGCCAGTCCGGCCCCGAGACCGCCGGACGCACCCGTGCCGGGGGCCGTACGCAGATCGATCGGGACGCCGGTCGCCGGGGCGAAGGCCGGAGCGAGGTCCCGGGTGAGGACGGCGGCCAGCCGCTCCAGGCCCGCCGAGAGCAGCTCCACCTCCGCCGGGGTCGCCCCCTTCTGCGGCCCGAACACCCGGGCCACCCCGCGCTTCCCGCACAGCACGTTGTACGGGTTGCAGGCCACGAGCAGCTCCGTGCGGGCCAGCCGCGGGTCGAGGCCGGACGGGTCGATGCGCTCCAGCTCGTGCAACGCCCCGCCGCCCCGGTGCAGTTCACGGCCGTGCCGGTCCGTCAGCCGGGCCCCGAGCGCCTGGAGGGCGCCCGCGCCGCCGTCCGACGTACCGGAGTCGCCGCAGCCGACGAGGATGCGCCGGGCCCCCGCGTCCAGGGCCGCCCGGATCAGCTCGCCGACGCCATAGGTGGTGGTCGCGCCCGGGTGGCGCAGGCCCGGCGGCACCAGGGCGAGACCTGCGACGGCGGCCATCTCCACGACGGCGGTCAGCGGCCCCGGACCGCCCAGGAGTGCGAAGTGCGAGGCGACCGGCTCGCCCACCGGGCCCGTCGCCCTGCACGGGACCAGCCGGCCGCCGCCCGCCAGGGCCAGCGCCTCCGCCGTGCCCTCACCGCCGTCCACCAGCGGGATGAGGTCGAGGTCGGCGTCGGGGATCACGCGCCGTACGCCGACGGCGATGGCCTCGGCCACCCGGGCGGCCGAGAGGGACTCCTTGAAGCCGCTGGGGGCGATGGCGATGCGCTGGGTGCGGAGGGTCATGGCTGGGTCTCCAGAAGTACGGGCACGCCGAGCAGAGGCCAGACGGCGAGGGCGAAGATGAGGACGAGGGCCGCGCTGAGCGGGGCGAGGAACGCGGACAGCCGCAGCAGGTCGCGCGGGGTGTAGGTCGGGGTGTCGGGCACGTCGGCGAAGAGCGCGACCGGCTTGGCCGATGAGGGCAGCGTGTGGCAGAAGCCGGCGGCGGCCGTGGAGGCCAGCGCCGCCGTGACGGGGTTGACCCCGGCCGCGACCGCCGCCGCGACCACCAGCGGGACCAGCACGGAGGACCGGGCGGAGCGCGACTGGAGCGCCAGATGGGCGGCCGTGCTGACGACGACCACTCCGGTCAGGAAGACCCACGGGGGCGTGGACGCCCCCAGGGGTATCCAGCCCACCAGCCAGTCCGCCGCACCCGAGTCGGAGAGGGCGACGCCCATCGCCATGGTGGCGGCCATGAACAGCAGCAGCGGCCAGGGCACCGTCCGCAGCCCCTCCTTGAAACGTACGGTCCCCAGGGCCGGCGAGGTCGCCACCAGCGCGCCGATGAGCGCGACCACGGCGGGCGACACCCCGTGCAGGGGCTCGCTGCACCACAGCAGGACGACCGTCGCCAGCAGGAGCAGACACCGGGACTCCGCCGGGCTGAACGGTCCCTCGACGGCCGTCTCGGAGTGCTCCTGGATCTGCGCCGCCGTGATGACGACCGGACCCTTGCGGTCGGACCGCCGGGTCGTCGTCAACAGCACCAGTTCGGCGGCGAGATGGGAGGAGACGACGGCCAGCGGCAGCCCGAGGACGAGCCACTGCACGAAGCTCAGCTGCTCCCCGGTCTGCTCCCAGAGCACCCCGACGGTGATCAGGTGCGCCCCCGCGCCGATCAGGGTCGCGACGGCGGAGAGCAGGATGACGGTGGGGAAGAGCAGCGCCAGCATCACCACCAGACGGCCGCGCTCGCGCAGGGCGGCGGCCAGCGCCAGGAACACCGGGAGCGCGAGGGCGGCGCGACCCGACGTGGCCGGGACGGCGAACGCGGTGACGACCAGTCCGGCCGTGGTCAGGTGCACCAGCTGGCGCACGGTCCTGGCCCCGCCGACCAGGAAGACGGCGGCCCGGCCGGCCAGACCGGTCCGGGTGACGGCCGCCGCCAGGACGAAGGCGCAGATCAGCAGCCACACCGTCTCGTCGCCCAGGGTGGCGAACAGGGTCTCGCTGCTGATCACCCCGGTGACCGTCAGCGCCAGGCCCGCGCCGAGCGCGATGTAGGCGTCGTCCACCGGGGTGGCGATCCAGGCGGCGGTGGCCAGGGCGAAGACGGCGAGGGAGAGCCGCCCGTCGACGCTGAGGCCGGGGGCGGCGCCGGGGACGGCGAGGAGAGCGCAGAGTCCGAGGACGGCACAGAGGCCGACGGTCTGCCGGAGTGGTAGAGGCACGCTGCACAGCCTCTGAAGGCGGGGTGAGCGCCTGATGAGTGTCCGGTGAAGGCCTTTTCATCAAGTTTGTCGAGCGGCCTCGCACCCCCGCGGCCCGAGGCGGCCGGGACAGCGAAAGGCCCCGCCCCGGGTACGCGGGACGGGGCTCCGGCCGGGTGCCGGGGGGCGGACGTCAGGGCAGGCGGTAGCCCATGCCCCGGATCGTCTCCAGCCGCTCCGCGCCCAGCTTCCGGCGCAGCGCCCGCACGTAGACGTCCACGATGTTGGACCCGGGGTCGAAGTCGTACCCCCACACATGGGAGAGGATCTGCTCGCGCGACAGCACCTGGCCGGGGTGGCGCAGGAACATCTCCAGCAGCACGAACTCACGCGCGGTCAGATCCACCGTCCGGTCGCCCGCACGGGCCCGGCGGGTCCGCAGGTCCAGGGCGAGACTGCCGCTGCGCAACATGGTGACCTCGGGCGCGCGGGCGGCGGTGCGCTGCCGCAGCCGTACCCGGGCGAGCAGCTCCTCGAAGCGGAACGGCTTCGTCATCCAGTCGTCGGCCCCGCCCTCCAGCCCGGCCACGGTGTCCCGCACGGAGTCGCGGGCGGTGAGCACGATGACCGGCAGCGTGACACGGGCCTCGCGCATCTCCCGCAGCACGGTGAAGCCGTCCCGCCCCGGCAGCCCGATGTCGAGCACCATCAGGTCGAACCCGCCGGACAGCGCGTGGCCCAGCGCCAGGTCCCCGTCCTCGGCGACGACCGTGGTGAAGCCGTTGGCGCGCAGCCCCTTCTGGACGAACGAGGCGATGCGCTCCTCGTCCTCGGCGATCAGGATGCGGTTCATGAGGCGGCCTCCAGCGTGAGTACGAAGGTGGCTCCGCCGCCTTCGGTCCGGCGTAGTTCGACGCGGCCGTGGTGGCCCTCCGCGATGGCCCTGACGATGGCGAGGCCGAGCCCCGCGCCGCTGGTGCGGGTCCCGCGCCGGGACGTCCCCCGGCGGAACCTCTCGAAGATCACCTCGGCGTCCTCCGGCGGAATCCCGGGCCCGTGGTCGGCGACGTACAGCTCGACGCGGTCCGCCTCGGCCCGCGAGCCGATCCGGATGCGCTGGCCGGGCACGGTGTGCTGGACGGCGTTCTGCGCGAGCTGCACCATCGCCTGGGTCATCCGCTGCTCGTCCAGGCGCACTTCGAGGTCCGCGACGCCGTCGAGCTGCCACTCCCGGTCGCCGAGGGTCCGCACCTTCACGAACACGTCGGCGGTCAGCTCCGCGAGCTGGACGGGCTCGGGGCGCACGAAGTCGGGGCGCTCGGCCCCCGCGAGCAGGAGCAGGTCCTCGACGATGCGGCTCATCCGGTCCAGCTCGTCCGTGACCAGCCGCACCGTCTCCTCCCGGTCCGCCGGGTCGTCGCCCATCAGCTCCAGGTGGCCCCGGACGATGGTGATGGGGGTGCGCAGCTCGTGCCCGGCGTCGTCGACGAAGACCCGCTGCGCGGCGAACGCCCGCTCCAGCCGGTCGAGCATCGCGTTGAACGTCTCGGCGAGGGCCGCGATGTCGTCCCGGCCCTCCACGGGGATGCGCCGGGTGAGGTCCTGCTCGGTCAGCTCCGCCGCCGTCGTCCGGACTAGCCGGACGGGCGCGAGGATGCGTCCGGCGACGGCCCAGCCGATCCCGGTCGTCATCAGCAGCGCCACACCGGACAGGGCGAGCAGCGTCCAGAACGTCTTGTCGGCGACGGCCCGTTCGCGCTCCGGGTGGAAGGCGACGACGAACGCGCCGGGCTGCCCGCCCGTGGAAGGCCCGATGACGACCTTGGCCCAGCGCACCTCGCCCTGCGGGCGGTCCAGCGTCCCGAAGGAGTCCTTGGAGGCGTGGATCCGGGCGAGCGAGGGGTCGTCCTGCCACAGGGCGATGCCCTGCGGCAGTTCGCGGCGCTGCCGGATGACGCCGGGCTTGTCGCCGGGCCGGCCGATCATGCCCAGCAGCTCCTCGTCCGGGTCCGCGTACTGCCGTTGCAGATAGATGCGGAGCAGCCGGTCCGCCGTGTCGAACCGGCCGCCGGTGTCCGGGTCCACGCCCTGCGGCACGAAGTTCGCGAACTCGCCGGTCTCCTGGGTGAGCAGCTGGCTGATGCGGTGGTCCACGTCCCGCTGGAGGATCGAACGCACGGTGACGGCGACCGCGCCCAGCGCGACCGCCATCACGACCAGCAACCACAGCAGGATCCGAACCCGGGCGGAAATCCTCGGCAGGCTAACCGTCATCACCGAAGTCGTCGTCATCGTCGTCGTCGGCCGCCGAGGGGCCCGGGACGACGGAGCTGTCCGGTGTACGGGACGGAGAGGAGGAGCCGCTCGGCGTCGGGACGTCGGTCGGCGACGTGACACCGCTCGGCGACGGTGTGCCGCGCGGACTCTCCTCCAGCTGGACGGTGGGAGGCACCTTCGGTGCTTCCGAGGTGTCGGTCATGGCATAGCTGGTGGCCGCTATGCCGAGGGGCACGGCGACGACGGCTGCCAGGGCCGCCAGACGAGGTGAGAAAGCCATGCGTTCACCCTGACTGTCCCGGACGGTCCGAACATGAAGCCAGGATGAACAATCCTTCATCTTCGATGCGCTTCCCGTCCATCTGTGGGAGTGGCCGACCCGGGAAGACCCGCCGTTCCGCGCGCTTCGAGCCGTTCCCGCTTGCTTCGAGTGCACTCCAAGGATCTAGCGTGGAGGACATGACGGTGATCGACAAAACCTCCCGGAGCACTCCCGCGACCATCGCACACCCGCGGCCCTCACCGGCGGTGGAGGCCTGCGCGGCCGCCCCGGAGGCGCACCCCCGCCCGGCGGGCAGGGACAGCTACACGATCAGCGAGGTCGTCGCCTTCACCGGACTCACCGCGCACACCCTGCGCTGGTACGAACGCATCGGGCTCATGCCCCACGTCGACCGCTCGCACACCGGCCAGCGCCGCTTCAGCAACCGTGACCTCGACTGGCTGGCCTTCGTCGGCAAGCTGCGGCTGACCGGGATGCCCGTCGCCGACATGGTGCGGTACGCGGAGCTGCTGCGCGAGGGCGCGTCCACCTTCGAGGAACGGCAGGAACTGCTGGAGGCGACCCGCCGTGACGTGATCACGCGGATCGCGGAGCTCCACGACACCCTCGCCGTCCTCGACCACAAGATCGATTACTACGCGGGCGCCCGCAGGGCGCCGGAGAGGAACACCGCCTGATGACCGCTGACAGGATCACCACCGTCGAGCTGGGTGCCGGAGGGCCGCGGGTCGGCGTCCAGGGCCTCGGCTGCATGGGCATGAGCGAGTTCTACGGCGACACCGACGAGGCCGCCGCCCGGGACACCCTGGACGAGGCCCTGGAGGCGGGCGTCACGCTCCTCGACACCGCCGACGCCTACGGGCGCGGGGCCAACGAGGAGTTCCTCGCGCCGTTCGTCGCCGCCCACCGGGACGAGATCACGCTCGCGACCAAGTTCGCCATGGTCCGCACCGAGGACCCGACCTACCGGGCCATCCGCAACGACCCCGCGTACATCCGCACCGCCGTCGAGGCGAGCCTGCGCCGGCTGGACACCGACGTCATCGACCTCTACTACATGCACCGCCGCGATCCGGCCGTCCCGCTCGCCGAGTCGATCGGCGCGATGGCGGAACTCGTCCAGCAGGGCAAGGTCAAGCAGCTCGGGCTGAGCGAGGTGACCGGCCCCGAGCTGCGCGAGGCGCACGCCGTGCACCCGATCGCCGCTCTCCAGTCGGAGTGGTCCCTCTTCAGCCGGGACGTCGAGAAGAGCGCCGTCGGCGCGGCGGCCGAGCTGGGCGTCACGCTCGTCCCGTACTCACCGCTCGGCCGGGGCTTCCTCACCGGCTCCTTCACCGACGCGGGCAAGGACCTCTCCTCGGGCGACTTCCGGGCCCGCCAGCCCCGGTTCAACGGCGACAACGCCCGCAGCAACGCCGCCCTGCTGGAGCCCGTCCACAAGATCGCCGCCACCCACGGGGTCACGGCCGCGCAGGTGGCCCTCGCCTGGGTCCAGCAGCGGGCCCGGGTGCACGGGCTGACCGTGGTCCCGATCCCCGGCACCCGCAGGCGGAGCCGCCTCCTGGAGAACGCGGCGGCGACCGGGCTGACCCTGACGGCGGACGAGCTGGCCGCGCTGGAGCCGATCGCGGGCCGAGTGGCGGGGGACCGCTACCCGGACATGAGCAGCACGTCGGCGGCGCGTGAGTAGCCCGCAACCGTACGCGGAGACTGCTTGGTCCATGAAGTTCATGACGACCGGGTCGCGCCCCGCGCGACGCCTCACGCCAGCCCCAGCGCGAACACCGCGAACCCCGCCGCGAGCAGCCCCGCCAGCGCGCGGCGGGCGTTCGCGGCGCGGGTGCCCGCCTGCCACGGAGCCTCGAAGCGGCGCGCGTACCGGGCGATCAGCACCAGCAGTCCGGCGAACACCGGCAGCCAGGCGATCCGGGCGAGGATCCACCCCACCGTGTCCGGCGCGGTCGTCAGCCCCGCCACCGCCGTGCCCGCCGCCCCGGTGAGCGAGGCCGGTACGGCGGCGGCCAGCATCGCGGTCTGGTGCCAGCACAGGATCGTCATCGCGGACAGGTTGACCACCACGACCGGCGCCCAGAGCAGCGGCTTGCGCAGCAGCCGCCCGAGCCGGTCGCGCAGCAGGATCGCCGCCCCGCTCTGCGCCGCGGCGAGCGCCACCACCAGCAGCGACGGCGGATGCGAGTTCGTCCGCGCCTCGCCCGGCACCCCGACCATCGACGCCGGGTAGTGGAAGGCGAGCAGCAGCGCGGCGAACAGCACCCCGCCGCCGACCAGCAGCAGCCGGGCCCCGCGCTTCCCGATCCGCCCCTCGCCCCAGGACACGCCCAGCTGATACGCGAAGAGCCAGCCGGGCAGGATGTTGAGCGTGCTCAGCCAGGACGGCATCGCCTCCGCGAAGGGCCCGTAGCGCAGGAAGTCCACCACCGCGACCGACGCCAGCAGCGGCAGCGCCGCCCATCCGCCGAGCTTCCGCGCCAGCGTGACGCAGACCGGGGTGAGGGCCGTGACCACGGTGTACACCCCGACGAACCAGAGCGGCTGGATCACCAGCGTCGACCCCGTACGCAGGGTGTCGCCGGGCACGCCCAGCGTGGACAGCACCGCGAGCAGCACCGCCCACACGGCGGTCACCCCGAGCACCGGCCGGCCGAGGCGGGCCAGCCGGCCGCCCAGCCAGGCGGCCGTGGTCGAGGTCCGGCGGCGGAAGGAGAGCACCGAGGCGTACCCGCCGACGAGGAAGAAGATCCCCAGCATCTGGAGCACCCAGCTCGCGGGCGCGAGCCCGGCGAACGTCGAGAGCGGGCTCGCGTTGTGCAGGCCGTCGGCGTCCAGCCGAAACCCGCCGAGCATCCAGTGACCGAGCGGCACGGCGAGCAGCGCCGGCGCCCGCAGGCCGTCGATCGCCCGGTCGCGGTGGGCGGGGGTGGACGCGTCGATACGGGCCGCGAGCCGCCGGCCGTTCTCCAGCAGGGCGCTCATCGGGCCACTCCTTCCAGGACCGGGGCGGCTTCCAGGACCGGGGCGGCTTCTGCCGGGTCCGGTTCCGCCGTGTCCGGGGCCGCTTCCGCCGCGTCGCCGCGCGCGATGGCGGCGAAGGTCCGCAACGAATCCGTCCCGGGCTCGAAGTAACCGGCGTGGCCCCGCGCCCCGTCCGCCGGTACGCGAAGGGCGCCGAACGCCGGATCGGCCGGGTCCGCCCCGTGGCCGAGGCCCGCGAAGCGCACGTTCGGCACGTCGTCGATCCAGTCGGTCGGGTCCTTCGCCGCCCACACCCGGGCGTTCGTCCCCAGCGCGTCCACGTCGTCGGCGCGCATGCCGGGGGAGCCGAGGACCACCAGGTCGGTGGCGGGGAGACGGTGCGCGGCCAGGCCGCAGACCACCGAGCCGTAGCTGTGGCAGAACACCGCCGGCGCGGGCAGCCCGTCCGCCGCCAGGCCCTCCGTGAACCGGGTGAGCCGCCCGGCCCCCGCCTCCGCGAGGGCGCCGGTGGCCGCGTCGATGCCGACGCCCACCGGGGTGGTGTACCCGACCCAGGCGATGACGGCGGTCCCCGGACCGGCCGCCGTGTGCAGGGTCCTGGCCATACCGGCCGGGGCCCCGTGGCCGGCGACCTTCCGGTCGAAGGTCCCGGCGTCGTTGTCGGACCCCGGCACCACCACCGAGACCCGGTGCGCGGTGCGCAGGTCCCCGAAGACCTCGGCGACCTGGCCGCGTCCGCGCGGGTCGAACGCGAGGATCTGGCGGCCGGGGGCGGCGAGCGAGCGGTAGCGGGGGTCGTCCTCGGCGGCCAGCGCGAGGGAGTTGGCGCGGTAGCGCAGTTCCAGGGGCGCCCCGTCGAGATTCCCGACGACGGACGGATGCCGAACGAGCAGGAGTTGCCGCTCGTCGGCACCCAACCCCGCGAAGAACGCGGAGACTTCGGCAGGCGTGGCACGCTCCGGATCCGGCAGCCCCGCCCCCAGCGCCCGGTCCGCCCGCCACTGCGCACTGCCCGGCGGCGGCCCGGTCAGCGCCTGCTGCGCGTCCGTCGAAACCCAGCCCGCGGTTCCCGTCACCACGCTGGTAGCCAGTGCGAACGCGACCAGGGTCCTCGCGTATCGGCGCATCGTGCCCTCCCTCTCCGGATGCGCACCGACCGGTGCGACCGGGAGGAAGGTAGGAAGAGGACGGGTGGGAGGGCGTCACACCGGAGGGCCAACCGCGGGGTGATACCGGGGTAGGGGGTGGGGCAGGTGCGGGGGTGGGGCAGAGGTGCGGGGGTGGGGCAGAGGTGCGGCTACGCCCCCGCGTCCCCCGGAGTCACCAGCCCCGACTCGTACGCGAAGATCACCGCCTGCGCCCGGTCCCGCAGGTCCAGCTTGGCCAGCACCCGCCCGATGTGCGTCTTGACGGTCTGCTCGGCCAGCACCAGCCGCCCCGCGATCTCCTGGTTCGACAGCCCCCGGGCGATCAGCTCCAGCACCTCGCTCTCGCGCGGGGTGAGCCCGTTGAGCCGGAGCGCCTGGCCGCCGCGCGTCGCCCCGGAGGGCCGCTGCGCCGCGAAGTCCGCGATCAGCCGCCGGGTCACCGAGGGCGCGAGCAGCGCGTCCCCGGCCGCCACCACCCGTACCGCCGCGATCAGATCGGCGGGCGGGGCGTCCTTCAGCAGGAACCCGGACGCGCCGGCGCGCAGCGCCTCGTACACGTAGTCGTCCACGTCGAACGTGGTGAGCATCAGGACCTTCGGCCGGTGCACCACCCCCACCGGCGGGTTCAACAGCTCGCGCGCGGCGGCCAGTCCGTCCATCTCCGGCATCCGGACGTCCATCAGGACGACGTCGGGATGCTGGTTGCGGCTGACGTCGACGCCCTGGCGGCCGTCCGCCGCCTCGCCCACCACGTCGATGTCGCTCTGCGCCGCCAGCAGCGCCGCGAACCCGGCCCGCACCATGGCCTGGTCGTCGACGATGATCACGCGGATGGTCACAGGTCCTCCGAAGGGAGCGGTACGGACGGGGAGACGGCCGGCGGGAGCGGCATCCGGGCGGCCACCCGGAACCCGCCGTCGGGCAGCGGCCCGGTGTCCAGGGTGCCGCCGGTCAACCGTACGCGCTCCCGCATCCCCACCAGCCCGTGCCCGGTCCCGGCACTCTCCAGCGGCGAAGCGGGCTTCGGGGCGGGCCCGTTGACCACGAGCACGTTCAGATGGCCATCGGACGCCCGGACGGAGACCTGCGTGTGCGCCCCGGGCGCGTGCCGCACCACATTGGCCAGCGCCTCCTGCACGATCCGGTACGCCGACAGATCCACCGTCGACGGCACCTCGCCCGGATCCGCCGCGAGCGACAGCTCCGCCGGCAGCCCGGCCCGTACCGTCGCCTCCACCAACTGCTGGAGCCGGTCCAGGCCCGGCTGCGGCGCCCGGTCGCCCTCCGTGCCGTCGCTGCGCAGCACCGACAGCAGCCGCCGCATCTCACCGAGCGACTCCCGCGCCGCCGCCGCGATCGAGGCGAACTCCTCCTGCGCGGGCTCCGACAGCCCGGAGATCCGGTACGGCGCGGAGTCGGCCTGCACGGTGATCACCGACATGTGGTGCGCGACCACGTCGTGCAGTTCACGGGCGATCCGCGTCCGCTCCTCCAGCAGCGTGCGCTGCGCCCGCTCCCCCTCGCTGATCGTCTCCTGCTCGGCCAGCCGCCGCGTCGCCTCGCCACGCTCCCGTACCGCCGCGCCGATGACCAGGACGACCGCGCCGAGGATCGCCAGCAGCAGGGCGCTGTCCGCGCTGCGGTCCGGCGCGATCGGATGCAGCGCCGCCCCGGCGGCGGCCGTCACCATCCAGGCGCCGACGACGGTCCGCCGGGTCTCGCGCAGGCCGAGGGCCAGCAGCAGGAAGAGGTACGCGATCAGGGCCGGCGCGGTCCACGGCCAGAGGGCGCTCGGCTCGGCGGACCGGGACAGGACCACCAGCGCGCCCGCGATGTCGGCGGGGAGGATGATCCACCACGCCTGGAGCGGCCGGTGGGCCAGCATCAGCAGCGGAGCGGCCTGGGCCACCCCGAGCGCCCCGGCCAGTGCGCCCGGCAGGTCGTACTGCGTGGTCAGGACGTTGATGGTGACCGGGATGAAGACCGCGGTCAGGGCGAGCACCACGACGTACGGCAGCAGCCGCTGCCACGTCTTCGGCGCGCCTGCCAGCAGCGGGGTGGACGGATGGGACGCGTGGGACAGCCCGTGGGCGAGCTCGCGCAGATTGCGGCGGGCGGCGCTCACCAGGCCGTCGGCGGGCGGCGGAGGCCCGGCGGGGGAAGTGGACATGGCCCGGTCAGCCTAGGCAGGCCCGGGGGCCCGGGGCGTCATACCGGGGTCGCGACCCTCGGCGGGTCCGCCTCATACCTCGGTACGGGGTGGCAGCTCTGCGGGGCACGAGGGCACGGGGGGCACAGCTCTCACGGCTCCCACAGCTCTCACGGCTCCCACCGCTCTCACAGCTCCGCGAGCAGCTGGGCCTTCTTCGCGCTGTACTCGGCGTCCGTCACCAGTCCGGCCTGATGCAGCTCGCCGAGGTGATGTATCCGCTCGGCGATGTCCGCCGGGTCGCGCCGCCCGGCGTTCACCAGGACCGGGGCGGAGGCGGCGGGCGCGGGCTGGGTCCGGCGTACGGATTCCAGGACGGCGGCGGCGAACGGCAGCGACTCGTGCACCGGCCCGTATCCCAGACCGAACAGCACGACCGCCGGATCCTGGTCCGCGCGGGCGGCCGGAGGCCCGGTGGGCACGCCCGCGGGCGCCCCGCCGTCCGCGTCACCGGAGCCGACGGGACCGTGCAGATCGCCCAGGCTGCCGCCGGTGCGGTGGTCGACCGGGGCCGCCGCGCGGGGAACCAGACGCAGATAGCCGTCCAGCGCCTCGGGCGAGCGCCATACGATTCCGGCCAGTTCGCTCACCCGGAAGGTCTGGTCGCCGGCCTTCCACTTGGCGCTGGAGGCTCCGGTCCAGGACCACCGGAAGGAGATCCGCTCGCCGTCGAAGCTGGCCCGGCCGTCGTACGCCTTGAAGTTCATCGGGGCCTCGGGAGCCGCCACCAGGAAGCGGTCGGCGCTCTCGCCGGACGCCGGGTCCAGCAGGGCCCGCAGCTCGTCCGCGTAGTACTCGGCGAGCACCTCCCGCTCCGCCGGAAGCACCAGGCGATAGGGGTCGCACCCTTCCTTGAGCTGCCCGGAGGCAGCCTCCACCAGAGGATCGGCACCCGCTCTCGGCACGGCACGCAGAACCACCGTGCCCCGCTTGCCGGGGGTCAGCGCCACCGACGACAGCGCCGCATACGGTATGCGGCGTTCCCGCAGGCTCTGGAAGAGCTTCGGTGTGCGGATGCCCCGTTCGAAGCGGATGAGCACGGAGTCGGTGTCGAACTCCCAGGTGGCATGAATTCCGGCCAGCACATCACCCATGTGCCTCATCGTATGCGGCACAGTCCCGCACGTCCCCCCTCGGAGCAAGTCCCGATTAATCCGCCCGACACCGACCTCTACGCGCGTCAGCCGTCCCGTTGGCCGGAAATACCGCTGTGGCACGTGCTGTCGGCACGCGCGCAGCTGACCGACCCGTACGCTCCGACGCCGATCGCGGCGAAGTTGTCCAGGCTCTCGGTGCCCGGTTCGAAGTAGCCGCTGTGCCCGGCGGCGCCGGCCGCCGAGACGATCCGCGCGCCGAACGCCGGGTCCACCGGGTCGGCCCCGTGACCGATCCCGCCGAACTCCAGATGCGGGACGTCCCCGATCCAGTCGTTCCCGTCCCGCGTCGCCCAGATCCGTGCGCCGGTCTCCAGCTGCCCGGCGTTCGCGGCCCGCATGCCGGGACTGCCCGCGACCGCGATGTCGGCCACCCGGTCGTGGGCCCGGTGCGCGGCCACCCCGCACACCACGGAGCCGTAGCTGTGGCAGAACAGCGAGACCTTCGAGGAGCCCGGCAGCGCGCCGACCATCGCGTTCAGCCGGACCGCGCCGTTCGCCGCGAGCCCGCCCAGCGCCGCGTCCATGCCGAGACCGGCCGGGGCGGTGTAGTCGGCCCACGCGATGACAGCCGTACGGATGCCGGGGGAGGCCGAGCGCTCCGCCCGGTACAGGGACCTGGCCATGCCGACGGGGGCCCGGTACGCGCGCGTGCTGCGCTCCAGGGTCAGCAGATGGGTGTCGACGCCCGGGACGACGACGGAGACCCGGGCGGCCCGGTCGAGATTCCCGAACACCTCGGCCGCACGGCCCCTCCCGGAGGGATCGAAGGCCAGGAACTGGCGCTTGCCCGCGAGCATCGATCGGAACCGGTCGAGACGGGCCACCGCCTCACCGCGCCCGTCCGGCGAGAGCTTCTCGTCGTGCGCCCGCGTCTTCTCCACGGCCACGGCCTGTCTGAGAGCCACCCGGTTGGCGTGGTAGCGCAGGGTGACCGGAGCCCCGTTGAGATTCCCCACCACCGACGGGTACTCGCCCGCGAGGGCGATCTGCTGTCCCGAGGTGAGGGTGGCGAAGAAGTGGGCCAGCCGGTAGGCGGGAGCGTCGGCGTCCGGCAGCGAGCGGCCGGCTATCCGGTCCTTCGCCCAGGAGGCGAGCGCGAGCTCGCGCTCCCCGTCGGAGTGCTGATCGCGGACGGCGCTCCAGCCCGTCGTCGCCAGCATCACGAACACCACCGCCACGGCGAGCAGAGCGCGCCATGCGGTCAACGTGGGTGAGGTGTCGAAGGAAGTCACTGCGCCACACCCTAGGAGACGTGCGCCGACAGCCGTGATTCGGGTGAGGTACATCACCCGTCCGCGGAGGATTCACCATGGATCTCTCACAGAGGGTCACCACCGCCCGGTGGCCGAGCTACTCCCGGCGCCAGTTCCGGGCGAGGGCCGGGACGAGCTGGTCGAGATACTCCTCGGTCAGGTCGCGCAGCGCCTCCACGCTCGGATCGAGCCCCCGGCCCCACAGCTGACCGGTCACCCGCATCACCGCGGAGAACGCGGCGACGGCCACCCGCGGCCGGGGGTCCCGTTCCACGTCGAGCCCCTCGCGCTCCGCGATCAGCAGGGCGATCTGGTGCTCCAGGGCGACGCCGCGCCGCATGTGGGCGGCGAGCAGGGAGGGGGTCGACTCGATCATCTGGTAGGTCCGCATATGGAGATCGACGGAGACGACCTCCTCGATCGCCTCACCGATGCTGTTCCACGCGCACAGCACCGCCCGGCGCATGGCCTCGAAGGGGGCTTCGTCCGCGGGGCGGCGGCGCAGCTCCTCGATGAAGCGGGACTCGACCATCTCCTGCACGGCGAAGGTGGCGTCCTCCTTGCTCGCGAAGTAGCGGAAGAAGGTGCGCTGGGAGACCTCCACGGCGTCGACGATCTCGTCGACGGTGGTGCGCTCGTACCCCTGGGTGGTGAACAGTTCGAGGGAGGCGCGTACCAGGGCGTCCCGGGTGCGCTGTTTCTTGCGTTCACGCAGTCCGGCTCGGGGCTCGACTGTCTGCCCGTCGGTCACGTACCGGTTCCTCTTTTCCCGTGTTTGTCCAGCTCAGCATACCTGTGCGCTTCGTGTGAGCTACGTGACAGTTACTGACTTGTGAATTGGTTTGTCAACTGTCAGTAGCTGTCACTAGTCTCGCCGTATGACTAGTCAGACCACCGTCGAGAAGGCGCCGCGGGAGCCGGAAGACAACGCAGTACCCGCCCCGGTCAAGGGGCTTCGCGGCCACCCCTGGCTGACCCTCTTCGCCGTCGCCCTCGGCGTGATGATGGTCGCCCTCGACGGCACCATCGTCGCCATCGCGAACCCCGCGATCAAGGACGACCTCAATGCATCGCTCGCCGATGTTCAGTGGATCACCAACGGCTATCTCCTGGCGCTCGCCGTCGCCCTGATCACCGCGGGCAAGCTGGGCGACCGCTTCGGCCACCGTCAGACCTTCCTGATCGGTATCGCGGGATTCGCCATCTCCTCCGCCGCGATCGGTTTCTCCCAAGAGATCGTCCTGGTCGTTCTCTTCCGCGTGCTCCAGGGCCTCTTCGGCGCCCTGCTGATGCCGGCCGCCCTGGGCCTGCTGCGCGCCACCTTCCCCGCCGAGAAGCTGAACATGGCGATCGGCATCTGGGGCATGGTCATCGGCGCGTCCACCGCGGGCGGCCCGATCGTCGGCGGTCTGCTCGTCGAGCACGTCAGCTGGCAGTCGGTCTTCTTCATCAACGTGCCGGTCGGCATCATCGCGCTCGTCTTCGGCCTGGTGATCCTCAAGGACCACCGCGCCGCCAACGCGCCGCGCTCCTTCGACATCCTCGGCATCGTGCTCCTCTCGGGCGCGATGTTCTCCCTCATCTGGGGCATCATCAAGGCCGGTGAGTCCTGGGGCTGGGGCGACGGGCGCACCTGGGCGTGGCTCGGCCTCGCGATCCTGCTCTTCCTGGCCTTCGGCCTCTGGGAGACCAAGGTCAAGGAACCGCTCGTCCCGCTGGGGATGTTCCGCTCCATCCCGTTGACGGCCGGTGTCGTGCTCATGATGCTGATGGCCTTCGCCTTCATGGGCGGCCTCTTCTTCGTGACGTTCTTCCTCCAGGGCGTCCACGGCCTCAGCCCGGTCGACAGCGGTCTGCACCTGCTGCCGCTGACCGCCATGATGATCGTCTCCTCGCCGGTCGCCGGCCTGCTGATCACCAAGTTCGGCCCGCGCGTCCCGCTGGTCGGCGGCATGGTCTGCACGGCCACCGCGATGTTCGGCATGACCACGCTCAGCGACTCCACCGGCACCTTCGCGATGTCCCTCTGGTTCGCCCTCCTCGGCTGCGGGCTCGCCCCGGTCATGGTCGGCGCCACCGAGGTCATCGTCGGCAACGCGCCCATGGAGCTGTCCGGCGTGGCCGGCGGTCTCCAGCAGGCCGCCATGCAGGTCGGCGGCGCGCTCGGCACCGCCGTCCTCGGAGCGGTCATGTCCTCCAAGGTCAGCTCCGAGTTCGCGGACAACTGGGCGGGCGCGGGCCTGCCCGGAGCACCCGACCCGAAGCTGGAGGAGGCCGCGGAGTTCGGCATGGTCCCGGCCGAGGAGCTCGCCAAGGCTCCCGGCATGACGCCGGACGTCATCGACAGCATCGGCGGGGTCATCCACGACACGTTCATGTCCGGCATGGGCCTGGCCTTCACGGTCGCGGGCATCGTCGCCGTGGTCGCCGCCTTCGTCGCCACCCTCACCAAGCGCGGCGCGAACGCCGAGGCGGGCGCCGGAGTCGGCCACATCTGACGCCCGACGCCGCGCAGGCCGTCAACACAGCGCAGGCCGGAGCCCCGCCGAATCCTTTCGGCGGGGCTCTCGCCTATCAGGGTGGAGCACCCCCGGCCGCCCTTCCGCACACCGTGCCCGGTGACACAGAGTGAGCGGCGGAAGCGAACACCGACCAACCACGGGGGTTGATCCACCATGCGTACCACCTTGACCCGTACGACCGTTCTCGCGGCCGCCCTGGCCGTCACCGCACTCGTTCCCCAGGCCCTGACCCACGACCGGGCGGCCGCGGCCCCCGAGCGGTCCCCGGGCGTCGCCCTCGGGACCTGCGAGGCGGGCAGGTTCTGCCTCTGGAAGAAGCCCGACTTCACCGGGGCCCGCCACACCTACGAGCTCTCCGGCGTGGACATCGAGAGCTGCGTCCCGCTGCCGAAGGGCGGCGACGCCCAGTCGCTCGCCAACCGCACCGGGCGGCCCGTCACCACCTATCAGTCCGCCGAGTGCGCGGAGACGGGGGAGTTCGAGACGTACCCCGGCGGCGGCACCTGGACGCCCCGCTCCCCGTACCAGGTACGGGCCTTCAAGATCTGGGAGAACTGAGCCCGGACACGCGGGAGGGGCGGCGACGCTCCAGCGCCACCGCCCCTCCCGGCTGTCCTTGCCTACGCGTCGCCGCCCGCCGCGCCCGGATCGGCCGCGGTCACGTCCAGGAGCTCGTAGCGGTCCACCGCCGTCTTCAGGGCCGACCGGTCGATCTTGCCCTCCTTGGCCAGCTCGGTGAGGACCGCCAGCACGATCGACTGCGGGTCGATGTGGAAGAACCGGCGGGCCGCACCCCGGGTGTCCGCGAAGCCGAAGCCGTCCGCGCCCAGCGACTGGTAGGCGCCCGGGACCCAGCGCGCGATCTGGTCCGGAACCGAACGCATCCAGTCCGAGACCGCCACGAACGGGCCCTGGGCCGCTTCGAGCTTCCTGGTCACGTACGGGACGCGCTGCTCCTCCTCCGGGTGCAGGAGGTTGTAGCGCTCGACGTCCACCGCCTCGCGGCGCAGCTCGTTCCAGGAGGTCGCCGACCAGACGTCCGCCTTGACGTTCCACTCGTCCGCGAGGATCCGCTGCGCCTCCATGGCCCAGGGGACCGCCACACCGGACGCCATGATCTGGGCCGGGATCTCGCCCTTCTCACCGGTGCTGAAGCGGTGGATGCCCTTGAGGATGCCCTCGACGTCCACGTCCTCCGGCTCGGCCGGGTGCTGGATCGGCTCGTTGTAGACGGTGAGGTAGTAGAAGACGTCCTCGTTCGCCTCGCCGTACATCCGGCGCAGCCCGTCCTTCATGATGTGCGCGATCTCGAACCCGTAGGCCGGGTCGTACGCGACACAGCCCGGGTTCGTCGAGGCGAGCAGCTGTGAGTGGCCGTCCGCGTGCTGGAGGCCCTCACCGGTCAGCGTCGTACGGCCGGCGGTCGCGCCGAGCACGAAGCCGCGCGCGAGCTGGTCGGCCATCTGCCAGAACTGGTCACCGGTGCGCTGGAACCCGAACATCGAGTAGAAGACGTACACCGGGATCAGCGGTTCGCCGTGCGTGGCGTACGCCGAACCGGCCGCGATCAGGGAGGCCGTACAGCCCGCCTCGGAGATGCCGTCGTGCAGCATCTGACCCGTCGGGGACTCCTTGTACGCGAGCAGCAGATCGCGGTCGACCGCCTCGTACTGCTGACCCAGCGGGTTGTAGATCTTCGCACTCGGGAAGAAAGCGTCCATGCCGAAGGTGCGGTACTCATCCGGGGCGATCAGCACGAAACGCTTGCCGATCTCCTTGTCCCGCATGAGGTCCTTCAGGACGCGCACGAACGCCATGGTGGTGGCGATCGACTGCGAGCCAGAACCCTTCTTCGCAGCCGCGTACGTCTTGTCCTCGGGCTGTGGAAGGGGCTTCGCACGCACCACGCGGGTCGGGACGTAACCGCCCAGGCCCTGGCGGCGGTCGTGCATGTACTGGATCTCCTCCGAGTCGCGGCCCGGGTGGTAGTAGGGCGGGTAGCCCTCGTCCAGCCGCTTGTCCGTGATCGGGATGTGCAGCCGGTCCCGGAAGCGCTTGAGGTCCTCGACCGTGAGCTTCTTCATCTGGTGGGTCGCGTTGCGGCCCTCGAAGTTCGGCCCCAGGGTCCAGCCCTTGACCGTCTGCGCCAGGATGACCGTCGGCTGGCCCTTGTGCGCCTTGGCCGCCGCGTAGGCCGCGTAGACCTTGCGGTGGTCGTGGCCGCCGCGGCCCAGGTGCAGGATCTGCTGGTCGGTCATGTCCTTGACCATGTCCCGCAGGCGCGGGTCGTCGCCGAAGAAGTGCTCGCGGATGTACTCACCGGTCTCGGTGGCGTACGTCTGGAACTGGCCGTCCGGCGTGGTGTTCAGCCGGTTGACCAGGATGCCCGTGCGGTCCTGCGCCAGCAGCGGGTCCCAGGAACGGTCCCAGACCAGCTTGATGACGTTCCAGCCGGCGCCCCGGAACTGCGACTCCAGCTCCTGGATGATCTTGCCGTTGCCGCGTACCGGTCCGTCCAGCCGCTGGAGGTTGCAGTTGACCACGAAGGTCAGGTTGTCCAGGCCCTCACGGGCAGCGATGGACAGCTGGCCCAGGGACTCCGGCTCGTCCATCTCGCCGTCGCCCAGATAGGCCCACACGTGCGACTTGGAGGTGTCGGCGATGCCGCGCGCCTCCATGTAGCGGTTCATCCGCGCCTGGTAGATCGCGCCGAGCGGACCGAGGCCCATCGAGACGGTCGGGAACTCCCAGAAGTCCGGCATCAGCCGCGGGTGCGGATAGCTGGACAGCCCGTTCGGGGCCTTCGACTTCTCCTGGCGGAACGCGTCGAGCTGCGCCTCGTTCAGCCGGTCCAGCAGGAAAGCGCGGGCGTAGATCCCCGGGGACGCGTGTCCCTGGAAGAAGATCTGGTCGCCGCCGTCGCCCTGGTCCTTGCCCCGGAAGAAGTGGTTGAAGCCCACGTCGTACAGCGAGGCGGAGGAGGCGAAGGTGGCGATGTGGCCGCCGACGCCGATCCCGGGACGCTGGGCCCGCGAGACCATCACCGCGGCGTTCCAGCGGGTCGCGTTGAGGACCTTGCGTTCGATCTCCTCGTCGCCGGGGAAGAACGGCTCGTCCTTCGTGGCGATCGTGTTCACGTAGTCCGTGCTGCGCATCTCCGGCACGGCGACGCGCTTCTCCCGCGCGCGCTCGATGAGCCGGAGCATCAGGTAGCGGGCGCGCTCACGGCCGCGCTCGTCGACGGCGGCGTCGAGGGAGTCGAGCCATTCCCGGGTCTCCTCAGGATCAAAATCCGGGACCTGGCTCGGAAGGCCGCCAATGATGATCGGGTTGCGATCGGATCCGGAAGCCACACTGTTCCTTCGCTGTTCGGTGGTGCTCTACGGGGCCTGCTACGGGCACACGCCCCCGGGGGACAACTCTGGGTTCGCCGCCTCCATCGTGCTACCGCGAGGGCCCGAACGTCATCTTTACCGTGGGGTAACCCCGAGGTTCCGGAACGCGTCCATGGGGCACGAGTGTGGGCAGTACGCGGCTGGGTACGGGCAAACCGCAACCTTACGCCCAAGGCGTCCAAGTGTTCCCAAAGGCTGTTCGACTCCGATTGGCGGATCGAAACCGCATAAGCTGAGGAAGGACGTAAACGGATGGAGTGACCCGGGGGAGCCCCCGGGAAGCCGCCGGAGAGACATGCCTGAACTTGCGGCGACGTGGCAGGGAACGTCACCGTATAGGCGGTCTCGCACGCTGGGTACTTGCGCGATTCGCCGAGCCCGTGTGGACTACGGCCAACGCCCCGCGCACGCGCGTGGCTGCAGCATTTTCCGAAGACATGATCAGGAGGCAACCCGTGAGCGCGACCGCGGACCACGCGGAGGAGCGGACCAACCCGGCAGCACGCCTGGGGTTCGAGCCCGGACAAGTGGTCCAGGAGATCGGCTACGACGACGACGTCGAGCTGGAGCTCCGTGAGGGCATTGAGGCCACTACCGGCCAGGAACTCGTCGACGAGGAGTACGACGACGTCGCAGACGTCGTCCTGCTCTGGTTCCGCGACGAGGACGGCGACCTTACGGACGCGCTGGTGGATGCCATTGGTCTGATCGAGGACGGCGGTACGGTCTGGCTGATGACGCCGAAGACCGGCCGTGACGGATACGTCGAACCGAGCGACATCAATGAGGCTGCCCAGACAGCCGGTCTCGCCCAGACCAAGAGCATCAGCGCGGGCAAGGACTGGACGGGCAGCCGTCTGGTCACCCCCAAGGGGGCCAAGGGCAAGCGCTGAACCACGTTGTGCACCACCCGGGGCCCTCACGGGCGCACACCGCGCCCGTGGGGGCCCTTCGTGCGTCCACGGCCCCTCCGGGTCCTGCCCCGGGCCCCTGCGTAGGGTGGGTGTCACCCGGACGGACCCGGCCCGGGATGCGGAGAAGCGGCGAAGGGATACGTGTTCCATGACGATCGAGGTCGGCAGTCGGGCCCCGGACTTCCAGCTCAAGGACAACCACGGCCGGACCGTGCGGCTGTCGGAGTTCCGCGGCGAGAAGAACGTGGTGCTGGTGTTCTACCCGTTCGCCTTCACCGGCGTCTGCACCGGCGAGCTGTGCGCGCTCCGCGACGAGCTGCCCCGCTTCGAGAACGAGTCCACCCAGCTCCTCGCCGTCTCCAACGACTCCATCCACACCCTGCGCGTCTTCGCCGAGCAGGAGGGCCTGGAGTACCCGCTGCTGTCCGACTTCTGGCCGCACGGGGAGACCTCGCGGGCGTACGGCGTCTTCGACGAGGACAAGGGCTGCGCCGTGCGCGGCACCTTCGTCATCGACAAGGCGGGCGTCGTCCGCTGGAGCGTCGTGAACGGGCTCCCGGACGCCCGCGACCTGAACGACTACGTCAAGGCGCTCGAAGCGCTCTGAGACGATCTCCTGGCGACGCCCGGTCAAAAGCCTGTTTTGGCCGGGAACCGGTCACTAGGATCCATTCGTTGATCCGATGCCAATGAACGACGGGGAAGCCGGCGTGCGCCGGCTCCTGAGAAAACTACTGGAGGACTCGTGGGAGTCAGCCTCAGCAAGGGCGGCAACGTCTCGCTGACCAAGGCCGCGCCCAACCTGACCGCGGTCATCGTCGGTCTGGGCTGGGACGCCCGCACCACCACCGGTGGTGACTTCGACCTCGACGCCAGCGCGCTGCTGGCGAACGCCGAGGGCAAGGTCGCCGCCGACGGCAATTTCGTCTTCTTCAACAACCTGAAGAGCCCCGACGGCTCCGTCGAGCACACCGGTGACAACACCACCGGTGAGGGCGAGGGCGACGACGAGGTCATCAAGGTGAACCTGGCCGCCGTGCCGGCCGACGTCGACAAGATCGTCTTCCCTGTCTCGATCTACGAGGCCGAGAGCCGCCAGCAGAGCTTCGGCCAGGTCCGCAACGCGTACATCCGCGTGGTCAACCAGGCCGACAACACCGAGCTGGCCCGCTACGACCTGAGCGAGGACGCCTCGACGGAGACCGCGATGGTCTTCGGCGAGCTCTACCGCAACGGCGCGGAGTGGAAGTTCCGCGCCATCGGCCAGGGGTATGCCTCGGGCCTGCGCGGCATCGCCCAGGACTTCGGCGTCAACGTCTGACGCCCTTGGGCCCCGGTGGGTGCCCGGCCCAACGCGCCGGGCCCCCACCCACCGGGGGGGGGGGGGCGCCCGGGCCCCGGGGGGGGCCCCCCCCCGCCGCGGGGTATACCAAGCCGGGGGGCCCCCCCGAGGGGGGGCCCA